>NZ_JAME01000011.1 GCF_000521865.1 Roseivivax isoporae LMG 25204
GGTCGAAACCGGGGCCAGTTCAGAATGAGACCTGGGCACGCTGTGCCCTTCAGGCGGCGCGGCAGCGCCGCCTGAGCGTCTATCCCGATGAGTTCGGATTGGAGCAGGACATCTGCGACGTGACGCTGTGGCTCATCGAGATGCACAGCCTGTCTCGTGTCCACGTGTGGGTGGACCGTCACTACACGCAGATCGGCCGGGAGATCGCCGGCGTGACCGTCATGACCTCGCCGAGCCATCCCGCGCGGCTGACCGACGCGGCGCACCAGGCTTTTCTCGCGCTCGGCTACACGATCGAAGACACCCGCGCAGACACTTACGGCCACCAATTCTGCAACGGGTATCACTCGAAGCATGAGGCGATGCAGGCCTACGCGCGTATCGAGGGTGCGTTGCGACGCTGGCGATCCCCATAGGAAATTCGCAAGCACCTCGGAAAAGGGCGGCGAAAGCCGCCCTTTTTTCTCCTGTCGGGTTCGGCACACCGCCAACTTACGCCTTCCGATCCGTTTTCTGGAAACCGTGTCCTGTCTGCATCTGCTTCAGGCGCGAAACGCTCTCATGTAGCGCGTCAAAATCGCCCAACACGCGACGCCTTGAGTAATAGATGACCCGGGACTCCGATTACCGACACCGTGGATCGAAAATGCTGTAGGGAAAGGACCCACGTTGTCACGCGGGCAGCGAGGCTTTGGGCTCCATAAAAGCAGAAACTGACCAGGAAAAACGGCCCGCCTCCCGGAAGGGAAGCGGGCCGAACTTTTGCTCATGTCGGAGAACTCAGGGGGGACCTGCCAGCAGGACTGTCACGGCAGCATTATCCCACCAAAACAGGCTTGGATACGCGTTCTCAAGAAACCCAGTGATTTCAATCCTTAACTGGATGCAGGCAAAACAAGTCCCGACCCTTGGCAGGCGAATTCACGGGTTTTGGCATAACTACGCCCGTAAAAACAATAACTCGCCCCTCACCATCCTACTGGCACTTCGAATACCCGCAGCTCGTGCAGGTCATGCAGCCTTCGGACATGTGCATGTCGTACTGGCCGCAGGAGGGGCAGGGGCGGCCGCGGGGGGTGTCGAGGCCGACCACGCGGGCCTGGGGGTCGCTCTTGAGGCCCATGCCCTCGCCCTCGAGGAAGCCGATGGCGACGAGGTGCTGCTCGATCACGCCGCCGATGGCGGCGAGGATCGAGGGGATGTAGCGGCCCTTGACCCAGGCGCCGCCGCGGGGATCGAAGACGGCCTTCAGTTCCTCGACCACGAAGGAGACGTCGCCGCCGCGCCGGAACACCGCCGAGATCATGCGGGTGAGCGCCACGGTCCAGGCGAAGTGCTCCATGTTCTTCGAGTTGATGAAGACCTCGAACGGACGGCGGCGCCCGCCCACCACGATGTCGTTGATGGTGAGGTAGATGGCGTGCTCGCTGTCGGGCCACTTGAGCTTGTAGGTGGCGCCCTCGAGCGTCTGCGGCCGGTCGAGGGGCTCGGACATGTAGACGACCTCGGCGCCGGCCTCGGCCTCGTGCACGAGGACGGGCGTCTCGGCGGGCTTGTCGGCCTCGCTCACGCTCAGGACCGACCCGGTGACGTCGTTCGGGCGGTAGGTGGTGCAGCCCTTGCAGCCGGTCTCGTAGGCCTGCATGTAGACGTCCTTGAACGCCTCGAAGCCGATGTCCTCGGGGCAGTTGATGGTCTTCGAGATCGACGAATCCACCCATTTCTGCGCTGCCGCCTGCATCTTGACGTGCTCCTGCGGCGACAGGACCTGGGCGTTCACGAAATGGTCGGGCAGGGGGGCGTCGCCGCGGGTCTCGCGCCACATCTGCACGGCGTAGTCGACCACCTCCTCCTCGGTGCGGGTTCCGTCCTTCTGCAGGACCTTGCGGGTGTAGGCATAGGCGAAGACGGGCTCGATCCCGGAGGAGACGTTGCCGGCATAGAGCGAGATCGTGCCCGTGGGCGCGATCGAGGTCAGGAGGGCGTTGCGGATGCCGTGCGTGCGGATCGCCTCGCGCACGTCCTCGTCCATGGCGCGCATGGTGCCCGAGGCCAGGTACTTCTCGGCGTCGAAGAGGGGGAAGGCGCCCTTTTCCTTCGCGAGGTCCACGCTCGCGAGATAGGCCGCCCGTGCGATGCGCCTGAGCCAGGCCTCGGTCTGCGCGGCGGCCGCGTCCGAGCCGTAGCGCAGCCCGACCATCAGGAGCGCATCGGCGAGGCCCGTCACGCCGAGGCCGATCCGGCGCTTGGCGGCGGCCTCCTCCGCCTGCTGGGGCAGGGGGAAACGCGAGGCGTCCACCACGTTGTCCATCATGCGCACCGCGGTCGCCACCAGATCGTCGAGGGCGTCCTCGTCGAGGCTCGCATCCGTGCCGAACGGATCGGCCACGAGCCGGGCGAGGTTGATCGAGCCGAGAAGGCAGGCGCCGTAGGGCGGCAGGGGTTGCTCGCCGCAGGGATTGGTCGCCGCGATCGTCTCGCAATAGGCGAGGTTGTTGGCGGCGTTGATGCGGTCGATGAAGATGACGCCCGGCTCAGCATAGTCGTAGGTGGCGCGCATGATCCGGTTCCAGAGATCGCGCGCGGGCAGGGTGCGGAACACCTTGCCGCCGAAGGTCAGCTCCCACGGGCCGTCGGCCTTGACCGCCTCCATGAAGGCGTCGGTGACGAGGACCGAGAGGTTGAACATGCGCAGCCGCGCGCTGTCGGCCTTGGCGCCGATGAAGTCCTCGATGTCGGGATGGTCGCAGCGCATGGTTGCCATCATAGCGCCGCGGCGCGAGCCGGCCGACATGATGGTGCGGCACATGGCGTCCCAGACATCCATGAAGGACAGCGGGCCCGAGGCGTCGGCGGCGACGCCCGCGACCGGTGCGCCGCGCGGGCGGATGGTCGAGAAGTCGTAGCCGATGCCGCCGCCCTGCTGCATGGTCAGCGCGGCCTCCTTCAGCATGTCGAAGATGCCGGCCATGGTGTCGGGCACCGTCCCCATGACGAAGCAGTTGAACAGCGTGACCGACCGCGCCGTGCCGGCGCCCGCGGTGATGCGGCCCGCGGGGAGGTAGCGGAAATCCTCGAGCGCGGCGTAGAAGCGATCCTCCCAGGCCGCGGGCTCCGCCTCGGTTTCGGCCAGCGCGCGGGCGATCCGCCGCCAGGTGTCCTCGACCGAGCGGTCGACGGGCGTTCCGTCCGCCTCCTTGAGCCGGTACTTCATGTCCCAGATCTGTTCGGCGATGGGGGCGGCGAAGCGGGTCATGAGGCGATTCCTGATCTGTCGCGAGGGGCCGTCCACCATAGACCGGCCTGCGGATTTGCTCAACGGGTTGCTGTCGATGACGCGACGCCTACAATATGCGCCGTGGAGTGGGAACCATCATGGCACAAGCACGCGCATCCGGGATCTGTCATCTGCTCAAGCTCAGCGCCGGCACCGAGTCGGTCGAGGAGCTGGCGCGCTGGCAGGCTTCGGCGCGCGCCAAGGGTGCGGACGGCAATCCGCGCCACGTGACCCGCATGTGGCCCAAGCGCGAGGCCGACATCGTCGCCGGCGGATCGATCTACTGGGTGATCAAGGGATTGATCCAGTGCCGCCAGCGGGTGCTGCGGCTCGACGAGGTCGCGGGCGGGGACGGGGTGCGCCGCTGCGCCATCGTGCTCGAGCCGGGGCTGATCCGCGTGACGCCGGCGCCGCGGCGGCCGTTCCAGGGCTGGCGCTACCTGATGCCCGACGACGCGCCCGCGGATCTTCCGGCGTCGCGGCAGGACGAGGACGCCCTGCCGCCGGAGCTGGCCGGGGCGCTGGCCGAGATCGGCGTGATCTGAGGCGCGGCGGCCCCGCGCCCCGGATGGCGACGTCTCAGAACCCGATGCCGGTAAGGACGCCGCCCGTGGCGGTCCGGTCGCCCTCGAGAACGTTGCCGGTGAGGGTGTTGCCCGGCAGCCGCTTGCGCGCGGAGGTGTCGCCGAGCGGGATCGTCGCACCGATGGCGATGCGGCGGCCGTCGCTCGCGCCGCCCACCGTGTCGCCATTGAGGTGGGTGTACTCGCCGCTCAGGATCACCGGCTGACCCGCCGCGTAGAGCGTGTAGGCCGCGCCCACCGAGGTGCTGTTGAGCGTGGCGTCGAGGTCATCGGAGGTCGTGCGGTGATAGCTGCCGAACGCCTCGATCCCGTTGCCGAACGCATAGGCCGCGCCGATGCCCGCGGCGGAGGAATCGAAGGTCGTGTCGCCGATGTCGCCGCGCGACAGCACGCCGCTCGCGAACAGGGTAAAGCCGTTCTGGAGGTCGAAGCGCGTGGCCAGCCCGTAATCGATCACGTCGATGTCGTCGGCCGCGTCGTCGAGCTCGGTCTCGCCAATGCTGAGGCGCGTCTGCCAGCGCGGCGTGTCGTAGAACATCTCGATGCCGTAGCTGTCGAGGTTCTGCCGGTCGCCGCCGCCGAAATCGATCGAATCGCGGGCGATGTAGGTCCCGGCGCCGAGTGCGGGCGAGAACTGGTAGCGCGCGGCCACGTCGACGCCGCGGTTCGAGTCGATGCCGAGCCCCTCGCCATCGTTGGTGCCCGTCGCGTCGAGGTCCATGTCGAGGCTAACCGGTCCCGACGAGAACGTGCCGCCGAAATCCAGCGTGCCGGCGGTGCCGTCGAGCCCGTCATCGCCGCCGTAATCGCTGAGGCCGAGAGAGAAGGCGCCGCCGAAGGACACGCCGCCGCCGCCCCCCGGGCCCGCCTGCGCCGCCGCGCCGCCTGCCAGCGCCGCCCAAGACAGCGCCGCGAGAGAGAGGATGCCCGTGCAGCGGGCCCGGCCCTGCCGCGTCGTGAAGGGGATGCTGCCCATGATCTGCCGCCTCGCGTTTTTTTGTGAGCTAAACTAAAGCGTTACTTGCGCCTTTATGCACGGTCAACGTTCGCCCGCACGATTCGTTGCAACCGGCGGGAAGTCGCCGCGGATTTATATGCGGGCCCGTTCACCGCCTGTGCGCACCCCGACGCGGCCTGTGCGGTGGTGCAGCCTGCGGCGTCTGGCCTTTCGGCGGGCGATGGCTACCTTGCGGCCACAAGGCAGGGCTCCGTCCGGGGGCCCGGGCAACGTCCGCGGCGCCGCGCGCCGTGTCATCTGAAAGGAGCCGACATGAGCTACACGCCCCCCGAGATCTGGACATGGGACGCCGAGAGCGGCGGCAAGTGGGCCAAGCTGAACCGCCCGATCGCCGGCCCGACCCACGACAAGGAGCTGCCGGTCGGACAGCATCCGTTTCAGCTCTATTCGCTGGCGACGCCGAACGGCGTGAAGGTGACGGTGCTCTTCGAGGAGCTGCTGGCGGCCGGGCATGCCGGTGCCGAATACGACGCGTGGCTCATCCGCATCCAGGACGGCGACCAGTTCGGGTCGGGCTTCGTCGACGTGAACCCAAACTCGAAGATCCCCGCGCTGATGGACCGCTCGGGTCCGGAACCGGTGCGGGTCTTCGAATCCGGTGCCATCCTGCTGCACCTCGCCGAGAAGTTCGACGCCTTCCTCGGGCCGCGCGCGGTCCGTCCCGAGATGCTGTCGTGGCTCTTCTGGCAGATGGGATCGGCGCCCTATCTCGGAGGCGGCTTCGGCCATTTCTACGCCTATGCGCCCGAGCCCATGGAATACCCGATCAACCGCTTCGCGATGGAGGTGAAGCGCCAGCTCGACGTGCTCGACCGGACCCTCGCGGACCGGCGCTACCTCGCGGGTGACGACTACACCATCGCCGACATGGCGAACTGGGCGTGGTACGGGCAGCTCGCGCTCGGCCGGCAATACGAGGCGGGGACGTTCCTGCAGGTCGAAAGCTACGAGAACGTGCAGCGCTGGGCCAAGGAGATCGACGCGCGTCCGGCCGTGCAGCGCGGGCGCATGGTCAACCGCATGACCGGCGCGCCCGAGACGCAGCTGCACGAACGTCACGACGCCTCCGATTTCGAGACCAGCACGCAGGACAAGGTGGGCGGCGCGTGACCGGTGCGCCCGGCGGCAGCCCCAACGCCGCGCAGGCCGAGGCCTGGGGCGGCGACATGGGCCGCCGCTGGGCGGCACGCACGGCCGATCTCGAGGCGCAGATGGCGGGCGTGCTCGACGTGCTCCTCGACCGCGCCGCCCTGGCGCCGGGCGAACGCGTGCTCGACATCGGCTGCGGGGCCGGCGGCTCCACCCGGGCCGCGGCACGGGCGGTGGGCCCCTCGGGCAGTGCGCTCGGGCTCGACATCTCGGCGCCGCTCCTGGCGCTCGCGCGCGAACGCGCGCCGGACAACGCGCGCTTCGTCCAGGCCGATGCGCAGGTCCACGGCTTTGACGGGCCGCCCTTCGACGCCGCGCTCTCGCGTTTCGGGGTGATGTTCTTCGACGACCCGGTCGCAGCCTTCGCCAACATCCGTTCCGCGCTCGCGCCGGGCGGGCGTCTCGTGATGGCGTGCTGGGCGGGGCCCGAGGGCAACCCGTGGTTCACCGACCCGCGCGACGCGGCGGTGGCACGGCTCGGCCCGGTGCCGCAGGGGGACCCGGATGCGGCCGGTCCCATGGCCTTCCGCGACCCCAGCCGCGTCCTGCCGATCCTCGCGGCCGCGGGCTTTGCCGATGCCGGCGTCGAGACGGTGACCCCTGACCTGCACCTTCCGGACGGCTGGGCGGCGATGGAGCGGATGCTGCCCGAGATCGGCCCGATCCCGGGCATCCTGCGCGAGCGGGGCGGCACGCAGGAGGACCTGCGCGCCATCCTCGGGACGCTGCACGCGCGCTGGCGCGACCGGATCGGACCCGACGGCATCCGGCTGCCCGCCCGCGTCAGGATCTACGCCGCGCGCGCGTGACTGCGCCGCCGCCGGGGGCTTCGCCGCCCCCGCCCGGCGCGCGGGGTCACTGCAGCGCCGACATCACCGCCTCGGTCGCGTCGCCGCCGTCGCGCGTGGTGACGCCCTCGAGCCAGCCCTCGACCATGCCGGTGTTCTCGGCCATCCACGCGGTCGCGGCCGCCTCGGGATCCTGACCGTCGTCGAGGATCGCGGCCATGATCTGGTTCTCCATCTCGAGGCTGAAGGCGAGGTTGTCGAGCAGCGTGCCCACGTTCGGACAGTCCTCGGCAAAGCCCGCGCGCGTGTTGGTGTAGACCGTCGCGCCGCCCAGGTTGGGGCCGAAATACTCGTCGCCTCCCGTGAGATAGGTCAGATCGTAGTTCGCGTTCATCGGATGCGGTTCCCACGCGAGAAAGACGATGGGCTCGTCGCGGTCGCTCAGGCGTCCGACCTGCGCCAGCATCCCCTGTTCAGAGCTCTCGCGGATGTCGAAGTCGCCGAGGCCGAAGGCGTCCGCCTCGATCATGTCGAGGATCAGCCGGTTGCCGTCGTTGCCGGGCTCGATCCCGTAGATCGTTTCGTCGAGCGCGTCGGCGTTCGCGGCGATGTCCTCGAAGCTCTCGATGCCGAGCGCGGCGCCCGCCGCGTTGGTGGCGAGCGTGTACTTCGCGCCCTCGAGGTTCGCGCGCACGGTCACGACAGACCCGTCTTCGCGGTAGGGCGCGATGTCGTTCTCCATCGTCGGCATCCAGTTCCCGAGGAACACGTCGATGTCGCCGTCCGCCATGGAGGTGTAGGTCACCGGCACCGACAGGACCTTGACGTCGGTCTCGTAGCCGAGCGCCTCGAGCACCACGGTCGTCGCCGCGGTCGTCGCGGTGATGTCGGTCCAGCCGACATCGGCGAAGCTGATCTCCTCGCAGGCATCCTGGGCCTGTGCGGCACCGGCGGCGAGGGCCACGGCGATTGCGGTCGTCAGCGTCAGTCTCATGCGGTTTTTCCCCTTCTGTGGTGCCCGCCCGTCGCGGGCGGGCGCATCATGGCCATATAGGCCGGTGCTTCAAGGTTTCCGCAGAGGATGCAGTCCGGCGAAGTCCGGCAAATTGTCCAGTCCGGGCCGCTCTCTCGCCACAAACTGGCGCTTCCTTGTGCGCAAGACCCGCCCAGGGGGAAGAAGGAGCGCCAGATGAACATGCAGTCCACCGTGCTCGCGCCGCCGGCGCCGAAGCGGATCGAGGACATGGCGCTGTCGAAGGTGATGATGCGCGACATCGTCCTCAAGACGATGTTCCGCAAGAGCCTCAACACCGTGAGCGAGCTCGCGCGCACGGTCTGCCTGCCCGTGCAGGTCACGCAGGAGATCGTGGACTACGCCCGCGGCCAGATGCTGCTCGAGGCGATGGGCACGCTGTCGGCCTCGGCGCTGGCCGAGATGACCTACCAGCTGACCGATTCGGGGCGCGCGCGCGCGCTCGACGCGCTGTCGCAGTCGGAATATTTCGGCGCGATGCCGGTGCCGCTGTCGGTCTACCGCGAACAGGTGGCGCGCCAGTCGATCCGCAACATCCAGATCACGCGCGACCAGCTGACGCGCGCCATGGGCCACCTCGTGCTGCCGCCGACACTCCTCGACACGCTCGGGCCCGCGGTCAGCTCCGGCCGGTCGATCCTGATGTACGGGCCCCCGGGCAACGGCAAGTCGTCGATCTCGAACGGGATCCGCGATGCCATGGGCGACCGCATCTACGTGCCGCGCGCGATCGAGTATGCGGGGCAGGTCATCACCATGTACGACCCGATCGTGCACAACGCCGCCGAGGAGGCGCAGGACGATCCCACGCAGCTGCGCCGCCGCACGCTGTTCGATGCGCGCTACGTGCTCTGCCAGCGGCCCACGGTGATCACCGGGGGCGAGCTGTCGCTCGACATGCTCGACCTCGTCTACAACCCCACCGCGCGCACCTACCAGGCGCCGCTGCAGCTCAAGTCGACCGGCGGCATCTTCATTGTCGACGACCTCGGCCGGCAGGCCGAGCCGCCGCAGAAGCTGGTGAACCGCTGGATCGTGCCGCTCGAGGAGGGCAAGGACATCCTCGCGCTGCAATCGGGCGAGAAGTTCGAGGTGCCCTTCGACACGCTCGTGATCTTCTCGACCAACTTCCACCCGAACGAGATCTTCGACCGGGCGGCGCTGCGGCGGATCTTCTTCAAGATCAAGATCGACGGCCCGGACCAGGAGAACTTCCTCAAGATCTTCGCCCTCGTCGCGCGCAAGAAGAAGATGCAGCTCTGCGAAAGGAGCCTCGTCTACCTGCTCAAGCACAAGTACCCGACGATCGACAACGTCTACGCCAACTACCAGCCGGTGTTCCTGGTCGACCAGATGATCGCGGTCTGCAATTTCGAAGGTCTGCCCTACAAGATGACGCCGGAACTGGTCGACCGCGCCTGGGCGAACATGTTCGTGCGCGACGAGCAGATCGTGAAGTGACGGCCCCGCGCGGGGCCGCGGCGGCGCGGGCGAAAAAGTCGGGAAATTTCCGCTTGACCGTCCCCGCCACCTGCCATACTCACCCCCACGCTCTTGGCGGAGTAGCTCAGTTGGTTAGAGCAGAGGAATCATAATCCTTGTGTCGGGGGTTCAAGTCCCTCCTCCGCTACCATCACACCCCAACCTGAAAATCAGGCTCCGAGACGAATGCGGTAATGCGCCGCCTCGGCGGGGAACCCGGCGTCATCACGCCGGGGCCGATGTCAAGACTTCACGCCGAACTGCTGTACCGAACGGGGAGAGGTCACCTTTCTCCCGGACGGCGACGCAGACCTCCATCCCCGGCATCCGTGGTCGCTGGGACGTCGCCTCCATGCCACGTTTCCTCTCGCCCGCGGTCGGTGACGGCGCCATGGCCGTCATGTACATCCATCGCTCTCGCGGCTGGCCGGCGCCTGAGCGCAAGGAGATCCCGCAGGACCGTTTCCCGTCAGCTGGTGATGCCGCGTTCTGCCCCGGCCCGCTTCGGGACCAGGGCGGGCCCACGGACCGGCAACCGGCGCCCTAGCCCCTGTTCCGGTTCCTGCTCATGAGGATCGCGCCGGCGGCGATCATGGTGATCCCCAGCCCTTCCCGCGTGCTGGGAACCTCCCCGAAAAAGAGGGCGCCCCATACGGCGGCGAACCCCAGATACGCGGTGTCGAAGACCCCCACCACCGGTGTCGGAGCGAGGCGGTAGGCCAGGGCAACCGCCGGGGCGATGATTGCCATGAGCACCCCGAGGAGGATCGCGAGGCTCCAGCCCGCGATGCCCAGCGGTGGCCAGAGAGACAGGGCGAAGCCCCCGTCGCCTCCTGGCCGGACGATTGCGAGGACGGCCAGCCCGGCGGCGGCCACACCGCAGAGGCAGAGGTTGAGCGTGACGGCCATCGCGCCCGGGCTCTCGTCCTGGCAGCGGCTCCAGGTGATCAGCCCGGCCAGGGCGTAGAACCCGGCGGCCGCGAGCGGGAGCAGCATCAGAGGGGTGACGCTTTCGGGCGAGGGGGAAACCGCGAGGAACACGCCCGCGAGCGAGAGCGCGATGGCGCTCCACCCGAGGCCGCCGATCGTCATGCCCAGCAGGACGCGGCCGAGCAGCGCCATCCAGGCGGGTGCGGTGTAGTAGCAGGCGGCCGCGAGGGCGAAGGACATGGCCGGCAGCGCCGCGTAGTAGCTGAGCCACATGGCGGAGAGGCAGAGGCTGCGTGCCCAGACCCAGCCGGATAGGCTCGGGCACAGGCCCTGGGCGCCCCGGTCGCGCAGCAGCCATATGGCGAGCAGAAGCGTGGCGACGACGGAGCGCAGCAGGACCAGCTGCGCCAGCCCGAAGCGGTCATCCCCGAGCTTCACCACAGCGTCCGAGAAGGACAGCAGGAAGACGGCCGCGAGGATCGCAAGGATGCCGCGCGCGGGTCCGCCTAGCGGGCGGGGTGGTCTGGATGTCCATTCCATGCGGGGTGGAAAGCAGGCCCGGGCTTGTTCATAAAATGAGAACTTCGAGAAGAACCATGAGGACGTGGAATGGATCGTCGGATGCTGCCGCCGCTGTCCCGTCTGCCGGCCTTCGAGGCGGCCGCACGGCATGAGAGCTTCACCGCCGCCGCCCGGGAACTCGGCCTGACGCAGACCGCCGTGACCAAGCAGATCGCTGCCCTCGAGGCGGATCTCGGTGTGCGGCTCTTCGAGCGGCGGAACAGGGCGGTGTTCCTGACCGACGCGGGACGCGCCTTCGGCCGGGTGGTCGGGACGGCCCTGGCCGACATCTCGGCCGAGACGGCCCGGTTGCGCGGCGGACGCGCCGCCGGCGGACTGGTCCTGCACTGTCAGCTCTGCGAGGCGTTCTACTGGCTGATGCCGCGCCTCGCGCGGTTTCACGAACGGCACCCCGGACTGGAGGTTCGTGTCATCAGCGCGCTCGCCCCGCTCATCGCGGCGCCGGAACCCTTCGACGTGGCGATCCAGACGACCGGGCGGCCGTCCGGCTCGGCGCGCCTGGCCTTCACCGCCTCGGACGAGATCTTTCCGGTTGCGGCGACGGGGCTGGTGCCCGCCGACGCCCTTCCGCTGCCGGTCGCGCGGCTGCCGCAGTACACGCTGCTGTCGCACCAGGTCCTGCCGCAGGACTGGCTGGACTGGCCCGACTGGTTCGCGGCGCTCGGGCACGCGACCCCGAGAAATGCCAGGCTGGCCGGCTTCGACAGCTTTCCGCTGGTCCTGCAGGCGGCGGTGGCGGGCCAGGGGATCGCGCTCGGCTGGCGCAACACGGTGAGCGGGCTCATCGCCGATGGCAAGCTCGTGCGGGTCTGCGCCGAGGCCGTGTTCCGCCCGACCGAGATCTCGGTCTTTCGCGGCACGCGGAGCGGGAACCATCCGGAGACGGATGCCCTGCTCGCCTGGCTGCGCGACGAGCTGGCCGAGCCCGGACGGCATTGACCGTTTCGCCGCCCGGGCGTTCGGCGGGAACGACGCGTCACGACATGCCAACCGCCCCCGCCGGCCGACGGTCGGCTCCGGCCGCTCAGGAGCTGGCGTGGGACCGGCGATCGACGAGCGCGCGCACCATCATGTACAACGCGTCGACGGAGAGGCTGTCCTCGATCTCGCCGCGCCGGAGGTTCTGGCGCAGCGCGATGCCGTCGAAGGCAAGCATGAGCGAATGGGTCAGCGCCTCGCGTTCGGCCGGGTCGGAGCCGGGCAGGGCGCCGCCGATCATGTTGTGGATGCGTGACATGGTCCAGATCAGAAGGTCCGGATTGTATTCGTCGCCGGGCTTTGCCGTGGCGAGGGCCTGAACGAGCGTGAGCGTCTGGCCCGAGCGGTCGGCCGCGATGCCGTGCAACAGCCCGTCGATCAGGCTTCGCAGGCATGCCTCCGGTGTGTCCTGAGCCATGACCTGCTCTTCCAGTTCGGCGACCTTGGCGCGCAGCCATGGATCGAAGACCGCGAACGCGATCTCGAACTTCGAGGCGAAGTAGACGTAGACGTTCGACTGCGAGGTGCCGGCCGCCCGCGCGATGCTGCTGATCGTCGTCGCGATGTAGCCCTTTTCCATGAACAGCCGGTGCGCGGCCTCCATGATGGCCTTTCGGACCTGCTCGCTTTTTTGGCGTGCCATCGGCGCGTCTCCACCGTCGTTTTTAACCGAATGACATTCGCTATTGACAGAATCAAGCCCTTTGCTCCTCATTAAAGAACGTCATTCGTTAATGCGCCGTCAGAGCGTGAAGCCAACCGGGAGATGACCTTGCCACGAACCAGCCAGCCGAACTTCATCTGCAACCTTCCCCTGCGTCATTCCGCTAGGGCAGTCACATGAAGATCGAGGGAGAATTCGAGGTCGAGGCCCCGCGCAGCGAGGTTTGGGACAGGATCCGCGACCCTCAGGTCATGGGCGCCTGCATTCCCGGCTGCGAGGCGGTCGAACAGGTGGACGACATGGCCTACCGGGCGAACATCTCGGTGAAGGTCGGCCCCATCAAGGCGCGCTTCAACCTGCTGGTCGAAGTGCTCGAGGAACGGCCCGAGCACACGATCCTCTCCCGCACCTCCGGCGAGGAAGGGACACGCGCAAGCGTCGTGACCTCGGACAACGTGGTGCGGCTTTGCGATACCGACAGCGGCGGCACGCGGGTGGACTATGCGGCGGATGTCTCGGTCACCGGGCGGCTCGGCAAGTTCGGCCTTGGGATCTTCCGCAAGAAGGCGGACCAGCTGGCGGCACAGTTCGTCGAGAACTTCCGTGCGAGACTGGGGGTGACGGCATGACCGAGGTCCTCAGTCCCCTGACCGTCGACGACGCGATAGCGCTGCTGGTCGAGCATGATGAGGCCATGCCGCTGGCGGGAGGTGCGACATTGATCGCGATGCGCAACGCCTCCCTGGTCGAGCCCTCGCATCTTGTCAGCCTTGACCGTATTGCCGAGCTGCGCGGGATCGACCGCACCGCCGACGGGACGATCCGGATCGGCGCCATGACCCGGCATTGCGACACCGCCGCCTGCGCCGAACTCACCGGCAGTCTTCACGTCCTGCGCCGTGCCGCGGGCATGATCGCCAACCGCGTGGTGCGCAACATGGGCACGATGGGCGGGGCGGTCGCCAATGCCGACCCGGCGGCGGACTACCTTCCGGCGCTCGCCTGCTGCGACGCGACGCTTGAAATCGCGGGGCCGGAGGGGCGGCGGAGCCTTTCGATCCACGACTATGTCGATGACTGGTACGAGACCGCGCTGGGCGAGGGCGAGATCATCACGGCGATCATGCTGCCCGCACCGGTCGAGGCACCTTCCGCGTACCGCAAGATCGCACGGGTGTCGGGCGACTATGCCACCGCGTCCTGCGCCATGGCGCTCGACCCGGACGGGCAGGGTCTGCGCGTAGCCATCGGGGCGTGCGGGCCGGGCCCCCTGCGCGACCGCGCCGGCGAGGACGCCCTGCGCGGCAAGCTCCACGATCCTGCGGCTCTTGCCGAATTCGCCGGCCGGCTCGTGGCCCTGGCCGATCCCGTGGACGACGTGCGCGGCAGCGCCGAGTACCGCCTGCGTCTCATCCCGCGGCTCGTCGCGTCGGTCCTGTCCGAACTCGCCCCGCAGAAGGAGACGGCATGATGGTAAAGAAAGTCCTGCACAGCCTCACCCTGAACGGAGAGGAGGTCCAGGTGGCCACTGCAGCCGGGGCGACGCTTCTCCAGACGCTGCGGGAAGACCTGCGGATCCTCAGCTCCAAGCGCGGATGCAACCAGGGCGTCTGCGGCGCCTGCACCGTGCTCGTGGACGGCACGCCGGTCCGCGCCTGCCTGACCCTGACCGCCCGCTGCGAGGGTCATGCGGTGCAGACGATGGAGGGCATGGACGGCGACCGCGTGATGGCGACGCTCCAGCGCCACATGGTTCAGAGCGGCGGGGTCCAGTGCGGATTCTGTACCGGGGGCGTCCTGATCTCCGCACGCGACCTGCTCGAGGCCGATCCGACCCCGAGCCGCGAGGCGGTGAAGACCGCGCTGTCCGGAAACATCTGCCGCTGCACCGGGTATCGCACCATCGTCGATGCTGTCTGCGGTGCGGCCGAGGAGCTGTCGCAATGAGTCTCGATCAACCGGAACCGATCTTCGTCGGCGGCACCGTCGGCCAGTCCGTCGCCAAGACCGACAGCCTCGAGAAGGTGCAGGGGCGCGCCGAGTACATCGCCGATCTCTACCGCCCCGGCATGTTGCACGGAGCGATCCTCGCCAGCCCGCATGCGCATGCCCGCATCCGGGGCTACGACCTGTCCGAGGCGATGCAGGCCCCGGGCGTCGTGGCGATCATAACCGGGGACGACGTGGGCGAGGGCCGCATGGGCGCCTTCATCAAGGACGAGCACGCCATCGCGAAGGGCAAGGTGCTCTATGTCGGGGAGCCCGTCGCCGCCGTCGCAGCCCGGACCGAGGAGGAGGCACGCCACGCCTGCCGCCTGATCAAGGTGGACTACGAGGAGCTGCCCGCGGTCCTGTCCCCCGAGGAGGGGCTCGCCCGGGACGCACCGATCCTGCACGAGCACCTGGCGGAATACATCAAGGTCTTCGACGCGGGTTCCGACGGCAACCTCTGCAGCCGTACCGAGCTGAGCGAGGGCGACGTGGATGCGGCCTGGGCCGACTGCGACGTGATCGTGGAGGGCGAGTACACCACCCAGCCACAGGCGCATGTCTCGATGGAGCCCTGCGGTGCCCTGGCCGAGGTGGACGCCGCCGGCCGCGTCACGCTCTGGTCCGCGAACCAGTCGGTTTTCCGGGTGCAGGCCAATGTATGCGAAAGCCTCGGCCTTCCGATGTCGAGGCTCCGCAGCCTGACGCCCCGGGTCGGCGCGGGATTCGGGAACAAGATGGAGCCGCACATCCAGCCCATCACCGTGGCGCTGGCCATGAAGGCGATGCGGCCCGTGAAGCTGATCCTGTCGCGCGAGGAAGATTTCGAGATGGTCCGCGCGCGCCATCCCTACCGGGTCCGGATGAAGACCGGCGCGAAATCCGACGGGACGCTCGTCGCGCGCGAATGCGAGGTGCTCGTGGAATGCGGGGCCTTCGCGGACGACAGTCCCGGGGTGATGGGCTACAGCCTGCTGATGTGCGGCGGCCCCTACCGCATCCCGCACATGAAAGCCTCGGGCAAGCTGGTCTACACCAACAAGCTGCGCTTCGGCGCGTTCCGCGGCTTCGGCAACCCGCAGGTTCTGTTCGCGGGGGAACAGCAGATCGACCAGATCGGCGAGAAGCTGGGCCTCGACCCGTTCACGATCCGGCGCCGGAACCTGCTGCGCCGGGGCGACCAGTGGTTCGTCGGGCCGCGCATCGGCTCGAACGGGCTCGGCCGCTGCCTCGACGCGGTCGAGCAGGCCGCCAAGGGGGCTCGCGCCGACGGCAGCCCGCGCAATTTCGGCCTTGCCGTCACCGCGCACATCTCGGGTCTCCTCGGCACCGGCGCCATCGTCAGGATGCTCGAGGACGGGACGATCTCGCTCAATACCGGGGCGACCGATATCGGGCAGGGATCGGACACGGTCCTGGCTCAGATCTGCGCCGAGGAACTGAAACTGCCTTTCGACCAGGTGGCGGTCGCCAGTCCTGACACGGACGGGTCGCCCTACAACTGGGGCACGACCGCGTCCCGCGTGACCTATACCACGGGCCGCGCGGTGAAGGCGGCGGCGAAGAAAGTCGTGGACCAGGCAATGGATCACGCGGCCGAGATTCTGGACTGCGATGTCGCCGACCTCGAACTGCGCGAGGGCGGCCGGATCGGGCGACACGGCTCGAACACCGACGTGACCTTCGCCCAAATCTCGGGGCGCGCGCACTGGGCAGCAGGCGGGCCGCTGGTCGGCAGCGAGACGCTGGTCTTCGACGAGCCGACGCACGATCCGAAGCGGGCGATCGCCCTCGGGCTTCCGTTCCCGCGCATCGGCGTGTTCAGCTTCGCCGCACTCGGCGTCGACGTGGATGTGGACGACACCAGCGGACAGGTGAGCGTGCATGAGGCATGGTCGGCCGCCGATGTGGGGCGCGCGATCAATCCGAGGCTGGTCGAGGTGCAGCTTCACGGCGGCTTCGTCCAGGGGCTGGGATATTCGCTGTACGAGGAAATGGTCTGGGACGGGGCCCGGCTCGCGAACCCGTCCCTCATGGACTACAAGGTGCCGACCGCGCGCGACGTCCCCGACGCGATCCATACCTTCATCATCGAGGACCCGGATCCCACCGGCCCCTTCGGCGCGAAGGGCGCGGGCGAGATCGGCCTGAATGCCGCCCCCGGCGCGATCGCCAACGCCGTGGCCAGGGCCACCGGCGCCCGGCATGCGCATCTGCCGCTGACCGGCGAGCGTGTGCTGGCGGGCATGCTGGACCCCGGGGCCCTGCAGGACTGACCAAAAAGATCCGCACACAAGATCGCAAAGATCAAAAAAAGGGGCCGCGAACAGGGCCTCCAACAGGAGACGAAACGATGAAACGACCAACAAGGCTCGCATCTGCCGCGCTGGCGACGGCGATCGCCCTGACCGCCGCCGGCGCCGCGATCGCGCAGGATCCGATCACGATCGGCTATTCCATCGCGCGTACCGGCATCTACGCGGCCGCCGCGCCGTCGCAGGAAAACCCCTACAAGCTCTGGCAGACGCAGGTGAACGCCGAGGGCGGGCTTGAGCTGCCCGACGGCGTCCGGCGCCCGGTGGAGTTCGTCAGCTACGACGACCAGTCCAACCCCGCCAACACCGTGCGGATTTACGAAAAGCTGATCACGCAGGACGAGGTCGATCTCCTGGCCGCGCCGTGGGGCACGCCGATGCACCTGGCCCTCGCGCCCGTGCTCCAGCGCTTCAAGATGCCGATGGTCGGCAATACCGCGGCATCCGTGCAGCTGCGGAACGTGGCGCCCGGCTATATCTGGTTCCCCACCTCGGCGATCCCCGACACGATGGGGGCGGAGCTTGCCAAGATGATGCAGGCCGAGGGCGTCCAAAGCGTGGCCCTGCTCGCGAACGAGCTGCCCTATTCGCAGGAGTTCCGCAGTTTCCTGATCCCCGCGCTCGAAGAGGCCGGGATCGAGGTCATGGTGGACGAAAGCTATCCGCCCGACATCAAGGACATGACCTCGATGCTGGTCGAGGTACGCGACGCGGCGCCGGACGCGGTGGTCGCGATGACCTACCCGTCGGATGCCTTCCTGTTCGCGGGGCAGGCGAAGGAGTTGGGGATCGAGGCGCCCTTCGTGATGTCGCTGATCGGCCCCACGATCGACGCCTACCGCAAGGCGAACGGGACCGCCGTGAATGGTGTCGTCTCCTCCGCACACTGGTCGCCCGAGGCGGTTGACTGGCCGAAGGGGCAGGCGTTCTTCGATGCCTACGTGGAGGCGTTCGGCGAGGAGCCCGACGCGCTCGATTCCGCGCTCGCCTACATGTCGCTGGAAATCCTCCAGCAGGCGGTGGCCGAGGTGGGCCTCGATCCTGAGGCGCTGCGCGAGGAGATCGCCAGCGGTACCTTCGACACGATCAACGGCGAGGTCCGCTTCGACGGCGTCCAGAACGTCGTGACCCCGACGGGCTTCGTCCAGATCCAGGACGGAAAGATCGAACTGGTCTGGCCCGAGGCCGTGAAGACCGCCGACTACGCGCCCAAGCAGGGCTGGTAATCCGCGGAGCCCCGTCCATGGCGGGCGGGGCAGCCTTCCGTGCCAATCCGACCCGCGCGGGCTTGGCCCCGCGCCATGCCCCCGGGGTCTCAGCTACGGGAACAGGACCGTCGTGGATACATTGCTGTCAGGACAACTTCTCTTTGCCGCGCTCGTTTCGGGATCGCTCTACGCGCTTGTCGCGCTCGGGCTGAACCTAGTCTACGGCACGCTGCGGCTGCTCAACATCGCCCATGGCGATCTGGTGATGATCGGGGCCTACACGGCCTTCTGGGCAATCTCGCTGCTCGCCATCCCGCCGGTCGTCTCGCTGGTCATCGCGGCCGCGCTCTGCGCCCTGCTGGGATGGGCCGTCTACGCGGGTCTCTTCCGGCGGATGCTGGCCAGGCCCGATCTCGCCAAGCGGGTCGAGGCGAACTCCCTGATCCTCTTCTACGGCATTTCGGTGATCCTGCAGAACCTCGCAGCGCTCGCGTTCACCTCGACATCGCGCGGCTACCAGTACCTCGACACCGTCATCACGTGGCAGTGCGTCAGCATGACCGGCAACCGCCTGCTGTCGCTGGGCGTGGCGGCGGCGGTCTGCTTCGGCACCTTGCTGTTCCTGCGCTTCCACCTCTTCGGATGGAGCCTGCGCGCCGTGATCCAGCGGCGCGAGGCGGCGCAGGTCGTGGGCGTGAACCTCAACAGGGTTCAGATGCTGACGATCTGCGCCGGTTTCGCGGTCGCCGGCGTGGCGGGCGTGCTGGTCAGCATGACCGAGCAGATCACGCCCTTCATGGGGTTCCCGTTCACGATCGTGGCCTTCGTCGTGATCATCATCGGGGGCCTCGGCAATATCGGCGCCGGGGTGCTTGCAGGCTTCTGCCTCGGCCTCGTCGAGACCTACGGCATCGCGCTGACCTCGCCCGGCTATCGCTCGATCCTGATCTACGGGCTCTTCGTCGGCGTTCTCCTTCTCCGTCCCGAAGGCATCTTTACCAAGGCGGTGCGGTCATGAGGGGCGCCGGCATGATCCTCGGCGTCGCGCTCGCCGTATTCGGCGCGGCGGTTCCCGCTTTCGGAAGTCCCTACCTGATGGGAGTGGTCTTTCAGGTGGCGATGTGGATCGCCCTCGCGCAGAGCTGGTCGATGCTCTCCGCGACGACCGGCTACCTGTCTCTCGGCCATGCGGTGTTCTACGGCGTCGGAGCCTATGTCTGCGTCCTGCTGACCGGCACGATCCCTTTCGAGCTGGCGTTGCTCGCGGCGGCCGCCGCGGCCGCGCTTTTCGCCGCGCTGGTCGGGATGCCGGTGCTGAGGGTGCGCGGCCCCTATTTCGTGATCCTGACCTACGGGCTGTCCGAGCTTGTCCGCCACGTGGTCATGCGGATCGAATCCGCGCTCGGCAGCTTCGGGCGGATGATCTTCGACGTTCCCGCGACCGAGGTGCTGCTGTGGTGGATGGTTGGGCTTGCGGTGCTGGCCACCCTGGGCGCCTATGCCATCCGTCACTCGCGCTTCGGTGCCGGACTGGCCGCCATCCGCGAGGACGAGGTCGCGGCCGAAACCGTCGGCGTTCCCGTCACGCGCCTCAAGCTCCTGGCCTTCATCGCGTCCGCCGCCATTCCCGGCGCCGTCGGCGGCCTCGCCCTGCTGCGCACGAGCTACTTCGAGCCCGCGCAGGCATTCGATCCGGTGATCTCGTTCACGATCGTCACCATGGCCCTCGTGGGCGGAACCGAAACGGTGCGCGGCCCGATCCTCGGTGCCGTGGGTTTCGCGCTGCTCTCGGAACTTCTGTGGTCCAGCCTGCCCCAGCTTTACATGATCGTGCTGGGCGTGACGCTGATCGCCTTCATCCTCTTCGTTCCGAGAGGCCTCTCCGGCTTGGTCGGACGCATCGGGAGGGCAGGCTGATGGCATTTCTCGACATCACGGGCGTGAGCAAGCGCTTCGGCGGCCTCATGGCGCTCAGCGACGTCAGCCTTCAGGTCGAGAAGGGAGAAATCTTCGGCCTGATGGGGGCCAACGGCGCCGGCAAGACGACGCTCTTCAGCGTGATCGCCGGGCACGTGGCGCCCTCGGCCGGCGAGGTCGTCTTCAACGGGACGCGCCTGACCGGACTGTCGCCCAGCCGGATCTGCCGCCTCGGCCTCTGCCGTACCTTCCAGATCGTGCGGCCCTTCGCCGGTCTCACGGTGGCCGAGAACCTGCGCGTCGCGGCCCTCTACGGAAGCGGGCGCAAGCTCTCGGCCGTCGAGATCGCCCGGGTGGTCGACGCGGCGCTGGAGGCCGTCGACCTGTCGGACCGTCGCCACCTCGACGCGGCGCAGCTGACCCTGTCCGGACAGAAGCGGCTGGAGATCGCCCGCGCGCTCGCCACCGGCGCGCAGCTCGTGATGCTGGACGAGGTCATGGCCGGCCTCAACCCGACCGAGGTCAGCGCGATGCTCGCCACGCTCGAACGGCTGCGCGGCGATCACAGGCTGACCTTCGTGATCGTCGAACACGTGATCGGCGCCCTGATGACGCTCTCCGACCGCATCCTCGTGCTCGATCACGGCGAGTGCATCGCGTTCGGCACGCCCGAGGAGATCGGCAACCACGATCGCGTCGCGGAGGTGTACTTCGGATGACCGTTCCCATGCTTTCCGTAACGGGACTGCGTGCCGCCTACGGGCCGGTCCAGGTCCTGTTCGACGTGGACTTCGACGTGGCAGCGGGCAGCGTGACAACGCTGATCGGTGCCAATGGCGCGGGCAAGACAACGATCATGAAATCCGTGGCCGGACTGGTATCGGCGACGGGCGGGACGATCCGGTTCGAGGGGCGGGACATCACGCGGACGGCGAGCCACGACCGGGTGGACGCGGGCCTCTGCCTGATCCCCGAAGGACGCCTCGTGTTTCCGGGCATGACGGTCGAGCAGAACCTGCGCCTCGGTGCGATCGCGCCGAGGGCGCGGGCGGGCCATTCCGGGATGCTGCAAGAGGTGTTCCGGCGGTTTCCCCGGTTGGAGGAACGCCGGGCCCAGCAGGCCGGGCTGATGTCCGGGGGCGAACAGCAGATGCTGGCGCTCGGGCGGGGTCTCATGGCGCGGCCGCGCCTGATCCTGATGGACGAACCCACCCTCGGGCTGGCGCCGGTGATGGTGAAACAGGTTTTCGAGACGATCGAGGAGCTGCGCACCGCCGGCTTCACGATCCTGCTCGCCGAACAGAATGCCAGGGTCGCGCTCGAGCTCGCCGACAGGGCCTACCTGCTGGAAAACGGCCGCGTCGCGCTGTCGGGGCCCGGGTCAGACCTGCTGGGATCGCCCGAGGTGCGCCGCGCCTATCTCGGGATGTGACCGCCATGCCCGCGTGTCCTCAACCATAGGAGCCGCAGATGCGCTTCATCGCCCTCTTCCTCGACGACGTCCAGCCGGCGCAGATCGACGCGGATCTGACGCGGGACCACTTCGACTACCTGGCCGCCCGCCGCGATCGGATCACCGAGGCGGGCGGACTGCGCGAGGGGCCCGAGGCCCCCTTCTGCGGCTCGCTCTGGGTCATCGAGGCCGACACCCTGGCTGAGGCGCAGGCGCTCGCCGAGGGAGATCCCTACTGCAAGGCCGGGCTCCGGCCCGAGTGCCGCGTGCTGCAATGGAACCGGGCGCCCCTGCCCAAGACCGACTGACCCGACAAGGAAAGGATTGAGCCATGAGTCTCCCGGACGGCACCGAGGTGAAGGTCTTCACCCCCGGCACCACGACCGAAGCCAAGCAGGGCATGCCGCAGTTCTTCGGCGTTTCTGAGAACACGACCGGTGCCAGGCACCTGTCGCTGAACGTGACGGCCTTCGGCCCCGGCGGGCGGGCGAAGTCGCATCGGCACAGGGATTACGAGACGGCGATCTACACCATGTCGGGCCGGATCGTGCTGCTGCACGGGCCGGCCCTCGAAACCGAGAGCCTGATGGAGCCCGGAAGCTTCTGCTTCATCCCGGCAGAGGTGCCGCATGTGGCCTTCAACCTGTCCGAGACCGAGCCGGCGACGGCGCTGACCGCGCGCAACGACCCGCGCGAGCAGGAGAACGTCGTGCTGATGCCCGAACTCGATACCGCGGACCTGGACGCGCGCATCGCCAAGCGCCGGGCGGAGGGCTGAGGGATGAAGGTCATCATCGCGGGCGGCGGCATCGGGGGCCTCACGGCCGCGCTGTATCTCCACAAGCACGGCGTGTCCTGCCAGGTCTTCGAGAAGGTCCCGGAGATCCTGCAACTCGGCGTGGGCATCACCATGCTTCCGCATGCTATCCGCGCCATGAACGAACTCGGGCTGATGGAGCGGCTCGATGAGCTGGGCGTCCGCACGGACCGCATGATCTTCCGGACCCGTGGCGGGCAGGAAGTCTGGAACGCGCCGCGCGGCCTGGCGGCAGGCTACGACGTGCCGCAGATCACCGCGCACCGCGCAGACATCCATCAGGTGCTGCTCGATGCCGTGACCGAACGGCTTCCCGCGGGGGCACTGACCCTCGACGCGGCGTTCGAGGCCGTGGAGGACACGGGGGAGGGGGTCCACGTCACCCTGCGGCGGGGGGACGGCACCACGTTCACAGCCGAGGGCGACGTGCTGATCGGGGCCGACGGCATCCATTCCGCCGTGCGCCGTCTCCTGAACCCCGACGAGGGCGCGCCGCGCTGGTCCGGCCTGATGCTCTGGCGCGGAGCGCTGGACTGGCCGAAGGTGCTCGACGGGCACACGATTATCAATTCGGGCGGCATCGGCAGAAAGTTCATCTTCTACCCGATCGGCCCCGGCAAGACGCCCGGCACGCAGCTCATGAACTGGGCTTGCGTGGTCCGCCAGGCCGAGCCGGGCGCGCCGGCGCCCGGCCGCGAGGACTGGAACCGCGAGGCGCAGGCCGAGGTGCTGCACCCGATCCTCGCCGATTTCGACGTGCCCGAGACCGACATCCGCGCGATGGTCGACGCTACGCCTGTGTTCTGGGATTTCCCGATGTGCGACCGGGACCCGCTCAAGACGTGGACACGGGGCCGCGTGACCCTGCTCGGAGACGCTGCGCACCCGATGTATCCGTTCGGGGCGAACGGATCGGCGCAGGCGATCCTCGATGCGCGCGCACTCGGTCGGCTCTGCGGCGCGGGCGGCGATCCGGCCGCGATCCTGCAGGCCTACGAGGCCGAGCGGCTCGGGCCGGTGAACGAGGTCGTCGCCGGCAATCGCACCGGCGGGCCGGAGCGCGTGATCGACGAGGTGGAAGCCCGCATCGCGCACATGCCCGGGCAAAGGTTCTCCGATCTCGAGACGATCCTGCCCTTCAAGGAACGCGACGCCATCGTGAACGGCTATTCGAGGCTTGCGGGCTTCGCGACGGAGCAGGTGCGCTGACCGATCGGTCGGTCGGCCCGGCGATCCGCTGCGGCGCTCTCAGTCCCTCCAGGCCGGCCCCCTTCCGCTGACGCGCCGCCGCGGCCCGGCCGGTGCGCGGTGAGGGGGCCAGCCACGACGGGCCACGATCCCGGCAATGGGCGCGACGGGCCCCTGTCACGGGTCCGTCCGGCCTAGAGCGCGGTCCAGAATGCCTCGGCTGCGGGACCGAGGTGGCGATCCTCCGACCGGATCTTCCGCAAGTGGCGTCGTGTCGCCGGATCCTCGGGCATCAGGAAGGTCAGTTGGTCGGGCTGGTGCTGCAGGGCGGCACGCGGCAGCACCGTTGCGCCGAGGCCCGCGCGCACGAAGGACAAGAGCGCGGTCGTGTTGCGGGCCTCGAGATTGCAGGCCATGAGCAACCGCGGCACGCAGGCGTGATCGACAAGGTGGCAGAGCGGGTTCGCGATGAGCGGTTCCCGTTCGAGCAGGCTCCAGGAGACCGCTGATCCATCTGTGACTGCCCGTGCGATTGGCCCATCCGTGCGGCAGACAATGCCGAGGTCGTCCTCGAGGATCACGTTGCCATCCTCCGGGGCATCCGTCGTCGCCGACAGGATTCCGATATCGGCGGCGTCGAGCTTGACCCGCCGGCGCACCGTCGCGCTGTCCACGTCGCTGATCTCGAGCCTCACGTCGGGACGGATGCGGCGGAAGGCGGCGATGACGCCAGGCAGGACGGTGACGGCCGCCGACGGTACCGCGGCGATCCGGACCGTTCCCGCCGTCGAGACCGCGTGCCGCCCGATGGCGTCGACACTGCGGGCGAAGGCATCGGTGGCGCGGCTGCTTTCCTCGAGCACGAGCTGTCCCAGCGGCGTCAGCCGGTTCTTCCGGTCGGTCTCGAACAGGGGGGCGCCGATATGGGCTTCGAGCTGCGCGAGTGTCATCGACACCGCGGACGGCGTCCGGGCAAGCAGCGCCGACGCCGCGGTGAGCGAGCCTTGCTCCGCGACGATCCGAAAGGTGCGCAGCATCTCGAGCTTGATGGCCATTACAGAAATCCTGAAATTACATTCAAATGTTCAAGATAGTCTGAAGTCATTCTCCCCGCTAAGGACTGGAGTCAAGCAAGACGAGGATGAGCGATGCACACCGGACTCTACATCGACGGCCGCTGGGAAGCCGGCGCCAGCGAGATCGAAAACCGCAATCCCTCGGACCTGTCGGATGTGATCGGCCATTATGCGCAGGCGAGCGCGGACCAGCTGGACGCGGCCCTGCACGCGGCCAGGCGCGCGCAGGTGGCATGGTGGGCCGCGGGCATCCAGAAACGCCACGACGTGCTCATGGCGATCGGCACCGAGCTGATGGCCCGCGCGGATGAGATCGGTCGGACCGTGGCGCGCGAGGAAGGAAAGCCGCTGGCCGAAGGCAAGGGCGAGGTCTACCGCGCCGGGCAGTTCTTCACGTATTTCGCCGGAGAATGCCTGCGCAATCAGGGCGACCTGGCTGAAAGCGTCCGTGCCGGCGTGGAGATCGATGTGCGCCGCGAACCCTTGGGCGTCGTGGCGATCATCTCGCCCTGGAATTTCCCGGTCGCGACCCCCGCGTGGAAGATCGCCCCGGCGCTCGCCTTCGGCAATGCGGTGGTCTGGAAACCCGCGAACCTGACTCCGGCCAGTGCGGTTGCCCTGACCGAGATCATCGCCAGGCAGGATATCCCGGCAGGCCTCTTCAATCTTGTTGCCGGCCCGGGCCGCGATGTCGGCCAGCGCCTCGTCGATAGCCGAGAGGTCGCGGCGATCAGCTTTACCGGCTCGGTCCCGGTGGGGCGCGGCCTCGCCGCCTCGGCCATCCGCAACATGACCAAGGTGCAGATGGAGATGGGGTCGAAAAATCCAATGGTCATCATGGACGATGCCGATCTCGATCTTGCCGTGGCCTGCGCGTCCGGTGCGGCCTTCGGGGCCACCGGCCAGAAATGCACGGCCGCCTCGCGCCTGATCGTGCACGATTCCGTCCATGACGCGTTCGTCGAGAAGCTGGTCGAGGCGGCAGAGGCTCTCCGGGTCGGTCACGCGCTGGAAGAGGGGACGCAGCTTGGCCCCGTGGTAAGCGAGAGCCAGCTCGCGCAGAACCTCGACTATGTCGGGATCGGCAAACGCGAAGGCGCCGAGCTCTTGTGCGGCGGCGCGCGGCTGGAGCGCGCAACCGAGGGATATTACATGTCCCCGGCGGTCTTCGCGGGAACGCGGAACGACATGCGCATCAACCGTGAGGAGATGTTCGCGCCGATCACCTGCGTGATCAAGGCGGGCAGCTATGACGAGGCGCTCGCCATCGCCAATGACAGCGAATTCGGCCTGACCGCGGGGATCATGACGCGCAGCCTGGCGCGCGCCAGCCATTTCCGCGCCAACATGCGCGCAGGCTGCGTCATGGTGAACCTCCCGACGGCGGGCACGGATTACCACGTCCCCTTCGGCGGACGCGGTGCGTCGTCCTATGGTCCGCGCGAGCAGGGGGCCTACGCCGCCGAGTTCTACACCACCGTCAAGACCGCCTACGTCGCAGCGGGCGAGCCGTCATGAGCGTGCTGATCGACGGGCTGCAATACGCCAACTGGTCGGAAAAGATCTTCCGCCAGATGCGCATGGGCGGCGTGGACGCGGTGCATGTCACCATCGCCTACCACGAGACCTTTCGCGAGACGGTGCTGCAGATCGAACGCTGGAACCGCTGGTTCGAGCGTTACCCCGACCTGATCTTCCAGGGCCGCACCGCGGCGGACGTGACGCTGGCGCAGGCAACCGGCCGCACCGCGATCTTCTTCGGCGCGCAGAATCCCTCCTGCATGGAGGACGATATCGGGTTGATCGAGATCCTGCACACGCTGGGCCTGCGCTTCATGCAGCTGACCTACAACAACCAGTCGCTGCTGGCCTCGGGCTGCTACGAGGCGGACGACACCGGGCTGACCCGCATGGGGCGAGAGGTCGTGGCAGAGATGAACCGCGTGGGCCTCGTGGTCGACATGAGCCATTCCGGCGAACGGTCGACACTGGAGGCGATCGAGCATTCGACCCGCCCGATCGCGATCACCCACGCCAATCCCGCCAGCTGGCACGGGGCACTGCGCAACAAGTCGGATGTCGTGCTGAAGGCCCTGGGCGAAACCGGCGGCATGATGGGCTTCTCGGTCTATCCGCATCACCTGAAGGGCGGGAGCGCCTGCAGCCTTCAGGACTTCTGCGACATGGTCGCGCGCACCGCCGATCTGGTGGGCATCGGCCATGTGGGGATCGGCACCGACCTGTGCCAGGACCAGCCCGACAGCATCGTGGAATGGATGCGGACGGGACGCTGGACCAAGCGGATCGACTACGGCGAAGGCAGTGCCGCGACCCCCGGCTTTCCGGACATGCCGGGCTGGTTCGCCGACAACCGCGATTTCGGCACCCTCCGGGCAGGCCTGCGCGCCGCCGGGATGACCGATGCGGATGCGGACGCAGTCATGGGAGGGAACTGGCTGCGGTTCTTCGAGACGAGTTTCGGTGCTGCCCGCGAATGGGGCGATACCACCGCGCACGCCGCGCAATGACCCCCAAGGGGGGCGATCTTTTGGGAGGAGATCCGATGACCGACACGATCGAAGCCGGCGGCCTGTCCGCCGGTCTTGGAAAGGTGGACAAGCCCTTGTTCGCCATCACCGGGGGCTTCATCGCCCTGTTCTGCGCGCTGGCGCTTTTCAACATCGACCTGCTGTCCGGCATCGTCGACTGGGGATTCAATTTTGCCGCCACCTATTTCGGCCTTTACTGGCAGGTGCTGCTGCTGGCGACTTTCCTGATCGGGCTGCTGCTCTGCGTCCTGCCCGGCGGCAAGACGCGCATGGGCAACCTCGCAAAGCCGGAGTTCACGGTGTTCCAGTGGGGCTCGATGATCATGTGCACGTTGCTGGCCGGCGGCGGCGTCTTCTGGGCCGCGGGCGAGCCCATCGCGCATTACCTTTCGACGCCCCCGCTCTTCGGGGATCTGAGCGCCGATCCGCAGGCGGCGGCCCATGCCGCGCTGGCGCAGAGCTTCCTGCACTGGGGCTTTCTGGCCTGGGCGATCCTCGGCTCGCTGACCACCGTGATGCTGATGCATTACCACTACGACAAGGGCCTGCCCCTCGCTCCGCGCACGCTGCTTTATCCGCTGTTCGGCGACCGGGCGATCAGCGGCCCCATCGGCCTGATCGCGGATGCCTCGTGCATCATCGCCGTCGTGGCGGGGACCGTCGGCCCGATCGGCTTCCTGGGCCTGCAGATGTCCTACGGTCTGAACGCGCTGTTCGGCATCCCGGACACCTTCGCCACGCAGACCGTGGTGATCCTCGCCCTGGCCGGCGTCTACACCGTCTCGGCGATTTCGGGCCTGTCCAAGGGCATCCAGCTTCTGTCCAAGATCAACGTGATCCTCGCGTTCGTGCTGCTGGCCTTCATGCTCGTCGCGGGGCCGACCTTCTTCATCTTCGACGGGTTTGCCGGCGGAATGGGCGTCTACCTGTCGAACTTCTTCGACATGGCGATGTATCGCGGCGAGGCGGGAATGTTCGGCGCGCCAGGCTGGCTCGGCTGGTGGACCGTCTTCTTCTGGGGTTGGTTCCTGGGCTACGGGCCGATGATGGCGATCTTCATCGCCCGGGTCAGCCGCGGCCGGTCGATCCGCTCGATCGTCCTGATGCTGTCGGTCCTCGCGCCGATCGTCACCAATTTCTGGTTCACGATCATCGGCGGCACCGGCATCGCGCTGGAACAGATGACCCCCGGCGTGATCTCGGGGCCGTTCGAGGGCTTCGACCTGCCCGCAGGGCTCCTCGCCACGACGCAGGCGCTGCCGATGGGATTCCTCCTGTCGGTGCTGTTCCTCGTGCTGACGATGATCTTCGTCGCCACCACAAGCGACTCGATGAGCTACGTGATCGCGACGTCGATGTCCGACGACAACCCGTCGCCCATGCTGCGCGCCTTCTGGGGGCTTGCCATGGGGGTGATGGCGCTGATCCTGATCTCGACCGGGGCCGGCGGCATCGGCAAGCTGCAGAGCTTCATCGTGGTCACGGCGGCACCCGTGTCGCTGGTGCTGCTGCCCTCGCTCTGGGACGCGCTGCGCATCACCTTGATGCTGGGAAAGAGAGCCTGATCATTGCCTGGACGTGCGGGCGGGTCGGAACCGCCCGCAGCTTGGACCGACGAACCGCGAGGATGCCATGGATTGCGCTTCCCTGAACCCGATGCCCGAGGCCGAGGCCTTCCGTCGCCCGCCGTCGCAGGTGATGCGCCTCGCGCGGATGGGCTGCGCGCACCCGACCCGCCTGTCGTTCCTGCGCACGCTCCTGCGCCGGGTGACCCGCGAAGGCTGGACCTTCGACCGGCCGGTCTGGGACATCGACGGTACCGGCGTCGGACGCGCCGTCTACCGGGCCGCGGGGCCGGACCGTACCTATTCGCTGGTGGCGTTCGCCCATGACCTGCCCGACGGCATGCGGTCGGACCGGGTGATCGCGACGGCCTGGGACGCCACCTTCACGCTCTTCGACGGGGAACCCAGCGCCGCCGACCTCGACCGCCTCGAGGCCAATGTGCCGCTGCAGGAAGCGGGCCGCATCAGCCCGCGCGAACTGTCGCTCAGCCGCGCCAACCGCTCGGTGCGCCTCTTCGCCCATGTGGTCGAGCGGCTGGCCCGTGGCCAGCAGCCCGACCGCGCCGAAGTCGACGCCGTCGGATACCTGATGCGCACCACCGCCGTGTACGGGTCGGGCAAGTTCGGTGCGGCGGACCGCGCGGCCATCGCGGACCGGCCGGAACTCAGCGCCCCGTTCCAGGCCGAAATGCTCTCGGTCTGGCTGACGCGGCAGTTCACCGTGGATATCGCGGAACACCTTGCCGCCGTTCGCGGCGGTACCGCGGCCGCGCGGCTTGATCCCGCGATCCGGCAGGCTTTGGGCGTCGGAAATTCCACCGGGCTCGGCATGGCGCCGTTCCTGGTGCGCCACCCGGTGCTGCTGAACAACTGGATGGTGGCCCGCGAGGAGGCGCTTGCCCGTGTCCGCGCGCAGCAGGCCGCGGACCCCGACGCCGTGGCGGGATTGCGAGCGGCGATTGCCGACGCCCGGGAGAACGCCATGCTCTGGCGGTCGGGCCATCCGGTCCAGGTGGGGAAACTCGGTGCGCTGCGCCGCGACCTGTCACGTCTCGCCGATCATGTCGCCGGCTGGCCCGCGCCGGGCCTGCGCATTCCCTGGGACGCGCTCTGGCGCTGGGGCGAATCCGAGCTGTCGCTGGAGGGCCAGGAGGCGCTGCTGGCATTGATGCTCGAGCCGCATGGCACGCTCGTCGACGACCTGGCCGATTGCATGACGGCGGACGAAGCGGCCACGTTCCGTCTCGACGGTGCGATGACCGTGGCGACGCTGTCGGCCCTCCTGAAAGAGCATTGCGACTGGGCGCTCTCCACGGATTTCGACCTGCCGGAGAACGCCGCGCGGTTCTGGTACGTGTCCGAGGAAAAGCTGGAACCGCGCCTCGGAAACCGGTTCGAGGAGGAGGGGGCCGCGCTGGAACAGCCTCTCTGCATCGCGCGGCTGGCGCGGGACCTGCATGCGGCGCTGGCCGACTGGCCCGCGGAGACGCCCCTGGCCACGTTCCTCCTTGCCCATCCCGAGCATCGGCTCATGGCACGGCGCGCGCAGATCCTGCACAGCCATCCCTATGCCGAGGTGCAGGACAACCTGATCGCCGAAACGATGCTGCCCATCGACCTCATGCGCTGCAAACTGGCGTTCTTCGGTGCCAGCCGCTTCGACCCCCGGTCCGACAAGTGGGTGCGCATCAGCCTCTTCCAGGGGCTGCCCTATCCGGCCGACGTGAGCCCGGGAGCCTGGACATGACGACGGCGCAGGCTCCTGACTCAGAACCCAACGACCCCACGCGGTCCGGCCCGCAATGGCCGGCGGGCTCGGGCGCGCGGCTGTCGCTGAACGAGATTGCCCAGCTCTGTCTCAAGGCCGCCCGCGGCGCCGGCATGAGCTGGGGCCTGGCCGAGGAGGCGGGCTTTGCCGCGGCCTGGATGGCGGAACGCGGCCTCGACGGACCCGGGGCACTCTTGACGCAGCTCCGCGATGCGGTCGGACGTCCCTGGCGCGACATCTGCCCCGTCGTCGCTCCGGGTGCCTTCCGGGCGGGCGACCGCGGCGGTCTCTGCCCCATCGCGCTTGGCTCGGCGCTCTGCGACCATGCCCGTCTGCCGGAAACCGCCATGGACGGGGCCGCCCTGCAGGTGGGCCCGGTCGATCACCCCGTCCTGCTGCTGGCCTTCCTGTCCGACCTCGCGCGGACGCGGGGCGGCGCCGTACGGCTGGTCTGGCCCCGGGGCGCCGTGCTGCTGACGGCCGATGGCCGAGTGTTCGGCGACGCGGACGAACTGGCACGCGAGACCCGGCTCGACGGCGCGCTGTCCCTCGATGACGTCGCCCCGGAGGAGCAGCCGGCGCCCCGCGCGCCGCTATACGTGCCCTCGGAAACCCTGAGCGGTCTCAATGCCTTCGCGCTGCGCACCACGGTTCCGGCCTCGGACGCCTCGCGCGCCGGCGCCGGTGCCACCGCCGGCGACAACGATTGACAAAAGGAAAGAACCCAATGCGGCTGCAACGATTGAACCCGGGACCACGCATGAGCCAGGCGGTCCTCATCGGCGACACCGCCTTTCTGGCCGGACAGGTGCCCACCGACCTGACGGGCGACATCGCCGCGCAGACCCGCGAGGTGCTGGACAAGGTCGATGCCGTGATGGCCGAACTCGGCGGCACCAAGGCCGACATCGCGTCGGTGCAGGTCTGGCTCGCCGACATGGCCGATTTCCAGGGCATGAATGCCGTCTGGGATGCATGGGTCGACGCCGCCAATCCGCCGGCGCGCGCGACCTGTGGCGTGGCGCTGGCCCGCCCCGGAATGCGGGTCGAGATGATCGTGGTCGCGCGCGCGCCGAGGTGAGCCGGGCCGGTTCTGGGTGACCGCTGCGTGTACCGCGCCATCCGTGGCGCGGTCATTCTTGCGCGTCGACCCCGTCGTCGTCGCGGCCGAAGGCCTTCTCGCCCTCCTTCAGGATGCGCATGACCACCAGCGCGAGGATGGTGGAGGTGACGGCGAGCGACCAGAGGCCAAGGCCGCAGGCCACGCCGATTGCGGCCGAGAGCCACATGCCGGCGCCGGTGGTGAGCCCGCGGACCTCGCCGCGGGTCAGGACGATCAGGCCGGCGGCCAGGAAGGCCACGCCCTCGGTCACCGCCTCGACCACCCGGATCGGGTCGGCGCGCACGTGGTCGCCGGCATCCTCCATCATCACCACGAGTTCCAGCATCACGATGCAGTAGACGCAGGCCGCGACGCCCGTGAGGATGTGCGTGCGCAGGCCCGCGGCCTTGGCGTGCAGCTCGCGCTCGAAGCCGATGAGCCCGCACAGGCCGAGGGCGCCGAGCAGGCGCATCACCACCACGGGCAGGGGCAGGGCGCTGCCGGCCGCGAGGTCGTTGAGGAGCGTGTTCATCATCGGGGCGTGAAACAGCGCAGCGGCCGGAACGTTCCAGAGACCGCGCGCCCTCGGCGCCGACGATCCCCTTTCAGGGGAATGTTCCAGAAAAAATCCCGCATAAGGAGAAAAAAATCGACGCGAGGGCGACTCCATGTTGCCGCGCGTCCGGGGCGTGTCCGGCAAGAAAACGACTATGACGGAACAGCATCGCCACCCCGCCGAGCAGACCCCGGAACTCCGCCGGGACCAGTCCCGCAGCGCGTTCGAGGACGCCCTGACCTCCGAGATGCCCCATGTCAGAAGCTACGCGCTGTCGTTGACGCGCGATGCCGCCAATGCCGACGACCTGGTGCAGGACTGCATGGTGCGGGCGCTGAAGAACTGGCAGTCCTACGCCGCCGGCACCCACATGCGGCGCTGGCTCTTCACCATCGTGCGCAACCGCCATCTCGACCGCTGCCGCAGCGAATCGCGGCGCGGGCAGTCGATCTCGATCGACGACTGCCCGCAGGGCACCCTCGGCCAGCGGGCCGCGCAGGACGACTGGATGGCGCTGCGCGATTGCGGGCGCAAGCTGCGCGAGGCGCGGGCCTGCGACCGCGAGATCCTGTTCATGCGGGTTTTCTCGGGGCTCTCGAACGAGGAGATCGCCCGGCGGCTCGGCATCGCCGAGGGCACCGTCCGCAGCCGTCTGTCGCGCATGCGGGCACAGATGCGGGCCTGAGGCGGCAACCGTCAGGTCGCGTCTGGATCGAGAACCTCGCAGAGGATGCTGGCCGTCGCCACGATGACCGGCACGCGCGCCTCGTCGCGCACCACCACCACGTAGGTCGCGCGGTCGCCGTCGGGCAGTTCGTCCCGCACGATCAGCGCAAGCTCGTGGACAGCGGTGTTCCGCGCGGCCCACAGCGATGGCAGGCATTGCCCGTCGGGATCGCGTTCCCGGGTGCGGCCGTCGTCGATGTCGAAGTAGTACCGTCCCACGCGTTCTCCTTCCTGCAGGGGTCAGCGGTGCGGCGCACCGTCGAGATGAAGGTATCCCGGGTCGAAATGCGCGAACTCCGCCGCCACGTCGTAATCGGGAAAGGTGATCCGCCGGGCCTGCAGCGTGATGAGGCCTTGGTTGCGCATGGACCGGAGCACGCGCTGAACGTGCACCGGAGAGATGCCGAGCAGGTCCGCGATCACCGGCTGCGTGAACGGCAGCTCGAAGGACGTCTCGCCGCCGAGACCCACCGCGCGCAGCCGCGCATGCAGCTCGCAGAAGAGGTGGGTGACCTGCTGGATCGACGGGCGGCGGCCCACGTTCACGAGCCATTCCCGCAGGATCGATTCCTCGACCAGCGACGCCCACCAGCAGGCGCGGCTGATGCCGGACGAGGCGTCGACCAGGGCGAGCACCTCGGTGGCGTCGACGCGGGCGATCCGCGAGGGCACGAGGGTGCCGATCGCGTGATCGACGTGGCCCAGCACCGACATGTGCAGGTCGCAGAAATCGCCGGGCAGCATCAGCCCCACGATGGCGCGCCGCCCGTCGGGCAGGTGACGGTAGCGGCAGGCGACGCCCTCGGTCACCACGTGCACGCGCCGCGGTCGGTCCTCCTCCTGCACGAGGTCGACGCCCGGGGCGACGAGCCGTGCGACCCGGGTCAGGTCGTCGAGGCGCGCCATGTCGGTGCTGCAAAGCGTCGCGCCGCGCTGCAGCTTGCGAACCAGGTGGCTTTTCGTCTGTCTCATGACATCCGGCCGTACCAGGGGCGGGCGCCGCGGAGGCGTGAGCGGTCCGGCGACGCGGGACCCCGCGGGCGGGGACGCGCAGCGGCCCGCAGGCCATCGCCCGGTGGGGCGAGGATAGCACGTTTTCGCGCGCGCCGCCGCATCGGCATGCGGTCGCGCAGGAAGGCCGGGCGGTGGCCCGACGCGGAGATTGGATCGATCCGGCATGTCATTGTGGCGTTCCCCGCGAGCCGTTCGGACACTTATGTCGCATAAACGTCCCGGTCCCGCGACCGTTGCGGCGCGGGGGCACGGGGGTGCGGGGTGCGCGCGTCCTCAGGGCCGGTCAGGACCGGCGTCGTTCGCGGTCGCGGCGTCGGGCACGGGGACATCGCGCGGCTCGGTGCCCGCGGTCAGGTCCTCGTCCTGTCCTGCCGTCGTCGAGATGCCCTGGGCGTCGACGCCGTCGAGCGCCTCGGGCGTGTCGGTGTCGTTCAGGCTGTCGGTATAGGGCACGTAGGTGAACGCGATGAAGGAGGCGATCGCCAGTGCCGCGGGAATCCCGAAAAGCAGGAACAGGGTGCGTCCGCGGCTTCGGCCGCGATCGGACCATGGGGGCTTCGATGCCATGTCGTCTCTCCCGTTCATCGGATCGTGGTCAGGAGAACAACGATGCCGCGGGCCGCGTGCTGCATTCGGATGCGGTGGCGCTCAGGGCCGCCGGCCTGCGACCAGGCGGGCATGCAGGATCAGCTCCGGCCGGTATTCGAAGTGCATCGCGTCGAAATGGTGCCACTTGCCGCCCCAGATGAAGCCGCGGCGCTCCATCGCTTCGACCACGTCCTGCGGCATGCGGTTGTCGTAGCCGCCCGCGGCGCCCTGCCGCCCGCCGGACCAGCGCCAGTAGGGGCCGGTCGCCGGATCGAGATCGACCGCGATGCCGAAGCTGTGGGCGCTCAGCCGGTCGGTCCCGGCGATGACACGCCAGTTGAACCCGCCGCCCGGCGCGCGGAATGCCTCGGCAGTGCCGGGGCCGGCGCGGGCCGCCTCCGCGAGCGCGGCGCGCAGCTGGCAGGCGACGTTGCGCCGCGTGGTGACGGTCACAGGCGCGCCGAGCGGCGGATCGGCCACGGCCACGAGGTGCGCGCGGACCTCGTCCCGCGTGGCGCCCCAGAGCGCGCGGAAGAATGTATCGTTCCGAACGCGTCCCGGATCGTTCCAGGGAACGCTTCGCGCGGCGAGGTCGAAGGCGAGCGGGTAGGGATCGTGGAACTGCGCCCGCACAGACCCGCGCTCCAGACGCTCTGCGGGCGCCAGGTCCGCGCCGTCATCCCAGGGGATCGGGGCGCCCCCGCCGACCGAGAGCTGCGCGCCGTCGGCCGAGAACGCGATGTCGGGATAGGCGAGGCGCAGCGCCGCGCGGGCGGGATCGCCCGGCGCGGCGGGCAGAGGCAGGGCGCGGTAGTCGATGGCGGTGCAGGCGCCTTTCGCCGCGAGCGGCGCCGCACCGAGCAGGACCAGGGCCAAGACCCGCAGGAAGAGCGCCATGAGAGGTCCGTCCCTCGCCGTTTCCCCACCCGACGATGCCGCGCAGCCCGCCCTCGCGCAACCGCGCGTGCGGGGCGCGGACGTCCCGGGGCTTGGCGGGTGACGTAAAGTCATGCTCTACTCCGGCGGGCGGAGATGCGCGGCGGGGGCACGATGGAAGTGCGGGACGACTGGCTGGCCGGGGGCCATTTCAGCTGGGACGCGGGCTATGCGCTCGCCTCCGCATGCAAGCTCGCCTACCGCCCGCCGCGCGCGGCGGCGCAGGTCATCGGCGAGGTCTGGGGCATGTCGCCCCGCACCTTCGAGCGCCGCGCGACGACCGGGTTCGTGGCGATCGGGGAACGGGCGGCGGTGCTGGCCTTCCGCGGCACCGACGGCTTCGCGGACTGGCTCGGCAATCTCGACCTCGACCCGGTCGCCGAACCGGGGCTCGGGGGCCGCGTGCATTCGGGCTTCGTCGCCGCCTACCAGGCGGTCGCGGCGGACGTGGCCGAGGCGCTGTCGGGGATCGGCGAGCGGACGCTCTGGATCACGGGACATTCGCTGGGTGGCGCGCTTGCGGTCATCGCCGCCGGCGCGCAGATCGCGCACCGGCCGGCAGGGCTCGTGACCTTCGGCCAGCCGCGGATGCTCAAGCCGGACGCGCGCGACTTCGTCGACCGGACCTTCGGCAACGCCTACCTGCGCATCGTCAACGACGACGACATCGTGGCGCGCATCCCGCCGAATTACGGCCATACCGGCAGCCTCCTGCATTTCGACTTCACCGGCAGCCTGCTCGAGGCGGGCGAGGCACTCGATTCCGGCGCGGACGGGCCGCCGCCGTTGTCCGACGCGGAGTTCCAGCGCCTGCAGGACACAGCGCGCATGCTCGACGCGGTCGCGACCGAGGGCGCGGCCGATGTCGCGGTCGAGGGGCTGATCCCCGGCCTGCCTGCGCACCGGATCGACGCCTACGTGAACCTGATGCGCCAGCAGGCGCGGCGCCAGCCCGCGACCGGGGCGGCCGAGGCGATGGAAAGCCTGCGCGATGCCGGCCCGGCGGCGCCGCGCGCCGGCGCGCGGGGGGGTGGGCTGGAATCCGGCATCGCCGGCATCGCCGGCGCCGCGCGGCCAGCCCGCCCGGTGGCGCGCCAGCCGGTCCTCGTGCGGCTGCGCGGCAGCGACTGGAAGGAACCGGCTGGGCTCGTGGTGCAGTCGCGCTTCGGCATGTTCGCCACGGCCATGGCGAGCGCCGAGGACCTCCAGGCGCTTGCCGGTGACCCGGGCGTGGTCGCGGTCGAACTCAGCCGCGATCCGAGCGGGCTGACCGAGCTCGACCGCTCGGTGCCCTTCGTGCGCGGGGACGAGGTGCAGCGCCCCCCGCTCGACGAACGCGGCGCGGGCGCGCTCGTGGGCGTGATCGACACCGGCATCGACATCCTGCACGACGCCTTCCTCGACGCGCACGGCACCAGCCGGATCCTCGCCATCTGGGACCAGCGCGCGACGGATCCCGCGCGCACGCCGCATGCGCTGGCCCCGGGCGCCTTCGGCCAGGATTACGGCACGCTGCACCTTGCCGCCGACATCGCGCGGTTCCGCGCCGACGCCGCCGCCGGCATGCCGAGCCACCCGGCCGCGCTGCGCGACCCGCAGGGTCACGGCAGCCACGTGGCGGGCATCGCGGCGGGGCGCGCGGTGGGCGGAATGGCCGACGGCATGGCGCCCGAGGCCGCGATCGTCTGCGTCATCGCGGCGGTGCGGCAGGGGCCGGACGACCCGCCGAGCCTCGGCTATTCCTTCAGCCACGTGGACGCCCTGGCCTTCCTGCGCCGGGTCGCGGACGGCGGCACGCCGGTCCTCGACGATGCCCGCCCGCTCGCCGTGAACGTGAGCCTCGGGATGAACGCCGGGGCGCATGACGGCACCACGACGCTCGAGGCCGCGTTCGACGGCATCACCGGCGGCGGGCGCGATCCTGGCATCGTCATCGTCAAGAGCGCCGGGAACGAGCGCGGCAATGGCGGTCATGCCCGGGTGTCGGTGTTCCAGGGCGGCATCCTGCCGCTCGAATGGGACAGCTCGTCCCGTTTCCGTGACGAGGACTATCTCGAAGGCTGGTTCGACGGGCTCGACGACATCGCGTTCCAGGTGGTCGACCCGGCCGGGACCCGCGGAACGGTCGTCGACTTCGCCAACCCGCGCGCGACCGATCACCTCGGCGGCAACGAGGTGCGCGTGGCGCTGACCCAGATGCACCCAGACAACGGCGACAACCGCCTGACGGTCACGATCCGCGCCGGCACGTCCGCGATCCAGCCCGGCACATGGACGCTCGAGGCCGAGGGCCGGCGTATCGTCAGCGCCGACGGCATGGTCCATGTCTGGATCGAGCGGACCGGCACGCGCGCCGTCCGCTTCCGCGTCGAGGACCCGGAGATGACGCTGTCGGTGCCGGGCACCGCGCGGACGGTGGTCTGCGTCGGCGCCTCGGACGCGGCGATCCCGCTCCGTCTGCTCGGCGCGTCGTCCTGGGGGCTGACGCGCGACGGGCGGGCCAAGCCCGACCTCTGCGCGCCGGGACACGGCATCGTATCGGTGCGCGCGGGCGCGGGCCCGCGGGATACCGTGGCGCTGCCCGGCACGTCCATGGCCGCGCCGCACGTCACCGGGGCGCTGGCGCTCGTCCTCTCGGCGCAGGCGCGGCGCGGACTGCCCCTGTCGAACGCGATGCAGCTGCAGACCGCCCTCGCGCGCACGGTGCGCGGCCTGCCGAGCCGGCACAATGTCGGGGCGGGGTTCGGCGTGCTCGACGCGCGCGCGCTCTTCGACCTGCTCGTGCCCTGAAGGAGGAGCGGCGGATGGCGGAGCACGCGGACGATCCCGGCCTTGCGGCACTGATCGCCCGGCTGCGCGCCTTCGCCGAGGACGCGAGCGATGCCGAGACCGGGCGCGGTCTTCTCGAGGACCTGAAGGATCACCGCCAGTTCGAGCAGATGCTGGGCGTGGCCGAGACGCTGCTCATGCAGGCGCCGGACGACGTGCACCTGCGAAAGCTGCGCGCGCAGGCGCTGCTCGACACCGGCCGCCCGTCGCTCGCGCGCGATGCGCTGCGGGCGCTCGTGGCCGACGGCGACCCGGCCGAGCCCGAGATCGTGGACGCGATGGGGCTGCTCGGGCGCGCGTACAAGGACCTGATGCTGGGCCTCGCCGACACCCATCCCGACCGCGCCGCCACCTGCGCGCGGGCGAGCCTTGCCGCCTATCTCGACACGTTCCGCGCGGCGCCGGCCGGGCGGTCCTATCACGGCATCAACGCCGCCGCGGTCCGGCACTGGGCGGGCGCGCGGGGGCTCGACCACGGCTGCGCCGAGACCCCCGCCGACATCGCCGCCGAGGTGCACGCCGCGCTCGAGGCAGAGGCGACCGACCCGCCGACGATCTGGTGGATCGCCACGCGTACCGAGGCCTTCGTCGCGCAAGGCCGGGTCGAGGCGGCGTTCCCGCTGCTCGCGCGCTATATCGGCGATCCCCGCGCCACGCTCTTCACGCTCGGCTCGACGCTCCGGCAATTCGCGGGCCTCTGGGCGCTGCATGAATGCGGCCCCGAGGGCAAGGCGCTGATCGCGCTCCTCGAATCGTCCTACCTGCAGCGCAGCCAGGCACAGGGCGTGGGCGTCGGAGCGAGCCTCGTGGTGGCCCCCGACCACCTGCGCGACATGCGCACGGGCGAGATCGAGGCGCGCGGCGAACTCGAGGCGATCCTCGGCGCGGAGCAGACGAAGTCGCTCGACTGGTACCGCGACGGGCTGCGGCGCGCGGCCGCGGTGGGGCTCGTGACGCGCCGGGGCGGCGGGCGCAAGGGCACGTGCTTCTGCGTCGATCCGGCGGATTTCGGGCTGCCGGCGGCCGGCGGCGCGCTCTACGCGCTCACGAACTTCCACGTGCTGAACCGCGCGGGCGTGGCGCCGGGGATCGTGCCCGCGGACGCGCGCATCCGGTTCGAGGCCGCGGACGAGCCGGTCGCCTCCACCGACTACGCGGTGGCCGGGATCGTCGCGGAATCCGACGCCGTGGGCGGGCTCGACTATGCGCTCCTGCGGCTCGAGGCGGCGGGTGGCGGGCCGCAGCCTCTCGAGTTGCGGCCCGACCTGCCGCGGCCCGACCCGGCGGCGCGCGCCTACGTGGTGGGCTACCCGCAAAGCGGCACGGGCCTGTCCTTCTCGCTGCACGATTCCCGGCTGCTCGACCACGAGGGGCCGGCGGACGGCGTGCCCGAACGGCAGGACCGCATCCGCATCCACTATTTCTCGCCCACCGAGCCCGGCAATTCCGGCAGCCCGGTCTTCGACCGCGAATGGCGCTGCATCGGCCTGCACCGCGCGGGCTACCGGATCGACATGCGGGCGGGGCTCTTCGGCACGCGCAAGCTGAACGGGCGCCCCGGCACCTATGCCGCGAACGAGGGCTACTGGATCCGCTCGGTCATCGAGGACGTGCGGCGCCAGACGGGCGGCTGAGCCGGGTCAGGCGCGCGGCGTGTAGACCAGCACGGTGCGCCGCTCGGTCGCGTCGGTCTCGGTGTCGACCCGGCCGTCGAGCTGCGCCGCCGACAGCTGCACGAGCGTGGTGCCAAAGCCCGAGGGGCCCTGTTCCAGTTCCTGCGGAGTGTCGTAGACCTCGCGCCAGACCAGTTCCACCCGGTCCGCGTCGAGCTGCGTCCAGCGCACCTCCAGCCGTCCCCGGATCGGGCCCAGAACGCCGTATTTCGCCGCGTTCGTCGCCCATTCGTGCATGAGAAGCGACAGGGCCGTCAGGTCCTGGCTGCCCGCCGGCACGCGCGGGCCACCGATCGCGATGTCCGCATGGCCCGCATGCGGCGCGAGCGAGGCGCGCACGGCATCGTCGAGCGTCAGGTCGCCCTGATCCGGCGTGCGCTGGGTCAGGTCGTGCGATCGGGCAAGCGCGTTCACCCGTTCCTCGACGCGACCGACGAGATCCTCGATCGAGCTGGCCGACCGGCCGGCGATCCGCACCATGCCCGAGATGATCGAGAACATGTTCTTCACGCGGTGGTTCATCTCGCTCAGCACGGTCTCGCGGATGCGCCGCGCCTCGCGTTCGGCGGTGATGTCGAACACGACCCCCAGCACGCGCGAGGTGCCCTGCGTCAGCGGCCCGCTCGTCACGCGCCGGCCGACCACCCGCAGCGACCGGCCCGGCCGCCCCGCGCCGTCGCCGAGCGCGAAGGTCACGTCGATGGCGTCGCCCTCGAGGCCGCGCATGCGCAGGGCATCCTCGACGGCCCCGCGGTCCTCGGGGGCGACGCGGCGCAGCACCTCCCGCAGGCCGGTCAGCGGCGCGTCGTTGCCGATGAGCTTGCGACCCATCTCGTCGAAGCGCAGCGCGCGGTCCCGCGCGTCGTATTCCCAGACGCCGAGCTCCGCCACGTCGAGCGCGAGGCGCAGCCGTTCGCCCTCGTGCGCGAGCGCCTCCTCGAGCCGCAGTGCCTCGGTCAGTTCGCTGAAGATCAGCGTCGCGCCGTCGAGGCGGCCGTCGCGCGTCCGGTAGGGCGTGATGGCAAGCGACCAGAACCGCTCCGCGCCGCGGTCGTCCACCCGCATCTGGCGCACCTCGCCGGTGCGGATCACCTCGTCGACGGTGTCGAGCACCTCCTGCCACTGCCGGAGCGCGCTCGTCATCTCGCCGAGCGGCCGGCCCCGGTCGCCGGCGCGGATCGGGTAGAGCGCCTGGATCGCGCCGGTGTAGTTGCGGATCCGGAGACCCGCGTCGACCACCACAAGCGGCAGCGCGGTCGAGGCAAAGAGGTTCGACAGGTCGGCATTGGCCACCGACAGCTCGTCCACCTTGCTCTTCAGCTCGTCGTTGACCGTCGAAAGCTCCTCGTTCGTCGACTGGAGCTCCTCGTTCATCGACATCATTTCTTCGTTGGAACTCTTCAGCTCCTCGTTCGCGGTCTCGAGCTCCTCGACGGTGGTGTGCAGGCGCGCGCGCGTGGTGCGCAGCTCTTCCTCGAGGCTCTGGACGTGGCTGTCCGAGCGGTCGAGCTCGTCGTATTCGTCCTCGTCCTGCGGCTGGAACGCCGCGCGCTCGCGGAAGACGAGGAGGATCGTGCCGTCTCCCAGCGGGTCGGCCACGAGGTCGAAGCTCTGGCTGCCGAACTCGGACTGCGCGCGCAGGTCGCGCGCCACCGACCGCTTCTGCCGCTCGGCCACGCGCCGGATGATCGCCGACACCGCGTCGCGCGCCCCCGGCCGGGCGAGCGCCGCAGCGTATTGCCGTTCGCCGAGGCCCGGCGACAGCTCCAGGTACTTCCCGAGCTTGCCGGTCGCGTAGAGGATCTCGCCCGTCGGCGCGACCTGCAGGGTCGGGGGGGCATGCGCGGCGAGGATGCGCTGCGCGACGTCCGTCTCCTTCCAGTCGAAGCCGGCGGTCTCCTCGCTCTGCCGTTCAGTGCGTCGCCGCCCGCCGCCCGCATGCGCCTGCCCGCGCAGGTGCAGCGGGTATTCCGGCCGCCCGTCGTTCCGGCGGAAGATCCGCGCGTTGGCGTCAATCGGCGCGAACATATGGTCGTACCGCCCGACCGTCTCGGACGGGCCGAGGAACAGCACGCCGCGCGGCCGGACCGCGTAGTGGAAGATCGGCAGCGCCGAGGCCTGCAACTGGTCGCCGAAATAGATCAGCAGGTTGCGGCACGACAAGAGGTCGATGTTTGAGAACGGCGGGTCGCGGACGACGGAATGCACCGAGAACCGGATCATGTCGCGGATCTTGGCCGAGACCTGGAACTGGCCGTCGCGCGCCACGGTGTAGAGGTCGCGCATCTCCTCCGGGATGTCGGCCAGGGCGGCGTGGGGATAGAGGCCCTCTCGCGCCACGCGCAGCATGCGCTCGTCGATGTCGGTGGCAAAGACCTGCGCCGTGACCTTGCGCTTCTGGAGCCGCGCCTCGTGGGCAAAGAGCATGGCGATGGAATAGGCTTCCTCGCCGCTCGAGCAGCCGGGCACCCAGACGCGGATGTCCTCGCTGCGGCCGGTATTGGCGACGAGCGGGCGCACCACGTGCTCGCGCAGGGCGGCGAAGTGCTCGGAATCGCGGAAGAACCGCGTGACGTTGATCAGGAGGTCGCGGAACAGCGCCTCGCATTCGTCGGGATCGGCGCGGATGTGCGACAGGTAGGCGGTGGCGTCGCCGAGGTCGAGCACCTGAATCCGCCGCTGCACCCGCCGCACCAGGGTCGAGCGCTTGTATCCCGCGAAGTCGTGCCCGACGGTCATCCGCACCACCGAGCAGATGTCGGCGATCGCGTCCTCCACCGTGCGGGCGAGCTTGGTGTCCTCGCTGCCGAGCATGGTGTGGGCGTGGAAATGGCGGATGCTCTCGATGATGCGGTCGGGGCTGCGGACGAAGTCCACGAGCCCGGTCGCCTGCGCCGAGGTGGGCATCCCGTCATATTTCGCGGTGTCGGGGTCCTGCACGATGCAGAGCCCGCCATGTTCCTTGATCGCCCGCAGCCCGGCGCTGCCGTCGGCGCCGGTGCCCGACAGGATGACGCAGGCCGCGGCCGGCCCCTGGTCCTGCGCGAGGCTCTCGAAGAAGTCGTCGATGGGCCGGCGCAGCCCGCGCGGCTGCGCGAATTCCGTCAGGTGGAGCACGCCGCCCTGCACCGACAGGCCGTGCCCAGGGGGGATGATGTAGACCGTGCCGGCAACGATCTTCTCGCCGCCCGACACCTGCATCACGCGCAGGTCGGTGTGCCGGCCGAGCAGTTCAGCCAGCAGGCTCTCGTGGTTCGGGTCGAGGTGCTGCACCACGACATAGGCCATCGGCGCATCGGCCTGCGCCGATTGCAGCATCTCGCGGATCGCCTCGAGCCCGCCGGCCGAGGCGCCGATGCCGACGATGCACAGCCGGTCCGTGCCGGTCGTATCGGTGGTGGTGTCGTTCTCGCGATCGTCTTTCATCTGGCGCGCAGCCCGTCAAACCCCGTCGTCGTTCAGTGTCATGCGCGCCATCATGGCGACCGACCCCGAGATGATTTCCGCCGATCCGAGCATCGCGAGCCCGAATTCCCGGCCGATCTGTTCCATGTCGGACAGGCTGCGGCCGAGTTCGGCGTCGTTCTCGGGCAGCCTGTTTCGCTGGAGCGCGGATGTCATGTCAAATTGTGAGGCCAGGATGTACCTTGTGTCGCCCTCTGCTCCGCGCAGCCGTGCCATGAACACGAGGTTGTGAAACGGCGTGCCGTCCTTGCGGTAGTTCAGGATCGGGAATCTGCCCTGCTCGACGCTGTCGTCGTCGAGGAAGTCGCGGATCGCCTGGCGATCCTTGTCGCGGGTCTCGGCGCCCTGGAGAAAGCGGCAGTTGCGGCCGATCACGTCGTCGGCGTCGTAGCCCGAGAGCTTGCAGAAGGCCTCGTTCACGACGAGCAACGGCGAGTCCTCGTCGCCGCGCGCAAGCGCCAGCGCGACGCCGGAACGTGCGATGTAGGCGCCGAGTGCGCCGGGAGGATCCTCGTGCATCCGTGTCCGTTCCTTGCCGCGGACGCCCCCGGGAGGCGCCGCAGCGCTCTACATATTCCGTATCCGCGATTCGTCTCGTGCAGAAGCGCCGTTGCATGAATATCGCGACGTCTCGCGGCGGCGAAGACAGAGCCGGTATCGTGCCGGGCGCGGGGGTGCAAGGCCGCCCGCGCGGCCTCAGCGGCCGAGCGCCGCGCGCATGCCGGTCTCGGGAAAGCAGGTCGCGGCGTCTCCGCGCTCCTCCTGCCAGGCACCGATGGCCCGGCGCGTGCGGAACCCGGCGAGCCCGTCCGCCCCGCCGGTGTCGTGGCCCATCGCCTGCAGCGCGCGCTGCATCTCTGCCACGTCCGACCGCATGAGCCCGCCGACCGGTCCCCAGGGCGCCGCGAAGTCGCCGACGCCATAGGCGATGCGGTCGCCCACGTGCCCGACGAACAGCGCGTAGAGGTCGCTCATGTTGTAGTCCTTGAGCACGTAGAAGTTCGGCGTGACCAGGAAGGCCGGCCCGTTCCGTCCCGCGGGCAGCATCAGGTAGCCCTCGCCGTCGCGTTCGTGGGCGGGAAAGGCCCGGCCCGAGACGCGCGCGATGCCCATGGCCTCCCACTCCCGGATCGGCCGGCCACGGTCGGGTCCCTCGAGCGTGCAGGACATGTCGGCGGGAAGCGTCACCTCGAACCCCCAGTCGCGGCCGGCGACCCAGCCGTGCCGCGCGAGGTAGGTCGCGATCGACGCGATGGTGTCCGCCTCGGAGTTCCAGATGTCCGCGCGCCCGTCGCCGTCGCCGTCCGCGGCATGTTCGAGAAAGCTCGACGGCATGAATTGCGGCTGGCCGAGCGCGCCTGCCCAGCTGCTCCGGAGCCCGCCCGGTCCGGCGTGCCCGTCCTCGGCGATGCGCAGCGCCGCGACGAGCTCGGCGGTGAAGAGCTCCGGGCGCGTGCTCATGAACCCCTTCGTTCCCAGCACCTCGAACGCGTCGTGCGGGATCGCCGCGCGGCCGTAATTGCTCTCGCGGCCCCAGATCGCCAGCACGATGTGGCCCGGCACGCCGGTGGCGCGCTCCGCCGCGGCGAGGGCAGGGGCGTGCCGCGCGGCCATCTCGCGTCCGATCCTGACCGCCGCGGCGACGCCGCCCGCGTCGAAGTAGCGCCCCGGGCTGCCGAACTCGGCCTGCCGCTGGCGCCGCGGGACCGGGGCGCCGCCCGGCGGCACGAGGCCCGGCAGGTCCCAGTCGAGCCGCAGCCCGCCCGTGGCCCTGTCGAAGGTCGTGCGCGACACGCCCGCCGCGGCCGCCGCGGGCCAGACGGTGTCCTCGAGCCATGCGCGGTAGTCCCGTTCCACCGCCGCGCGGTCGGTCGCCGCGGCGAGGGTCGCCGACAGCGACAGGACGAGCGCGGCGAGGCAGGCGCGGAACGGCATGGGCGGCATCCTCCGGGTTGCGCGGCCGACCCTAGCGCGGATCGCCGGGCGATGCGCCCCGCTTTTTCGGACCGACGCGCGACGGCCGGAATTTCCCGCCGATTCCCTGGCGCGCATCTTTCGCGTGCCATCAGCTCTGGTAACGTCGGGCGGGACTGGCGGTCGGCGGACCGCCGCGGACGGCAGGCAAGAGGGGCAGCGATGGGCGGCGGCAGCAACAGGGTCCGGGAACCGGAGCCGGGTGGCCGCGCATGAGCGAGGCCTTGGTTCTGGTGCCGGGCATCGGGGCGGATGCGCGGCTCTTCCGCCCCCAGATCGAGCACCTCTCGCGCCGCCGGCCGGTCACGGTCGTGCCCGCCGCGCGCGGCGAACGGATCGAGGAGATGGCCTCGGACATCCTGCCGCACCTGCCGCAGCGCTTCGCGCTGGCTGGGCACGGGCTGGGCGGCATGGTGGCGATGGAGATCGTCCGGCGCGCGCCCGACCGGGTCACGCGGATCGCGCTCCTGTCGACGTCGCCGCTGCCCGACACGCCGCCCGAGGCCGCCGCCCGCGAGCCGCGGCTCATCGCGGCGCGGTCGGGGCGGCTTTCCGATGCGCTGTCCGAGGAGGTGCCCGCCACAGCGCTCGCACCGGGACCCGGGCGCATGGCGATTGCCGCCTCATTCCGCGAGATGGCGCTGTCCATCGGGCCCGAGTCCTATTCCCGGCAGGTGCGCGCGCTCCAGCGGCGCAAGGACCAGCAGGCGACGCTGCGCCGCCTGCGCGTGCCCGCGCTCGTGCTCTGCGGGGCGCACGATACGCTGCACCCGGTGCGGCGGCAGAGCTTCCTCGCCGAACTGATCCCGAACGCCGTGCTCGAGGTGATCGACGAGGCCGGCCACCTGCCGACGCTCGAGACGCCCGAGGCCGTGACCGAGGCGCTGGGCGCCTGGCTCGCGGCGCCCATGGTGCCGCGCTGAGGCGGCGCCATCCGAAGGCCCGTTGACCGCGCCGCCGCGCCCGCCTACATCGGCCGGGCGCGGAGGGCCGGATGGCCGCGGGCGGGGCGACCCGTCCGAGGAAAGTCGGGACTCCCGGAAGCAACGGTGCCGGGTAACGCCCGGGCAGGGCAACCTGACGGACAGCGCCACAGAGAACAGACCGCCCCGGTCCGCCGGGGTCAGGGTGAAACGGTGGGGTAAGAGCCCACCGGGGGGCCGGCAACGGCGCCCGCATGGCAAGCCCCACCGGGAGCAATGCCAAATAGGGACCCCGCGCGGGCTGATCCCTCCGGGGATATCGTCGCAGGGCCGCTTCCGCCCTAGGGGTCCGGGTTGGCAGCTCGAGCCGTCGGGTGACCGGCGGCCCAGAGGAATGGTCATCTCCGCCTCCGCGAGGGGGTGCAGACAGAATCCCGCTTACAGGCCCTCCGCGCGTTTCTGCCGCCGGCCCCGCGTCGGCGCAAGAATCCCCGCCCGGGTGCGCCGCGCCCGGTTGACTCGCGGGCCCGCGCGGGTAAAAGGCGGGCTTCGAGACAGATTTCACGGGCCCGCCCGCCGTGCCCGCCCGAAGGAGACGACCATGGCCAAGCCGACCACCATCAAGATCCGCCTGAACTCCACCGCAGGCACGGGCCACTTCTACGTGACCAAGAAGAACGCGCGCACGATGACCGAGAAGATGACCATCCGCAAATTCGACCCGGTCGCGCGCAAGCACGTCGAATACAAGGAAGGCAAGATCAAGTAAGCCTTCCGCCTCGCGACAGACGAGGGACAGGGAAAACCGCGTCCGGGCCGCCGCCCGGTCGCGGTTTTTCGCGTCTGCACGGTGCCGTTCCGCGCCGGTGTGGTATCGTGTCCCGACACGCGGCAGCGGAAGGGGCGGAACATGACGACGGCCGACGCACTGGTCCTGCGCACCGCCCGCCGGACGGACATCGAGGCGATCGACAGGCTCTTGTCCGAAAGCTATCCGCGGCTCCTCAAGGCCGATTACCCGCCCTCGGTGCTGGTGACGGTGATCCCGGTGATCGCCCGCGCGCGCCCGCGGCTCGTGACCTCGGGGACCTATTTCGTGGCCGAGCGCGAGGGCCGCATCGTCGGGGCGGGGGGATGGAGCCCGGTCCCGCGCGACCCGACCGATCCCCGCACCCGTCGTGCCGCCAGCATCCGGCACGTGGTCACCGACTGGCGCGAGGTGCGGCGCGGCATCGGCCGGGCGCTGCTGACCCACGTGATCGAGGATGCGGCGCGCGCCGGCGCGCACAGGCTCACCTGCCGGGCGACGCTGACCGCGGTGCCGTTCTACCGGGCGCTCGGCTTCACCGCCGAGCGGGTCGAGGCGGTCGAGATGCTGCAGGGCATCCCCTTCGAGGCCATGGTGATGTGGCGGACGCTCTGACGTCCCGGGCCTGCCGCCGGAACGAAGAAGGGGCACACCGCCCGCGCGGTGCGCCCCCTGTCTTTCCCGGGTCCGATGGAACCGGTTTTATTCCCGGTTGCCAAGCAATTGCAGCAGGAACATGAACATGTTGATGAAGTCGAGGTAGAGACGCAGCGCGCCCATGATCGCCGACTTGCCCAGCCACTCGCTGTCACCGTACTGCGCGTGCTGCAGGTACTCGTTCTTGATCGACTGCGTGTCGTAGGCGGTCAGGCCCGCGAAGATCAGCACACCCAGCACCGACACGGCGAAGGCGATCGCCGGCGAGCCGAGGAAGATGTTGATGATCGACGCCACGATCAGGCCGATCACGCCCATGATCAGGAACGACCCCCAGCCCGAGATGTCCTTCTTGGTGGTGTAGCCCCAGAGCGAGAGGCCCGCGAAGGCGATCGAGGTCACGAGGAAGACCTGGATGATCGAGTAGCCGGTGAACACGAGGAAGATGGAGCTGATCGACAGGCCCATCACCGCCGCGAAGGCGTAGAAGACGGTCTGCGCGGTCGCCGCCGACATCTTGTTGATGGCGGCGCTGAAGCCGAACACGAACAGCAGGGGCGCGAACATGATCACCCACTTCAGGGGCGAGGCGTAGATCGCCTGGCCGAGCCCGGTCAGGTAGCGATCGGCGCCGATCTGCGCGACACCGGCCGACGGATCGGCCGTGACAGCCAGCGTCGAGATGGCCCAGGCCGCGAGGAACGTGATGAACGTCCCCACCGACATGGTGCCGTAGACCTTGTTCATGTGGGCGCGAAGCCCCTCGTCAATCTGGACCGCGCGGGCGCCGGTGGCCGCGCCGGTCCGGATCGTGTTGTAGTCAGCCATCTGTGCCTCCGAATTGAACCGCGTCCCGGACGTCTCCGCCCAGGTTTGCCTTGCGAATATCGGGAGAGCGTCGTCGCATTTCAAGCACGGATGGTGCGCGTCGGTAGCGGAAACAGCCTGTTCGCGCGTTCAGCGGCGCCATGTCGCAGGCACGTCCCAGGCCGGGCGCCGCGCCTCGGTGCGGGCGTCCGCCGGATCGATGCCGAGGTCGTCGAGCCGGGCGGCATCGAGGCGGCCGAGGTCCCGCCGGCTGCGCGCCAGGTCGCGCATGGTGGCCAGGCGCCGGCCGAGGCCGGACAGGGGCAGGCGCAGCACGGGGGCCAGCACATCATCAAGGGTCATGACGGTCTCCTTCACGTTTCGTGATGTATCGCGTTTCGGGTATCGTTCCTGCTGATGCATATTGTCTTTCGCCGCCCGTTGTGAAACGAATGATTATGACGTCGAACATCACGGCGGCTGATGAGTGGAGGCGAGGATGCGCACCCTGGACCTGACGACGCTGCGGTCCTTCGCGGCGGTGGCCGAGACCGGCGGCGTCACGCGCGCGGCGCGGATGCTGAACCTCACGCAATCGGCAGTGTCGATGCAGCTCAAGCGGCTCGAGGAGATGCTGGGCCTGCAGCTCTTGGAGCGGGCAGGGCGGGGCGTCGCGCTGACGCAGGCAGGCGAGCAGCTCCTGGGCTACGCGCAGCGCATGGTGGCGCTCAACGACGAGATCTACGCGCGGCTGACCGACGACGCCTTCGAGGGAGAGCTGGTGCTCGGCGTGCCCAAGGACATCGTCTACCCGGCGGTGCCGCGCATCCTGCGCCGCTTCCATGCCGAGTTCCCGCGCATGCGCGTGCACCTGCGCGCATCGAACACCGTCACGCTGCGCGAGGATCACCGGCGCGGCGACACCGACATGATCCTGACCACCGAAGAACAGGCGGGCCCGGGGGGCGAGGTGCTGGCCGAGGCGCCGTTGCGGTGGTTCGGCGCGCCCGGGGGCGTGGCGTTCCGCAAGCGGCCGCTGCCGCTGGCGCAGGCGCGGCCGTGCGTGTTCCGCCCGACGGTCCTGCGGCGCCTCAAGGAAGAGGGGCTTGACTGGGAAAGCGCGGTCGAGACCGACAGCGACCGGGGCGTCGAGGCGACGGTCAGCGCGGATCTGGGCGTGACCGCGCTGCTCGAGGGGCACGCGCCGCCCCAGCTCGAGGCGCTCGATCCGGGCCTTCTGCCCGATCTCGGGCGCATCCGCATCAACCTCTATACTGGCGGGCCGGCCTCGGCGCCGGCCGAGGCGCTCGCGCGCATGATCCGGCAGGCCTATGCCGCGCTCGGCACCGGGCCCGATGGCGGCGTGCCCGAAAGCGCGCTGGCGGCGACGCCCATGCCGGCGGCCGAGATGGCAGGCGGGTCGGCCTGAGCACCGCGGAGGGCCGCGCTCAGCCCGGGATGCGGATGACCACCTTGCCGGTGGCCGCGCGCCGCCGCAGCAGGTCGAGCCCCTCCGCCGCCTCGGCCAGGGGCAGCACATGGCTCACATGCGGCCGGATCCGGCCCTTGGCATACCAGTCGAGGAGCGTGCCGAGGCTGTCGGTCAGCACGTCGGGGCGGAACGAGAGGTAGCCCCCCCAATAGAGGCCGATGACCGAGACGTTCTTGACCAGCAGGTGGTTCGCGCGGATCTGCGGCACGTCCCCGCTCGCGAACCCGATGACCAGCACGCGTGCCTCGGGCCGGCAGGCGCGCAGCGCCGCCTCGAACTGCGCGCCGCCCACCGGGTCGTAGACCACGTCGGCGCCGCCGAGCGCCTTGACCTCGGCGCGGATGTCCTGCGTCTCGGCGTCGATCACGTGATCGGCTCCCGCGCCGCGCGCTGCCTCGAGCTTGTCGGCCCCGCGCGCGCAGGCGATCATCCGCGCGCCCATCACCTTGCCGATCTCGACCGCGGTCAGCCCGACGCCGCCGCCTGCGCCGAGCACGAGCAGCGTCTCGCCCTCGGCGAGCCGCGCGCGGTGCGCGAGCGCCACGTGGCTCGTGCCGTAGGCGATCTGGAAGGCCGCGGCGTCGACCGCGTCCATCCCCTCGGGCAGGATCACGGCGCGGTTCGCGGGGAACACGCCCTTCTCGGCGAGCCCGCCCTGTCCGCCGAAGACGGCGACGCGGGTGCCGGGCGCGATGCCCGCGGACGCGCCCGCCGCCTCGACCCGGCCCGCGACCTCCATCCCGAGCACGAAGGGCGGCTCGGGCATCTCCTGGTAGGTGCCCTTGATCATCAGGAGGTCGGCGAAGTTCAGGCCGCAGGCCTCGATGGCCACCCGGATCTCGTCGGGCCCCGGCTCGGGGTCGGGGAGGTCGGCAAGGGCGGGCGCGGCCCCCGCCGCGGCGATCTGGTAGGCGCGCATCTGTCGCTCCGGTCAAGGCTTCGGTTCCGGACGACGTTTGCAGAGCGCCGGGCCAAGTTCAAATGGCCAGGCGACCCGCTCGGTCAGATTGCTGCGCTATCCGTAGGGATAGGCGACATGACGTTAAGAATATTCACTTTAAATGAGTGATAGTCTTGCCCCAATCCGTTGTTTGGCTATACCTTCCCCACACGCTGTAGGGGTGCGCAGCCAGGGAGTGGGTTCGGGAATCGCCGCATGTCGGCCTGCCTCGGAAACCGGTCCCGATTTGTCGGTTATTAAACGAGGAACAGTTCTGGATGACGCATCCTGTGGACGTGCACGTGGGCAAGCGGATTCGGCATCGCCGATGGCTTGTCGGAATGACCCAGCAGCAGCTTGCCGAAAGGGTCGGGATCAAGTTTCAGCAGATCCAGAAGTACGAGACAGGGGCGAATCGCGTCAGCGCATCCCGTCTCTGGGACATTGCGGACGCGCTCGACGTGTCGGTGAGCTTCTTCTTCGAGGGGCTCGAATCCGACAGCGCCGCGCTGCCGGACAATGTCCCTGCGAACCTGATGGGCGACAAGGAAGCGCTGGACCTCATCCGGTCCTATTACGCCATTCCCGAACACCAGCGCCGCCGGCTTTTCGAACTCGCCCGCGTCCTGTCGGACGTCGCCTGAAAGCCTTGAGCACGGTTGCCCCGGCACGCGTCCGGGGCTACCCGTCGGCCCGATGAGGGCAGGGACGGGAACACCACCATGACATCCGGGATCGCCGCCGGCACCGAGGCCGCGCTGATCGAGACCGCGCACGCGCTGGCCGATGCCGCGCGCGACGCGATCCTTCCGCATTTTCGCGCCTCCGCGCTCGTCGTCGACAACAAGCAGGCAGGCGGCTTCGACCCGGTGACCGAGGCGGACCGCGCCGCCGAGGCCGCCATGCGCGCGGTCCTGGCCCAGCGCCGGCCCGACGACGCCATCCTCGGCGAGGAGGCCGGCCGCGCGGCCGGCACGACGGGGCTCACCTGGGTCCTCGATCCCATCGACGGGACGCGCGGCTTCATGTCGGGCACGCCCACCTGGGGCGTCCTGATCGCGCTTGCCGACGCGCACGGCCCCCGCTACGGCCTGATCGACCAGCCCTATATCGGCGAGCGTTTCGAGGGCGGTCTCGGCCGCGCGACCTGGACCGGCCCGCGGGGCGGCGGCGCGCTCGGCGTGCGCGGCACCACGCGGCTCGCCGACGCGACCCTCATGACCACCTTTCCCGAGATCGGCACGCCCGCCGAGCGCGCCGCCTTCGCCCGCGTGGCCGGGGGTGTCCGCCTCGTGCGCTACGGCTGCGACTGCTACGCCTACGCGCTCCTCGCGGCGGGGCACGTGGACCTCGTGATCGAGGCGGGGCTTCAGCCCTACGACATCCAAGCGCCCATCGCGGTGATCGAGGCCGCGGGAGGCGTCGTCACCGACTGGGACGGGCGTCCGGCCCATGCGGGCGGCCGGGTGATCGCCGCCGCGACGCCCGCGCTGCACGCGGCCGCCCGCGCGGCGCTCGCGGCCCCGGGCCCGGCCGAGGGGGGCTGACAGCGCGCGGCCCCTGCGCTAGGACGGTGCCGCTGCGCGAGTCCTTGCCGTCCCTTTTCTGTCGCGCCGCCCCGGTCCCGCACCGAAAAGGGCGCCTTGCGAACAGGGAGCCGCACGCCGTGCCCGACATCCTCCTCCGCGCCGCCGCGCATGTCCTGACCATGGACGACGCGGGCTCCGAGCCCGCTGACACCGACATCCTCCTCCGCGACGGCGTGATCGCCGCCATCGGCCGCGACCTGCACGCGCCCGGCGCCGAGATCGTGCAGGCCCGCGGCTGCCTCGTGACGCCCGGCCTCGTGAACACGCATCACCACCTCTTCCAGACCCTGACGCGCGCCGTGCCGGGCGCGCAGGACGCGGCACTCTTCGGCTGGCTGCGGACGCTCTACCCGGTCTGGGCGCGCATGGGTCCCGAGGAGCTGCGCGTCTCGGCGCTGACGGGCCTCGCCGAGCTCGCGCTCTCGGGCTGCACGCTCAGTTCCGACCACCTCTACCTCTACCCGAACGGCGCCCGGCTCGACGACACGATCGACGCCGCGCGCGAGATCGGCCTGCGCTTCCATCCGACGCGCGGCGCCATGTCGATCGGCGAGAGCGCGGGCGGCCTGCCGCCCGACTCGCTGGTCGAGGACGAGGCCGCGATCCTCGAGGATTGCATCCGCGTGGTCGACGCCTTCCACGATGCCGCGCCCGGCGCCATGATCCGCGTGGGCATCGCGCCCTGCTCGCCCTTCTCGGTCAGCCGCGCGCTCATGCGCGACGCGGCCCTCCTCGCCCGGGACAAGGGCGTCATGCTGCACACCCACCTCGCCGAGAACGACGAGGACGTGGCCTATTCGCGCGCCACCTTCGGCTGCCGCCCCGGCGAATATGCCGAGGAACTCGGCTGGACCGGCCCGGATGTCTGGCATGCCCATTGCGTCCGCCTCGACGCGCCCGAGATCGACCTCTTCGCCCGCACGCGCACCGGCATCGCCCATTGCCCCTGCTCGAACTGCCGCCTCGGGTCGGGCATCGCGCCGGTCCGCGCGCTGCGCGACGCGGGCGTGCCGGTGGGCCTCGGCGTCGACGGCTCGGCCTCGAACGACGCGGGCAACCTCGTGGCCGAGGCGCGCATGGCCATGCTGCTGCAGCGCGTCGCGCACGGACCCGGCGCCATGTCCGCGCGCGAGGCGCTGCGCCTGACCACCCGCGGCGGCGCCGAGGTGCTCGGCCGCGACGATCTCGGTCAGGTCGTTCCGGGCATGCGCGCCGACCTCGCCCTCTGGGACCTCACGGGCGCCGAGAGCGCGGGCAGCTGGGACCCGGCGGCGCTCCTCCTCGCGGGGCCGATGCGGGTGCGCGACCTCTTCGTCGAGGGACGCCAGGTGGTGCGCGACGGCCACCTCGCCACCCTCGACCTGCCGCGGGTCCTCGAGCGCCAGCGCGATCTCGCCCGCGGACTCGCGCGGGCCTGAACGTCCCGCCCTCTCCCCGGCCTCGGGGTCCCGTCTTCTTCTTGGCGGAAATATCCCGGGAGCGCGAGGGCAGCGCCCTCGCAGGCCGGACGGCTCAGCCGGCGGGCGCGCGGGACACCGCCCGCCCGCCGACATAGACCTGCCGCACCGCCCGGTCGTCGCCCATCATGAGCGTCGGGAACACCTCCTCCCAGGCATCCTCCGCGCCTTCCGCGCGCTGGGCGATGGCGGGCGTCGCCGCGAGGTCGAGCACGCAGAGATCGGCCTCGTGGCCGGGCGCGATCCGGCCGATCCGGTCGCCCAGCCCGAGCGCGTCCGCCGAGCCCGCGGTGGCGAGCCACAGGAGCTCGGCAGGATGCAGCGCGAGCCCGCGCAGCTGCCCGATCTCGTAGGCCGCGGCCATGGTGCGCAGCATGGAAAAGGACGACCCGCCCCCGGTGTCGGTGGCGAGCCCGACCCGCATGCCCGCCCGCGCGAGCCCCATGTCGAACAGCCCCGAGCCGATGAAGGTGTTCGAGGTCGGGCAATGCGCCAGCGCCGCGCCGACCTCGGCCAGCCGGTCGCGCTCGCGCGCGGTCAGGTGGATCGCGTGCCCGTAGATGCCGTTCGCCCCCAGCAGCCCGAAGGCCTCGTAGGTGTCGAGGTAGTCGCGCGCCGAGGGGAAGAGCTCCGCCACCCAGGCGATCTCGTCGGTCTGCTCGCTCAGATGGGTCTGCATCGGGCAATCGGGGTGCTCGGCCCAGAGCGCCCCCAGCGCCTCGAGCTGGCCGGGGCTCGACGTGGGCGAGAAGCGCGGCGTGATGGCATAGCCCAGCCGGTCGCGCCCGTGCCAGCGGGCGATCAGCGCCTTCGACTCGTCGTAGGCGCGGCGCGGGTCGTCGCGGAGCGCCGCGGGCGCGTTGCGGTCCATGCAGGTCTTGCCAGCCACCACCCGCTGGCCGCGCGCCCGGGCCTCGGCGAAATAGGCCTCGACGCTCTCGGGATGCGACGTGCAGAAGGTGCAGATGGTGGTGGTGCCGTGCGCCGCCGTCAGGTCGAGGTGCAGCGCCGCCACCGCGCGGGCATGGTCCGGGTCGCCGAACGCGGATTCGACCGGAAAGGTGTAGGTCTCGAGCCAGTCGATGAGCCGCTTTCCCCAGCTCGCGATCATGCGGGTCTGGGGGTAGTGCGCGTGCGCGTCGACGAAGCCCGGGCAGATCAGGTCGCGGCCGAAATCGCGGATGCGCGCCGCGGGATGCGCCGCCCGCAGGCGGTCGACAGGCCCGACCGCGGCGATCCGGCCCTCCGCCACGAGGACACCCGTCTCCGTGGCGATGCGCACCGCCTCCGGTCCCTCGGTCAGCGGGTTGCCGTCGAACAGCAGCACCCGGCCGAGCAGCAGCTCCGCCTCATCCATGCGCCTCATCCCCATCTTCCCGCGCCGATCCCTTCTTAATGACGCCCGCGGGCGCGGTAAATCTTGGGTGACCTTGCGTCATCCCCGTGGCAGGCGGCCCGCGGGCGGGGCAGGCCGGTCGCACAGGCGGTCGCGCGCGCGCGATATGCAGGCCCGGGCCTGTTGATTTCCAGAACCCTCCCCTAATGTCCAGCCGAGTCACGCGCGCCGGAACGCGGCGCCGCCGACGGGTTCACAGGCAGGGGTGGGAGTGGCATGACCGAAGAACAGACCGACATCGCGCCCGAGCCCGAGTCCGAGGACGAGGACGCCTACGTCCTGTCGCCGCGCACGATCTCCTCGATCCTCTATGCGGTCGAGGTCAACGACCGCTCGCGGCTCGTGGAGCTCCTCGAGCCGCTGCACCCGGCGGACATCGCCGACCTTCTGGAGCAGCTCAACGCCTTCGACCGGATGCGGCTCATCCGGCTCTACGGCAACGAGTTCGACGGCGAGATCCTGACCGAGCTCGACGAGGGCATCCGCGAGGAGGTCATCGGGATCCTCAATCCCAAGGTCCTCGCCGACGCGGTGCGCGAGCTCGATTCCGACGACGTGGTCGACCTGCTCGAGGATCTCGAGGACCCGCAGCGCGACGCGATCCTCGACGTGCTCGACGACCCGGACCGGATCGCCGTCGAGCAGTCGCTGACCTACCCGGAATATTCCGCCGGCCGCCTGATGCAGCGCGAGGTGGTCATGGCCCCCGAGCACTGGAACGTGGGCGAGGCCATCGACTACATGCGCAACAATGACGACCTGCCGTCGCAGTTCTACCACATCATCCTCGTGGACCCGCGGCTGAAGCCGGTGGGCAAGGTGGCGCTGGGCAAGATCATGTCGTCGCGGCGGTCCGTGCGGCTGCAGGACATCGCCGACGAAAGCTTCCACGTCATCCCGGTGACCCGCTACGAGGGCGACGTTGCCTATGCCTTCAACCAGTACCACCTGATCTCGGCCCCGGTCGTGGACGAGAACGACCGGCTGGTGGGTGTCATCACCATCGACGACGCGATGATGGTACTCGACGAGGAGCACGCCGAGGACATGCTGCGCCTCGCGGGCGTGGGCGAGGAAAGCTCGCTGTCCGACACCGTGATGGAGACGACGCGCCAGCGGTTTCCGTGGCTTGCCGTCAACCTCGTGACGGCGGTGCTGGCCTCGCTGGTGATCGCGCAGTTCGAGACCGCCATCGCGCAGATCACCGCGCTGGCGGTGCTCATGCCCATCGTGGCGTCCATGGGCGGCAATGCCGGCACGCAGGCGCTGACGGTGGCGGTGCGCGCGCTGGCGACGCGCGACCTCACCGGGTCGAACGCGCTGCGGGTGATCCGGCGCGAGATCGCCGTGGGGCTGGTGAACGGCGCGGCCTTCGCGGTCATCATGGGGATCGTGGGCCTCGTCTGGTTCGGCTCTCTGGACCTCGGTCTGGTGATCGCCGCCGCGATGGTCATCAACCTCGTGGTGGCGGGGCTCGCGGGCATCGGCATCCCCATCGTGCTCGAGAAGGCCGGCGTCGATCCGGCGCTCGCCTCGGGCGCCTTCGTGACCACGGTGACGGACGTGGTGGGTTTCTTCGCCTTCCTCGGGCTCGCGGTGGTGGTGCTGCTGTGACGCTGGCCGAGGACAAGCGCGCGGCGCGGAAGGCGGCCTTTGCCCGCCGCGCCGCGGCCTTCGAGGCGCGCCTGCCCGGTGCCGCCGACCGGCTGGCCGAGGTCCTGTCCGCCCATCGCGGCGCGACCGTGGCCGGGTACCTGCCGATCCGGACCGAGATCGACCCGCTGCCGGCCATGGTCCGCGCCGCGGCGCACGGGCCGGTGGCGGTGCCGCTCATCGACGGGCCGGGACGGCCGCTGCGCTTTGCGCGCTGGAGCCCGGGGATCGAGATGGTCGAGGGGCCGTTCGGCACGCGCACCCCGGTCGCGCCCGAGATCGTCGAACCCGACGTGCTGATCGTGCCGCTCGTGGCGTTCACCCGCGGCGGCGCGCGGCTCGGCTATGGCGGGGGGTTCTACGACCGGACGCTCGCGCTCCTGCGGGCGCGCCGGCCGACCCGCGCCATCGGGTTCGCCTTTGCCGCGCAGGAGGCCGAGAGCCTGCCCGTCGACGACACCGACGCTCCGCTCGACCTGGTCGTGACCGAGGCCGAGATCATCCTGCCCGCCTGAGCGCGGGGCAGGGGAACCCTTTGGCTCCGTCGCGCGATGATCTCGCGACCCCTCGATCCGCCGGAGCCGCCATGTCCTGCACCTGTCACGCGCCGCTGACCCGCCGCCGCCTGCTGACCGGGGCGGCGGCCCTGCCGCTCGCCACGCTGCCCGCCGCCTGCGACCGCGCGGCGGTGCTGGTCTCCGAGGAACAGGCGGCCGAGATGGGGGCCGCGGCCTGGGCCGAGATCCGCGGCTCGGTGCCCGAGAGCCGCGACGCAGCCTTCCGCGAGACGGTGGCGTCGCTGTCCCAGCGCCTGATCGGCGCCGCCGGCAGCGATCCGGCCGCATGGGAGGTCGTCGCCTTCGAGTCGCCCGAGGTCAACGCCTTCGCGCTGCCGGGCGGGCGGATCGGCGTCTTCCGCGGGCTCTACGACCTCGCCGAGACGCCGGCGGAACTGGCCGCGGTCATCGGCCACGAGATCGGGCACCTGCAGGCCGACCATGCCCGCGAGCGCATGGGCAACGCGGTGGCCCAGGGCGTGCTGCAGCGCATGGTGGCGTTCCTCCTGCGGCAGGGTGACATCCAGTTCGACGAGGAGATCATGGCGGCGCTGGGCCTTGGCCTGCGCTACGGGCTGGCACTGCCCTATGGCCGCGCGCAAGAGCTCGAGGCCGACCGGCTGGGCGTCGCCCTGATGCGGGAGGCGGATCTCGATACGCAGGCGGCGATCCGTCTCTGGCAGCGGATGCAGGCGGCCCAGCGGGGCGGGCCGCCGGCGATGCTCGCCACGCACCCCGCGCCCGAGACGCGCATCCGCGAGCTGCAGGAGATCATCGGGACCTGAGCGCCGCTTCAGCCGTCGCCGCAGCGGGTCAGGGCGCGCTCGAGGATGTTGCGGGTGGTCTCGTCACCGCCCACCACGTAGGCGTCGAACATCAGCGCGCGGCCGGGCGCCTCGGCAGCGATGTAGGCGTCGACGCCGGCGGTATCGCCGGTCTCCGCGATCGCCTTTGCGCGCCAGGCGGCGGCATCCTCGCGCGCGGCCTTGGCGCCGTCGAGATAGGCCGAGGCCTCGGCGTAGCGGGCATAGCCGGTCCAGAGGGCCGCGCATTCCGCGGCGGCGTTGCCCTCGACCGAGGCGGCCGCGGGCAGAAGGTGCAGAAGCAGCGCCGCGGGGGCGAGGGTCGCCGCCCGGGGTGTCACCGGATCGCGAGGCGCGCCGCGCTTTCGGGCAGTTCCTCGTCGAAGCAGCGCTGATAGAACTCCGCGACCGTCGACCGCTCGAGCTCGTCGCACTTGTTCAGGAACGACACGCGGAAGGCGTAGCCGATGTCCTTGAAGATCTCGGCGTTCTGCGCCCAGGCGATCACCGTCCGCGGCGACATGACCGTCGAGAGGTCGCCGTTCATGAATGCGGTGCGCGAGAGGTCCGCCACCGTCACCATCTGACGGATCTGCCGACGGCCCTTTTCCGTGTTGTAATGCGGGCACTTCGACAGGACGATCGCCGTCTCGGCGTCGATCGACAGGTAGTTCAGCGTCGCGACCAGCGACCAGCGGTCCATCTGGCCCTGGTTGATCTGCTGGGTGCCGTGATAAAGGCCCGTCGTGTCCCCGAGGCCCACCGTGTTGGCCGTGGCGAAGATGCGGAAATAGGGATGCGGGTGGATCACCTCGTTCTGGTCGAGCAGCGTCAGCTTGCCGTCGACCTCGAGCACGCGCTGGATCACGAACATCACGTCGGCGCGGCCGGCATCGTATTCGTCGAACACGATCGCGGTCGGATTCCGCAGCGCCCAGGGCAGGATGCCCTCCTGGAACTCGGTCACCTGCATGCCGTTCTTGAGCTTGATCGCGTCCTTGCCGATGAGATCGATCCGGCTGATGTGGCTGTCGAGGTTCACGCGCACGCAGGGCCAGTTGAGGCGCGCTGCCACCTGTTCGATATGGGTCGACTTGCCCGTGCCGTGATAGCCCTGGATCATCACGCGGCGGTTGTTGCGGAACCCCGCGAGGATCGCCATCGTCGTGTCGGGATCGAACTTGTACGTGCTGTCGACGTCCGGCACCCGTTCGGTCCGCTCGGGGAAGCCGTGCACGGTCATGTCGGTGTCGATGCCGAAAACCTCGCGGACCGAGATCTCCTCGGTCGGCTTGGCGTTGATGTCGATCGCGCCGTCCGCCATGTCGTTCATGCCTCTCTCGCCGTCCTGCGCGCCACAAGGGGGCGGCGCGCGTCGCGCCCGTGGTGCAACATATCTCGGAGAGGGGCAAGGGGAAGCGTTGCGCGCATCCGGGCCCCATGCCACAAGGTCCGGGCGCGGGCCGCCTTTGCTCCCGCCGCAGTCGCAAGCGCGGATCGGACGGACCGGACGGGATGACCCCTCAGGAGGAAATCGAGGAACTTCTGGCACGGATCGCCATGGGCGATCGCAAGGCGTTCTCGGCGCTATACGACCGGACATCGGCCAAGCTCTACGGCATCTGCCTGCGCGTTCTCGGCGACCGCGCCGAGGCGGAGGAGGCGCTGCAGGAGGCGTTCATCCGCGTCTGGAACCGCGCCGACCTCTACCGCGTGAACGGCTTCTCGCCGATGACCTGGCTCATCACGCTGACGCGCAACATCGCCATCGACCGCCGCAGGCGCAGCCGCGCCGCGAAGCCGGCCGAGGCGCTGGACGTGGCCGACACGATGCCCGACACCGCGCCCGGCCCCGAGGCGCAGGCGGCGCTCGCCTCCGAGACCGAGCGCCTGCACGGATGCATGCGGGAGCTTCCGCCCGACCGTGCAGAGATGGTGCGTCGCGCCTATCTCGAGGGACACACCTACGCCGAGCTGTCCGAGGCCACCGGCGTCAAGCTCAACACCGTGCGCACGTGGCTTCGGCGCGCACTGATCCAGCTCAGGGACTGCCTGGCCAGATGACCGACCGCGAGGACATGGCGACTGACCCTGCAGGGGGCGATGACCGCGCCCTCGCGGCGGAGTACGTCCTGGGCCTCCTGTCGGAGGCCGAGACGGCCGCGTTCGAGGCGCGCCTCGCCGCCGAACCCGCGCTCGAGGCCGAGGTGGTGACCTGGACCGAGTACTTCGCCTCGCTCGCGGGCGAGGTGCCCGAGACCGTGCCGCCCGCGGGCCTGCGCCGCCGGATCGAGGCGCGGGCCTTCGGCGCGCCCGCCGAGGACCGCCGCCCGTTCTGGCGCATGCTGGTGCCCTACGGGCTCGGCGGTGTCGCGGCGGCACTCGTGGTGTGGGCGGCGCTGACCTTCGGCATCCTGAACATGGGCGGGGCAGAGCCGCTCTACGTGGCCGATGCCTCGGTCACGGGCGGCGATCTCGTCGTGCATATCGGCTATTTCGAGGACGCGGGCGAACTGCTGGTGATCCGCGAGGCGGGCGAGGTGCCCGCCGGCAGCGACATCGAGCTGTGGCTGATCCAGGGCGAGGCGGCGCCGGTCTCGCTGGGGCTCCTGCCGCAGGTCGAGGACCGCGTGCGCTACGACATGCCCGCCGACCTCGCCGCGCTCCTGCCCGGCGCGACCTTCGCGATCAGCCAGGAGCCGCCGGGCGGCTCGCCGCTCGGGACCCCGACCGGGCCCGTGCTCGCCACCGCGCCGGTCACGCCTTATTGATCGCGCATGCGCGACGCAGGCGGAAACCCACCGCCTGACCCCTCCGTGGCTTGGAGCGATCCCCCCGTTTCGGGCCGGGACGCATCCAAGGAGGAGAAAGACCCATGACCCTCGGAAAGATCGGTCTCGTCGCGGCCGCCGCGCTCATCGCCGGTGCCGCCCACGCGCAGGACAACCCGCAGGTCGGCGGCGCCGACATGTTCGCCGACCGCACCATCGTCGAGAACGCGGTGAACTCGCCCGTGCACACCACGCTCGTGGCGGCGGTGCAGCAGGCCGGGCTCGTGGACACGCTGAACTCGGCCGGGCCGTTCACCGTTTTCGCACCGACCGACGACGCGTTCGGCATGCTGTCCGACGACAGCCTCTCGGCGCTCATGATGGACGAGAACCGCGAGCAGCTCGCGCAGATCCTGACCTGCCACGTCGTGGCGACCAACGCGCTGTCCGACGCCATCGCCGGCATGATCGCCGATGACGGCGGCATGCACCCGGTTCCGACCGTGGGCGGATGCACGCTGCAGGCGCGGATGTCGGGCGGCACGATCACCCTGACCGACGAGAACGGGCGCGAGGCGACGGTGACCGTGGCCGACGTGCGCCAGTCGAACGGCGTGATCCACGTGATCGACCGCGTTCTGCTGCCGGCGGGGCAGGCGGGCTGACGGCCCGGCCCTTAACGCGGCGGGCCTGAAGCCCCATCTTGGGAAGCGGACGCCCCGGCCTCCCCCCGTCCTCGCGCGGGGCGGGGGGAGGCCGATCCCGGGCGGATATCGAGGCGACGGGCCGTGCGCCGGACCCCGCGCCGGAACTGGAGGTTCGACATGATGAGACGAGATTTCCTGTCCCGCACCGCCGCGGCCCTCGGTCTCGGAGGCGCGGGCGTGGCCGCGTCCCGCAGCGCGCAGGCCGCCGACGGGCCGTACCCGATCCAGCGCAGCGCGGCCGAATGGCGCGAGATGCTGAGCGACGCGGAATACCGCGTGATGCGCGAGGAAGGCACCGAGCGCGCCTTTTCCTCGCCGCTGCACGACCTGAAGCAGGCTGGCACCTATGCCTGCCGCGGCTGCGACCAGCCGCTCTATTCCTCTGAGCACAAGTTCGACAGCGGCACCGGCTGGCCGAGCTTCTGGCAGCCGATCTCCGGCGATGCCATCGGCACCAAGGATGACTGGTCGCTGTTCATGCGGCGGACCGAGTGCCATTGCAGCCGCTGCGGATCGCATCTGGGCCACATCTTCGACGACGGGCCCGAGCCGACCGGCAAGCGTCACTGCCTGAACGGCGTGTCTCTGACCTTTCAGGCGGCCTGACAGGACGTCGGGACAAGGCGCGGGGGACCCCCGAAAACGTCAAGGGCATCCGGCGGGGATCGACCGGATGCCCTTTTCCGTGAGTGCCTTAGGTCCGCTCCCGGTATGTCGGCGGTGCAACCGACACTAGAAAGTTACATCGGGTCATCAATCCGAGTCAAAGGAAAAATACCTCCTTAAGCGGGAATCCGTTGGCGCAGATGCAACCCCCGGTCAGACCTCACTTGAAGTTCCGGCTGTCCTTGATCTGGTCCCATGCCCAGACGACCTGCTGCAGCTGTTCCTCCTGGCTCCGGTCCCCGCCGTTCATGTCGGGATGCAGCACCTTGATCAGCGACTTGTAGGCCTTGCGCACGTCGGCTTTCGACCAGTCCTCGCGCGCATCGAGGATCTCGATCGCCTTGCGCTCGGTGGGGGGCAGGCGACGGCCGCTGCCGCCGTTGGCCTTGCCCGGGTTGCGGGTCGCGTTCTCGCCCAGCACCTGGTGCGCGTCCTCGATGCCGAGACGGGCCCAGGCGCGCGCCTCGGGGTCGCGCCAGTCCTTGGTCTGGCGGTCCCAGACCTTGTCAGCGCTGGCCTGCGCGTTCATCTCCGCCTCGGTCTTGCCGTCGAAGAAGTTCCACTTGAGATTATACTCGCGGACATGGTCCTTGCAGAACCAGTAGAAATCGTCCAGCACGTCGGGAGCCTTCGGCGCACGGAACTTGCCCGGCTGGTCGCAGCCCTCGTGGTCGCAGATACGGGTCGAGGTCTCGCTCTCGCCCGACATGCCACGGCGGCCGCGCGGGTTCTTCCTTTTCGCCGAGGACACGGACATGTCGAAACCGAAGGGGTCGGGTCTGCTCATGTGGGCACCTCTTTTCGACTCGGACGCCGGAGTTTAGACAATCCCCGGCAGGTGTGTAGGGGGAGACGCGGAAAAATGTCCCGATCGGCGGAAATCGAGACGCGGCTGCGCGAGGCCTTCGCGCCGCGCGAACTGATGGTGCGTGACGACAGCGAACGCCACCGCGGCCACGCGGGGTATCGTGAAGGCGGTGACAGCCATTTTCATGTGGTGCTGCGCAGCGCCCGTTTCGAGGGGCTGTCCCGCATCGCCCGTCACAGGGCCGTGCACGACGCGCTGGGATCGCAGCTCATGTCGGACATCCACGCGCTGTCGCTCGACCTCGGGACCTGAGCGCGGCGGCGCGACGGCTCAGCGATCGGGCGTGCGGTCCGCGCGGGCGCGCAGGATGGCCGAAAGGTCGCGCACCTGCTGGGTGTTCTCGACGCCGTTGTCGGTCAGGACCGACGGCTTCTGCGGCGGCGGACCGGGCACGATGCGCACCTCCCCGGCCTTGTCGGCTTCGGGCGCGGCAGCGGTCGCAGGCGCGGGCGCCTCTGGCGGCGTCCCCTCTTCGGGCTTTTCGAGGAGGCGCGGCTGCAAGCCCTCGGGCGAGCCGCTCCGCGGCCGGCGGAACACGAGCAGCGTGCGCCACGTGGTGACCGTGCTCGCGAGTCCGCTGCGTTCCTCGGCGGGCAGGGTGTCCGAACGCTGATATTCCCAGCCCTCCGCGGCCATCTCGTTCATCACCCGCTCCACCGCGCGGGCGAATCGCGCCTCGGGCGTCTTGAGCCCCTTGGCCTTTTCCCCGCGGTAGGGCGCGGGAACGATCCTGTACTCGTAATCCGGCATGGCACCTGTCCGTCGCTCTGCCGGCAGACCCTAGAGCATCGGCGCATGCGGGCGCCAGAGCCCGGCCCGGCGCTACGGATCGCATCGGCACGCTTGCCACAGGCCCGGCGCGCGGGCAGGCTGAGGGCGACGCCACGGCGCCATTTCCGTTCCTACCCGATTTCGCATGACCCGGAGATTTCAGCATGACCCGCATTCCCGCCATCCTCGGCGCCGCTGCCGCCCTCTGCCTCGGTGCCGGCCTGTCGGCCGTCCTGCCGGACAGGGCCGGCGCGCAGTCCTGTTCCGAGATTCGCTTTGCCCGCGGGGCATCCTCGGGCGAGGTGTCGGGCCGCGTCGCCGAAGGCGAGGCGCTCTGCTACAGCTTCGGGACCGGCAGCGGGCAGACCGCGCGCCTCCAGCTCTTCGGCAGCCGGAACACCTGTTTCGCCGTCTTGGGCGTGGTCGACTGTCAGGAGGATTTCAGCTTCCGCACGCAGGCGGGCACCTACGAGGTCTACGTGGCGCCGCTGTTCCGCACGGCCACCTACGAGACCTTCACCCTGCGCCTCACCATCAACTGACGCGCGGGGCGGGGCCGGCCGGCGCTGGACCGGCCGGTGCCGGGCCTCAGAGGCCCAGCTTCGACGAGACGATGTCGTTCACGGCCTTCGGGTTCGCCTTGCCGCCCGTGGCCTTCATGACCTGGCCCACGAACCATCCGGCGAGCTTGGGGTTCGCCTTGGCCTTCTCGACCTGGGCGGGATTCGCGGCGATGACCTCGTCCACCGCGGCCTCGATGGCGCCGGTGTCCGTCACCTGCTTCAGGCCGCGCGCCTCGACGATCTCGGCCGGGTCGCCGCCCTCGGTGTAGAGGATCTCGAAGACGTCCTTGGCGATCTTGCCCGAGATGTCGCCCGACACGATCAGCCGGATCAGACCGCCCAGCTGGTCGGGCGAGACGGGGCTCTCGGTGATGTGGCGGTCGTCGTCCTTGCGCAGCCGGCCGAAGAGCTCGTTGACGACCCAGTTCGCCGCTATCTTGCCCTCGCCGGCCTTGGCCGCCACCGCCTCGAAGAACGCGGCCGTCTCGGCCTCGGCGGTCAGCACGCCCGCGTCGTATTCCGACAGGCCCATCTCCTTGACGAGCCGCGCCTTCTTCTCGTCGGGCAGCTCGGGCAGGGAGGCCGCGATGTCGTCGACCCAGGCCTGTTCCAGCTCCAGCGGCAGAAGGTCCGGGTCGGGGAAGTAGCGGTAGTCGTGCGCCTCTTCCTTCGACCGCATCGACCGCGTCTCGTTGCGGTCTGGATCGTAGAGCCGCGTCTCCTGGTCGATGCTGCCGCCGGCTTCGAGGATGCCGATCTGGCGGCGCGCCTCGTAGTCGATCGCGGCCTGGATGAAGCGCATGGAGTTCATGTTCTTGATCTCGCAGCGCGTGCCGAGATGCGAGAAGTCCTGCGTTTCCTGGTACTTCTCGTAGGCGCCGGGCCGGCAGACCGACACGTTCACGTCCGCCCGCAAGTTGCCGTTCTGCATGTTGCCGTCGCAGGTCCCGAGATAGCGCAGGATCTGGCGCAGCTTGGACAGGTAGGCCGCGGCCTCTTCCGGGCCGCGGATGTCGGGGCGCGACACGATCTCCATCAGCGCGACGCCGGTGCGGTTGAGGTCCACGAAGCTCAGGTTCGGGTCCATGTCATGCACCGACTTGCCCGCGTCCTGCTCGACATGGATGCGCTCGATCCGCACGAGCCGCGCCACGCCGGGCTCCATGTCCACGAGAATCTCGCCCTCGCCGACGAGCGGGTGGTAGAGCTGGCTGATCTGGTAGCCCTGCGGCAGGTCGGGATAGAAGTAGTTCTTGCGGTCGAAGGCCGAGAACAGGTTGATCTTGGCCTTCAGGCCAAGCCCCGTGCGCACCGCCTGCTCGATGCAGAACTCGTTGACCACGGGCAGCATGCCCGGCATCGCGGCGTCGACGAAGGACACGTTGGAATTCGGCATCGCGCCGAACTGCGTGGACGCGCCCGAGAACAGCTTGGCCTTCGAGGCGACCTGGGCATGGACTTCCATGCCGATGACCAGTTCCCAGTCGTGTTTCGCCCCGGCGATGACCTTGGGTTTCGGCGGCTGATAGGTCAGATCCAGCATCCTGCGCTCTCCGGCATTGGCTTGGCGCCCCGTCTTAGGCGAGCACCGCCCCGTCGGCAAGGGGACCGGCCGGTCCGGAGCGCTCAGCGGCCGCCGATCTGCCAGCCGGAGGGCGTCAGCGCCACGTCCTGCCCGTTTCCCAGCTCCGCGGCGAAGTGCTGCGCCAGCGTCGAGAGCGCGCGCGCCTTGCCGCGCTCGGCGGCGCAACCCTCGGTCGGCGTGCCGACCCGGGCATGGGCGGCGGCCCAGACCATCGGATGCACCTCGAGCAGCCGGTCGCGCAGGATCCAGTCGAAGGCGCCGGCGACGCGGCGCTCGGCCGGGTGCGCGTCGGGGCCCGAGCAGAGGGTGAAGCCGGTGAAGGCGGCGAGCATGTTGACCACGTGCTGTTCCGGCCGCCGCTCGAGGATGTCGTAGAGGCCCGCCACGAGGAACTCGGGATCGACCAGCGCGGAGGCGCCGGGATCGACGGCGAGGGCGTCGAGATAGACCCACGCGTAGGCGCCGGCGCCCCAGATGTCCGCGGTGCGCGCGGCGGTGCGCCGGGCCTCGAGGTCGAGCGCGCCGTAGCTGCCGAACCAGCGCGGCAGGAGGTGGGTGCCGAGCGCCCGCATGTGCCGCGGCGTCGTCGGGTCGAGATCGACGAGGTCCTCGTAATCGTCGGCGACCCGCGCTGCCGGACGCCGGTCCGCGGCGAGGAGCGCGCAGCGCACCGCGGCAAGCGAGGGCGCGTCGCATTCGAACGGGTCGTGGGCGTCGACGATGCGCCGGGCGGCGCGGAAATGCGCATGGAACGCGGCGCGGTTCGTCGAGGGCACCTTGGCCCACGCCGCCTCGCCGCGCCAGGCATGGCCGATGTCCACGTGGGCGAGCGCCACCACCAGCGCCACGCCGTGATCGCAGCAGAGCTCCTCGAGCACCTGCTCGAGTTCCCCGAGCGGCTTCAGCGACCCGTCCGCGTCGCCTCGGCGCGCGGCGGCGATGCCGGCATCGACCACGTCCGACCGCGCGCCGCTCGCGAGGATCTCGGCCACGGGCAGGCCCCCCGCGCTCTGGGCGCGGCGCCGGTCGCAGGCGCGGATCAGCGCGCCGAGGGCGCCCCACTCCTCCTGCCGCGCCATGTGCCGGCCCTGCTCGAAATGCCGGGTGATCTCGGCCATCTCGCGGGTGCGCGCGATCACCGGAACCTCGAGCCGACCAGTGCGGAGCGCGGTGTCCCGCGCCCGCGCGGGGGTGTCGGGGCGGAGGGTCACGCGCAGGGCGTCGGCGATGCGGCGCAGCGCGGGGCGGGGCGATATCTCGAGGCTCAGGGTTCGCATGGTCCGACGATTGCTCCGGGTTCTGGGCGCAATCATGGCGGGTGGAAAGCCCGAGCGGTACATATCCGGGGCATGCGCGCGATGCGCGGGTCCTTGCCGACGCGGTCGGATTTCCGCCCATGCCGGACGGGGACACATCACGGATGCTTGCATGGCGGGGCGGATTCGACCGAGGCTCGCGCGCATGCGACGTCATCTGCTTCTTTCCTGCGCAGTGTTCCTCGGGGTGCTCGCGACGCAGGCCGCGGCGAACGGTCCGCTCGGCGCCCTGACCCCCAGGGTCCGCGCCGAAACACCCATCTCAGCGACGATGGCCGCGCCGACCGCGGCGGTGGCCCGGTCGCTTCGTCCGCAGATGCGCGACGACCGCCTGCCGCGCGCCCGCTGGGGCGACACGGCCCGCGGTGTGGCCTGGACGCGTGCGAGCGTGCGCGCGCTGCGCAGCCACGCCGCCGCGCTGACCGACATGGTGCCCGCCGACATCGATCAGTGGTGCCCCGCCTATCCCGAGAACGACGAACGCCTGCGCGAGGCGTTCTGGGTCGGGCTCGTCTCCTCGCTCGCCCGGCACGAGAGCACGTGGCGCCCCACGGTCGTGGGCGGCGGCGGGCGCTGGCACGGGCTCCTGCAGATCCTGCCCTCGACCGCGCGGCTCTACGATTGCCGGGCCAATACCGGCGCGGCGCTGCTTGACGGGCCGGCCAACCTGTCCTGCGGGTTCCGCATCATGGCGCGGACAGTTGCGCGCGACGGCGTCGTGTCGCGCGGCATGCGCGGCGTGGCGGCCGACTGGGGTCCGTTCCACAGCAGCGCCAAGCGCGCGGACATGATGGCATGGTCGCGCAACCAGGCCTATTGCAAGACGGTGCCGTCGACGCGTCCGGTGCTGCGGCCCGAGAGCGGGCAGGGGGCGCCGGTCTTCGCCTTCCGGCCCGCCGGCACGCCGACCCTGTCGACCCGGTCCGAACCGGGCTACCTGCAGCAGTCAGAGGCGCGCTGAGCGCCGGCCAGGACGACGAGCGACGAGGCGGCGTTCAGGTCGCCTTCATCCACGAGGGCCTGCGGGAATTGTCGATGAGCGACACCGCCGGCGCGCGCCGGCCGCCGAGCGCCAGCGTCGCGCGGCGCAGCAGGTCGATTCCCTCTTCGGACGTCTTCGGCAGCGCCGCCGCCGAAATCGGCTCGCCCACCGTCACGCGGTAGGGCTGGCGGTGCTTGTTGAGCGTCTCGTGGAACAGCGTGATGTCCCGCAGCGTCGGGTGGATGAGGTCGAAGAGGTAGAACAGCACCGAGTTGCGCGCGCGGATGTTCACCGGGATCACCGGCAGCTCGAACTTGCGGGCGATCATCGCTGCCGATGCCATCCAGGGCCGCTCGTGCAGGCTGAGACCGCGCCGCTTGGCAAGCCGCCCCGAGGGAAAGATCACGCCGAGCCGTCCGGCATCCACCGCGCGGCGGGTATAGGCCATGGTCTCGCGCGTCTTGCCGTGGCTGCGCTTTTCCTGCCGCCATTCCACCGGCGCGATCATCTCCTCGAACTGCGGCAGGACGCGCAGGATGTCGTGATTCGCGAAATAATAGGCATCGGGCCGCATGGGCGAGATCAGGTGATGCAGCATGATCCCGTCGGCGATGCCGGTCGGGTGGTTCGCCACGATCAGCGCCGGACCGTTGCGCGGGATGTTCGACAGGCCCTTGATCTGCACGTCGCGCGCGAGCATCGCGCCGAGTTGCGCCATGATCTCGGATGCGGGCAGGTCGCGGAACGTGCCGGCAAGCGCGATCGTCTTCTCGTAGCCAAGCATGACGTTGAGAAGCTGGCGCGCCCGGACCGTGCCGAGGCGGTTGGAGTACAGCCACGGCGCACGTTCGGCGATGAGCGGATCGATACGGTCCTTCATGTCCGGCACTCAGTCACGATTTCGTAAAACTCCCATGACACGGCGGTGCCCGAAAGGGAAGGCCGCCGAGGCGGGAGCCCCGCTTGCGGCAGGGGTCCGCCTTACTTCGCAACGCGCGGACGTGCGAACGCGTTCCGTGGCGCCGGAAAAAAATGCGGCGGGCCCCGCTCAGCCGAGGAGCCGCGCCACCATCTCGGACGTGTCGCGGCTGAGGCCCGGCTGGTCGCGCAGCCGGCCGAGCGCCGCCCTCATCTTCTCCTGCCGGGCGGCGTCGTACCGCTTCCAGCTCTGGAAGGCGGTGCACATCCGCGCGGTGGTCTGCGGGTTCTTGGCGTCGAGGCGGATCAGCCAGTCGGCGAGCAGATCGTAGGCCGCCCCGTCCGCACGGTGGAACCCCGCGTGGTTCATCGCCAGCGCGCCGAGGCAGGCTCGGAACCGGTTGGGGTTTTTCCAGTCGAAATCCGGGTGTTCCGTCAGCCGCCGCGTCACGTCGACCGCGTCGTGCGGCGGGGCAAAGGCGATCTGCACGCCGAACCACTTGTCCATCACCAGCCGGTCGTGGCGCCATTGCGCCTCGAAGGCGGCGAGCGCGTCGTCGGCGGCGCCAGCGGTGATGAGGCTCGTCAGCGCCGAAAGCTGTGCGGTCATGTTGTCGGCCGCATCGAATTGCGCGCTGGCGGCCTTTCCGCCGTCGACCCGGCTCTGCATCGCAAGGACCGCGCCGCCGAGCGCGCGCTTGCCCGCCTGCGCGGCATCGGGGCTGAACGGCGCGTCGACGCGCGCCTCCTCGGCGAGGGCCGGAAGCTGCGCCTGCCAGAGCTCGGCGCGGGCCTGCCGGTGCTTTTCGGCCGCGGCGTGGATCGCCTCGGGATCGGGCGTCGTGCCCGCCTCGTAGAGCCGTTGTGCCAGTTCCGATTCCGACGGGAGCCCGAGAAGCAGGGCACGATAGGCCGGGTCCAGCGCGCTGTCGCGAATCACGTCGAGCAGCGCGTCGAGCCAGGCGCCGTCGGGGCCCCGGGCCGGATCGGACAGCATGTTCATGAGCGAGGCGACCGCCAGCGCGCGGCTCGCCTCCCACCGGTTGAAGGGGTCGGTGTCGTGCGCCAGGAGGAACAGGTTCTCCTCGCGGCTCGCGTCGCGCTCCAGCACCACGGGGGCCGAGAAGCCGCGCAGGATCGAGGCCACCGGCCTGGCCGGCAGGTTCGGAAAGCTGAAGCTCTGCTCGGCCTCGGTCATCTCGAGCAGGGTGGTCGGCACCACCTCGTCGCCGTTGGGGTTCAGGAGCCCGACCGCGATGGGCAGGACCTGCGGCAGCTTCTCGTCCTGCCCGGGCGTGGGCGGCGTGTGCTGGCGGAAGGTCAGCGTGTAGGTCGCGTCGGCATAGCTTTCCTCGACCGACAGGCGCGGCGTGCCGGCCTGCGAATACCAGCGCTTGAACTGCGCGAGGTCGCGCCCGGTCGTGTCCTCGAACACCCGGAGCCAGTCCTCGATGGTGCAGGCCTGCCCGTCGTGACGCTCGAAATAGAGGTCGAGCGCGCGCGCATAGGCGTCGTCGCCCACCAGCCGCTTGAGCATGCCGATGACCTCGGCGCCCTTCTCGTAGACCGTCGCGGTGTAGAAGTTGTTGATCTCCTGAAAGCTCTCGGGCCGCACGGGATGGCTCAGCGGCCCCTGGTCCTCGGGGAACTGGCGCGCGCGCAGGTCGATCACGTCGCCGATGCGCTTGACCGGGGCCGAGCGCAGGTCCGAGGTGAACTGGCTGTCGCGGAACACGGTCAGCCCTTCCTTGAGGCAGAGCTGGAACCAGTCGCGGCAGGTGATGCGGTTGCCGGTCCAGTTGTGGAAGTACTCGTGCGCGATGATCGCCTCGATGCGCTCGAAATTGGCGTCGGTCGAGGTCTCGGGGCTCGCCAGCACCGCCGACGAGTTGAAGATGTTGAGACCCTTGTTCTCCATCGCGCCCATGTTGAAGTCGTCGACGGCGACGATGTTGAACACGTCGAGGTCGTATTCGCGGCCGTAGACGTCCTCGTCCCAGCGCATGGACTTCTTCAGCGCCTCCATGCCCCAGGCGCATTTGCCCTCGTCGCCGGGGCGCACCCACAGGTTCAGGTCGACAGCGCGTCCAGACCGCGTGGTGAAACGGTCCGAATGGGCGCGCAGGTCGCCCGCGACAAGCGCGAAGAGGTAGGCGGGCTTGGGCCACGGGTCGTGCCATTCGGCCCAGCCCGCGCCCGTGTCGCCGGGATTGCCGTTCGACAGGAGCACCGGCAGGTCCGACTCGATCCGGACCGAGAACACCGCCATCACGTCGGGACGGTCGGGATAATAGGTGATCTTGCGGAAGCCCTCGGCCTCGCACTGGGTGCAGTACATGCCGCGCGACATGTAGAGACCCTCGAGCGCGGTGTTGTCCTCCGGCGCGATCTCGACCTCGGCCTCCCAGTCGAAGGGGGCGTCCGGCACCGGGCAGGTCAGGCCCTGCGGCGTCACGTCGGGCGTGACCTCGGCGCCGTCGATCGCGGCGCGGATCAGCTTCAGCTCCTCCCCGTGCAGGAAGAACGTGCGGTCCGTTGCCGCAGGGTTCGGCGCGAAACGGATGCGGCTCGTGACGCGCGTCGCCGTGGGAGCCAGCCGGAAGGTCAGCTCGACCTTTTCGACGGTGAAGCCGAAGGGCGTGTAATCCTTGAGGTAGATCGTCTGCGGCGCGGCGTCTTTCACCGGAAGTCTCCTTCTCGCGAGGTCGCGGATGGCGCCGGGCGCGCGCGCCCGGGGATGTGATGTCGGGGGGCGGCGTGTTGCCGGAACATCGCTCTGGCCTACCGTGTTAGCCAACAAGGTCCTGTCCCGCAACGACTCCGGTGCCTCCGGACCCGGCGGGAACGCGCAGGGCGGAAACACGGATGGAAAGACCATGTCTGCACCCGACACGAACACCGAGAAAGAGGAAAAGCGCCATCGCCCGGCCCTGCTCGGGATCCGCGCGACCCTCGTCTACGCGGGGATATTGCTCATCGCCTTCATCGCCTGGATCAGCTTCAGCAGTTCCGAGGATACCGGCGAGCCCGGCGGCGACGACACTGTCCAGACCGTGCCCGAAGGGCAGGAAACCGAGAACGCGCTCGAGGGCTACGAGGAGGACAATTACGAGCCCGGCGGCAATGCGACCGGCACCGTGGACGGCACCTCCACCGAGTAGGCCGCGATGCCCAGGGCCCGGGCCAAGGCCGACCTGCCGACCAAGACCTGCCCGGTCTGCGGCCGCCCCTTCACGTGGCGCCGCAAGTGGGCCCGGGTCTGGGACGAGGTCATCTACTGTTCCGAACGCTGCCGACGCAGCAAGGCGCCGCGCAAGGACCGCGGCGCCTGACATGCGTGCGCATGCCTGCTGGACGGGCGGTGCACGTGGTACGATCTTCTCCACCCAAGCGCGGGCTTGTTTCCGATAGGAACGCGGTGCTAATTGCGCACCACGGCATACTGAGCCCGCGAGACGACGCCCGAAGGAGGAGAGCCGACCATGTCCGACCGTGTCACGAAGGCCGATTTGGCCATCGACCGAGAGCTGTTCGACTTCGTCGAGAAGGAGGCGCTGCCCGGAACGGGCGTCGACGCCGACCGCTTCTGGCAGGGCCTGTCGGACCTCGCGCACACCTTCGGGCCGCGCAACGCGGAACTCCTGTCGGTGCGCGACCGGCTGCAGCAGCAGATCGACGACTGGCACCTGCGCAACCGCAACGCGCCGCACGACCACGAGGCCTACAAGCGTTTCCTCGAGGAGATCGGCTACCTGCTGCCCGAGGGCGAGGATTTCGAGATCGACACCGCGAATGTCGACCCCGAGATCGCGACCGTGCCCGGGCCGCAGCTCGTGGTGCCGATCACCAACGCACGCTACGCGCTCAACGCCGCCAACGCGCGCTGGGGCTCGCTCTATGACGGACTCTACGGCACGGATGCCATGGGCAGCACGCCGCCCGCGGGCGGCTACGACAAGGGCCGCGGCGCGCGGGTGGTGGCCCGGGCGCGCGTCTTCCTCGACGAGGCCTTCCCGATCGAGGGCGGCAGCCATGCCGATGCCCGCCGGTACCACGTCTCGAAGGGTGCGCTCCTCGTCGACGACATGCCGCTCGCCGATCCGTCGAAGTTCGTGGGTTACCGCGGTCACCCGCGCGCACCCGATGCGGTCCTGCTGCGCAACAACGGCCTGCACGTGGAACTGGTGTTCGACCGGACCCACGCGATCGGGTCGCGCGACCAGTGCGGGCTTGCCGACGTGCGGCTCGAGAGCGCGATCTCGGCGATCATGGACTGCGAGGACTCGGTCGCGTGCGTCGACGCCGCCGACAAGGTGCTGGCCTACCGCAACTGGCTGGGCCTCATGCGCGGCGACCTGACCGACACCTTCGAGAAGGGCGGCCAGCCGGTCACCCGCGCGCTCAACCCCGACCTGACCTTCACCGCGCCGGACGGCAGCGGGTCGGTGTCGGTCAAGGGCCGCGCGCTCATGCTCGTGCGCAATGTCGGCCACCTCATGACGAACCCCGCGATCCTCACGAAGGACGGGGCGGAGATCTACGAGGGCCTGATGGACGCCATGGTGACGGCGCTTATCGCCATTCACGACCTCGCGCGGCCGGGCGGCAATTCCGTAGCCGGATCGGTCTACGTGGTGAAGCCCAAGATGCACGGACCGGACGAGGTCGCCTTTGCCGACGAGACCTTCACCCGCGTCGAGGAGGTGCTGGGCCTGCCGAAGAACACCGTCAAGCTCGGCATCATGGACGAGGAGCGGCGCACGTCGGTCAACCTCAAGGATTGCATCCGTGCGGCGCGGCACCGCTGCGCCTTCATCAACACGGGCTTCCTCGACCGCACCGGCGACGAGATCCACACCTCGATGGAGGCCGGACCGTTCAGCCGCAAGGACTTCATCAAGCGCAAGGCTTGGATCGGCGGCTACGAGAACCGCAACGTCGACATCGGGCTCGAATGCGGCCTCTCGGGCCGCGCGCAGATCGGCAAGGGCATGTGGGCCATGCCCGACATGATGGCGGCGATGCTCGAGACCAAGATCGAGCACCCCAAGGCCGGCGCGAACTGCGCCTGGGTGCCGTCGCCCACCGCCGCCACGCTGCACGCGCTGCACTACCACAAGGTCGACGTCTTCGCGGTGCAGGCGCGCCTGCGCAAGGGCGGGCGCCGCGCGCATGTCGACCAGCTGCTCGACATCCCGCTCGCGAGCTACCGCAAGTGGTCCAAGGAGCAGGTCGAGCGCGAGGTCGAGAACAACGCTCAAGGCATCCTCGGCTACGTGGTCCGCTGGGTCGACCAGGGCGTCGGCTGCTCCAAGGTGCCCGACATCAACGACGTGGGCCTGATGGAGGACCGCGCGACCTGCCGCATCTCGGCACAGCACATCGCCAACTGGATGCATCACGACGTGATCTCGCGCGAGGACGTCATGGCGATCCTGCGCCGCATGGCCGAGGTGGTCGACCGCCAGAACGCGGGCGACCCGGCCTACCGGCCGATGGCGCCGGGCTTCGACGGGATCGCGTTCCAGGCAGCCTGCGACCTCGTCTTCCGCGGCCGCGAACAGCCCTCGGGCTACACCGAGCCGGTGCTGCACCGCCGCCGCCTCGAGCTCAAGTCGGCCTGAGACACACGCCAGAAAGGGAGAGGGACACCCATGTCGATTTCACTGAGACGCGCGCGGACCATGATCCGCAAGGCCTTCGAGAACGCGCGGGGCGCCGAGATGAAGCCGCTCGCCGCGGTCGTGCTGGACGAGGGCGGCCACATCATCGCCTTCGAACGCGAGGACGGCGCGCGCCCGGGCCGGTTCGAGATCGCCCACGGCAAGGCCTACGGCGCCGTGATGCTGGGCATGCCGGGCTCCGCACAGATGGCGCGCGCTGAGGCACAGGCCTATTTCATCGCCTGCGCGAACGGCGCGCTCGGCGGCCGCATGGTGCCGGTACCGGGCGGGGTCATCGTGCGGGATTCCAAGGGAAAGATCCTCGGCGCCGTCGGTGTGAGCGGGGATACCTCGGACAACGACGCGGCTGCCGCAAAAGCGGGCATCGAGGCGGCCGGGCTGACCGCGGAAATCTGACGCGGGTTTATAAGGGCGGGCCGTCCGGCTATATCTGGTGCCATAGCAGCAGCACGCAGAGAGGTCAGCCATGGCCCGCCCCGTCATCGGCATCGTCACGAACTCCCACCTCATCAACGACCAGTATCCCGCGCATGCGAGCGGCACGATGCTGTCCGAGGCGGTGGCCGAGGTATCGGACGGCCTGCCGCTCCTGATCCCGGCGGACCCGACCCACGTGGCGCTGGGCGACCTTCTCGACACCTGCGACGGCTTCCTGCTTCCCGGCGGTCGTCCGAACGTGCACCCAGAGGAATACGGCGAGCAGCCGACCGAGGCGCACGGCGCCTTTGACCGTGGCCGCGACCGGGTGGTGCTGCCGCTCATCCGCGCCTGCGTCGAGCGCGGGCAGCCCTTCCTCGGCGTCTGCCGCGGCTTCCAGGAGGTCAACGTCGCCATGGGCGGGACGCTGCACCCCGAGATCCGCGAGCTTCCCGGCCGGATGAACCACCGCATGCCCCCCGACGGCACGCTCGAGGAGAAGTTCGCGCTGCGCCACAAGGTGGCCTTTACCGAGAACGGACCGTTCCACCGTCTGATGGGATCGACCGAGGTGATGACGAACACGCTGCACGGGCAGGGCATCCAGGTCGCGGGCCGCCGCATCGTCATCGATGGCCGCGCCCCGGACGGCACGCCCGAGGCGATCTACGTGGACGGCGCGCCGGGGTTCACGCTGGCGGTGCAGTGGCACCCCGAGTGGAAGGCGTCCGAGGACCCGGTGTCGCGGCCGCTCTTCGCGGCCTTCGGGCAGGCGGCCCGCGACTGGGCTGCGCGCAGCCGGTATGCCGGCCTGAAATCCGCCTGATCGGTCAGGTCACCGCTGCGCGCGCCCGGAATTCCGGGCGGTCCCACGCGCCGCTGTCGATCACCCGCCCGATCACGCCGGCCGCGCGGTCGATGTCGTCCTCGTCGAGGTAGAGCGGCGTCACCCCGAACCGCATGATGTCGGGCGCGCGAAAATCGCCGATCACGCCCTGCGCGATGAGCGCCTGCATCGCGGCATAGCCTTCGGCAAAGCGGAACGACACCTGGCTGCCGCGCCGGGCGTGGTCGCGCGGGGTCACGAGCTCGAGCGCGGGGCAGGCGGCTTCGACCGCCGCGATGAACCGGTCGGTCAGTTCCAGCGACCGCGCCGCGCAGCGCGGCCATGTCGACCGCGTCCCAGACGTCGAGCGCGGCCTCGAGCGCCGCGAGCGCGAGGATCGGCGGCGTGCCGACGCGCATCCGCTCGATGCCGGCGCCGGGTGCGTAGCCCTGCTCGAACGCGAAGGGCCGCGCATGGCCGAGCCAGCCCGACAGCGCCGGCCGGGCGCTGTCGGCATGCGCTGCCGCCACGTAGATGAAGGCCGGTGCGCCGGGCCCCCCGTTCAGGTACTTGTAGGTGCAGCCCACGGCGAAATCCGCCTGCCCGCCCGCCACGTCGACGTCGAGCGCGCCGGCCGAATGGGCAAGGTCCCAGATCGCGAGGGCACCCGCCGCATGGGCCCGCCGGGTCAGGTCCGCCATGTCGTGCCGCCGCCCGGTGCGGTAGTCGACTTCGGTCACGAGCGTGCAGGCGACCTCGTCGGTGATGGCGTCCGCCAGGTCCTCCGGCGCCACCACGCGCAGCTCGTAACCCTGCCCGAGCATGCCGAGAAGCCCCTCGGCCATGTAGAGGTCGGAGGGAAAGTTGCCGCTGTCCGACAGCACCACGCGCCGATCGGGCCGCAGCGCCAGGGCCGCGGCAAGCGCCTGGTAGACCTTGATCGACAGCGTGTCGCCCATGACGACGCTGCCCGCGGGCGCGCCGATCAGCCGCCCCACGCGGTCGCCCACGTCGCGCGGCATCGCCATCCAGCCGCAGGTGTTCCAGCCGCGGATCAGCTCCGCCCCCCATTCCCCGGTCAGCATCTTCTGCATGCGCGCGGGCGCGCCCACCGGCAGCGGCCCGAGCGAGTTGCCGTCGAGATAGGTCACGCCGTCGGGCAGGGCGAACTGGGTCCGGGTCCAGCGGAAATCGGTCACATCTCACCTCCGGCGATCTGGATGGCCTGTCCGCGCACGCTACCCGAGCCGCCGGAGCAGAGCCAGAGGGCGGCCTCGGCCACCTCCTCGGGCAGGATCAGGCGGCCGTGCGGGTTCGCGCCCTCCATGGTGCGGCGGGCCTCGGCCTCGGACAGTCCGGTGCGCTCCATGATCCGCGCGACGTTCTGCGGCACGATGTCGGTGTCCACGTAGGCCGGGCAGAGCGCGTTGAAGGTGATGGGTTTGCCTGCGTAGTCGGCCGACAGGCCGCGGATCAGCCCGACGAGCCCGTGCTTGGACGCCGTGTAGACCGGCGCGCCGTTCAGCCCCTTCAGCCCCGCGATGGACGCGATGGCGATCACGCGGCCCCAGTCGGTCTGCCGCATCCCGCCCAGGCACTCGCGGATGGTCAGGAAGGCCCCGTCGAGGTTCGTGGCCATCGTGCGCCGCCAGAAATCCATGTCGGTGCGGTGGATGGCCGAGGGCTCGGCGATGCCGGCATTGGGCACGCAGATCTGCACCGGCCCCCGCGCCGCCACTGCCGCGGCGACGCCGTCCACGACCGAGGCCTCGTCCGACACGTCCATCTGCAGCGGGTGGATGCGCTCGGCGCGCGCGGCCTCGAGCGGTCCGGCCCGGCGTCCGGTGATCGTCACCTCTGCGCCCTCGGCCGCGAGCGCGCGCGCGACGGCGAGCCCGATCCCCGTGCCGCCGCCCGTCACCAGCGCGTGTCTGCCTGCGTGCTGCATCTGCTCCTCCCGGTTGCGTGCCCGGGACCCTAGCCGCGCCGGCGGGCGGGGTGAAGTCCGCGTGTCCCTCCCTGTCGCTTTTGCCCTTGCCCACGGGCCCCGTACTCCCGATGGTGCCCGGGAACCTTGCCGCAGGTCGTGGGGATGACATCCGAGATGCCGCGCAACGCGCTGAAATGGCTCGACATGCCGCCCGTCTGGCTGGCGGCGGCCCTGCTGCTCGCGTGGCAGCTGCGCGGCATCGGCCCGGCGCTCGGCCGGGCGGGCGACGTGGCGGGCGGGCTCCTCCTCGTGGCGGCCCTGGCCCTTCTCGGGCTCGCGGTGCGCGAGTTCCGCAGGCACCGCACCACCATCGTCCCGCACGAAGAGGCGCGCGCGCTCATCACGACGGGCATCTACGCGCGGTCGCGCAACCCGATCTACCTCGCCGACGCGCTGATCCTCGCCGGGTTCGCGCTGGTCTGGTCGGCGCCGCTCGGCCTGATCCTCGTGCCGGTCTTCGTCTGGATCGTCACCAAGCGGTTCATCCAGCCCGAGGAGGCGCGATTGTCGGCTAAGTTTGTTGCCGCCTTCGACGCTTACGCGCAACAAACGAATAGGTGGCTTTAACTCGTCGCGAAGCTATGCTCTATGGCCGCGATGATTGCGGACCGCCGCCGGCCCGGCCCGGCGCCACCCCGCACAACAGGAATGAGGGAGAGGGGACGACACCCGTGAAGATAGGCACGCCAAAGGAAATCCTCGACGGCGAGAACCGGGTCGCGATGACCCCGGACTCGGCGAAGATGCTGCAGAAGCTCGGCCATGAATGCCTGATCGAGGCGGGGGCCGGCGAACGCGCCGGGTTCCTCGACGCGGATTACCGCGAGGCCGGCGTGACCGTGGTGGACGGCCCCGACGCGCTCTGGCAGGGCGCCGACGTCATCGCCAAGGTGCGCCCGCCCACCGAGGGCGAGGTCGACCGGCTCGACAGCGGCAAGACGCTGATCTCCATGTTCTATCCGGCCTCGAACGAGGACCTGATGAAGCGTGCGGCCGACAAGGGCGCAAGCGTCATCGCGATGGATATGGTGCCGCGCATCAGCCGCGCGCAGAAGATGGACGCGCTGTCGTCCATGGCCAACATCGCTGGCTACCGCGCGGTGATGGAGGCGGGCAACAATTTCGGCCGCTTCTTCACCGGGCAGGTGACGGCCGCGGGCAAGGTGCCGCCGGCCAAGGTGCTGGTGGTGGGCGCGGGCGTCGCCGGGCTGGCCGCGATCGGCACGTCCACGAGCCTCGGCGCCATCACCTACGCCTTCGACGTGCGCCCCGAGGTGGCCGAGCAGGTCGAATCGATGGGCGCCGAGTTCGTCTATCTCGACTTCGAGGAAGAGCAGACCGACGGTTCGGAATCGGGCGGCTACGCGAAGCCCTCGAGCCCCGAGTTCCGCGAGGCGCAGCTGGCGAAGTTCCGCGAGCTGGCGCCCGACATCGACATCGTCATCACGACGGCGCTCATTCCCAACCGCGAGGCGCCCGAGCTCTGGACCGAGGACATGGTCAAGGCCATGAAGCCCGGCTCGGTGATCGTCGACCTCGCCGCCGAGCGGGGCGGCAACTGCAAGCTCACGGTGAAGGACGAACGCATCGTCACCGAGAACGGCGTGATCATCGTTGGCTACACCGACTTCCCCAGCCGGATGGCCAAGCAGTCCTCGCTGCTCTTCTCGACGAACGTGCGCCACCTCCTGACCGATCTGACGCCCGAGAAGGACGGCAAGATCAACCACAACATGGAGGACGATGTGATCCGCGGCGCGACCATCGCGCACGCGAAGGAGGTCACCTTCCCGCCGCCGCCGCCCAAGACCAAGGCGATCGCGGCGCAGAAGCCCAAGCCCAAGGAAAAGGAAAAGACCCCCGAGGAGAAGCGCGCCGAGGAGATGGCCGCCTTCAAGAAGCAGACGCGGAGCCAGGTGACGCTGCTCACCGTGGGCGCCGTGCTGCTGCTGGCGGTGGGTCTCGTGGCGCCCGCAAGCTTCATGCAGCACTTCATCGTCTTCGTGCTGTCGGTCTTCGTGGGCTTCCAGGTGATCTGGAACGTGAGCCATTCGCTGCACACGCCGCTCATGGCGGTGACCAACGCCATCTCGTCGATCATCATCCTCGGCGCGCTGATGCAGCTCGGGTCCACGTCCTACCTCGTGATCCTCCTCGCCGCGGTCTCGGTCTTCATGGCCGGCATCAACATCTTCGGCGGCTTCCTCGTCACCCGGCGCATGCTCGCCATGTTCCAGAAATCGTAAGCGGGAGGCAGGACAATGGATTTCGGTTTCACAACCGCGGCCTACGTGGTCGCAGCGGTCCTCTTCATCCTCTCGCTCGGGGGGCTGTCGGGACAGGAAAGCGCGAAGCGCGCGATCTGGTACGGCATCGCCGGCATGGCGCTGGCGGTGGTCGCCACGCTGATCGGCCCGGGGTCGGGCCTCTGGGGCGTGTCGGTCATCCTCGTGCTCATGGGCGGCGTGATCGGCTGGCAGCTCGCCAACCGCGTACAGATGACGCAGATGCCCGAGCTCGTGGCGGCGATGCACAGCCTCGTGGGTCTCGCGGCAGTCTTCGTCGGCTTCAACGCCGACTTCACCATCAACCTCGTCGAGGCCGCCAAGGAGACGGGGCAGGCGGTCGAGGGGAACTTCGCGCTGCTCGTCGCCAAGAAGACGCCGGTCGAGATCGGCATCCTCATGGTCGAGCTCAGCCTCGGCGTGTTCATCGGCGCGGTGACCTTCACCGGCTCGATCATCGCCTACGGCAAGCTTGCGGGTAAGGTGAACACCACTGCCCAGCAGTTGCCCGGCGGGCACATGCTGAACCTCGCCGCGGTGCTGGGCTCGGTCCTGATGCTCGTCCTCTACCTGAGCGGCGCGGGCTCTTGGACGCTGTTCGTGCTGGCGCTCCTGGCGTTCTTCATCGGCTACCACCTCATCATGGGCATCGGCGGCGCCGACATGCCGGTCGTGGTGTCGATGCTGAACTCCTATTCGGGCTGGGCCGCCGCGGCTATCGGCTTCTCGCTCGGCAACGACCTGCTGATCGTGGTCGGCGCGCTCGTCGGCTCGTCGGGTGCGATCCTCAGCTACATCATGTGCAAGGGCATGAACCGGTCCTTCGTGTCGGTCATCCTCGGCGGCTGGGGCGGCACGCAGGGCGAGCAGCAGGCGGTCGAGGGCGAGATGGTGCCCACCGACGCCGACAACGTCGCGCAGTTGCTGGACGAGGCCGACAGCGTGATCATCGTCCCGGGCTACGGCATGGCGGTGGCGCAGGCACAGGGCAACGTGGCCGAGCTGACCCGCCGCCTGCGCGCGCAGGGCAAGGAGGTGCGCTTTGCCATCCACCCGGTTGCGGGCCGTCTGCCCGGGCACATGAACGTCCTATTGGCCGAGGCCAAGGTCCCCTACGACATCGTTCTCGAGATGGACGAGATCAACGAGGATTTCCCCGACACCGACGTGGTGATCGTGATCGGCTCGAACGACATCGTGAACCCCGCGGCGCAGGACGACCCGAACTCGCCCATCGCCGGCATGCCGGTGCTCGAGGTCTGGAAGGCCAAGAACGTCATCGTCTCGAAGCGGGGGCAGGGCACGGGCTATTCCGGCATCGAGAACCCGCTGTTCTTCAAGGACAACACCCGGATGTTCTACGGCGACGCCAAGAAGTCGCTGGACGAGCTGCTGACCAAGGTCGCCTGAGGGCACGAACCGCCCACGACTCCAGGCTTCCGGCGCCCTGCCGCGTACCCCGCGGCAGGGCGTTTTCCGTTGCGGGAAGGCGACTCGCAGGTGTTGCAGGCATGCATCTGTTCCAGCGCGTTCCGCGCCGCGGGACGCCGGGCACCTGCGGCGCTGAGCCGATTGCCGCGCAGCGCGCGGCCATCCTCTGCCGACCGGTTTGGACCTCGCTGCGCCCCACTCCAGATCCATGCTACAGACCATGGGCGCCCGCTCCGGGATGGATGAAACGGCGCCGCTTGCTGCCCATAAGGTGATCGCATGATCAGTCAGGAAACGCGCTCGATGCGCATTTTTGCCATGGCGACGATGGGGCTCCTGCTTGCAGGGATCGCCATGCTCGCCGCCCCGACCATCGGGAACTGGGCCGTCGTGCTCGGGGTCATGGCCGCGCTGCCGCTGCTGCGCGCGGTGCTTCTGGCCATCTCGCTCGACCGGCCGGACCGCGACGACGCCGACCTGCCCGAAAAAGCGCCGCGCGGCCACTGACCGCATCTGGGCCGGTCGCGTGCCAAGGCGCTGAAAGACCTGCGCATCCCGGGGATGCGCCGGCATGACGGGGCGGCTGCAGTGGGCGGCCGCGGCGATCGGGGCGCTTTACGCGGGGGCGTCGCGCGGTATCTAGTCGGCCGAGACGACCCGAGGCCGGAGCCCCAATGCCCCCGATCCAGGACCACCCGCTGCGCTACAAGCTTGCCAACGAGCTGCACGCGCGGCCGTTTCCCTCGCTCAAGGCGCCCTGCCGCGCGGTCTACCTCGCGGTCAAGAAGCCGCACCAGGCGGCGTCGCGGGACAAGACGCAGGACCTCCAGCACCTGACCGCGCTGCTCGAGCGGCACGGCGACCAGCCGCCGCAGCCGGGGGCCACGCATTTCTCGGGCAGGCTGGGCCAGCACACGCTGAAATGGGAACAGCACACCGAGTTCGTCACCTACACGGTGTTCCTGAACGGGCTGAGCGACCGTCCCTTCGACCCCGCGGATTTCGACGTCTTCCCCTCCGACTGGCTCGACCAGGCGCCGGGCGTGCGCATCACTTCGGCGCTGATCCGGGTGGAGGAGCGTCCCGAGGGCGACGAGGGGATCGAGCGGCGGCTCGAGGACTGGCTCGTGCCCGAAAGCATCGCTGTGTCGGCCGTGCTGGACGACGACGCGATCATCGCGGGCGATTTCCGCATCGATCCCGCCGGGCACCAGCGCTTTGCCGTGTTCACCAAGGGGCATGTGGGCGAGCGGCGCACCGGCCGGGTGGTCCAGCGGCTCTGCGAGATCGAGACCTACAAGGCGATGTCCATGCTCGGCTTCACCCGGGTCAAGGAGATCTCGCCGAAGCTCGGCCAGATCGACACCGAGCTGTCGAAGCTGATGGAGGCGATGACACAGGGCACCGGCCCTGCGGAGGAGACGCTGAAGGCGCTCCTGTCGGTGTCGGCCGAGCTCGAGGCGCTGTCGGCGCAGACCTCGTTCCGGCTGGGCGCCACGGGCGCCTACGAGGCCATCGTGGGGCAGCGCATCTCGGTCCTGCGCGAGGCGCGCTGGAAGGGGCGGCAGACCTTCGCCGAGTTCATGATGCGCCGCTACGATCCGGCCATGCGCACGGTGAAGTCGACGGAGCGGCGCATCGGCACCATGTCGCTGCGGGCGATGCGCACGTCGGAATTGCTGCGCACGCGGGTCGAGGTGGAACGCTCGGCGCAGAACCAGGAACTGCTCGAGGGCATGAACCAGCGCGCCGAGATGCAGCTGCGCCTGCAGAAGACGGTCGAGGGCCTCTCGACCGTCGCGATCAGCTACTACGCCGTGTCGCTCGCGTCCTACCTGCTCTACCCGGTGGCGGAGGGCTTCGGCGTGTCGAAGGGCCTCCTGACCGCGGGTGTCACTCTGCCGGTTGTGCTGGCCGTGTGGTGGATGATCCGGCGCCTGCGCCGCGAGATGGAAGGTCGCGCGCCCGAGAAACCCCCGGCACCGCGTTGACGGCGAGGGCCCCCACCACGATCGAGACCAGCGCCAGCGTCGCGGCGACCGACAGCGTGGGCACGCCGGCGAGGCCTGCGCCAACGGTGCAGCCCCCCGCCAGCACGCCGCCCATGCCCATGAGCACCGCGCCCGCGGCATAGCGGCCGGTCTCGGCCGGGGACTCGAAGCTCTGCCAGCGGAAGCTGCCGAAGATCAGCGCCGCGAGCAGCGCGCCGAGCAGCGTGCCGCCCACGAGACCGGTGCCGAAGCCCGCCGGAATGGCGGTCGAGGCGATCACGAAGAAGAGCGAGTCGGCCCAGGGCGCGGTGAAGGACAGGCTCTCGAAGGGGACGGGGTCGAAGTCGTCGAAGAGGACGAAGCCCGTGCCGATCCAGCCGAGCGGCACCAGCGCCCCGATGAGCGCCGCCATCACGAGCATGCCGGCCCGGTTGCCCGAACGCAGCGCCACCACGAGCGCGCCCACCGCAAGGAGCGCCGTCCAGAGCAGGGCGGGACCGGGCAGGGCCGCCATGTCGCCGAGCGGCAGCGTCACGCTGCCGAGGGTCGTGCGCACGGGCGCGAGGACGCCCTTCAGCGTCGCGTGTGCCGCGACCGCGAAGACCAGCACGACGAAGACCGCGCGCAGGTTCCCGCCCGCGCCGAGGACCGTCAGCCGCGAGATGCAGCCGCGGGTCAGGACCATGCCCGCCCCGAACATGAGTCCGCCCGCCACGATCGCGAGCACCGGCAGGTTCGTGGCCATGAAGCGGTGGCCGCCGAAATCGATCCAGCCGGCTGCGACCGCGGCCTGCGTGCCGACGACCGCGACGGCGAGCGCGGTCAGCCAGACGCCACCCGCGGCGCGCGCGTCGCTGCCGACGAGAGAGCGGCGCAGGCAGAAGCCCGTGCGTTCCGCGAGGACCCCGAACGCGAGACCGAGGACAAGGCCGAGGACGACGGCCGCCTGGGCCACGGTCAGGGTCTCGACCCCCAATTGCTCGAACATGGCGCACACCTCCCGCAGGATCTGGAATCCAGACCTGATAGAGCGGGCGCGCGGAGGAATTCAAGCGCGGGGCAGGCGCCCGCGAGGGGCGGGCAGAGAACGCTCGTCCTTCGGGCTCGGGCCTTCAGGGACATGCGTTCCAAACGCGCCCGCAGCGCTCCGCCCGCGTTTGGGCCCGCGGGGAGGGGCCGCAAGCCTGTCTTTTTTCGCGTCCCGCCGCCTCAGCGGCCGCGGATGCGCGGGTCGAGCGCGTCGCGCAGGCCGTCGCCCAGGTAGTTCACCGACAGGACCGTGAGCGAGATGGCGATGCCTGGCAGCATCACGCGTTCGGGAAAGTCGACCATGCGTGGCACCGCGTCGGCCAGCATCTTGCCCCAGGTGGGAAAGTCCGAGGGAAAGCCCACGCCGAGGAACGACAGCGCGCTTTCGGTGATGATCGCCGTGGCAAGGCCCAGGGTCGCCGAGACCATGATGGGCGACAGCACGTTCGGCAGGAGGTGGCGCAGGATGATCTTCCACGAGGTGGTGCCGATCGACCGGGCCGCCAGCACGAACTCGCGTTCCTTGAGCGCCAGCACGTCGCCGCGCACGATCCGCGCGGTGGGCATCCACGAGGTGATGGCGATGACCGTCACGATCAGGATGAACATGCCGCCCTCGGGGCCGAAATTCGCCCTGAGCGGCTGGCGGAAGAGCGTCACCGCCACGAGGAGGAGCGGCAGGATCGGCAACGACAGGAAGAGGTCGGTGAGCCGCATGAGCGGACCGTCGAGCCGCCGGAAGAACCCCGCGGCGACGCCGATGGCCGTGCCGATCAGGACCGACAGCACCATCGCCGCCCAGCCGACCGCGAGCGAGGCCCGGCCGCCCGCGATCATCTGCGCCAGCTGGTCGCGTCCGAGGTTGTCGGTTCCGAACGGATGCGCCCATGAGACCGTCGCGTCGCCGTTCCAGAGCACGGTGTAGATCGGCCGCACGTCCTTGTTGCGGATGTCGAGCTGCTGGGGATCGAGCGTCCAGATGTAGGGGCCGAAGAGCACCGCGAGCGTGACGAAGATCAGGAACCCGCCGCCGAGCACCGCCCCCTTGTGGCGCAGGAACTGGCGCCAGACATCCGCCCACTGGCTGCGCGGCGGCGCCTCGGGGCCTTCGTCGCGCAGCGCCTCGATGGCCTGCGGGCTGGCGGGAGTGGGCTCAGTCATAGCGGATCCTCGGGTCGAGCACGCCATAGAGCACGTCGGCGATGAGGTTGAACATGACGATGAGGAAGGCGAAGATGAAGGTCAGCGTCATCACCATCGGCAGGTCGTTCGCGAAGAGCGCGGTGATCAGGAGCTGCCCGATCCCGTTCACCTTGAACACGTTCTCGGTGATGATCGCGCCGCCGAAGATCGCCGGGACCCCGAGCGCGATCACCGTGACCACCGGGATCATCGAGTTCCGCAGCACGTGGATGTTGACGACCACCGCCTCGGTCAGGCCCTTGGCGCGGGCGGTGCGCACGTAGTCCTGCCGCAGGTTGTCGAGCATCGAGGCGCGCATGTAGCGCGAGAACTGCGCGGTGGTCTGCAGCGCCAGCACCATCACCGGCATGATCATCTGCTGCAGCTGGAAGACGAAGCTGTCCCAGTCGTTCACCACGTGCGTGGTGTCGTAGATCGACGGGAACCAGCCGAGCTGCACCGAGAAGATCACGATCAGCAGCGGACCGGTGAAGAAGGGCGGGATCGAGAAGCCGATCATCGTGACGAAGGTGCCGGCCTGGTCGAAGACCGAGTATTGCCGGTAGGCCGAGTAGATGCCGATCGGCAGCGAGATCAGGATGCCCACCACGTAGGCGAGGCCCACCACCCAGAGCGTCTGCGGCAGGCGCTGGATCACGATGTCCATGACCGGCGAGCGGGTCTGCCACGAGATCACGCGCAGTTCGCCCGCGTAGAGGTTGGTGTCGGGCAGCCAGCCGAAGAGCATCGTGTCGCGGGTCAGCCAGTCGATGAAGACCTGCGGCTCGAGCACGAAGACCTGCCACAGCCACTTGCCGTACTGCACCAGCGGCGGCTCGCCGAGCCCCAGCGCCTGGCGCATCTGTTCCTTCACCTCGGGCGGAACCGTCAGCGGGACCTGCGCCATCGGGTCGCCGGGGGCGAGCTGCAGCAGCATGAAGATCACGAAGCTGATGAGCAGCAGCGTCGGGATCGACAGGATCAGCCGCCGGATCGTGTAGGTGAGCATGCGGGGCCTCCGGAGGGTGAGGGGCCGTCAGGGACAGAGCGGCGCCGGTCCGGAAAGCCGTCCGGGCGGGCGCGGGGCCCGCCCGGAGCAGGAAGGCGTCCGGAACGATGCAGGCCGGGCGGCGCGGCGGCCTTGCGGCCCGCGCACACCGCCGCGGTCGGTCAGCCGTCGATCCGGTACCAGTCGGCAGCGTTCCAGAGCTCGCTGTCCCAGGTGTTCAGGACCACGCCGCCCAGCGTGTTCGACCGGGCCGAGACGCGGCCGCGGTCCACGAGCGGAACGATGGTCATGCTCTCCTTGGTGATCATGTCGTTCAGAGCCTTGGCGATCCGCGTCCGCTCGGACATCTCGCCGGTGCGGGCAAGCTCGTCGAGCAGCGCGTCGTACTCCTCGTCACAGTAGCGGTTGATGTTCTCGCCCTGCCACTGGGTCGAGGGCTTGGGCTCGTTCCCGCAGCGGTACATCGACAGGTACGGCTGGGGATCGGTGCCGTCGAAGTTGTTGGCGTACATCTCGACGTCCGCGTAGAACTTCTGGAAGGTGTCCGGCGACCCCGGGTCCCCGCCGAAGAACACCGAGGAATCCACGTTGCGCAGCTCGGTCTCGACGCCGATCTCGGACCACCACTGCTTGATCAGCGCCTGGAAGTCCTGCCGCACCGCGTTGGTGGAGCTCTGGAACAGCAGCGACAGCGGCTCGCCGTCCTTGTCGCGGATGCCGTCGCCGTCGCTGTCGGTCCAGCCCGCCTCCTCGAGCAGCGCCTTGGCGCCCTCGATGTCCTGGGTCAGGCAGTCGGTGTTGTCCGAGGCGAACATCTCGGGCGCCGGCACGAGGTTGCAGGTGGCGCGGCCGGCCTGGCCGTAGCCCACCTCGACGAGCAGCTCGCGGTCGATCGCCATGGAGAGGGCGCGGCGCACGCGCTCGTCCGACAGGATCGGGTGCGGGTGCGCCACGGTGGACCGCTCGCCCTCGGGCAGGGACGGGTCGGGATCGGTCATGTTCATCTCGATGCGCTCGACCAGCGTGCCGAAGGCCGCGATCGGCTCGCCCTGGCCCGCCGCCGCCATCTGCTCGAGCACGTCGGGCGCGAGCTGCAGGTTCCACGCATAATCGAACTCGCCGGTCTCGAGCACCGCGCGCGCCGCCGCGACCGCATCGCCGCCGCCCTTGAAGTTCACCGTCGCGAAGGCCGGCTTTGCGGGATCGCGGTAGTTCGGGTTCGCCTCGAGCGAGATCACGTCGTTCGGGCGGAACTCGGTCACGGTGAAGGGCCCGGTGCCCACCGGGTTGAAGTTCTGCTCGGTGCAGGACGAGGCCGCGGCGCCGAGGCAGTCCTGGAACTGCGCCTTCTGCAGGATGGGAGACTGGCCGCCCATGAAGGGCCCGTAGGGGTTCGGCGTCGGCTGGCCGAAGGTCACCTGCACGGTCAGGTCGTCCAGCGCCTCGACGCTGGTCACGCCGTCGAACTTCGCGCGCTGGGCGCAGCCGCCCTCGGGATGCATGCAGTATTCCGCGGTGAAGACCACGTCCGCGGCGGTGAACGGCGTGCCGTCGGACCAGAGCAGCCCCTCCCTGATCTTCCACGTGATCTGGGTGAGGTCCTCGGAGACGCCGCCGTTCTCGACCGTCGGGATCTCGGTGGCGAGGTAGGGCACGCGCTCGCCCTTCTCGTTGTAGCGCGCCAGCGGCTCGATCACGAGGCTCGAGGCCTCGATGTCCTTGGTGCCCCCAGAGAGGTAGGGGTTCATGATCGACGGGGCCTGCCAGTAGATGATGTTCACCTGCCCGTCGGAGCCACGCTCCGCGAAGGCTGCGGGCGCAAGTGCCACGCCTGCGGCAGCCCCCAGAAGAAGGGTCTTGAGCTTCATGTCTGTCTCCCTGTTGCGCACCCTTTTGGGTTGCGTCGACATTGCCGGCCTCGTGCGGCGTCGCGACCCGCCATCTGCCGGAGACGGCCGGGCCGTGCGCGAACGCCGCACCGTAGCGGGCATCGAAAACCGAGATTCGTCAAAAAGCAAGTCTCGGCGTGCGGAATTGCCGCAGGGCATTTGACCCGCGCCGAGCCTGACCGTAGCGTTGCCCGAACCTGCCGCGTTCCGAGGAGTTCCGCGCATGCTCGACACGACCGCCGAGGCCCGCCCGATCGCCCGGATCGACAAGCTCAGGGTCGAGTTCGAGAGCAAGACCGGCATCATCGTCGGCGTGAAGGACGTCTCCTTCGACATCGCCGCCGGCGAGACCGTCTGCGTCGTCGGCGAGAGCGGGTCGGGCAAGTCGGTGACCTCGCTGTCGCTGATGCGGCTGATCGAGTTCGGCGGCGGCCGCATCGCCGGTGGCTCGCTGGTCTTCGACCGCCGTACCGACGGCCCGCTCGAGCTGGCGGGCGCCGACCAGGACCTGATGCGGTCGATCCGCGGCAACGAGATCGGCATGATCTTCCAGGAGCCGATGACGGCGCTGAACCCGGTCTTCACGATCGGCCGGCAGCTGACCGAGGGCCTCAGGGTGCATCGCGGGCTCGACCGCGACGCCGCGACCGCGCGCGCTCTCGAGCTCCTGCGCGAGGTCCGCATCCCCGAACCAGAGCGGCGGCTGAAACAATATCCGCACGAGCTCTCGGGCGGCATGCGGCAGCGCGTGGTGATCGCCATGGCGCTCGCCTGCAAGCCGCGCCTCCTCATCGCCGACGAGCCCACGACCGCGCTCGACGTGACGATCCAGGCCGAGATCCTCGCGCTCATCGACCGGTTGAAGCGCGAGACCGGGACGGCGGTCATGTTCATCACCCACGACATGGCGGTGGTGGCGCAGATGGCCGACCGCGTCGTGGTCATGTTCCGCGGCGAGAAGGTGGAGGAGGGTCCGGTCACCGAGATCTTCGAGCGCCCGCGGCATCCCTACACCCGGGCGCTGCTCGCCGCGGTGCCGAAGCTCGGCGAGATGCGGGGCACCGACGCCCCCGCGCCGATGAAGCTCGTGGGCCGCGACGACATCGACCGCAGCCCGATCCCCGGCACCGCCGAGACGCTCCTGACCGTGCGCAACCTCACCACGCGCTTCGCGGTCCGGGGCGGCTTCTTCCGCCGCACCGTCGCCAACGTGCACGCGGTCGAGGACGTGTCCTTCACCATCAACCGCGGGCAGACCCTGTCGCTCGTGGGCGAATCGGGCTGCGGCAAGTCTACTGCCGGCCGCTCGCTCCTGCGTCTCGTCGAACCGCTCTCGGGCAGCGTCGATCTCGACGGCACCGACATCCTCGCGCTCTCGCCGGCCGCGCTGCGCCGCGCGCGCCAGGACATGCAGATGATCTTCCAGGACCCGTTCGCCTCGCTCAACCCGCAGATGCAGCTCGCGGACCAGGTGGCGGAGCCCATCCGCAACTACGGCACCCTCGCGGGCTCGGCGATCCGCGACCGGGTGGCCATGCTCTTCGACCGGGTCGAGCTGCCGCGCTCGTTCATGCGCCGCTACCCGCACGAGCTCTCGGGCGGCCAGCGGCAGCGCATCGCCATCGCCCGCGCGCTCGCCCTCAACCCCAAGCTCATCGTCTCCGACGAGGCGGTCTCGGCGCTCGACGTCTCGGTGCAGGCGCAGGTGCTGAACCTGATGATGGAGCTGCAGGCCGAGCTCGGCCTCTCCTACCTCTTCATCAGCCACGACATGGCGGTGGTCGAACGGGTCTCGCACCATGTGGGGGTCATGTATCTCGGCCGCATCGTCGAGCTCGGCCCGCGCCGCGCGGTCTTCGAGGACCCGCGCCACCCCTACACGAAGGCGCTGATGCAGGCGGTCCCGATCGCCGATCCGCGCCAGCGCAAGACCGAGCGCGACCTGAACTTCAAGCCGATCCCGTCGCCGATCCACCCGGTCGGCCACGATCCCGAACCCTCGGTCTACGAGGAGGTGGCGCCCGGCCACCTCGTCCTCGCGACGGAGAGCGGCTACTGACGGGGCAGGCCGGCGAAGGGCCCCGGTCCGGCCCTTCTTCTTGGTCGAAATATCCCGGGAGCGCGAGGGCAGCGCCCTCGCAGCCCGGCCGCCGCTCGCCTCAGGCGGCGGGCAGGCGGCGCTCGACGATCTCGGCCCACCACGAACAGCCCGCGGGGATCGCCTCGTCGTTGAAGTTGTATTCGGGGTGATGCACCGAGGCGGTGTCGCCGTTGCCCACGAGGATGTAGGCGCCCGGCCGTTCCTCGAGCATGAAGGCGAAATCCTCGCCGCCCATGACGAGCTCGGCATCCGCGCACTGGCCCGAGACCGCGCGGGCCACCTCGGCCGCGAACGTGGTCTGTTCGTCCGAGTTCACCATCACCGGGTAGTTGCGCGTGTAGCTCACCTCCGCCGTCGCCCCGAAGGCCTCGGCGACCGAGGTGCAGATCGCCTTCATCCGCGTCTCGGCGAGGTCGCGCATCTCGGGCGAGAGCGTGCGCACCGTGCCCTTGAGGTGCACGCGCTGCGGGATGACGTTGTAGGCGTTGGACGAGGTCTGGAAGGATGTGACCGACACCACGAGCTGCGCCACGGGGTCGGCGTTGCGGCTCGCGATGCTCTGCAGCGCGCCCACGATCTGCGCGGCGGCAACCGTGGTGTCGACAGTCTCGTGCGGCTTCGCGGCGTGGCCGCCCTTGCCCTCGATCTCGATGTCGAAGATGTCGGTCGCGGCAAAGAACGGGCCCGGCCGGATCGCGAACTGTCCCACGGGCACGCCGGGCCAGTTGTGCATGCCGTAGACTTCCTCGATCCCTAAGCGTTCCATCATCCCGTCGCGGCACATCTCGCGGCCGCCGCCGCCGCCTTCCTCCGCCGGCTGGAAGATCACGGCGACGGTGCCGTCGAAGTTGCGCGTCTCGGCGAGGTAGCGCGCCGCGCCGAGCAGCATCGCGGTGTGCCCGTCATGGCCGCAGGCATGCATCGCGCCGGGCATTTTCGAGGCGTAGTCGAGCCCCGTCGCCTCGGTGATGGGCAGCGCGTCCATGTCGGCGCGCAGCCCGATGGTGCGGCCCGACGCGGTCGAGCGGCCGCGGATCACTCCCACGACGCCGGTGCGGCCGATGCCCTCGACCACCTCGTCGCAGCCGAAGGCGCGCAGCTTCTCGGCGACCAGCGCCGAGGTGCGGTGCGTCTCGAACAGGATCTCGGGGTTTTCGTGGATGTCGCGTCGCCACGCGGTGATGTCGCCGTGCAGTTCGGCGAAGCGGTTCTTGACCGGCATGAGGGGATCCCAGGATTTGATCAGAATTGCTCCGAGCCTGCCTCAGCCCGCCGCCGTCCGCAAGGCGGCACGCGGGATCGTGCCGGGCCTCAGACGTTCGGGCCGGGCACCATGCGCGAGCCGTCCGAGAACCGCGAGAGGCGGAACCGGACCAGGTCGTGGCCCGGCGCGTTCCCCTGCACGAGGTCGGCGGCGATGCGCCCGAAGGCCGGCCCGATGCCGAAGCCGTGCCCGCTCATCCCGAAGGCGAGGGTGAGGCCGGGCAGGGGGGCGGCGCGGTCGACCACCGGCACCAGGTCGGGCATGGTGTCGATCATCCCCGCCCAGACCCTGCGGGCGCGGACCGGCCCGAGATCGGGAAAGGCCGCCTCGAACCCGGCGATCGCCGAGGCCGCGCCGGCCATGTCGGGCGCGGGGTCGAGGATGCGCATGCGCTCGAACGGGCTTTCCGCGTCGGCGTCCCACCGGCGCGGGGTGCGCCAGGCGTCGGGAAAATGCGCGGGCGCCGCGGGCTTCAGCCGCACCGGCACCGTGCCCTGCCGCAGCACCGGCAGGTAGGACGGCGCGGCGCGCACCGCGTCGGGCCCCACATAGAGCGTCGCCGCGACCGAGGGGGCGAGCGTGTAGCCGCCGTCGGCGCGCGGCCGGAACGCCACGCGGTCGTCGACGCCCGCGCCCGCCACGCGCTGCGGCAGCGGATCGGTCGCCAGCGCCGTGGAGCGCACGGAGAGCTGCGGCACCCGGATCCCGTGGCGGCGCAGGAAGAGCGCCGACCAGGCGCCGCCCGCCAGCACCGCCTCGGACGTGCGGATCGTGCCGTGCTCGGTCACGACCCCAGCGACCCGGCCGCCGGCGATGTCGAGCGTCCGCACCGCGCAGCCCTCGAGGATCGTCGCGCCCTCGGCCACGGCGAGGCGCGCGAGCTCGGGCACCGCGACCCACGGCTCGCCCTTCAGGTCTGTGGGCGTGTGCAGCGCGCCGGTCCAGCCCGCCGCCGCGCCCGGCAGCAGCGCGTCGAGCCCGGAGGCCTCGACGAGGTGCGAGGATAGGCCGTGATCGCGGGCCGAGGCGAGCCATGCCGCGAAACGCTCCATCTCCTTCTGCCCGCGGGCGAGGTAGCTCACGCCCACCTGGCGGATGCCGAGCCGGCCGCCGCATTCGGCGTCGAGCGCCTGCCACAGGCGCTGCGCCTCGAGCGCCACGGGAATCTCGGCCATGTCGCGCCCCTGCACGCGGATCCAGCCCCAGTTGCGCGAGCTCTGCTCGGCCGCGATGCGCCCCTTCTCGAGCAGGGTGACGCGCAGGCCCGCCCGCGCCAGAAAGAGCGCGGCGCTGACCCCGATCACGCCGCCGCCGATCACCACGACGTCGGCGGCCGCGGGCAGCGCGGCGCCGTGTTCCGCGGGCCGGTCCATGCGGAAGGGGAAGCTCATGCCGCCAGCGCTCCCACGAGGCGGCGCATGAAGTCGTGCCCCGCCTCGAAATCGGCGACGGAGATGTACTCGTCGGGCTGGTGGGCGATGCCGATGTCGCCCGGCCCGCAGACCACCGCGGAATAGCCCGCCGTCTGGAAGTGGCTCGCCTCGGTGCCGTAGCTCACCATGTGGGTGGCGTTGTCGCCGGTCAGCCGGCGCACCAGCGCCTCGGCCGCGCCGTCCTCCTCGGGCACGAAGGTCGGCAGCGAGAACGCGTCGGTGACGATCACCCGCGCCTCGGGCCGGACCGCCTGCATCTCGGCCTCGAGCGCCGCCGCGCGGTCGAGGAAGCGCTGCCGCCAGGCCTGCGGGTCCTCGCCCGGCACGACGCGGAATCCCATGGAGAAATGGCAGTCCTTCGCGGTGATGTTGTGCGCGGTGCCGCCGCGGATCATGCCCACGTGCACGTTGGTGCAGGGCGGGTCGAAGGCGGCGGCGAGCGCGCTCGGCTCGGCGCCGTAGGTCTCGGCGTTCACCGCGTTCGCCCACTCAACGAGCTTCGCCCCCCACATGATCGCCGACACGCCGCGGTCGAGGATCGAGGAATGGACCTCGAAGCCCTGCACGTGCACGTCGAAGCTGACGCCGCCCTTGTGGCCGGTCACCGGCGCGAGGTTCGTGGGCTCGCCCACGATCACCGCCGAGGCGCGCGGCAGCGCCGCCTGCATGGCCGCGATCATCGGCGGCGCGCCGGTGCAGCCGATCTCCTCGTCGTAGGAAAGCGCGATCTGCAGCGGCCGCGCGACGCCCGCGTGCCGCGCCTCGACCAGCGCCCAGATCGCCAGCGCGTCGAAACCCTTCATGTCGGTGGTGCCGCGTCCGTAGAGCCGCCCGTCGCGCTCGGTCAGGGTGAAGGGGTCGGACGTCCAGGGCTGGCCGTCGACCGGGACCACGTCGGTATGGCCCGACAGGACCAGCCCGCCCTCGACCTCGGGTCCCACATGGGCGAAGAGCGCCGCCTTGTCCCGGGTGTCGTTCCAGTGCCGGTGGCAGGTGATGCCGTGCCCCGAGAGGTAGTCCTCCACCCAGTCGACGAGATCTAGGTTGCTGTCGCGGCTGACGGTCGGAAACGCGATCAGGCGGGCGAGGATGTCGCGGGGCGAGAGGCGGTCGGGCATGGATCCTCCGGGAACGTGGGGCGGCGGTCCAGACTTACGCGCATCCCGCGTCGATCGCAAAGCCCCCGCCGCCGGGACCTGCGGGCTTGCGACGGGCACGGCGCGGCGCTAAGCGCTGCGCCATGACCCGCGCCACCATCGCCTGCATCAAGTGGGGAACGCTCTTCGGCCCCGAATACGTGAACCGGCTCTATTCCGGGGTGCGTCGCAACCTGTCGGTGCCGGTGCGCTTCGTCTGCATGACCGAGGAGCGCGCGGGCCTGCATCCCGACATCGAGGTGATCGGCCTGCCGACCGAGCCCTTCCGCGCCGAGATGGACGCGGCGCTCGCGGTGGCGAACCGGCAGGGCGCCATGCGCAAGACCTCGCTGTTCCGCGAGGGCGCGATCCCGGACGCGGACGGGCCCGTGCTGGGCTTCGATCTCGACGTGGTGATCACCGGTGATCTCGACCCGCTCCTCGCGCTCGAGCCCGGCAAGGTCGCCATGCGCCACGACTGGACGGAACGGCGCAAGGGCCGCCCCACGGGGCACGGCTCGGTCTTCCGCTTCGACCCGGCACGGCACGGCTACCTCTACGACGACCTCGCCGCAGCACCTTATGCCGAGGTCGAGAAGGCGCGCGGGTCCGAGCAGCGCTATACCAGCCACAAGGCGATGGATCGGGGTGATTTCGTCTATATTCCGGGCGATTGGGTGGTCAGCTTCAAGTATGACTGCAACCCGTTCCCGCGGAACTGGCTGCGGCCGCCGCGCCTGCCCGGGGACGCGCGCGTCGTGTGCTTCCACGGCCGGCCGAAGATGCCGGAGGCGATCGAGGGCTACACCCGGTCGCTGGTGCGGCGCTCGGCTCCCTGCGGCTGGCTTGCCGAGCACTGGGTCGACCGCGCGCGCGCTGATCTCGGGCCCGATTGGGCCTGAGCCCGAACCCGGCGCGGATCCCCGCCCGCGCCCGTCCCTTGCCCTTGCCCCGCCGCCCCGGCACGCGGTAAGAGCAGACGCCAAAGCTTATCGAGGAAGGGCAGCAACATGCGTCGCGTCGTGGTCACCGGTCTTGGCCTTGTCACCCCGCTTGCTTGCGGCGTCGAGGAAAGCTGGCGCCGCATCCTCGCCGGGAAATCCGGCGCGGGTACGATCACCCGGTTCGACGCGAGCCATCTCGCGACGACCTATGCCTGCGAAGTTCCACACGGCGACGGCAGCGACGGCACCTTCAATCCCGACGACTGGCTGGAGAAGAAGGAGCAGCGCAAGGTCGATGCCTTCATCCTCTACGGCCTCGCCGCGGCGGAACAGGCCGTGCGCGATGCCGGCTGGACGCCCGAGGACGAGGAGGAGCGCCTGCGCACCGGCGTCATGATCGGCTCGGGCATCGGCGGGCTCGAGGCCATCGCCGAGACCGCCTACCTCATCCGCGACAAGGGCGCGCGGCGGGTCTCGCCGTTCTTCATTCCCGGCGCGCTCATCAACCTGATCTCGGGCAACGTGTCGATCCGCTACGGCTTCAAGGGGCCGAACCACTCGGTGGTCACCGCCTGCTCGACCGGGGCACACGCCATCGGCGACGCCGCGCGGCTCATCATGCTGGGCGACGCGGACGTGATGGTGGCGGGCGGCGCCGAGGCCGCGATCTGCGAGATCGGCATCGCCGGCTTCAACGCCTGCAAGGCGCTGTCGACCAAGCGCGGCAACGCGCCCGAGACCGCCAGCCGGCCCTATGACGCCGACCGCGACGGATTCGTCATGGGCGAGGGCGCGGGCATCGTCGTGCTCGAGGATTACGAGCACGCCAAGGCGCGCGGCGCGAAGATCTACGCCGAGGTCAAGGGCTACGGCATGTCGGGCGACGCCTACCACATCACCGCGCCGGCCGAGGACGGCGACGGCGCGCTGCGCTCCATGCGCGCGGCGCTCCGCAGCGCGGGGCTCGAACCGGCGGATCTCGACTACATCAACGCGCACGGCACCTCCACCATGGCCGACGTGATCGAGCTCGCCGCGGTCGAGCGCATGCTGGGCGATGCCGCCTCCAAGGTCACCATGTCCTCGACCAAGTCGTCGACCGGGCACCTCCTCGGTGCCGCCGGGGCGATCGAGGCGATCTTCTCGATCCTCGCGATCCGCGACCAGGTCGCGCCGCCGACCATCAACCTCGACAACCCCGCCGTCGAGACGCCCATCGACCTCGCGCCCAACGCCAAGCGCGAGCGCGAGGTGCGCTACGCGCTCTCCAACTCGTTCGGGTTCGGCGGCACCAATGCCAGCGTGATCTTCGGACAGGTGGCCTGACCCGATGTGGAAGAGCATCGCCTCGAACGCGCTCACGTTCCTCGTCGTCGCGGTGTTCCTGCTGGGCGGCGCGCTGATCTGGGCGCAGAACACCTATTCCGACGAAGGGCCGCTGGCCGAGGCCATCTGCCTCGACGTGCCGCGCGGGTCGAACATGTCGCTGGTGTCCGAGAACCTGGCCGAACAGGGCGCGGTCTCGTCCCCGATGCTGTTCCGGCTCGGCGCGGAGTACAGCGACAAGACGCAGGACCTGAAGGCCGGCAGCTTCCTGGTGCCCGAGCGGGCCTCGATGGCCGAGATCGTCGACATCGTCACCCGCGGCGGCGCCTCCACCTGCGGGACCGAGATCATCTACCGCATCGGCGTGAACGCCGCCGAGGTCGAGGTGCGCGAACTCGACCCCGCCACCGGCCGCTTCGTCGAGGTGGTGGAATTCGATCCCGCCGCCGACGCGGCGCTGCCCGAGGACTACGTGTCGCGCCGCGACGACGCCGACACGCGCTTCCGCGTGGCGCTGGCAGAGGGCGTGACCTCCTGGCAGGTGGTCGAGGAGCTGAAATCCGTCGACGTGCTCGAGGGCGAGGTCGAGGTGCCCGTCGAAGGCTCGCTCGCGCCCGACAGCTACGAGATCGCCCGCGGCGACAGCCGGGCCGAACTCATCGGCCGCATGCAGCGCGCCCAGGAGGTCATCCTGGCCGAGGCCTGGGAGAACCGCGCCGACGAGCTGCCGCTCGAGACGCCGGAAGAGGCGCTGATCCTCGCCTCGATCGTCGAGAAGGAGACCGGCGTCGCCGAGGAGCGGCCGCAGGTCGCGTCGGTCTTCGTGAACCGCCTGCGCCGCGGCATGCGGCTGCAGACCGACCCGACGGTGATCTACGGAATCACGGAGGGGCAGGGCGTGCTGGGCCGGGGCATCCGCCAGTCGGAACTGCGCGCGGCGACGCCCTACAACACCTACGTGATCGAGGGGCTGCCGCCCACGCCCATCGCCAATCCGGGGCGCCTCTCGATCGAGGCCGCGCTGAACCCCGCCGAGACGCCCTACGTGTTCTTCGTTGCCGACGGCACCGGCGGCCACGCCTTTGCCGAGACGCTCGAGGAGCACAACCGCAACGTCGCCCGCTGGCGCGAGATCGAGGCGGAACGCGCCCAGCAGCAGAACTGACCGGGCGCGCTGGCCGTCACATGCGGACGGCCAGCTTTTGCGCGTAGGCCTCGAGCTGCGTCGCGACGACACCCCAGCCGTCGAAGAACCCCATCTCCTCGTGGTTCCTGCGGGCCTCGGGCGTGCGGTGCCGGGCGGTCGCGGTGTAGCGCGTGCCGCCCTCTCCATCGTCCGCGAAGTCGAGGATCGCGGTCATGAACGGCTCGGGCGCGGGCTTCCACCCCTCGGTATACGCATCGGTGAAGACGAGCCGTTCCCGCGGCACGATCTCGAGGAAGACGCCGCGATTCTCCATCACGTTGCCCTCGACCTCGAAGGTGGTGTCGAACCGGCCCCCGACCCGCAGGTCGATGTCGCAGGCGGTCACCCTGTGCGGGGCGGGAATGAAGAAGTGCGGGATGTGCCGGGGATCGGTCCAGCAGGCCCAGACCGCGGTGCGGGGCGCGGCGAGGTCGCGGGTGAACGAAAGGTCGGTATCGGGATCGGGTGTCATGGCGGGCGGGCCTCCTCTGCATCAGGGCGCGGTGCGGCGCGGGGTCGGTCGTCCCCGCATCGCCGTGCCCCCGATCAGGCTGCCCCGCCCGCACCGCGCGGAGCAAGGCCGCTCCGCGCCTCGGGCTTTGCCCGGCGGCCGTCCGCCGGATGCCGCGGCGCGCTCAGAGCTGCGCCATGACCTCGTCGGAGGCCTCGAAGTTGGTGGTGACGCGCTGCACGTCGTCGTCGTCCTCGAGCGCTTCCACGAGCTTCATCAGTGACTGCATGCCGTCGAGGTCGAGTTCCGTGGTGGTCGAGGGACGCCAGACGAGCTTGGTCGATTCGGATTCGCCAAGCGCCTCCTCGAGCGCCGAGGACACCTCGTTGAGGTCACTGTCGGCGCACCAGATCACATGGCCCTCGTCCGAGCTCTCGACGTCCTCGGCGCCGGCCTCGATGGCCGCCATCATGACGTCGTCGGCGCTGCCCGCGGTTGCGGGATAGACGATCTCGCCCTTGCGCTCGAACATGAAGGCGACCGACCCGGTCTCGCCGAGATTGCCGCCGTTCTTGCCGAAGGTCGAGCGCACGTTCGACGCGGTTCGGTTGCGGTTGTCGGTCATCGCCTCGACGATCACCGCGACGCCGTTCGGGCCGTAGCCCTCGTAGCGGATCTCCTCGTAGTTCTCGGCGTCGCCGCCGGTTGCCTTCTTGATCGCGCGCTCGATCACGTCCTTCGGGACCGAGTTGGACTTGGCTTCCTTGACCGCGAGGCGCAGGCGCGGGTTCTTGTCCGGGTCGGGATCGCCCATCTTTGCCGCGACCGTGATCTCCTTCGAGAGCTTCGAGAAGAGCTTGGAGCGCGCGGCGTCCTGGCGCCCCTTGCGGTGCTGGATGTTCGCCCATTTGGAATGGCCGGCCATGATCGTGCCTCGTGACGTGGGAATGCGGGAAAATCAGCCGTCTCTATAGGGCAGGGCGCCCCTCAAGGGCAAGCCCGCTGGACCCCGTGCCGCCGTCGGTCTAGAGCGCGGGCCGGAACGCGCACTGGGGAGGACGGCATGCAGGCTGCACTGGCGGGCTATGGGCTCGGGCTCTCGCTGATCCTCGCCATCGGGGCGCAAAACGCCTTCGTGCTGCGGCAGGGACTGCTGCGGCGGCACGTGCTGGCGGTGGTGCTGACCTGCGCGGTGTCGGACGCGGTGCTGATCGTCGCGGGCGTCGCCGGCATGGGGCGACTGTCCGAGGCCTGGCCGTGGTTCGGCCCGGCGATGCGGCTGGGCGGTGCGGCCTTCCTCCTGTGGTATGGTGGCCGCGCGCTCCTGTCCGCGTGGCGGGGCGGGGCGGCGATGGATGCGGGCACAGCCGCACAGTCGCTCGCCGCGGCGCTCGGCACCTGTCTCGCGCTCACCTGGCTCAACCCCCATGTCTACCTCGACACGGTGGTGCTGCTCGGCGCGGTCTCGGCGCAGTACGACAGCCGCGCGGCCTTCGCGGCGGGGGCTGTCACCGCCTCCTTCAGCTTCTTCTTCGCGCTGGGCTACGGCGCGCGGGCGCTCGCGCCGCTCTTCGCGCGGCCCGGAGCCTGGCGTCTTCTCGACCTCGTCGTCGGGCTCACCATGTGGGCCATCGCGATGTCGCTCCTCCTCGGCTGACGCGCCGGCGGCCAATACCTGCTTGCACATCCCCGCGTCCCGTCGCTTGATGCGCGCCATGGTGACGACGGCGCAACGCCCCCTCGCGGGCATTCTCTGGATGGTCGCGACGGGCTTCTGTTTCGTCATGGTGACCGCGCTCGTGAAGACGCTGGGCGGGCGCATCCCGGCCGCGGAAAGCGCGTTCCTGCGCTATCTCCTCGGGCTCGTCTTCCTCGTGCCGTTCTGGCGCCAGATCGTCGACATGCGCCTCTCGCGCCGCCAATGGGGCCTCTACGGGGTGCGCGGCGTTTTCCACACGCTGGGCGTGATCTGCTGGTTCTACGCCATGACGCGCATCCCCATCGCCGAGGTCACGGCGATGAACTACCTCAACCCGGTCTACGTCTCGATCCTGGCGGTGCTTTTCCTGGGCGAGACCATCGCGGCGCGGCGCATCCTCGCCATCGTCGCGGCGCTGGCCGGCGCGCTGCTCATCCTGCGGCCGGGCTTCCGCGCGCTCGATCCCGGGCACGTGGCGATGATCTTCACCGCGCTCCTCTTCGCGGGTTCCTATCTCACGATGAAGATCCTCTCCGGCCAGCAGAGCGCGGCGGTCGTGGTGGGCATGCTGTCGCTGACGGTGACGCTCGGCCTTGCGCCCTTCGCGGCGCTCGACTGGGTGACGCCGACCTGGGGGGAGCTCGGCATCCTCTTCGGCGTGGCGAGCTTTGCCACCGCGGGGCACTATGCCATGACGCGCGCCTTCGCGGCGGCGCCGCTCACGGTGACGCAGCCCATCACGTTCCTGCAGCTCGTCTGGTCGGTGGCGATCGGTGCCGCGTTCTTCAATGAGCCTCCCGATCCCTTCGTGATCGCGGGCGGCGGCGTCATCATCGCCTCGGTGACCTTCATCACCTGGCGCGAGGCGCGCGCCAAGCGCCGCCAGATCACCCCCGGCATCCACGAGACAAAGGGCTGAAAGGCCGCTTTTTGTTTCCGCTCCAGAAATTGCCGCCGGCGGGGCCGAGTCTTGCCGCAATCCGCCGGGAAAGTCGGGGTCACGAGGAAAATCCAGTGTGTTTACGGAGTGACCCATGTTTGCAGGACAGACCCTGACCGAGAATTTCAGCGACATCCGCGCCTTCGCCATGGGCGAGCGCCGCAAGGTGGTGTCGGACGCCGAATGGCGGTTCCGGATGCGCGGCTACGGCTACAACCTGCGCAAGACCGACAGCGGCTACGAGGTGGCCCGCCTGCCCCAGAACGACGTGATCGGCGTGATCGAGGCCTGATCCCCTCCAGGAGCCTCGAGACGCTGTCGGCCCGGCCGGTCCCGCGAGGACCCGCCGGGCCTTATTTTTTGCCAGCGATCGTAAGGCGGCGGGCCCGGGGCCGGACTGTCAACCCCTCTATCTGATTGACTGGTCAATCAACATGTCCTAGATGTGCCGTGAAGTGAAGGCATGACGGAACGGAGGACCCCATGACGCGGCCGAACATCCTGGTGATCATGGTCGATCAGCTGAACGGCACGCTGTTTCCCGACGGACCTGCCGACTGGCTGCATGCGCCCAACCTGCGGCGGCTCGCCGACGGCTCGACGCGGTTCGCCAATGCCTACACGGCCTCGCCGCTCTGCGCGCCGGGGCGGGCGTCCTTCATGTCGGGCCAGCTGCCGTCGCGCACGCGCGTCTACGACAACGCGGCCGAATTCGCGTCGGACATCCCGACCTATGCGCACCACCTGCGCCGGGCGGGCTACCAGACCTGCCTGTCGGGCAAGATGCATTTCGTCGGGCCGGACCAGCTGCACGGCTTCGAGCAGCGGCTGACCACCGACATCTACCCGGCCGATTTCGGCTGGACGCCCGACTACCGCAAGCCGGGCGAGCGCATCGACTGGTGGTACCACAACCTCGGGTCGGTGAAGGGCTCGGGCGTCGCCGAGATCTCCAACCAGATGGAATATGACGACGACGTCGCCCACAACGCCGAGCAGAAGCTCTACGACCTCGCGCGCGGCCATGACGACCGGCCGTGGATGATGACCGTCAGCTTCACCCACCCGCACGATCCCTACGTCGCGCGCCGCAAGTACTGGGACCTCTACGAGGACTGCGACCACCTCATGCCCGAGGTCGGCCCGCTCGGCTACGAGAACCACGACCCGCACGCGCAGCGCATCTTCGACGCCAACGACTGGCGCAACTTCGACATCTCGGACGCGGACGTGGCGCGGTCGCGCCGTGCCTACTTCGCCAACATCTCGTATCTCGACGACAAGATCGGCGGCATCCTCGACGTGCTCGAGCGCACCCGGCAGGAGGCGATCATCGTCTTCGTCTCGGATCACGGCGACATGCTGGGCGAGCGCGGCCTGTGGTTCAAGATGTCGTTCTACGAGGGCTCGTCGCGTGTGCCGCTGATGATCGCGGCGCCGGGCATGGAGCCCGGTCTCGTCACCGCGCCGGTGTCCACGATCGACCTCTGCCCGACGCTCTGCGAGCTCGCACACGTCTCCATGGCCGAGGTGCTGCCCTGGACCGAGGGCGAAAGCCTCGTGCGGCTGGGGCAGGGCGGCGAGCGCACCTCGCCCGTGTCCATGGAATACGCAGCCGAGGCGTCGCAATCGCCGCTCGTGGCCCTGCGCGCGGGACGGTGGAAATACACCAACTGCGCGCTCGATCCCGAGCAGCTCTTCGATCTCGAGGCCGATCCGCACGAGATCCGCAACCTCGCCGAGGTGCCGGAGCATGCCGATGTGCTGGAACGCTTCCGAGAGATGGCGGCGCTGCGCTGGGACCTCGAGGATTTCGACGCCGCCGTGCGCGAGAGCCAGGCGCGTCGCTGGGTCGTCTACGAGGCGCTGCGCCAGGGCGGCTACTACCCGTGGGACTACCAGCCGCTGCGGCAGGCCTCCGAACGCTACATGCGCAACCACATGGACCTGAACGTGGTCGAGGAAAACCAGCGCTTTCCGCGCGGGGAGTGAACGATGACATACGACACGCAACCGAACGCCAGCCATTTCGTCAACGGCGCGCCGCTCGAGGACGCGACCGGGGACGTCATCGACGTGATCTATCCGGCGACCGGCGAGGTCATCGCCAGGGTGCACGCCGCGACCGACGCGGTGATCGCCGAGGCGGTCGCGGGCGCGCAGGCGGCGCAGGCGGAATGGGCGGCGACGCCCCCGCGCGAGCGGGGCCGCGTGCTGACACGCGCGGCGCAGATCCTGCGCGAGCGCAACCGCGAGCTGTCGGTGCTCGAGACCATGGACACCGGCAAGCCGCTGTCCGAGACGCTCGTGGCCGACGCGACGTCGGGCGCCGACGCGCTGGAATATTTCGGCGGCATCGCCGCGGGCCTCACCGGCGAGCACATCCCGCTCGGGCGCGACTGGGCCTACACGGTCCGCGAGCCGCTCGGGGTCTGCGTGGGCATCGGCGCGTGGAACTATCCCACGCAGATCGCCTGCTGGAAGGCGGCGCCGGCGCTCGCCTGCGGCAACGCGATGATCTTCAAGCCGTCCGAGACGACGCCGCTCTCGGCGCTGAAGGTCGCGGAGATCCTCGTCGAGGCGGGCCTGCCCGCGGGGCTTTTCAACGTGGTGCAGGGCGCGGGGGCCGTGGGCGCGGCGCTCACCACCCATCCCGCGGTCGACAAGGTGTCGCTGACGGGCTCGGTGCCGACGGGCCGCAAGGTCTATGCCGCGGCAGCCGAGAGCATCAAGCACGTGACCATGGAGCTCGGGGGCAAGTCGCCGATCCTCGTCTTCGACGACGCCGACATCGAGGACGCGGTCGGCGGCGCCATCCTCGGCAACTTCTACTCCTCGGGGCAGATCTGCTCGAACGGCACGCGCGTCTTCGTCCAGAAGGGGCTGCGCGAACGCTTCGTCGCCCGCATGGCCGAACGCATGGCCGAGGCGGTGATCGGCGATCCGCTCGACGAGGCCACGAATTTCGGGCCGCTGGTGTCGGCCCGGCAGATGGAGATCGTCACGTCCTACCTCGAGAAGGGCAAGGCGGAGGGCGCGCGGCTCGTCGCGGGCGGCGAGCGGCTCGACCGCCCGGGCTACTGGGTGACGCCGGCGCTCTTCGACGGGGTGACCGACGACATGACCATCGCGCAGGAGGAAATCTTCGGCCCCGTGCTGTCGGTCCTCGAGTTCGAGACCGAGGACGAGGCGGTGGCGCGCGCCAACGACACGACCTTCGGGCTGTCGGCGGGCGTGTTCACCCGCGACCTCGCGCGGGCGCACCGGGTCATCGGGCGCCTCCGGGCGGGCACCTGCTTCGTCAACTCCTACAACGACGCGCCGGTCGAGATGCCGTTCGGCGGCGTGAAGATGTCGGGCGTGGGACGCGAGAACGCCAAGGCGGCGATCGAGCACTATTCGCAGCTGAAGTCGGTCTACGTGCGCATGGGACCGGTCGAGGCGCCGTTCTGACCGGGTGACGGAGCGCGGGCGCGGCCCGCGCGGCCATGCCCCGGAGAGCTCCCGCCCGCCCACCCCGCTCTCCGGGGCATGGCCGGGTGCGGGGCGGCGGGGTCAGGACAAGGGATCGCGCGCGCGGGCGGGACGGCACCCGTGTCCCCCGGCGCGGAAACAGTCCGTGCGGGACGCGGATGCGCCCGTCCGGCCCCCACGCGACGGGGACGGACGCGGCGACCGCCACGCCCGCGCAACGGAGGTGAGTGACATGGATGCGGATTACATCGTCGTCGGGGCCGGCAGCGCCGGCTGCGCCATGGCCTACCGCCTGGCCGAGGCCGGCAGGTCGGTCGTGGTGGTCGAGCACGGCGGCTGGGACGGCGGCCCCTTCATCAACATGCCGGGAGCGCTCAGCTACCCGATGAACATGCCGATCTACGACTGGGGCTACCGGACCGAGCCCGAGCCGCATCTGGGCGGCCGCAGGCTCGCCGCGCCGCGCGGCAAGGTGCTGGGCGGCTCGTCCTCGATCAACGGCATGGTCTACGTGCGCGGCCACGCCATGGACTACGACACCTGGCGCGACATGGGCGCGGACGGCTGGGGCTACGCGGACGTGCTGCCCTATTTCCGCCGGATGGAGACGAGCCATGGCGGCCAGGACGGCTGGCGCGGCAATGACGGGCCCCTGCACGTGAGCCGCGGTCCGCGCGACAACCCGCTGACCCGCGCCTTCGTCGAGGCCGGGCGCCAGGCGGGCTACGGGACGACCGACGACTACAACGGCGAGAAGCAGGAAGGCTTCGGCCCGATGGAGGCGACGATCCACCGCGGCGAGCGCTGGTCGGCCGCCAAGGCCTACCTCCGCCCGGCGCAGAAGCTCGGGGCGCGGGTCGTCCGCGGCCTCGTCACCCGCGTGGTGATCGAGGAGGGCCGCGCGCGCGGCGTCGAGGTGGTGAACGGCGACAGCCGCGAGACGCTCCGCGCGGGCGAGGTGATCCTGTCCGCGTCGGCCTTCAACACGCCGAAGCTCCTGATGCTGTCGGGGATCGGGCCGGCCGCGCATCTCGCCGAGCACGGCATCGACGTGGTCGCCGATCGCCCGGGGGTGGGCGCGAACCTGCAGGACCATCTCGAGCTTTACATCCAGATGGCGGCGACCCAGCCGGTGAGCCTCTTCCGCTACTGGAACCTGCTCGGCAAGGCCTATGTGGGCGCGCGCTGGCTGTTCTCCCGGACCGGGCCCGGCGCCTCGAACCAGTTCGAGAGCGCGGCCTTCATCCGGTCGCGGGCGGGCGTGGCCTACCCGGACATCCAGTACCATTTCCTGCCCATCGCGGTGCGCTACGACGGGCAGGCCGCGGCCGAGGGACACGGCTTCCAGGCGCATGTGGGCCCCATGCGGTCGGCCTCGCGCGGCCGCGTGCGGCTGACCTCGTCCGATCCCGCGGCCCCGCCGTCGATCCTCTTCAACTACATGAGCGACCCGCAGGACTGGGAGGATTTCCGCACCTGCATCCGGCTCACGCGCGAGATCTTCGCCCAGCCGGCCTTCGCGCCCTATGCGGGGCACGAGATCCAGCCCGGCGCGGACGCGCAGGACGACGCGGCACTCGACGCCTTCGTGCGGGAGCACGCGGAAAGCGCCTACCACCCCTGCGGCACCGCGCGCATGGGCCGGCGCGACGATCCCGACGCCGTGGTCGATCCCGAAGGCCGGGTGATCGGGGTCGAGGGCCTGCGCGTCGCCGACAGCTCAGTCTTCCCGCGCATCACCAACGGCAACCTCAACGCGCCCTCGATCCTGACGGGCGAGAAGATGGCCGACCACGTTCTCGGGCGGCGCCTCGCGCCCGAGAACGCCGAACCCTGGGTGCATCCCGACTGGCGGACCGCGCAACGCTGACGGACCGTTTCCGCTCATCCGCTTGATCCCGCCGCTCCACGCGGCGAGAGTAACCGGATGTTAAGGATCTGTTCGATTTCCGTTCTGGCCGTGGCCCTCGGCCTGTCGCTCGCCGCCGCACGCGCCGCGGCCGACCCGGGGCCCGCCGGCACCGTGCGGGTCGTCGACGGCGACACGTTCGACGTGGGCGGCACGCGGGTGCGGCTTCATGCGGTCGACGCGCCCGAGCACGACCAGACCTGCGGCGGGCAAGGCGCCGCGCGCTGGGCCTGCGGCGCCTGGGTGACCGCGGAGGTGCGCCGCCGCTACGAGGGCCGGCGCGCCGAGTGCACTGCGCGGGACGAGGACCGCTATGGCCGCGTCGTCGCCACCTGCAGAGTCGGCGGCCGCGACATGGGCGCGGCGCTCGTGCGCGACGGCCTGATCCTCGCCTATCCGCGCTACGGCGAGACCTACGTGGCACTCGAGAAGGAAGCGCTGGTCGCCGGCCGCGGCCTGCATGCGGCGGCGATGCAGAGGCCCGAACGCTACCGCGAGGCGCAGCGCGCTGCGACTTCCGCCCCGGCACCCGCGCCGCGCGGCGCCGGGGACTGCGCCATCAAGGGCAATATCGGCGGATCGGGCGAGCGCATCTACCACGTGCCCGGACAGCGCGACTATGCCGCAACCCGCATCTCCGGGGACAGGGGCGAGCGGTGGTTCTGCACCGAGGAGGCAGCGCGGGCGGCAGGCTGGCGGCGCGCGATGCGCTGAGATTGATCGGGATCAAGGCGCGGGGGGCGCTGCGCGGGCAGGATGGCGCCGACATGACCCCGGTAGAAGGACCCCGCGCCATGACCCGCACGCCCCATCGCCTCGCCGACGACTTTCCCGGTCACCGCGAACGCCTGGCCGACCTGCGCCGCACCGATGCCCACCTGGCGCGGCTCGCGGCGGAATACGACGCGCTGAACGAGCGCATCCACCTGTCCGAGATCAACGTGATGCCGCTCGAGGACCTCGAGGAGGTGCAGTGCCGCAAGGAGCGCGCGGCGCTCAAGGACGCGATCTACGCTACGCTCACCCGCGCGCCGGCCTGAGCAGCGCCTCGATCCGGCCGACGATGTCCTCGGACATCGGCCGCACCGCCGACCCCCAGGTACCCGCGACCGAGCCGTCGGGCGCGATCAGCACCTTGTTGAAGTTCCAGGCGGGGCGGAACCCCTCGGTCTCGGCCAACCAGCGGTAGAACGGGTGGGCCCGGGGGCCGGTCACCGCGGTGATCGTGGTCATCGGCAGGTCGAGACCGAAGTTCAGCTCGCAGAAATCCTTGACCGCCTCGGCGCTCTCGAGCTCCTGCCGGAAGTCGTTCGACGGCACGGCGAGCACGATCAGCCCCGCATCGCGGTAGCGGTCGTAGAGCGCCTGCAGCGCATCGTATTGCGGCGTGAAGGCGCAGCGCGAGGCGGTGTTGACCACGAGGACCGGCCGGCCCTGCCAGTCGGTCGAGGCGATCTTGCCGCCGTCGATCGAGGGAAACGTGAACCGTTCGAGGGCCAGCGCCGGCAGGGCGGCCAGCACGAAGACGAGGGTTGCGAGAAGACGGAACATCGGGGCATCCTCCAGTGCCGGGAGAGCTAGTGCCGCGCGGCGCGGCTTCCACATCGTGCGGGCAGGCACGCAGGCGCGTGCCTGCCGGTTTCAGGCGGAGGCGAGGATGGCCGGAGGATGGACGCGCGACGGCGCGGTGAACGAGCAGATCGAGGCGTCGATCAGCGAGGAGCTCGCGCGCCTGCGCGCGCGCCGCGCGCCGGCGGGCGAGAGCCTTGCCCGGTGCGCGGAATGCGACGAACCCATCCCCGAGAAGCGCCGCGCAGCGATCCCGGGCGTCAAGCTCTGCATCGACTGCCAGCAGGACCGCGACCGCCGTCCCGCCGCGCGCTCCGGCATCAACCGACGCGGCTCGAAGGACAGCCAGCTCAAGTAGCCGGCGGAGGACGGCAGAAGGGGCTCCGCCCCTCTTGGCGCGTGCCGCGCCAATTCACCCCGGGATACTTCCGCCAAGAAGAAACGGGGGGCTGCGCGCGCGGCTCGTGCTTCTTCTTGGTCAAAATATCCCCGCCGGAGGCTCCCGCCCGGGCCTGCCCGGGCGGGATCGGCCTCTCAGCCTTCCATCGCCTCGAGCTCGTCGATGAAGCCCTCGATCATCGCCAGCCCCTTGTCCCAGAAGGCGGGGTCGGTCGCGTCGAGCCCGAAGGGCGCGAGCAGCGCCTTGTGGTGCTTGGAGCCGCCGGCCTTCAGCATGTCGAAGTACTTCTCCTGGAAGCCTTCGGGGCGCGCCTCGTACTCGGCGTAGAGCGCGTTCACCAGCCCGTCGCCGAAGGCATAGGCGTAGACGTAGAAGGGCGAATGCACGAAGTGCGGGATGTAGGCCCAGAACGTCTCGTAGCCGTCCATGAAGTCGAAGGCGGGTCCGAGGCTCTCGGCCTGGACGCTCATCCAGAGCGCGTTGATGTCGTCCGGGGTGAGTTCGCCGTCGCGGCGCGCCGCGTGCAGCTTGCACTCGAAGTCGTAGAACGCGATCTGCCGCACCACGGTGTTGATCATGTCCTCGACCTTGCCGGCCAGCAGCACCTTGCGCTCGGCGTCGTCCGCGGCATTGGCGAGCATCCGGCGGAAGGTCAGCATCTCGCCGAAGACCGACGCGGTCTCGGCGAGGGTGAGCGGCGTCGCGGCCAGCATCTCGCCTTGGCCCGCGGCCAGCACCTGGTGCACGCCGTGCCCCAGTTCGTGGGCGAGCGTCATGACGTCGCGCGGCTTGCCGAGATAGTTCAGCAGCACGTAGGGGTGCACGTCGGTGACGGTCGGGTGGGCGAAGGCCCCCGGCGCCTTGCCCGGCGTCACGCCCGCGTCGATCCAGCCCCGGTCGAAGAAGGGCTGCGCGATCTCGGCCATCTTCGGGTCGAAGCCCGCATAGGCGTTCATCACCGTCTCGCGTGCCTCGTCCCAGTCGACCACGCGGTCCGAGGACATGGGCAGCGGCGCGTTGCGGTCCCAGACCTGCATGCGCTCGACGCCGAGCCACCGGCGCTTGAGCTCGTAGTAGCGGTGCGAGAGCCGCGGATAGGCCTTCACCACCGCGTCGCGCAGCGCCCCGACCACCTCGGGCTCCACGTCGTTCGAGAGGTGCCGCCCAGTCTGCGCCGTGGGCATGCCGCGCCAGCGGTCGAGGACCTCCTTTTCCTTGGCCTGCGTGTTGTGCACGCGCGCGAAGGTGCGGACATTCGCTCCGAAGGTCTCGGCGAGGGCGCGCGCCGCCGCCTCGCGGCGGTCGCGGTCGCGGTCGGTCAGCAGGTTCAGCGTCGCCTCGATGCCGAGTTCCTCGCCATCCACCTCGAAGGTGAGCCCCGCGATCGTCTCGTCGAAGAGCCGCTCCCAGGCGTCGCCCACGACCCCCATGTCGTGCAGGAACTTCTCCATCTCGTCCGACAGCTGGTAGGGTTTCAGCGCCCGGATGCGGTCGAAGGCGGGCTTGTAGCGGGCGAGCTCGGCATTCGCCTCGAACAGAGCGGCGTAGTCCGCGTCGTCCACGCGGTTCAGCTCGAGCGAGAAGAACACCAGCGGCGTGGTGTAGGTGGTGATCTTCTCCTGCATGTCCGACAGCATCTTGGTGCGGCCGGGATCGGTCGTGTTCTGGTAGTAGCGCAGGCCCGTATAGGACATGATGCGGCCGGCGATGTTCTCGATCCGCTCGTGGCGGTGCACCATCTCGAGGAACCCGTCCGCGTCGAGCGTCGCGATCCTGCCCTCGTAATCCTCGGCGAAGCCCTTGCAGGCCGCCTCGAGCCAGTCGAGGTCGCGCTTGAGCTCCGGCGCGTCGGGCGCGGCATAGAGATCGGTCAGATCCCATTCGGGCAGATCGCCCAGGTCGCGTCCGCCGGCGGGCGGGCGGGCGTCGCGCAGGGGCAGGATCGGGGCGGACGGAAAGCGCATGGGATCACCTTTTGTCGTTTGCACTGACATAGGGACCGCGCGGGCGCGATTGCAACCACGCGGCCCGGCATTCCTTCAGCCGTAGGCCGCGAGCATGGCCTTGAGGTCGTCGAGCGTGTTGGCCTCGCGCGCGGGCTTGTCGTGCCGCCAGCGACTCATGCGCGGAAAGCGCAGCGCCACGCCCGACTTGTGCCGCGGGCTTTCCTGGATGCCCTCGAAGGCGATCTCGAAGACGTGGTGCGGCGTCACCTGCCGCACCGGGCCGAAGCGCTGCTCGGTGTGCCGGCGCACCCACTGGGTGATCCGGCGGAACTCGGCATCGGTCAGGCCTGAATAGGCCTTGGTGAAGGGCACGAGCGCGTCGCCGTCCCAGACCGCGAAGGTGAAGTCGGTGAAGAGGTTGGCGCGCCGGCCGGATCCCGACTGCGCGTAGATCATGACCGCGTCGATCACGAGCGGGTCGAGTTTCCATTTCCACCAGTCGCCCTTGCGCCGGCCTGACAGGTAGGGGCTGTCCTTGCGCTTGAGCATCACGCCCTCGGCGCGGAACGCGCGCGCGGCGGCCCGCCGCCGGGCGAGGTCGTCCCAGTCGCCGAAGGCGATCGCGGGCGAGACGCGCACCGGCGCCTCGTCGGGCAGCCCGCCCACCAGCTCCTCGAGCCGCGCCCGCCGCGCGGCCATGGGGGCATCGCGCAGGTCCGCGCCGTCCGCTTCCAGCAGGTCGTAGGCCACCATGCTCACGGGCGCCTCGCGCAGGAGCTTGCGCGGCACCGTCTTGCGGCCGATCCGCGCCTGCAGGGTGTTGAAGGGCAGGGGCGCGCCGTCCGCCCAGGCGAGGATCTCGCCGTCGATCACGGTACCGTCGGGCAGGAAGTCGCGGGCGCGGGCGAATTCCGGGAAGCGGTCGGTCATCAGCTCCTCGCCGCGCGACCAGACGTGGTGCGCGCCGCCCCTGAGGACGAGCTGCCCGCGGATGCCGTCCCATTTCCACTCCGCGAGCCAGTCGTCGTGGCTGCCGAGAGTCTCCGGCGGATCCTCGAGCTGGAAGGCCAGGTAGAACGGGTAGGGGCGCGAGAGGTCGGAGCTCGCGTCGTCGGCCTCGATGAGGCTCGCCCAGGTGACGTCGTCCGGGGTCCAGCCGCCCATCAGCTTGTGCGCGAGGACGGCCTCCTCCTGGCCCGTCGCCTGCGCGAGCGCGCGCGTCATGAGCTTCTGGCTGACGCCGATCCGCCAGCCGCCGGTCAGGAGCTTGTTGAAGAGGAAGCGCTCGGTCGCGTCGAGCCGGTCCCACGCGTCGAGGATCGCGGCCCGGCGCGCCTCGACATCCGCGCGGGCGAGCCCGCGCAGGTAGCCGATCCAGTGCGACAGCGGCCGGTCCTCGGGCGTGGCGGCGGGCGGCAGGACGAGCGCGATGGTCTCGGCCAGGTCGCCCACCACCGGGTAGCTTTCCTCGAGCAGCCAGAGCGGGATCCCCGCGCGTTCGGCCGCCCATTCGCGCAGCTGCGTGGTCGTCACCGCCCGCTTCGGCCGCCGGCCCGAGAACAGCGCCACGGTCCAGAGCTTGTCCTCGTCCGACGCGGTCTCGAAGAACGCGGCGAGCGCGCGGGTCTTCACCGAGGTGCGGGTGGTCTGGTCGATGGCGGTGAAGAGCGCGGCGAAGTCCTTCATGCGGCGTCCGTCGCGGCGGTATCGTCCTCTTCCTCGCTGCCGAACTCGGTCGGCACGACGTCGGCGTTCCAGCCGTTCTGGTTCAACCAGCGCGCGAAGATGTCCGTGTATCCATGTGTAACATATATGTTTTCGGCGCCCGTCTCGCGGATCGCGCCGATCAGCCCGTCCCAGTCCGCGTGGTCCGACAGCACGAAGCCGCGGTCCGCCGCACGCCGGCGCCGCACCCCGCGAAGCCGCATCCACCCGCTCGCGAAGGCGGTCGAGGCGGTCCCGAAGCGCCGCGCCCAGGGCGTGCCGAGCGCCGAGGGCGGTGCGAGCACCAGCGCGCCCGGCGCGTCGCGGCCCTTGGTCTCGGGCGTGACCTGCGTCGTGTCGGGCAGCGGATAGCCCTGCGCGCGCAGGACGCCGTTCGTGCCCTCGACCGCGCCGTGGGTCAGGATCGGGCCGATCCCGGGGTCGACGAGCGAGAGGATCCGCTGCGCCTTGCCGAGCGAGTAGGCCCCGAGGATCGACGTCCGTCCCTCGGCCGCGTTCGCCGCCCACCACGCGTTCACCTCGGCCGCGATGTCGGCCTGCGGCGCCCAGGTGAAGACCGGCAGCCCGAAGGTGCATTCGCTGACGAAGGCGTGGCAGCGCACCGGCTCGAACGGCTCGGAGAGGCCGTCGGCATCGGTCTTGTAGTCGCCCGAGACCACCCAGACGGCGCCGCCCACCTCGACGCGGATCTGCGCCGATCCGGGCAGGTGGCCGGCGGGATGGAACGACACGGTGGCGCCGCCGATCCGCCGCGTCTCGCCGTAGCGGATCGTCTCGATAGCGATGTCGCCGAGACGGTGGCGGATCACGGGGGCCGCGCCGTCGGTGGCGAGGTAGCGCCGATGGCCCCAGCGGGCATGATCGGCATGGCCGTGGGTGATGAGCGCGGACTCCACCGGCCGCCACGGGTCGATGTGGAAATCGCCGGCGGGACAGTAGATGCCGCGGTCTGTGAAGGTGAGGACGGGATCGGCCATGGCGCGGCAGAGCATAGCGCGCGCCGGGCGGCCCGCCAGCGGCCTCAGGCGGTCGCGCTGCGCGTGGCCCCGCCGTCCGCCGCCGCGTCGAAGAGCGCGACGCCCGCGTCGACGATGCGCGTGCGGATCTCGCGGCCTTCCATGAGCACCTCGTGCTCGCCGCCCGCGATGACCTCGAGCCGGCCGCCCGGCCAGCGCGCCATGCGCTCGCGGATGCGCAGAACGTCGACGATGCGCTCGTTCGAGCCGACGAAGGTCACGCAGGGCAGGGACGGCGACGGGCGCTGGGCCAGGTCGCGGCATTCCCCGAGCGCCTGGTGCAGCCAGTGCAGGGACGGGCCGCCGAGTTGCAGGCGCGGCTCGGCCATCACGTGGCTGCGCATGTACTCGTACATCTCCGTGTCGGTGGTCAGGAGGTTGTTCTCGAACGCCTCGGCGACCACGTAGGCGTCGGGCCGGGTGCCGGGCGTGTAGACGTGGCCGAGGCCGAGCCGCGCGCCGGACCAGCTGAGCGCCCAGGCCGCGGGCCGGAGGGTGGACGCCATCTGGATTCCCCACATGGGCCCGGTGAAGACGACGGAAGCCACGTCGATGCCGCGCATGAGCGCGCGCAGGCCGATGCAGCCGCCCATGGAATGCGCGAGGAGATGGAAGGGCCGCGGCAGGTCCATGGACCGTGCCGCCGCGATCATCGCGTCGACGTCCTTCTGGTAGTCGGCAAAGCTTGCCACGTGGCCGGTGCGCACGTCGGCGAGGAACCGGTCGGCGAGCCCCTGGCCGCGCCAGTCGACGCAGAGCGTGGCATAGCCCCGCTCTGCAAGATCGCGGGCGGTGCGGCCGTATTTCTCGACATACTCGGTGCGGCCGGGAAACAGCAGCACCGTGCCCCGCGCGGACTTTGCGGGGAAATGGGCCAGCCTCAGCCGCACCGCGTCGATCGCCTCGACCCAGAAGGCATGCGTGCCCTCCGGGCCCTCGGAGAGCTCCGACAGGAACGGTGCGGCGTCGTGCATCAGGCGAGAACCTGCGCGAGCTGCATGGCCTTGCCCATGTCGCCGTCGATCGACAGCTTGCCCGACATGAAGGCAGAGGTCGGGTCGAGGTCGCCGTCGAGGATCTGCTTGAAGGTGTCCGCGTCGGCTGTCAGCGTCACGTCCGCGTCGCCGTCGCCCTCGCGCGCGCCGTTCGAATCGAGCATGAAGGCGCCTTCGCCCTCGATCTCGAACTTGGCGGTCGCGTCGAAGCCCGACACGTCCTTCTGGTTCATGGTCTTCACGGCCTCTGCCACCACGTCGCTCATGCGCGTTGTCCTCCATTTGATCCGATGGCGGGTGGCATTTCCCGCCATGCACGCTACACTCGACCGCACAATGAGCATGGCACACATGACTTTCAAATCTATCGTGGCGGCAGGCGTGGCCATAGTCACGTATTCCCTACCGCTCTCGGCCGAAGTCGGCTCGGACCGCTCCGACGAGCTGCTGTCGCAGCTCGCCGAAGCGGAGGACGACGTGGCCGCGCAGCGCGTCGAGCGCGAGCTCCAGCTCGAATGGTCGAAATCGGGTTCGGCGGCCATGGACCTGCTGCTCAAGCGGGGCCGCGACGCGATGGAGGTCAACGACCTCGACGCCGCGGTCGAGCACCTGACCGCGCTGACCGACCACGCGCCGGACTTCGCCGAGGGCTGGCTCGCGCTCTCGCTCGCCTATTACGCCAAGGAGCTGTACGGGCCCGCCGCCTACGCGCTCGAGCGCACGCTGGCGCTCAACCCCGACCATTTCGGGGCGCTGCAGGGGGTCGGCGCCATCTTCGACCACCTCGACGAACCGCAGCGGGCCTACGACGCCTATGCCATGGCCGCCCGCCTGCGTCCGCACGACCAGACGCTCCTTGACGCCATGGAACGGCTTGAACGCGACGCCCGCGGCTGGAAGCTCTGACGACACACGCATCCGCGAAAGATTGGACGGGGCATGTCTGACCGCCCGCGCCTCGCGGCCGTTCTCGGCCCGACGAACACCGGCAAGACCCACTACGCCATCGACCGGATGCTGGGCTACCGCACCGGAATGATCGGCCTGCCGCTGCGCCTTCTGGCGCGCGAGGTCTACGACAAGATCGTGGCCGCGCGCGGCCCCTCGGTCGTGGCGCTGGTCACCGGCGAGGAACGCATCGTGCCGCCGCGCGCCGCCTACTGGGTCTGCACGGTCGAGGCGATGCCCGAGGGCATGGGCTGCGACTTCGTGGCCATCGACGAGATCCAGCTCTGCGCCGACCCCGAGCGCGGTCACGTCTTCACCGACCGCCTGCTGCGCGCCCGCGGCCTGCGCGAGACGCTGTTCCTCGGCGCCGACACCATGCGCGGACCCATCGCGGGACTGGTGCCCGGGGTCGAGTTCGTACGCCGCGAGCGGATGAGCCAGCTGTCCTACACGGGGTCGAAGAAGATCAGCCGCCTCGCGCCGCGCAGCGCCATCGTCGGCTTCTCGGTCGAGAACGTCTACGCCATCGCCGAGCTCCTGCGCCGGCAGAAGGGCGGCGCGGCGGTGGTGATGGGCGCGCTGAGTCCCCGGACCCGCAACGCGCAGGTGGCGCTCTACCAGAATGGCGAGGTCGACTACCTCGTGGCCACCGACGCCATCGGCATGGGGCTCAACCTCGACATCGACCACGTGGCGTTCTCGTCGCTGACCAAGTTCGACGGCCGCCGCATGCGGCCGCTCGCGCCGAACGAGCTCGCGCAGATCGCGGGCCGGGCGGGACGCGGCATGGCGAACGGCACCTTCGGGGTGACCGGCGAGGCGCAGCCGCTCGACGACGAAGTGGCGGAGGCCATCGTCAGTCACCGATTCGCGCCGATCCGGCGGCTCAACTGGCGCAACGCCGCGCTGAGCTTCGGCAGCGTCGAGCGGCTCATCGCCTCGCTCGAGGCCGCGCCCGACGACGACAGGCTGGCGCGGGCCCGCGACGCCGACGACCTGATCGCCCTCAGGATGCTCGCGCAGGACGGCGAGGTCATGGCGCGCGCGTCGGATCCGCGATCCGTGCAGCTTTTGTGGGATGTCTGCCGGGTGCCCGACTTCCGTGGCATCAGCCACGCGGAACATGCGGGCCTTCTGAACGTTATTTTCGCGCACCTGCACCAGAGAGGCAGCGTGCCGGACGACTTCATCGCGCGACAGGTCCATCGCATCGACCGGACCGACGGGGACATCGACACGCTGTCCAAACGGCTGGCGTATATCCGCACATGGACGTACGTCGCGCAGAGGAAAGGCTGGGTGGGGGACGAAACGCATTGGCGCGAGACCACCCGCGCGGTAGAAGACAGGCTGTCGGATGCGCTGCACGACCGTCTGACCCAGAGATTTGTTGATCGGCGGACGAGCGTTCTGCTCCGCCGGTTAAAGCAGAAGGAGGCCCTCTTGGCCGAAGTGAACGACAAGGGCGAGGTCACGGTCGAAGGCGAATTCGTCGGACGGCTGGAAGGGTTCCGATTCCGTCAGGACAAGGACGCCCAGGGCCAGGAAGCGAAGACGCTGAAAAGCGCGTCGCTGCAGGCGCTTGCGCCGCATTTTCATCTGCGCGCGGACAGGTTCTACAACGCGCCGGACACCGAGATCGACTTCACCGAGCAGGGTGGCCTCATGTGGGGCGACCAGGCGGTGGGCAAGCTCGTCGCGGGCGACGATCCGCTGAAGCCCCGGGTGACGGCCTTCGTCGACGATACGGCAGGTGCCGACGTCATCCAGAAGGTCGAACGCCGTCTGCAGCACTTCATCGACCGCAAGATCGCGGCGCTGTTCGAGCCCTTGATGAACATCCGTCGCGACGAGACGCTGTCGGGAACCGCCAAGGGCTTCGGCTACCGCATGGTCGAATCGATGGGGGTGATCCCGCGTGCGCAGGTCTCAGACGAGGTGCGCGGGCTCGACCAGGAGGCGCGGGGCGCGCTGCGCAAGCACGGCATCCGCTTCGGCCAGTTCACGGTCTTCATGCCGCTCCTGCTGAAACCGGCGCCAACCCGGTTGCGGCTCGTGCTCTGGTCGCTGGCGAACGGGCTCGACACCTTCCCTGAGGCGCCGCCGCCGGGGCTCGTGACCGTGCCCGACCAGCCCGAGGTGCCCGCCGAGCAGTTCGCGGTCATGGGCTACCGCAAGTCCGGCGCACGGGCGATCCGCATCGACATGCTGGAACGGCTCGCCGACATGCTGCGCGGCGAGGACAGCCGCGGCGGCTTCGAGGCCAAGGCGGACATGCTGTCCATCACAGGCCTGACGCTCGAGCAGTTCGCGGACCTCATGCAGGGCCTCGGCTACCGGGCCGAGAAGGGCGAGCGCGAGAAGGCGCGGCCCGTCGACCGGACCATTCCGGTCGAGACGCTCGCCCCCGAGACCGGCGGCGGTGATCCGCGCGCCGAGACGCCGGTGGACACGGTCGGCGGCGAGGACACGCTCGATCCGGCCGACGACACGCTGTCGCCTGCGGACGACACGGCCGAGCCGGACGCTCCCGACCAGCCGGTCTTCGACGCGGCGGCCGAGGCCGACGCCGCGCCCGGAGCGATCACCGAGCAGCCGCAGGTCGACCCGGAAAGCACGGTCGAGGCGGAGGCGGAGAGCATCCCCGAGGATGATCTCGCGCCCGTCGCCGAGGCGCCGGCCGAGCCCGACCCGGAGGTGGACACCGGCATCGCCGAGATCCCCTCGGACGAGGTGCCGGTCGGAACGCCGCCCGACACCGATCTGGCCGCGCCCGAGGTCGAGACCTACTACACCTTCACCTGGGCCGGCACGCGCGGCGGCAAGGGCGGCCGGCGCGGCGGCGCCGAGGGCGGCGCCCGAGGCGAACGTCGCGGTGGCGGCGGCGGCGAGAAGCGCGGCGGCAAGGCCGCGGGCGGCCCGCGCGGCAAGTCCGGCGGCGCGCCGGGCGGCAAGCGGCCCCCGCGCGAGGACAAGGGCCCCAAGACCTACGAATCCCGCCCGCAGAAGAAGGACCGGATCGATCCGGACAACCCGTTCGCGGCGGCTCTCATGGGGTTCAAGGACCGCTCGTAGGTGTCCGAGGCACCTGCGAAACTGAGGATCGACAAGTGGCTGTGGCAGGCGCGGTTCTTCAAGACCCGCAGCCTGGCCGCCAAGGTGGCGACCGGCGGCCACGTGCGCCTGAACGGGCAGCGCGTGGCCAAGGCGTCGGTCGCCGTCGGTCCCGGCGACGTCCTGACCTTTCCGCAGGCCCGTGCCGTGCGGGTCGTGCGCATCCTTGCGCTGGGGGATCGGCGCGGCCCTTCCCCCGAGGCGCGCGCCCTCTACGACGATCTCTCGCCGCCCGAACCTGCCCCGGCCGATCCCGGCCGGCCGCGCCCCGAGCCGGGCGGAAGGCCCACCGGGAAGGATCGCCGCAGGCTCGATCAAACCCGCGGCGGGGCGCTTGAATGACCCCGGCACATGGCTTAGCTGTCGGGCAAGACAACGGGACACCTCCGCAATGACCTACATCGTCACCGACAACTGCATCGCCTGCAAATACACCGACTGCGTCGAGGTCTGCCCGGTGGATTGCTTCTACGAGGGCGAGAACATGCTGGTGATCCACCCCGACGAATGCATCGATTGCGGGGTGTGCGAACCGGAATGCCCTGCCGACGCGATCCGCCCGGACACCGAGCCGGGCATGGAGACGTGGGTGGAATTCAACCGCAAGTACTCCGAGATGTGGCCGGTCATCATCACCAAGAAGGACCCGCTGCCCGAGGCCGAGGACCGCGACGGCGAGACCGGCAAGCTCGAGAAGTACTTCTCGGAAGCGGCGGGCGAGGGCGGCTGAGCGCGATTCGCGCGACATCCTGCCGCGATGCGCAAGGCTTCGCCGGCAAGATGCTGATAGCACTGGACAATCTCCGTCGGCAGGGCTCCGCTGGCGGGGGGCTGCAAAATGTGCTATGTTATCCCTGCAAATGAGTACACCGCGTGCATACTGGTCCCCGGCGACGCGCGCCCCGGGACCCTAATCCGAGGTCATATATCGAAGTGAACGGAAATTTGCGTTTCCGCTCACTTTTCTTGTCGCCTGAGCACCGGTGAGCTGCCGAGGAAGCCTGAATGACCAAGACCAAGAAATCCGAGTTCCGCCCCAACGACTACGTCGTGTACCCCGCGCACGGCGTCGGTCAGATCATGTCGATCGAGGAGCAGGAAATCGCCGGCATCAAGCTGGAACTGTTCGTGATCTCCTTCGAGAAGGACAAGATGACGCTGCGCGTTCCGACGCACAAGGCGTCCGAGGTGGGCATGCGGTCGCTCAGCTCTCCCGACGTGGTCAGCGAAGCGATGAAGACCCTGCGCGGCAAGGCCAAGGTCAAGCGCGCCATGTGGTCCCGCCGGGCGCAGGAATACGAGCAGAAGATCAATTCCGGCGACCTGATCGCCATTGCCGAGGTCGTGCGCGACCTGCACCGCGCGGACGACCAGCGCGAGCAGAGCTATTCCGAGCGCCAGCTTTACGAGGCGGCGCTCGAGCGGCTGACCCGCGAGGTCGCCGCAGTGACCGGCGGGGACGAGGTCGCGGCCGCCAAGAAGGTGGACGAGGTCCTGGTGTCCCGCGCCGCCTGAGGCGCTCTCTGCATCACGTGAACCGGCAGGGGGCCGCGCCGAAGGGTGCGGCCCCTTTCCCGTGCAGGTCCGCGCGCATGCGGCTCATGCCGCGTCGTCCTTGCGCTCGAGCGCCTGGAAGAGGGCGGTCTCGAGTTCCTTCTCCAGCTCCTTGGCGCGCGCGATGTAGTCGGCATTGTCCGCCGGCGCGACGCCTGGCTTCCAGAGCTTGGCCAGCTCGCGCACCGTGTAGCGGTCGTGGTGGTAGAACGTCTCCTGCGCCTGCGCGGCCTCGTATTCCGTCATGCCGATGTTCTCGAGCACGTAGCGCCCGGCGCGGATCGAGGAATCGAAGAGCTCGCGCACGATGTCGTCGGCGCCCGCCTGGTAGAGCGCGTAGACATGCGTCCGGTCGCGGGCGCGCGCGACGATGTGCAGCTCCTCGCCCCGCAGCCGCCGCGCGTAGGACACGAGCCGCGTCGTCGCCGCGGGATCGTCGAGCGCCACGACCAGCACCTTCGCGGTATCGATGCCGGCCGCGTGCAGCAGTTCCGGCCGGGTGGGATCGCCGAAATAGCCCTTGAAGCCGAAGCGCCGCATGACCTGGATCGTCTCCATGTCGTGGTCGAGGACCACCGTGCCGAAGCCGCAGCTCTGGACCAGCCGGTTCACGATCTGCCCGAACCGGCCGATGCCCGCGATGATGACGGGCGCGTGCGCGTCGATGGGATCGGCGGGGCGGTCCTCCTTCTCCTCGGCGAGCCGCTTCGACACCACCTCGAAGGCGATGAAGGCGAGGGGCGTCAGCAGCATCGAGAGCGCGACCACCAGAAGCAGCCGTTCCGACAGGGCGGGGGTGAACACTCCCTGCTGCAACGAGAACGACACCAGCACGAAGCCGAATTCCCCCGCCTGCGCGAGCCCCAGGGTGAACAGCCACTGGTCGCGCCCGCGCAGCCCGAAGAACCGCCCGAGCCCGTAGAGGATGGCGCCCTTCAGTGCCATGACCCCCACGGCGAGCGCGAAGAGGGTGACCGGCGCCGACAGGAAGGTGCCGAAGTCGATCCCGGCCCCCACGGTGATGAAGAAGAGGCCGAGCAGCAGGCCCTTGAACGGCTCGATGTCGGATTCGAGCTCGTGCCGGAACTCGCTGTTCGCCAGCACCACCCCGGCGAGGAAGGTGCCGAGGGCGGGCGAGAGGCCCACGAGGATCATCAGGAACGCGATGCCGAGCACGATCAGGAGCGCGAGCGCGGTGTACATCTCGCGCAGGCGCGTGGCGTGGATGAAGCGGAAGAGCGGCCCGATCAGGAACACGCCCGCGAGGATGATCGCGGCGATGGCCGCGAGCGTCACCAGCGCCACGCCCCAGCCCGGCAGCCCCTCGACGAGGCTCATGCCGTGATGTGCGCCGTGATCGCCCGCGCCTCGGTCGATGGATCCGTCCGCGCTGATCGTGATCGGGTCGCGCAGCGTCAGGAGCGGCAGCACCACCAGCATGGGGATCACCGCGATGTCCTGCGTCAGAAGGACCGAGAACGAGGACCGCCCGCCCGCCGTCTGCATCAGGCGCTTTTCCGACAGCGTCTGCAGCACGATGGCGGTCGAGGACAGCGCGAACACCATGCCGACAGCCAGCGCCACCTGCCAGACGAGCCCGAGCGCCATGGCCGCGCCCATGACCGCGCCACCGGTCAGCACGATCTGCAGGCCGCCGAGGCCCACGAGCTTCTTGCGCATGTCCCAGAGCGCGCGGGGTTCGAGCTCGAGCCCGATGAGGAACAGCATCATCACCACGCCGAACTCGGCGAAGTGCTGCAGGTCCGAGGTTGCGGTGATGAGTCCGAGCACCGGCCCGATCACGATGCCCGCCGCGAGGTAGCCCAGCACCGACCCGAGCCCCAGCCGCGAGGCGATGGGCACCGCGATCACCGCGGCGAGGAGGAAGATCGACGCCTGGTACAGAAAGCTTTCCATCTCGTCTCCGGGCTCGAGGGGTGGGAGCCGCGCCGCGGCGCGCTGCACGGATCATGGAACGGTCGGGCCGCCGATGTCCACCGGCGGCCGCGTGCGCCCCGCGCAGGGGGGCTGTGCCTGCCCGCGCGGTGGTCAGAGAGGAAAGGGCGCGTCCGGCTTCGTCTGATCCATGACGATCTGGCTCTGCACCCGCGCGACGGTGGGATGCGCCAGCAGCACCTCGTGGATCAGGCGGTTCAGTGCGCCCAGATCGGTGCAGAACACCCGCAGCAGGTAGTCGGCCTCCCCGGTCAGCGTCCAGGCCGAGATCACCTCGGCCCGCGTCGCCAGCAGCCGCGCGAACCCCTTGCCCTGCTCGGGGCCGTGGGTGGCGAGCTGCACCTGCACGAAGGCCTGGACCGCGAGCCCCAGCCGTTCGGGATCGAGCCGTGCGATGTAGGCGCGGATGTAGCCCTCGGTCTCGAGCCGCTGGCGCCGCCGCCCGGCCTGGCTCGCCGAGAGGTTCAGCCGCTGGCCCAGCTCCTGCGCCGTCAGATGCGCGTCGCGCTGCAGCTCCGACAGGAGCCGCAGGTCGGTCTCGTCGAGGTCTCTGCGCGTTTCCTGCATGAAGGCCATCCTATGCGCGGGATGCCCGCATGTGAAGGTGGGGAATGCAGGCAGAACGCGCACATGCCGCGCGATGCGTGCATTATCCTCTGGTCAGGCTCAAGAAGGGAGGCTCTCACCATGGGACCGTTTCCGCACGACGCACCGAAGGCGACCATCACCCGCGACAACCCCGCCGGCACTGACGGGTTCGAGTTCGTCGAATTCGCGCATCCCGAACCGGCCGAGCTGCGCGACCTCTTTACGCGCATGGGCTACACCCACGTGGCCAACCACAAGACCAAGCGGATCGAGCTCTGGCAGCAGGGCGACATCACCTACGTGCTGAACGCCGAGCCCGGCAGCTTCGCCGCGCGCTTCGTCGAGGCGCACGGGCCCTGCGCGCCTGCCATGGCGTGGCGCGTCGTCGACGCGCAGCATGCCTTCGACCACGCGGTCGCCAAGGGCGCCGAGCCCTACGAGGGCGACGACAAGACGATGGACGTGCCCGCGATCAAGGGCATCGGCGGGTCGCTCATCTACTTCATCGAGGATTATCACGACACCTCGCCCTACAACCGCGAATTCGACTGGATCGCCCAGTCGAAGCCCGAGGGCGTGGGCTTCTGGTATCTCGATCACCTGACCCACAACGTGTTCAAGGGCAACATGGACACGTGGTTCCGGTTCTACGGCGATCTCTTCAACTTCCGCGAGATCCGGTTCTTCGACATCGAGGGCAAGTATTCGGGGCTCTTCAGCCGCGCGCTGACCTCGCCCTGCGGCAAGATCCGGATCCCGATCAACGAGGACCGCGGCGAGAAGGGCCAGATCGTCGCCTACCTCAAGAAGTACGGCGGCGAAGGCATCCAGCACATCGCCGTCGGCGCGCGCAACATCTACGACGCGACCGACGCCATTGCCGACAACGGGCTCGCCTTCATGCCGGGACCGCCCGACACCTATTACGAACAGAGCGTCGAGCGCGTGCAGGGCCACGAGGAGCCGATCGACCGCATGAAGCGGCACGGCATCCTGATCGACGGCGAGGGCGTCGTGGACGGTGGCGAGACCCGCATCCTGCTGCAGATCTTCTCGAAGACCGTGATCGGGCCGATCTTCTTCGAGTTCATCGAGCGCAAGGGCGACGACGGCTTCGGCGAGGGCAACTTCAAGGCGCTGTTCGAATCGATCGAGGCCGAACAGATCGCGACGGGCGAGCTGACCGCGGCCGACAGCTGACCGACGTCCCTGAGGGCGCCCGCGCGGGCGCCCTCAGGGCATCTCGAGCACGAGGCTGCGGCCGCCCTTGACGTAGCGCAGCTCGGATTCGCCGATGGCGGCCACGCGGCCGCCGTCGATTCGGTCCCCGACCTTCACCTTCTCGTAGCGGCCGTTCGACAGCCGCACCAGCGCGCGCCGGCTCGAGGGCTGGCCGTAGACGCCGATCAGGTTCACCTGCCGCAGGTTCAGGACGTTCTGCACCGTGGCGCTGCCCGCGACCGACGCGTTCGACGGCGCGGACGGCGCGACGGTGCGCGGCGCGACCTGGGCGGCGGCGGCGACCTCGGTCGGCTGCTCCGCCGGGGTCTCGGTGGCGCGGGCGCGGGCGGTCTCGACGATGGTGCCGAAGTCGCGCGGCCGGGTGATGGGCTTCTTCGAATCGACGACCGCCTGTTCGGTGGCCTCGGTGTCGCGCTCGGCCTCCGCCTTCGCGGTCTCGGGCCGCAGCAGCGGCCGAAGCCCCGCCAGCTCGCTCAGCGACAGCCCGTTCAGCGCGGCGCGTTCGCTGTTCTCCACGAGGTTCACCGGCCGGCCGTTCGGCCGCACGCGGCTCAGCTGCTGCAGGCGCGCCACTTCGCTTGCGGTCTCGCCGGGCGTGCCCTCGGGCAGGACGGACGCGCGGCGGGGCGGCACGGCGGGCGGCAGGCCGGCATAGACGCGCACCCGGTCGGGATTGAGCGCGCCCTCGGGCGTGGCGCGGACAAGCCCGCGCGCGTCGAGGTCGAACACCGTTCCGGCGGGGGCCGGCGGCATGGGCGCGGCGTAGGGCGCGTCCGCGCGCGCGGCCTGCGCCTCGGGCAGCGCGACCGCGTCGGTTTCCTCGACCTCTGGATCGAGCGAGACCAGGTAGACGTCCTCAACCTCGCTGCCGCGCAGTTCGAGCGGCGCCGTGGGCGCGCGGGCCCAGATGCCGGTCGCGGCATAGGTCGCCTCCGCCGCCTCGGGCGTCAGTTCCTCTGCCGTCTCGGGCGTGGCGAGCGCCTCGGGGATGTCGGCGTCCGTCGCGGCCCCGTCGATCTCGTCGATCTCGGGATCGAGCGCGGCGAGCGTCACGTCCTCCGCCCCGGCTTCGGCGGCGAGTTCGGCGTCGTCATCGGGCGGCGGCACGATGTCCGCGGTCGCCGCCTCGGCCTCGGGCTCGGACAGGGCGGCCACGGCGGTCTCGTCGTCACCCCGGAAGAAGCGGGCGAGCCCGTCGTCGAGGTAGACCGACGCCCAGGCCGCGACCCCGGCAAGGAAGAGGAGGAGCGCGGCGGTCAGCATCAGGCCGAGGAACTTCGGCTTGCCGCCGATCTTCGGCGCGTCGCGGTCGCGCTGGCCGAAGATGGTCATGCGCTGGCGCTCTTCCTCGGGATCGAGCGCAAGCGCCGCGCTGCCGCCCGCCGCCGCGCGATGGGCTCGCGGCTCGGGCTCGCGTCCGGGCCGGAGCGCGGCGATGCGCTCGGCCACCGGAACGGAGGCGGGCAGGGCGGCTGGGGGCGCGGCCGCGCGCGGGGCGGCGGATGCCTCGT
>NZ_JAME01000012.1 GCF_000521865.1 Roseivivax isoporae LMG 25204
TCGGCCCAATCCATCATCGGCGCGACGGAAAGGCGCGCCGCATCGAGGAGGTCGGGTCGGTCTGTCGGCGTGTCTGCGGGCATGGCGATGATCTGCGGTGTGCGGGCGTGTGGTCGACGGAGGGTCGGCGGGACCCCGGTCGATACCATCCGGGCGCGCGGAAGGAAAGCGGCGGTACGGCCTGCGGGGGGCCGCATACGGAGATGGTCCGGGTCCCAGCCGGACGGATCTCGGAACCTGTCCCGGGGGCCGGCGCATTGGGCGGGTGCGATACGGAAAAACTGATCCAGACAAAGGTGACGACATGACCAAGCGTGCGCTGACCCTGACCTCCGCTGCCCTCGCGCTGGCCCTCGCGGGCTCTGCGACGGCCCAGAGCGACGAGGACGCCAACATCGCCGCGCAGGCCTCGGACGCCGCGGGCGAGATCGCCGACACCGTCTATGCCATCGGCGAGACCGCGACCGACACCGCGCAGGCCGGCATCGGTGCCGTGGGCGACGTGGCCGAGCAGCCCTATGGCGGGGCCGCAAACATCTCCGCCCAGCTCGATGCCGCGCTGACGGGCGATGCCGTGGTGCGCTCGACCGACGGCGAGATCATCGGCACCGTGTCGCGCACGGACCGCACCGACGGGCACGTGATCATCGACCTCGACGGCGAGATGGAAGGTGCCGACGACCGCGCGATCGAGAATGCCGCCGTACCGATCGGCGCCTTCTCGGCGACCGAGACGGGCCTCGTGGTGAACATGAGCGCCGACCAGTTCGCCACGGCGCTGCAATCGGCACCCGAACGGCAGATGGGCGCGGACGGCTGAGCGAACGGACAGCGTTCTAGACGCGGGCCGGCCCTTGCGCCGGCCCGTTTTCTTGCGCGGGTCCCGTGGAGCGGAGCGGATCCAAGCAGGGGACGGCAGATGCAGAACGGGCTGCCGCGGGATCCCGCGGCAGCCCGCCCTTTTCGGCCGTGTCCGAAAGGTCAGGCCATGGCCGCCTTGCGCGCGGCCTTGGCGTCGAAGCGGTCGAGCATCATGACCTTGTGCCACGCCTTGACGAAGTCGCGCACGAGGGACGCCTCGCCGTCCGAGCCCGCGTAGAACTCCGACACCTGCCGCAGCTCGGTGTTGACGCCGAAGACGAGGTCGCAGCGCGTGGCCTTCCACTTCGTCTGACCCGTGGCGCGTTCGACCAGGTCGAAGGTGCGCTCGTCCTCGGTGTGGGGCTTCCACGCGTAGTCCATGGACACGAGCACCTTGAAGAAGTCGTTCGACAGCACGCCGCGACGGGTGGTGAAGATGCCCCAGTCGGAGCCGTCCCAGTTCTGGTCGAGCACGCGCAGCCCGCCGGTGAGCGCGGTCCATTCGGGCGCGGTCAGCTTCAGCAGCGCCGCCTTGTCGAGGAAGAGATGCTCGGCCGCGACGTGGTAGCCCACGTCCTCGTTCACGTAGTTGCGGAAGCCGTCGACCACGGGCTTCAGCCACTCGAAGCTCTCCTCGTCCGTCCATTCGGCGGTGGCGTCGGTCCGGCCGGGCACGAAGGGTACCGTGACCTCGTGGCCGCCGTCGCGTGCCGCCTTCTCGACGCCCGCGCAGCCGGCGAGCACGATCAGGTCCGCCATGGAGATCTTCGTCGCGCCCTGCGCGTCGAACTCCGCCTTGATGCCCTCGAGCGTCCGCAGGACGCGGTCGAGCTGGGCGGGATTGTTGACGTCCCATCCCCGCTGCGGGGCGATCTGCACGCGCGCGCCGTTGGCGCCGCCGCGCTTGTCGCTGTCACGGTAGGTCGAGGCCGACGCCCACGCGGCCGCGACCAGCTCGCGCACCGGCAGGCCCGTGTCTAGCACCTTGCGCTTCAGGTCGGCCACCTGCGCGTCGTCGACGAGCGGATGGTCGACTTCGGGCACCGGATCCTGCCAGATGAACGTGCCGCCCTGGTCGGGCCCGAGCCAGCGCGAGGTGGGGCCGAGATCGCGGTGGATCAGCTTGTGCCACGCCTTCGAGAAGGCCTCGGTGAAGTAGTCGAAGTCGGCCAGGAACTTCTCGCAGATCTTGCGGTATTCGGGATCGACCTTGAACGCGAGGTCCGTGGTCATCATCATGAGGTTGTTCATCTGCCCCGGGACATGCGCATCGGGTGTCTTGGGCGCATCGGGATCCTTGGGCGTCCACTGGAGCGAGCCGGCCGGGCTGCGGGTCTGCTCCCACTCGAACTTGAAGAGGTTCGTGAGATAGTCGTTATCCCAGCGCGTGGGGTTCGGTGTCCACGACCCCTCGATGCCGTTGGTGCTGGTGTACTCGGCATTGCCGGTGCCCACGGGATTTGCCCAGCCGAAGCCCATCTCGGACATCTTCGCCACCTCGGGCGCCCCGCCGATCTGGTCGGCAGGCACCGCGCCATGGGACTTGCCGAAGGCATGGCCGCCGGCCACCAGCGCGACGGTCTCCTCGTCGTTCATGGCCATGCGGGCGAAGGTCTCGCGGATGTCGCGGGCCGCGTCCATCGGGTCGCCGTTGCCGTTCGGCCCCTCGGGATCGACGTAGATCAGCGACTGGTGCGACGCCGCCAGCGGGTTCTCGAGATCGTAATGGTCGTCCTTGACGTCGCCTTCCCAGCGCAGCCCGCGGTTGACCATCTGCTCGGGACGGCCCTCCTGGGGATGTGCCGGCGCTTCGGTCGGGCGCTTGCCGTTCCAGCCCTCGGGCCCCCAGTAGGTGGCGCGGTCGGCTTCCCACGCGTCCTCGCGGCCGAAGGCGAAGCCCTGGATCGGCAGGCCCATGTCCTCAAGCGCGACGGTGCCTGCGAGCATCATGAGGTCCGACCACGAAACCCTGGATCCGTATTTCAGCTTGATCGGCAGCAGCAGCCGGCGCGACTTGTCGGTGTTGCCGTTGTCCCACCACGAGTTGATGGGCGCGAAGCGCTGCAGGCCCTCGGACGACCCGCCGCGGCCGTCGGCAATGCGGTAGGTCCCCGCCGAGTGCCACGTCATCCGGTTCATCTGCGGCCCGTAATGGCCGTAATCCGACGGCCACCATTCCACCGAGGTGTGCAGGAAGCTGCGGATGTCGGCCTTGAGCGCCTCGTAGTCGAGCGACGCGACCGCCTCGGCATAGTCGAAGTCCGCGCCGAGCGGGTTCGACTGCGGCGGATCCTGGTGCAGGAGCTCGACCTTCAGCCGGTTCGGCCACCAATGGTCAAGCTGCGGCTCGGACCCGAGGGCCCCGCCGATTCGAGTTCCGCGAAACGGGCATGCGCCCTGCGTGGCGGCGTGATCTTTCATGAGAAACGGTTTCCTGTTCGCTACCAGCAGCGCAGGCGCGACCACGCGCCCGGCTGCTCCCTCCGGTATGGCTGAATGCAGACCGGGCCTGCACACGAGACGGGAAACTAGGCCTGTCAAACGCTTTGACGACCGAGTGCGGTTTCTCAATTTTCGTCGGGAGATCAGGTGTCCGTGATCGGCGTTCCGCGGCACGAACAGAGGGCGGCGCAGGGCGCGGCCCGCGTGGGGTCCCGCGGGGCGCATGCGCCCCGCGGGACCCCGTCATCGGCGGTCGCGCGATCAGACGTAGAGCATGTCCTGGAACACGTGGCGCGTGATGTCCTCGCGCTTCAGGCCGCGGGCGGCGAGCTGCGCGTCGCTCATCGCGGACAGCGCCTGGACGCGGCGGACACGGTGGTTGCACTCCGCAATCCGCACGAGGAAATCGAACGCGCGTCCGAAGATGCCGCGGCGCTCGGTGTCGGCGTGGGACAGGGTGTTGATGTCGGTTGCGGCCATGGGGCGTCTCCTTGGGTCTTGCGGGCGCGGTATCGCGCCGCCGTTGCCCAAGGAGGTAGTCGCTGCAGCGCAGCATCACCACAGGCAATGCCGCATCGCCGCGTCCCGGACAGTGCATGCCTGCGCCCGGGGACGTGCGGGCCGAACCGGGCGGCCCGCACGCGTGGTCCGTCTACTCGGTCGCGCCTGCCGCGGGCGCTTCGGGCACCGGGTCTCCGGCTCCGCCGGTGCCCCCGGCGCCGAAGAACATGTAAAGCAGCACGAGCACGATCAGGACGGCAGCGGCAATCAAAAGCGTATTCCTGGACATCGATCAGGGCTCCCAGAGTCGGTTGTCCGGCCAGTCTGGCACGGGCGCGGGCGCCGCGCCGACACCTGTCGCACATGGCCCCGCGCCTCGGCGGAACGCCGCCGGAGCGCCGGCGTTCCCGGCGCATCGACGCTTCAATAGCCCTCGGGCTGGCCCACCACGAACATCGACCCGTCCGCCTGGATGCGCGCCACCTTGCGGGCGAGCGCCATCCGCCGCCAGGACCGCGCGAGATAGATCGACGCGCCGGCGATGACGGCGAGCGACAGCGCGGCGTTCGACACCTCGCTGATCATGCCGCCCGACATCAGCCCTTCGAGGAGCCATGCGCAGACCGCGTAGGCGGTGATGCCCATGACCGCGCCCGAAACCGAGATCTTGATCCAGTTCATGAGGATCGCGACCTGCACGGGCTGCGGCGACCACTTGCCCGCGTTGGGCACCCGCCGCCACGAGATCGGCCCAGTCAGCCGCGCGTTCCTGCCCGCCCGCAGGCGGATGAGGCTCCAGTGCTCGCGTCCGCCGCGCAGGCCGTTGAACACCTTGACCTCGACCACCTCGTCGCGGTCGAGCGAGCGTTCCTCGCCCGCATAGAGGTCCTCGAACCCCCATTCGCTGCTGCTGTAGCGGAATTCCTCGAACTCGACGATTCCGGTGACGCCCCCGAGCGCACGCGCGCCCGAAGTCCCGTCGGAGATACCGACGATCTCCACGTTCTGCTCCATCTGACTGCTCTTTGCCTGCCGTTGTCGTTTGCCCGCCTTGCGGAGGGCCCTGCCTCGGTGCCGTCTGGGCCGCGTTGTGCGGTCTGCCTTGTTGACCCGAGGTGACTCGGGCGTTGACGACGCTACCACAGCACAACGCGCCACGTCTTGCGCGCGCAGCATCCGCTCACGGCTTCGCGAGCGCTGAATGAGCGGGAGAGCGCCGATCCTGTAACCTGCCGCCCGCCCCGCAGGCGGGCGGCGCATGCCCGGGTCAGGCTGCCGGGGCCGGGCGCACCGCGCGGCGGTAGAGGTGCCAGCTCGCGTGGCCGAGGACCGGCAGAACGATGGCCAGCCCCACGAGGGCCGGCAGCGCCCCGAGGAACAGGCCCACCGCGACGATGAGGCCCCAGGTCAGCACGATCTTCGGGTTCCTGGCCGTCACGCGCACGGAGGTCACCACCGCGTTGGGCACGCCCACGTTGCGGTCGAGGAGCAGCGGGAACGACACGATCGCCGTCGCAAGCACCGCCACCGCGAACAGGAACCCGACGCCCATGCCGACCACGATCATCGTCCAGCCCTCGGGCGTGGTCAGCGTGTCGCCGAGGAACGCGAGCAGCGAGTCCGGCGCCCCGGGTCCCATGGTGGCGGCGTAGATCATCCGCGCCGAGATCAGCCAGACCACCAGCAGGCCCACGAGGTAGAGGCCGAGCACCAGGATCGCGCCGAAGGCGGGCGAGACCAGAACGTCGAACGCGCTGCCCCAGCTGATGCGCTCGCCGCGTTCGCGCTGGCGGCTCATCTCGTAGAGGCCGAGCGCGGCGAGCGGCCCGACGAGCACGAAGCCCGACAGGAGCGGAAAGATCAGCGGCGCAAGACTGTGGGTGAGCGAGGCCACCACGAGGCAGAGCCCGAGCACCGGGTAAAGCAGGCAGAGGAACAGCGCATCGGCGCGCGAGGCCATCAGGTCCTCGAACCCGAGCCTCAGCGACGCGCGCAGGTCGCCGAGCGTGAGCTCGGCCAGGTCGTCCTCGCCGACGGGGGCCGCATCGGCCCTGCCGCCGATCTCGGCGGTGGTGGCCGCCATGTGGGTCGAGCCGCGCACGAACTGGCGCGCGGTCCAGGAAAGCGGATTGCCGATGGTTCTGTCCATGCCGGGCCTCTTGCTGATGTGACGTGACGTGTGGCGCGCATGCCGTGTGATCCCCGGCCGGACCGGGCGGGTGACGCATGGTCATGTACGACCAAAGTATCAGGTCTCGCGTGCAGGTCTGCACACGATTCAGCGATTGGTTGAAACTTTATGTCCCGGAGATCGCCTCAAGCGACGCGATCTGTCGCGCAAGATCCTGTCTCAGCCGTCGCGGCGACCTGCGGCGCGCGCCGCGTCGAGCGCCTGCCGCAGAACCTGCGCGTCGCCCACGTGGTTCGCGAGGACCAGGATCAGCCGCGCGTTCAGCGCGGCGCTCTCCTCTTCGGTCAGGCCGTCATGCAGTGCGATGAGGTCCGCGTAGAAGGCATCCGCGTCGGCGATGTTTGGCGTGGTGACGAGATCGGCCATGGCTCACCCCCGCCCGCAGGCGCGGTCGAGCGCGGACCGGATCGCGTCCGTGTCGACATGGTCCCACCGCGCCGCCACGTGCTGGTCCGGGCGGACCAGGTAGACCCCGCGCCGCGCCTCGCCGAGATAGCGTTCCGCCAGCGCGCCGGTCGGATCGTCGTGCGCGGCGACCGTCAGCGCCTCCGCCATCACGCCGCCCGACGCGATGTCCCCGGGCGCGTCCGTGCCGATGCCGAGGAGGACGAACCGGCCGCCCAGCCGGTCGAGCAGGAAGCCCGCGCCCAGGGGAGCGTCGGGACAGGGTGCGCCCGGCCGCGTCCGTGCGGGACTGCCCGGCAGCGCATCGGGGCCGTTGAGCGGCGTGTCGTCGTAGGCGCAGGGCACGGACAACCGCCCGGAATTCACGAACGGGCGGGCAAAGGCGTGGTGCGCGGCGAGGTCCAGCACCGCGTTGCGGAACAGGTGGCTGGTGGCCGACTTGGGCGTGATGAAATCCGTGGCCCGCGTCGAGTTCAGGATGTTCTCGTCCGCCGCGTGCCGCCGTTCGGTGCAGTAGCTGTCGACCAGCGCCTCGGGCGCCCTGCCCTGCAGCACGAGCCCGAGCTTCCAGCCGAGGTTGTCGGCGTCCTGGATGCCGGAATTCGCGCCCCGCGCGCCGAAGGGCGACACCTGGTGCGCGGCGTCGCCCGCGAACACCACGCGGCCATGGCGGAAGCGCGTCATGCGCCGGCACTGGAAGGTGTAGATCGACGACCAGACGATCTCGTAGCCCACCCCCGCGCCCAGCATGGCGTCGAGCCGGGCGCGGATGTTCTCCTCGCGCAGCTCCGCCGCCCGGTCGATGTCCCAGCCGATCTGGAAGTCGACCCGCCAGATCCCGTCCGGCTGTCGGTGCAGCAGGCACGAGGCGCCGGCGTCGCGGAAGGGCGGCTCGAACCAGAACCAGCGCTCGGTCGGGAATTCCGCTTCCATGCGGATGTCGGCGATCAGGAAGTTGTCCTGGAACACCCGCCCCTCGAAATCGAGCCCCATCATGCGCCGGAGCGGCGAGGAGGCGCCGTCGCAGCCGATCAGCCAGTCCGCCGCGATCCTGTAGGGCCCGTCGGGCGTCGTGATGTCGAGCGTCACGTGGTCGTCCGCCACCGCGACCGCATCGACGCGGTTGCGGCCCCGGATCTCGATGGGCGCGCCCACGTCCTGCGCCCGGCGCACCCGTTCGACGAGGAAGCGCTCGAAATGCGGCTGCTGCAGGTTGATGAAGGCCGGGTAGCGGTGGCCCGCCTCGGGCAGCAGGTTGAACTCGAACACCTTGCGGTCGGCGTGGAACACCTTGCCGAGGTTCCAGACCACACCCTTGTCGAGCATCTCCTGCCCGCAGCCCCAGCGGGCGCAGATCTCGAGCGTGCGCTTGGCAAAGCAGATGGCGCGGCTGCCCTGCCCCACGCCCTCGTGGTCGTCGAGCACCACGACCGGCACGCCCTGCAGCCCGAGGTCGAGTGCCGTGGCGATGCCGATGGGCCCCGCGCCCATCACCACCACCGGGTGGCGCACCGGCGCAGCCGCATCCTGGTCGGGGCTGCGGGCGTAGGGGTAGAGCCTGAAGGCGAGGTCGTAGCGGTCGTCGAGCATTCCTGTCCTCCCTCGGATAACGCCGCGCCGGCCTCCCCTCCGGCGCGGGACGCGGCAGGGTCAGCCCTGCAGCGCCGCCCACATCTCCTTGTCGCGTGCCGCGGTCCACACGCGCGGCGTGTCGATGCCCCGCGCCTCGTCGTAGGCGCGCGCCACGTTGAACGGCAGGCAATGTTCGTAGATGGCGTAGTCCGCGAATTTCGGGTCGCACTCGGCGCGGACCGCGTCCCACGCCTGCTTGAGCGTGCCGCCCCGGGCCACGACGCGCGCCGCTGGCTTGTAGGTGCTCTCGACGAAATCGGCGGTATTTGCGATCGCCTCGGCCACCTTGTCGGGCCCGACCAGCGCGTCGCCCCGGCCCGGCGCGATCGAGCGCGGCTCGTAGGCGGCGATCTCGGCCAGGGTCTCGGGCCAGTCGGCGAAGTGGCCGTCGCCGCAATAGCAGGCCGAACGGTACTCGACGATGTCGCCGGTGAACATGACCTCCTGGTCCGGGACCCAGATCACCGCGTCGCCCGCGGTGTGCGCGCGCCCCAGATGCATGATGTCGACGCGCCGCTTGCCCAGGTAGACCGACATCCGGTCCGAGAAGGTCGTGGTGGGCCAGGTCAGGCCCGGGATCTCCTCGTGGCCCTGGAAGAGGCGCGGGAAGCGTTCGAACTCGCTGTCCCAGTCCTCCTGCCCGCGCTCGGCCACCATGGCGCGCGCGGTGTCCGACATGATGATCTCGCGCGCGCCGTAGGCCGAGGCGCCGAGCACGCGCACGGCGTGGTAATGCGTCATGACGAGGTGGGTGATCGGCTTGTCGGTGACCGCGCGCACGTGCTCGATCACCTTCCGCGCGAGCCGCGGCGTCGCCTGCGCCTCGACGATCATCACGCTGTCGTCGCCGATGATGACGCCGGTATTGGGATCGCCCTCGGCGGTGAAGGCATAGAGCCCCTCGCCCACCTCGGTGAAGCTCGTGCGCTTCTCCGCCATGTCTCCGGCGGATGCGAATGATTTGGCCATGGAGGGCTGTCCTTTCGGTCGTTGGGCCGGCGGCGCGGTCGGATCGCCTCCGGCGGGGATATTTCTGCCAAGAAGAAGCTCAGGGCGCGGCGACCCGCATCTCGAGCCCGCCGAAGGGCGACTGCCCGTCGGGCCCGAGATAGTGCATCTCGACGTGGTCCCCCGGCTGCAGGAAACGCGTTCTCGGCGCGCCGTGGAGAAGGGTCTCGACCATGCGCTGCTCGGCGATGCAGGCATAGCCGCGACCGCCCTCGGCGCGCGGGCGGCCTGGCCCCGCATCCGCGTCGCGGTTCGACACGGTGCCCGACCCGATGACCGCGCCGGCCGGCAGGGCGCGGGTCCGCGCCGCATGGGCGACGAGCCGCGGGAAGTCGAAGGTCATGTCCTCGCCGCAGCCGAGGCGGCCGAATTCCGCGCCGTTGAGGGTCACGACCAGCGTGCCGTGCAGCCTCAGCCCGTCCCAGCCCGGCAGCGCGTCGACGGACACGGCGAAGGCCGAGCACTGCGAGGGCGGTTTCGACTGGACGAAGCCGAACCCCTTGGAGAGCTCGTCCGGGATGAGGTTGCGCAGCGAGATGTCGTTCAGCAGCATGACGAAGCGGATCGCGCGGGCGGCGTCCGCCTCGGTCGCGCCCCGGGCCACCGGGCCGCAGATCACCGCCACCTCGCCCTCGAAGTCGATGCCCCAGCCGGGATCGCCCGCATAGGTGTGGACGGGTCCCTCGAAGACCGCGCAGCCCTGGTACATCAGCGGATCGGTCCAGAACCTCTCGGGCATCGGCGCGCCCCGCGCGCGGCGCACGAGGTCCACGTGGTTCACGTAGGCCGAGCCGTCGAGGAAGGTGTGCGACCAGGGCAGCGGCGCGCGGAACGCGGCGCGGTCGGGCGCGTCGAGCGCCACGCCGGCATGGCCGAACTCCTCGGCCTCGAGCGCGGCGGTCAGGTCGCGGGCGGTCGCGCGGTGCAGCGCGCCGTCCCTGCCCCCGACCACGAGGCCCGCGCCGTCGGGACCGGCGAGGGTCGCCACCCTCATTTGACCCCCGGGGTGCCGTCGAACTTCTTCTCGATGCCGTCCCAGCAGTCGACGTAATCGTCCTGCAGCGGCGCCTCCCTGCCGGCGAACTCGGTCAGGTGCTGCGGAAAGCGTGTCTCGAACATGAAGCTCATTGTGTCCTCGAGCTTGTGCGGCGCGAGCGCGGCGTTCGACGCCTTCTCGAACGCCTCGCGGTCGGGCCCGTGCGGCAGCATCATGTTGTGAAGGCTCATGCCGCCCGGCACGAAGCCCTGCGGCTTCGCGTCGTACTGCCCGTGGATGTTGCCCATGAGCTCGGACATGACGTTCTTGTGGTACCAGGGCGGGCGGAACGTGTCCTCGGCCACCATCCAGCGGTCGCGGAAAAGGACGAAGTCGATGTTGGCCGTCCCGTCCACGCCGGAGGGCGCGGTCAGCACGGTGAAGATCGACGGGTCGGGATGGTCGAAGAGGATCGCGCCCACCGGGCAATAGGTGGTCAGGTCGTATTTCACCGGCGCGTAGTTGCCGTGCCAGGCCACCACGTCGAGGGGCGAATGGCCGATCTCGCAGGCATGGAACTGGCCGCACCACTTGACGGTCAGGGTCGAGGCCACCTCGCGGTCCTCGAAGGCCGCGACCGGCGTCTTGAAGTCGCGCCGGTTCGCCATGCAATTGGCCCCGATGGGCCCGCGCGCCGGCAGCTCGAACTTCTGGCCGTAATTCTCGCAGACGAAACCGCGGCACGGGCCCTCGATCACCTCGACCCGGTAGACGAGCCCGCGCGGCAGGATCGCGATCTCCTGCGGCGCGAGGTCGATCACGCCGAGCTCGGTGGCGAAGCGCAGCCGCCCCTCCTGCGGCACGACCAGGAGCTCGCTGTCGGCCGAGTAGAAATAGGCGTCCCGCATCGACCGCGTGACGAGGTAGACATGCGCGGCCATGCCGACCTGCGTGTTCACGTCGCCCGCCGTGGTCATGGTGCGCATGCCGGTGAGCCAGGTGAGGTCCTCCCCGGTCATCGGCACCGGGTCCCAGCGGTACTGGCCGAGGCTCGTCACGCCCTCGGGCACGTGCGGCGCGGTCTTCCAGTACGGCAGGTCGATGCGGCGGAAGCGGCCGGCATGCTTGACCGACGGCCGGATCCGGTAGCACCAGGTCCGTTCGTTGCGATGGCTCGGCGCGGTGAAGGCGGTGCCCGACAGCTGCTCGCCGTAGAGGCCGTAGGCGCATTTCTGCGGCGAGTTCATGCCCTGCGGCAGCGCGCCCGGCAGCGCCTCGGTCTCGAAATCGTTGCCGAAGCCCGGCATGTAGCCTTCGTGCGTGCCGCCATTGCCCGGCGCGCGCACCATCCCGTTCGGAAGCTCCTGATTGGTCATCGCGCTCCTCCTTCCGGCTTCCGCCGGCTGCGATTCCGGTCCCCTCGTCCTGATTATTGCATATGCAACGATACAGGGGAACCGTTGCATTCAAGACGATCCCGGAGGAAGGTCCGGAGGGCGCCCGCCCAGCATTGCCCGAGGATGCCCGACCGATGAGGGACCTGCCCGAATTCGACCTCTCCCGTTTCCTGCCCTACCGCATGACGGTCGCGGCGGAGCGGCTGAGCGCGGGCATGGCGCGGCGCTACCGGGCCGAGTTCGGCATCTCCGTCGCGGAATGGCGTGTGCTCGTGCACCTGGCCGACGGCGGCGAGGTGTCGATCCGCGACCTTGAGGCTCGGGTGAACCTCGAGAAGTCGAAGGCGAGCCGCGCGGCGGCCCGCCTCGCCGCGGACGGCTACGTCACCAAGGTGCCGAACGCGCAGGATCGCCGGCTCGTGTCGCTGTCGCTGAGCGACAAGGGCCGCGCGCTCATGGCCGACCTGATCCCTCGGGCTCTCGCGTTCCAGGAACGGCTCGACCGGCTGCTCGCGGCAGAGCGCGCGGCGCTCGACGCCGCCCTCGACGCGATCCTGACGGAGGACCTCTGAGCGGCGCTCAGAACCAGACGTCGAGCGTCGCCTCCATCTGGTCGATCTGCGGTGTGGCATCGAGGATCGCCAGGATGGCGTCGATCTCCTGCTGCGCCGGATCGTCGTCGATCGCCTCCTCGAGCACGATGCCGAGGCAGGACAGGATCAGGAGCGACACGACCTGCGAGGCAGGCCGCAGCGCGAAGAACCGCCGCGACAGGACCTCTCCGCCACGGCGCAGGGCCGCGTTCCAGCCTGCCCGCACCGCGGCCGCGGGCCGCGGCGCTACGCGCCGACGGCCGCGGGCCAGGACCGCCGCGGGCTCCGCCGGAACGAGCTGCGCGGTGTCGTCGCGGTGCGGGTCGCGCTTCCACCCGGTCGTGATCTGCCGACAATGGTGGTAGGTGAAGGCGCGCGAGAGGAACAGCCAGTTGAACGCGAACCCCTCGAGCACGTGCGGCCGCCATTGCAGCTCTCCCAGCGGGCCCGTGGGTCGGATGCACCACTTGGCGGGCGACGGCCGCCCGCCGGAGCGGACGAGGACGTGGTCCGCGTGCCGCACCGTGATCCCTTGCGCGGGCGTCGGGGCGTGGCGCCACTCGCCCTCGAACCGGGTGAAGCCGAAGATGCTCTGCCAGGTGGCGTCGAAGACCGTCGGCGCGCGGCGCGACAGGATCAGCTCGTCGATGTCGCAGCAGAGCACCGCGCGCGCCTCGGACAGGTGGCGCAGCCGCAGCGCGTTCAGCACGCAGGTCTGCAGGAAGAGCTCGGTATTGGCATGGGGCGCGCGCCCGCGCGGCCCGAACGGCAGGTCGGTGCGCAGCACCAGCGCGTCGAGCCCCGTGCGCGCGAGCGCCTGCTCGATCTCGGCGCGCCCGTAGCCGCGCGAGGCGTTGTCGACCAGAATGATGGCGTCCGCGCCCTGCGTCTCGGCGTGGAAGCGCGCGAAATCCTCGATCCACACGAGGTCGTTGTCGCGCGACATGGTGACGATCACGTTCCGCCCGCGGAACCGGGCCGGATCGGTCACCGAGACGGCGCTGTCGTGGCGGGTCCCCGCCACCTCCAGCGTGACCCGGGCCGGCAGTTCGGGCGCCCGCATCTGCACCAGGCTGTGACGGTAGAAGTGGCGCACCCGCGGCCGCGCCGGCACGCCGTCGAGCGCGAGGGCGCCGGACCGGAAGACGCCGGCCAGATTGTTGAGCCGCGGGCAGACGAGCGTCACCACGCCTTGGTGCCAGACCGCGTCGAGCCACAACGTCCGGTCGTCGAACGCGGCGTCGTAGCCATCCTTGCGGTAGCGCGGGGCGACCCTGGATTTTCTGCGCGGGCCGCCCTCGCCGAGGCGGCAGGTGGCGAAGTCGGATGTCATGCCACGGTCACCGGGTGATCACGGCCGAACCGGCCGCGTCTTCCGCATACACGGGCCACGGGCCGCCCTCAACTGCCTCCGCTTGCGCAAAGGTCATGGCGGGCATCTGCGGATGGGAAGATGGCGCACCCGTCAGGATTCGAACCTGAGGCCTCTGCCTTCGGAGGGCAGCGCTCTATCCAGCTGAGCTACGGGTGCGTTGGCGCCCATATACGGAACCCCGCGGCCGAGCACAATGGGGTTCGGGATACCTTACCTATGCAGTTTCCGGAAATCGGCGTATTCTTCCTGACGTTGTGCCGGGTCTCGCGCCGGCACTTCGGACGCGAATGATTTTGATGCCAATCACTTTTCAGGAGACGTGCCATGACGGGCATGATTCACGGGATGTCCAGGTTCGACCACCTGGTCAAGCACTGCCTCGAACACACCGCGCTGATGATGAAACCGCCGCTTGCGGACACGTTCGGCCACCTGCTGGGCGGGCCGAACGACATCACCGGCAACCTCAGCACGCAGAAGATCGTCGACGCGCTCATCGCGCTCGTCGATTCCATGAAGACCGAGACGCTGAAGGACGGCCCTGCCGATGCCGGCATGACCTTCTTCGGCCAGTTCGTGGACCACGACGTGACGCTCGATGCCACGAGCTCCATCGGCAAGAAGATCGACCCGCGGTCGATCCGCAACGTGCGCACGCCGGGGCTAGACCTCGACTGCGTCTATGGTGACGGCCCCGAGGCGTCGCCCTTCCTGTACAGCCCCCGGCATCCGGGCTTCCTGCTGTTCGGACGCGACGAGAACCCGATCGACCTCGCGCGGAACGCGCACGGCACCGCGCTGATCGGCGATCACCGCAACGACGAGAACATCATCGTGAGCCAGGTGCACGGCGCGATGATCTGCCTGCACAACATCCTGATGAGCCACGTGAGCGAGGGCGGCGCGGCCAAGGACGACGTGCACGAATGCGGCGTCATGTCGATCCGCCAGAGCGTATGGCACGAGAGCGTGCCGCCGTCGCTCATGGATTTCGAGCATGTGCGCCGCTTCGTGCGCCTGCACTACCAGTGGCTCGTGCTGCACGCGCTGCTCCCGTCCTTCGTCGACCAGCCCTGCATCGACGCCGCGCTGCACGATCCGTGGATCTTCGGCCGACACGCGCCGCTGATGCCGGCGGAATTCTCGGGGGCGGCCTACCGGTTCGGCCACGCCACCGTGCAGCCCTCCTACCGGCTGAAACACGGCGCGAGCCCGGTCGACCTGTTCGAGCCGATGATGCTGGGCTTCGGACCGCGCAAGCCCGAGGCGGACCTCGAGCTGGCGCAGTTCTTCGACACCGGCGACGGCAAGGCCCAGAAGGCGTTGCCGGTCGGAACCAAGGTGGCCAAGACGCTGTTCGAGCTGCCGTCGAACGTGGTCGGCGCGCCCGCCTCGTGGGACGGGGTCGAGATTCCGATCGAGCAGGCCCGCAAGCTGCCGCTGCGCAACATCCTGCGCGACCGGAGCGCGCTCAAGCTCGCCTCCGGCCAGCAGGTCGCGCGCTGGCTCAAGCAGAACGCGCCGCACGTGCCGGTGAAGGAACTGCCGGCGCCGCAAATCCTGCGGGACCGTCACATCGACAAGACGCCGATCTGGTTCTACTGCCTCGAGGAGGCCGACCATGCGGGCGGCAGGCTCGCGGGCGTCGGCGGCACGATCGTCGCGAGCGTGATCGTGCGGCTGCTGAAGGAAGACCCCGAGAGCGTGCTGAACACCGACTTCACCCCGTGGTCGGGATTCGGCGGCAGCGCCACGACAATGGGCCGGGTCATGGCCTGGGTCGAGAAGAACCGCGGCGACATCGCGCACGCGGCCGACCTGCGCGCGGGCTGAGGCCGCCTGACCGGCGCCGGACCGCGACCCTCCCGCGCGGATCCGGCCCGGAGGCCCCCGCCGCGCAGCGCGCGCGTCCCCGCAGCCGGGGGCGCGCGCACGTCCGACCGCTCAGGCGAAGAGTTCGTGCGCGAGTTCCAGCGCCTCGACCAGCACGTCGACCTCCGCCTCGGTGTTGTAGAGCCCGAAGGACGCCCGGCAGGTCGCGGAAATCCCGAGGTGATCCATCAGCGGCCCCGCGCAATGGTGGCCCGCGCGCACCGCGACACCCTTCTTGTCGAGGATGGTCGAGATGTCATGCGCGTGCGCCGCACCGTCCAGCATGAAGGAAAAGATCGCGGCCTTGCCGGGCGCCTTGCCCTGCACCTGCAGCCAGTTCAGCCCGTCGAGCCGCTCTCGGGCATAATCCGCGATCCGCGCCTCGTGGGCGGCGATGTTGTCCATGCCGAGCGCCATCATGTAGTCGAGCGCGACGCCCATGCCGATGGTCGCCACGATGCCGGGAGTGCCGGCCTCGAACTTCATCGGCGGGTCGGCCCAGGTGATCTCGTCCTTGTGGACCTCTCGGATCATGTCGCCGCCGCCCATGAAGGGCCGCATCTCGGCCAGCCGCTCCTTCCGGATGAAGATCGCCCCCGAACCGCTTGGGCCGTAGAGCTTGTGTCCCGTGACAGCGTAGAAGTCGACGCCCAGATCGGCGACGTCGACCGGCATGTGCACGGCACCCTGGCTGCCGTCGACCAGCACCGGCACGCCCTTCTCGTGGGCCGCAGCCGCGATCGTCTTGACGTCGACCACGGTGCCCAGCACGTTCGAGAGCTGCGTGATCGCCACGAGCTTGGTCTTGGGGCCGATCGCGTCGATCACCTTTTCCGGGTCGAGCGATCCGTCGGCCTCCACATCGACCCAGCGCAGCGTGACCCCCTGCCGTTCGCGCAGGAAATGCCAGGGCACGATGTTCGCGTGGTGCTCCATCACCGACAGCACGATCTCGTCGCCGGGCTCCATCCGGGGCATGGCCCAGCCGTAGGCCACGAGGTTGATGCCTTCGGTCGTGCCGGTGGTGAACACGATCTCCTCCTCGGAGGGCGCGTTCAGGAAGCGCGCGACGGTTCCGCGCACGCCTTCGTACTTCTCCGTCGCGAGGTTCGACAGGAAATGCAGCCCCCGGTGAACGTTGGAATATTCCTCGGCATAGGCGCGCGTGACGGCGTCGATCACCACCTGCGGCTTCTGCGCGGAGGCGCCGTTGTCGAGATAGACCAGCGGCTTGCCGTTCACCTGCCGCGACAGGATGGGGAAGTCGCGGCGGATTTCGTTCACGTCATACATTGGCATTCAGTCCCATCGTTGCACCCGAGAGCGAGATCACCAGCGAGATGCCGAGCGCGAGGCCCGTCACCGCCAGGACCATCACGAGCGCTGCCTTGAGAAGTCCTTCGAATTCCTGTGCTTCGGCGAGGAAGTTCAGGAGAATCCAGATGCCGACGCCCGAAGCCGCCAGCGATATGATCCCGGCGAGGCCCGGCACCACGGGCGCGAGCAGCACCAGCACCGCCTGCACCACCACGTCGAGCCCCTGGATCCACACCACGAGCAGCGCGATGTCCGCCACCTGCGCCACGCCGCCCACGCCGCGGCCCGCCCAGGTCAGGGCAAGCGTGAGGACCAGCAGCACCGCGCAGAGCCCGACGGCGAAGACCATGGGCTGCATGAGGATAGGTGCGACCGACGGATCGGGCGGGATCAGCATGCTCGAGACCGTCACGAGCGCGGTCTGCAGCACCACGACCAGCGCAAAGGCCAGCACGATCGCCTCGTGCCCGAGCCGCAGCGACAGGAGCAACCGGGCCACCTCGCGCGGCGCGACGATGCTGTGCCAGGCGAGCGACAGGAAGGCCGAGGGGCTCATGCGGGACGCTCCGCGATGGTGAGGCAGCGGATCCAGAACCACAGGAAAGCCGCGATCCACGCGGCGCCCACCAGGCTCAGCGCCGGGCCCGACCCGATGAACCCGGCCACGAGCCCGTTCAGGAGAATGAGCGGCGTCGAGGCCAGGAACGACCAGAAGAGCGCGAGCCGCGCGCCGTACCAGGTGCCCCGCCCCCCGAGCACGCGGGCGAAGATGTGGCTCACCGCCGCGATGCCGTAGAACATCAGCGGCGCGACGAAGAGCCAGCCGAAAAGGGCGCCGCCAAGCGCGGGGTTCAATTCCGTCCCGTCGAGATGAGCCTGCCGCGACAGCGCGGGCCAGCGGGACACGAAGGCCAGCACGCACGCCCCCATCAGCATGGCCAGGGCGCGGTCCTCGCGCTGGCCAGCCGACAGGAGGCGCCGCATGACCGACCCCGGGCCCCTGACATAGGTGGCCGCGATATCGCTCGACACCGCCATCGGGATCAGCGGCGCCGCCGGAAGAGCCACGCCTCGATGCGACCCACGATCTCGGCCTGCAGGTCCTCGTCGTCGATCTCCTGCACCGCTTCGGCCAGGAACGCGAGCGTGAGGTAGACCGTCGCGTCCGCCTTGGGCAGGCCGCGCGCGCGCAGGTAGAACAGCGCCTCCTCGTCGATGGCGCCCGAGGTCGACCCGTGCGAGCACGCCACGTCGTCGGCGTAAATCTCGAGTTCGGGCTTCGCCAGGAACTGGCTGTCCTCGTCGAGCAGCAGCGACTGGCTGATCTGGTATCCGTCGGTCCGCTGTGCGCCCGGCTGCACCAGGATCTTGCCCTGGAAGACCCCCACGGCACCGTTGCGCAGCACCTTCTTGAAGACCTGGCGGCTTTCGCAGTTCACCGCGTCATGGGTGATGAACACCGTGTCGTCGTGGTGGAAATCGCCGTCGCCCACGCAGGCCCCGGCCACGTGCGCCACCGCGTCGTCGCCGGTCAGCTCCAGCACGCATTCGTTCCGCGTGAGCTTGCCGTTCATGGTCAGCGTGAACGACTTGAAGACCGACTCGGCCCCGAGGCGCCCGAAGATGTGCGTCGCGGCGCGGCGTTCGTGGTCGCGTCCCTGCGTGCGGATGTGCCGGAACGCGGCGCCGTCGGCGACGTCGACCTCCATGCACTTGTTGAACCGCGCGGCCGCCGGCCCGGTTTCGAGCAGGGTCAGCTCCCCGCCTTCCTCGACCTTCACCACGTGGTGCAGGATCGCGTCCGAAGTCTCTGATTCGTGACGATAAATGATCGCGATGGGCTTCGGCGCCCGGCCGATTACGCGGATCAGCAGGCCGTCCGTGGCAAAGGCCGTGTTGAACGCCGCGAGCGGGCGGTCGACCGGCACCTGTCCGCGCGCCTCGAGCGTGCCGTAGAGGTCCTTGGCCCAGTGGATGTCCGCGCGGCTCGTCGCGAGCCGCTCGATCTCCACGTGCTCGAGCGCAAGCGCGTCCGACGCCTCGGGGTCGAACACGCCATCCGTGAACACGATCTTCAGCCGGTCGAAGGCGTCGAAGATCGGCGTCTCGCCGGGCTCGAGCACCGCGGCGCGCGGCGCGTCTTCCTGCGTCAGCGTGTCGGGCCGGGTGAACTTCCAGTACTCGTCGCGGCCTTGCGGCAGCCCCTGCGCCCGCAGGCGCGCGGCCGCGTCACGGCGCGCGGGTTCCGCCCAGCCGCCCTGCGGGATCGTCAGCGCGTCGAGCCGCGCCGCGGTCGCCTCGAGCTTGCGCGCATCGGGCGCCTTCTTCTTGAGCAATGCCATCATGCGGTCTCCTTGAGGTCCGCATAGCCGTTCTTCTCGACCTCGAGGGCGAGCTCGGGGCCGCCGGTCTTCACGATCCGGCCGTTCGACATGATGTGCACCACGTCGGGCTGGATGTGGTCGAGAAGCCGCTGGTAGTGGGTGATGACGAGAAAGCCGCGGCCCTCGTCGCGCAGCGCGTTCACGCCGTCCGAAACGAGTTTCATCGCGTCCACGTCGAGACCCGAATCCGTCTCGTCGAGGATGCACATCTTGGGCTCGAGCATCGCCATCTGCAGGATCTCGTTGCGCTTCTTCTCGCCGCCCGAGAAGCCCACGTTGACCGGGCGCTTCAGCATGTCGGCGTCGATCTCGAGCTCCTTGGCCTTCTCGCGGATGACCTTGAGGAACTCCGTCGACGACATCTCGGGCTCGCCCCGCGCCTTGCGCTGCGCGTTCACCGCCGAGCGCAGGAAGGTCATGTTGCCGACGCCCGGGATTTCTACCGGGTACTGGAACGCCAGGAAGAGGCCCGCCGCCGCGCGCTCCTCCGGCTCCATGCCGAGGATGTCCTGGCCGAGCAGCGTGGCGCTGCCGTCCGTGACCTCGTAGCCGTCGCGGCCCGACAGGACGTAGCTCAGCGTCGACTTGCCCGAGCCGTTCGGTCCCATGATCGCGTGCACCTTGCCCGCCTCGACGGTCAGGTCCACCCCGCGGAGGATCACCTTGTCCTCTTCCTCGAGCTTCACGTGCAGGTTCTTGATCTCAAGCATCTTTCGTCCTTCATTCGTCCTGTCGCGGGCCGTCGTCCGGCGCCGCCTGTGACAATTCCCGGTGCCGTCAGCCCAGCACCACCGCCGTGCCCGAAACCGACACCATCAGCATCGACTCGCCCACGACCTCGTAATCGATGTCCACGCCGATCACGGCGTTGGCCCCGAGCTGCGCCGCCCGCGCCTCGAGCTCGCCGAAGGCGATCTCGCGCGCATCGCGCAGCTTGGTCTCGTAGGCGCCCGACCGGCCGCCCACGATGTCCGTCACCTGGGCAAAGAAGTCGCGGAAGACGTTGGCGCCCATGATGGCCTCGCCCACCACGATCCCCTTGTACTCGGCGACCTGGTATCCCTCGACGTTGTTCGTGGTCGTCACGATCATGTCCGTCTCCCGTGTTCCCGTCATCCGGCGCGCCCTCAGGCCGCCTCGTCCCGCCGCAGCTCTTCCGGGAAGGCGGCGAGCAGCGCGGCCTTCGCCGCCTCGATCCCGTCGGTATAGCCGAGCGGTCCGTCCCCGAGCGCGGCCAGCCGCTCCGGCACCTCGCCGAGCGTCAGCGGCCGCGGCAACGCCCGCCCGATCCCCGCGGCGTAGTCGTAGAACTTGAGCCGCGGGCTCTGGTGGATGCCCGCGGGGTCGAGCCAGGTGTTCGGGACCCCGTAGGCGTCGGCCACCACGAGACCGTGCAGGCTCGAGGACAGCACGTGCGCGCAGGACCCGATCTGCCGGCAGACCGCGTCCGCGTCGCCGCGCACGTCGATCAGCTGCAGCACCGGGTGCGCCGCGACAAGCGCCGCAAGCTCGGGGCTGTCCACATGCGCCATGTGCGGCACGATGCCGATCCGGTCTGCGCGCGCGGGCCGGTCCCCCAACGCGTCGGCGACCAGGAGCCCCGGATCCCCGTAGGCCCCGGCCGAGACGCCGAGAAGGCTCTCGGTGATCGGCCCGCGCAGCGCGGCGAAGCGCACCTGCGGAACGAAGTCGAGCCGGACGGGCTTCATGCATCCCGACCCCCAGATCCACGGCCGCGACCCGTCGGGCCGCGGGCCCTGGTGGGTGCGCCGCACGATCTGCAGGATCGACCCGATCGCGAAGATCTCCGCCGCCTTCGGCTCGGCATGCACGACCCCGCGCCCCGCCGCGAAGGCGGTGACGCGGGCCGAGATCGCGTCGCCGAAATTCGGCTGACCCGCCCACCAGTAGAGCTTCAGCGGCACGCCTCGCGCTCCCCGACCGTCAGCCCACCGAGCCTTCGAGCGAGATCGCCACGAGCTGCTGGGCCTCCATGGCGAACTCCATGGGCAGCGCCTGCAGCACCTCCTTGGCGAAGCCGTTCACGATCAGCGCGACCGCCTCCTCCTCGTCGAGGCCGCGCTGGCGGCAGTAGAACATCTGGTCGTCGTCCACCTTCGACGTGGTCGCCTCGTGTTCCACCCGGCTCGAGTTGTTCTTGACCTCGATGTAGGGGACGGTGTGCGCCCCGCACTTGTCGCCGATCAGCAGGCTGTCGCACTGGGTGTAGTTGCGCGAGTTCTTGGCCTTCGGGTGCATCGAGACGAGCCCGCGATAGGTGTTCTGCGCATGCCCCGCCGAGATGCCCTTGGACACGATGCGCGAGCGCGTGTTCTTGCCCAGGTGGATCATCTTGGTGCCGGTATCGGCCTGCTGGTAGTTGTTGGTGATGGCGATGGAGTAGAACTCGCCCTGGCTGTCGTCGCCGCGCAGGATGCAGGAGGGGTATTTCCAGGTCACCGCCGACCCGGTCTCGACCTGCGTCCACATCACCTTCGAGCGGTCGCCGCGGCAATCCGCGCGCTTGGTCACGAAGTTGTAGATGCCGCCGCGGCCTTCCTCGTCGCCGGGGAACCAGTTCTGCACCGTGGAATACTTCACCTCGGCGTCTTCCTCCGCGATGATCTCGACCACCGCCGCGTGCAGCTGCGCGGTGTCGCGCTGCGGCGCCGTGCAGCCCTCGAGATAGGAGACGTAGGACCCCTTGTCCGCGATGATGAGCGTGCGCTCGAACTGGCCGGTATTCTCGGCGTTGATGCGGAAATAGGTCGACAGCTCCATCGGGCAGCGCACGCCGGGCGGCACGTAGACGAACGAGCCGTCCGAGAACACCGCCGAGTTCAGCGTGGCGTAGAAGTTGTCGCTGACCGGCACGACCGAGCCCAGGTATTTGCGCACGAGCTCGGGATGCTCGCGGATCGCCTCGGAGATCGAGCAGAAGATGACGCCGGCCTTCTTCAGCTCCGCCTGGAAGGTCGTGCCCACCGACACGCTGTCGAAGACCGCGTCGACCGCGACCTTGCGGTCCGACGACCGGCCCTCCGCGGGCGCCGCCTCGGCGCCCTCGACACCCGCCAGGATCATCTGTTCCTTCAGCGGGATGCCGAGCTTCTCGTAGGTCTCGAGCAGCTTCGGGTCGACCTCGTCGAGCGATTTCGGCTTCTCGCTCATGCTTTTCGGACGCGCGTAGTAATACTGCTCCTGGAAGTCGATCTCGGGATAGTCGACCATCGCCCAGTCGGGCTCCTCCTTCTGGAGCCAGCGCTCGTAGGCGCCGAGCCGCCAGTCGGTCATCCACTCGGGCTCGCCGTTCTTCTCCGAGATGAGGCGCACGATGTCGGGCGTCAGGCCCTTCGGCGCGTAGTCCATCTCGATGTCCGTCTCCCAGCCGTACTTGTACTTGCCGCCGAGAGTGCGGACCTTGTCGACCGTCTCCTGGTCGACGCCTTCCTTGACGTCCGTCTGGTCCAGAGCTGCCATGTCCGTCCTTTCCAATCGTTCCGCACCGCTTCCGCGTCAGGCGGCGCGCGCGCGGAACCTTTCATGTGCCTTCAGCCACGCCTCGGTGAAGCGCGCCACGTCGGTCTCGGTGGTCGCCGGCCCGAGGCTGACCCGCACCGCCGAGGACGCGGTCACCGCGTCGTGGCCCATCGCCCGCAACAGCCGGCTCTCGCGGACCTTGCCGCTCGAGCAGGCCGAGCCCGCGCTGATCGCGAACCCGGCGAGGTCCATCTGCATCACCTGCGTCTCGCCCTTCCAGCCGGGAACCGCGAAACAGCTGGTATTGGGCAGCCGACGCGCCGCTTTCCCGACAAAAATAGTCTCTTCCGCGCCGGCTGCAATGAGAGATTCTAGAACGCTTCTAAGTTTTTCGACCCGCGCCCAGGCGCCGTCGTCGAGCGCGCGCTGCGCCGCCTCGGCCGCCGCGCCGAAACCCGCGATGCCCACCACGTTCTCGGTCCCCGCGCGCCGCCCCATCTCCTGACCGCCGCCGCGGATCCGCGCGGCGATCTCGGTCCCTTGCCGCAGGACCAGCGCGCCCACGCCCTTGGGGCCGCCGATCTTGTGCGCCGAGATCAGCGCCATGTCGCAGCCCATCCAGTTGAACGCCACGGGCAGCTTGCCGAAGGCCTGCGTCGCGTCGCACACGGCGAGCCCGCCGGGCAGGTCCTGCACCACGCCGGTCTCGGAATTGGCCGCCTGCAGCGCCGTCGCCCCGGGCGTCTCGACCCGAACGGTGCCGTCCGCGGCCACCGGCAGGACCGGGTCGATCCAGGCCGCGACCGCGTCGTGCTCGGCCTGCGAGCCCACGAGGCCGCGCCCCGCGCAGGCGAGCGCCGCGGCCTCGGTCGCGCCCGAGACGAACACCACGTCGGCGCCGTCCGCGCCGAACGCCGTCGCCACCTGTGCCCGCGCGCGCTCGACGAGCGCCCGCGCCGCGCGGCCTTCCGCGTGCACCGAGGACGGATTGCCCGCCACGTCCATGGCGGCCAGCATCGCCTCCCGCGCCTCCGGGCACAGCGGCGCCGTGGCGTTCCAGTCGAGGTAGACGCGCTCCCTCACGACCACACTCCCGGCGTCTTCTTGGCGGAAATATCCCGGGGTGACGGCGCGCCGCACGGCGCGCAGAGGGGCAGCGCCCCTCGCGTCCCCGACACGGGCGCGACGGGCCTCATGTCTCGTCCACCACGTCGAAGAGCGAGGGCACCGCCGGGCACGGCACGAGCGCGTTGCCCGCGACGTCCGACAGCCGCGTCTGGTGCAGGAAGACGTAGACATGCGCCGAGAGGCCCTGCCACAGGCGATTGGTCAGGGACTGCGCCCGCGACCCCGACAGCCCGCCGCTCGCGCCCGCCCCCTTGTGCATGGCGTCCACCGTCTCGTCGACCGCCGCCAGCACGTCGACCACGCGGATCTCGGTCGCGGGCCGCGCCAGCCGGTAGCCGCCGCCCGGCCCCCTGACCGAGGCCACGAGGTCCGCGCGGCGAAGCTTCACGAAGAGCTGCTCGAGATAGGGCAGCGAGATGTCCTGCCGCCGCGAGATGTCGCCCAGCGTCACGAGGTCGCCCGACGGCTGCAGCGCCAGGTCCACCAGCGCCACCATCGCATACCGCCCCTTGGTGCTGAGCTTCATGTCGTTCTCTCCCCATACTCCGCACGGGTCGGCCCGCAGGACGATTGACCTCGTCCGGCGGAGCGCATATCTGCCGTCGGACACGCGATCCGACGGCTTCCGGATTTAGAAGCGTTCTAAGGTTTCCGGAAGATCCCGTCAACGCTCGCCAGCCGAAGGAGCCCCGTCCCAAATGCCCGAGGTGATTTTCCCCGGTCCAGAAGGCCGCCTCGAAGGCCGCTACCACCCGCAGAAGGATCGCGACGCGCCCATCGCGATCGTGTTGCACCCGCACCCGCAATTCGGCGGGACGATGAACAACAAGGTGGTCTACAACCTTCACTACGCGTTCTACAACATGGGCTTCACGGTCCTGCGCTTCAATTTCCGCGGCGTCGGCCGCAGCCAGGGCGAATACGACCAGGGCGTGGGCGAATTGTCCGATGCCGCCTCGGCGCTCGACTACCTGCAATCGCTGAACGCGAATTCCAAGCATTGCTGGGTCGCGGGCTTCTCGTTCGGCGCCTGGATCGGCATGCAGCTCCTGATGCGCCGGCCCGAGATCACCGGCTTCATCTCGGCCTCGCCGCCGGCGAACATGTACGACTTCTCGTTCCTCGCGCCCTGCCCGTCCTCGGGGCTCATCGTGAACGGCACCGCCGACCGCGTGGCACCGCCCGCGGACACGCTGGCGCTCGTGAACAAGCTCAAGGAGCAGCGCGGCATCACCATCACCCACGAACAGATCGAGGGCGCGGGCCACTTCTTCGAGGACGCGCATCTCGACACGCTGGTCGGCACCGTCACGTCCTATGTCAAGCGCCGGCTGACCGAGACGAGCCGCTGAACCGGCGCATCGCCGGCAGGAGATGATCGCGATGGGTTATCTCGAGGATCTCGCCGACAAGCTCGCCCAGGACGTCCTCAAGGCGCAGGACGCCCTCGGCGAGGACCGTCTCTACATGGAGGTCGCGCGCGAACTCGCCGCGGCCTCGAACACGCTCGAGGAGGCGTTCCTGACCTCGGTCCGCGTGCGCCTCGCCGAGCGGCGCGCCCGCCGCTTCCTGATCGAACGCGTGCGCAAGGGCCGCGGCGGCGCGGTACCGCCGGAGGACGGGACGACCTGAGCCGCCCCGCCCGGTGACGGGACCGGCCTCAGGCGGTCGCCGCGACGCCGTCCTGCAGTTCGCGCACCGTGCGGCCGTAGCCGCCCCCCTCGACATAGGCGATCTCGCCCGCCGTCGGCTTGCGCGACAAGGCAGCGTTGCGGAACGGGAAGCGGCCGAAGCTGCGGATCACCTCGCGGTGCGCCTTGGCGTGCAGGAGGTTGTCCGCGCCGCCTTCCATGCGCTCCTTCATCAGGCGGACGCAGCGGTCCTGGTCGCACAGGTTCTCCGAATGCATCATCGGCATGTAGAAAAACTGCCGCGCCGGTTCGTCGATGCGCAGGTCCCAGCCGCGGTGCACCGCCTGCTTGGCCGCAGCCAGCGCGATGCGGTCGGAGGCGAAGGCGCGCGCCGTGCCACGGAACATGTTGCGCGGGAACTGGTCGGTCAGCACGATGTAGGCGAGCGCCCCCGACGGGTAGGTCAGCCACAGGGCGAAGCGGCCCTCCATCGCCTCTTCCCAGGTCTCCTGGAACCGTGCGCGCACCTGCGCGTCGAGGTCGGCGTCGCTCTTGTACCAGCCCTCGGGGCCCACCTCGTCGAGCCAGAACGTAAGTATTTCTTCCGGGCCTTCCATCACGCCGCTCCCTTCCTGCCAGCGGTATTTCCCAATGTCGCGTCCGCCACTATGACGACCCGCCGCGGCCCGAGACAGTCACTTTTCATGTCACGGGCTTTCATTCGGCATGTCGTGTGTCCGGGACGCCGGCGCAAGCGCGATCAGGTGGGATCCGTCTGCCCGGCGGCATCCTGCGCGGATTCGACGGCGAATTCCTGCGCAACCTCGAACGCGACCACCGAGGCGACCGGCGCCACGGGCGCATAGGCCCCGGTGACGTCCGAGGACGGCGCGGGACGGCGGGTCATGCGGTAGAGCGCGTAGACCGTCAGCAGCAGCATCGGCACCGCGATCAGCAGGAAGAACGCCGAGGCGCCGAAGCGGTCCATGAGCCAGCCGGTCAGAACCGGCCCCGCGATGGCGCCGAGCCCGTTCAGCAGCAGCATCCCCGCCGACGCGCTCGCCATCTCCTCGGGCGGCAGGTAGTCGTTGGTGTAGGCGATGAGGAGCGAATAGAGCGGGTTCGCGCAGCCCCCCATCACCACCGCCGCGCAGACGATGAGGCCGAACGAGCCCGGCGCGAGCAGCCCGACGACCCCCGCCGCGCCGCCGACGGCCGCGGCGCCCGCGATCAGCACGCGGCGGTCCATGCGGTCCGACAGCCAGCCGAGCGGGTACTGGAAGACCAGCGCGCCCACGTAGATCGCGGCGACGAAGATCGAGGTCTCGCCGAGGCTGAGGCCCGCCTGCGAGGCGTAGACCGCCGACATGCCGAACTGCGCCCCGTAGACCGCGCCCATGAGCAGCATGCCGACGCAGCCGAGCGGCGAGGTCCGGTAGAGCGCGAAGAGGCTCATGGGCCGCGTCGATTCGAAGGCGGGCGTCGGCGTCACGCTCAGCAGGATCGGCGCGAAGGCGATGGAGACGAGGACCGAGGGGATGACGAAGAGCAGGAAACCCGTCGGGTCCGGGACGTTCAGCAGCGCCTGCGCCGAGATGATCCCCACCATCTGCACGATCATGTAGAGCGACAGCGCCTGTCCGCGTGTCTCGTTCGTGACCGAGTTGTTGAGCCAGCTCTCGGCGGTGACGTAGACCCCGCAGAAGCAGAAGCCGATGATGACCCGGCCCACGATCCACGCCCACGGCGTCTCGATGGTCGGATAGAGGATCAGGACCGCCGAGATGAACGAGCCGAGCGCGGCGAAGACCCGCACGTGCCCGACCCTGCGGATCATGCCCGGCGCGACCTGCGAGGCGATCATGAAGCCCACGAAGTAGGCGGCCATGACCAGCGACATCTGCAGCGCCGAGAAGCCGGCCGCGCTGCCGCGGACGCCGAGGAGCGAGCTCTGCAGGCCGTTGCCGAGCATGAGCAGCATCATCCCGAGGAACAGTGCCCAGGAGCCTGCCAGAACCTTGATCATCTCTGTCGCCCCTGTTGCCCGGTCGAGTCGGCTCGGCGCACGGCTATCCAGTCGGCGCCGGCGCGTCCATGCCCTTTCCGCCCCGTTTTCACGGCAGGAGGAGCGAGGCGTCCCCGTAGGAGAAGAAGCGGTACCGCTCGGCAACCGCGTGGGCATAGACGCGGCGGATCCGCTCGGGGCCGAGGAAGGCCGAGACCAGCATCATCAGCGTCGATTTCGGCAGGTGGAAGTTCGTCATCAGCGCATCCGCCGCCCGGAAGGTGAAGCCCGGATAGATGAAGATGTCGGTCTCGCCCTGCCACGGCACGACCGCGCCCGTGTCGCGTGCGGCGGTTTCGAGGAGCCGCAGCGCCGTGGTGCCCACCGGCACGATCCGCCCGCCCGCCGCGCGCGTGGCGGCGATCTCGGCCGCGGCCGCCTCGGACACCTCGCCCCATTCGGCATGCATCCTGTGGCGCGTCACGTCCTCGACCTTGACCGGCAGGAAGGTGCCCGCCCCCACGTGCAGCGTGACATGCGTGAACGTCACGCCCCGCGCCTTCAGCCGGGCGAGCAGCGGCGCGTCGAAATGCAGCGACGCGGTGGGCGCGGCGACGGCGCCGGGGCGCGCGGCCCAGACCGTCTGGTAGTCCTCGCGGTCCTGCGCGTCCGCCGCCCGGCGCTGCGCGATGTAGGGCGGCAGCGGCATCGCGCCCGCCTCGGCCAGCGCCGCGTCGAAGGCGGCGCCCGCGAGGTTGAAGCGCAGGACCGCCTGCCCCTCGTCGCGCGCCTCGAGCACCGCCGAGAGACCCGCGGCAAAGCGCACCTCCTCGCCCTCGCGCAGCTTCTTGAGCGGTTTCACCAGCGCCCGCCACGTCCCGTCGGTTCCGGGTTCGAGCAGCGTCACCTCGATCCGCGCGGTGCCCTCGCCCGCCGCCCCCGGCCGCGTCCGCGTGCCGGAGAGCCGCGCGGGGATCACGCGGGTGTCGTTCAGAACCAGCCGGTCGCCCGGGCGCAGCCAGTCGACGAGGTCCGTCACCGTACCGTCGTGGATCGCGTCGCCCGCGGCCACCAGCAGCCGCGCCGACGACCGCGGCCGCGCGGGCCGCGTCGCGATCAGCTCTTCCGGCAGATCGAAGTCGAAATCGTCCAGTCGCATGTCTCTCGAGTCCCCGGAATCTGGGCCGCGGGTCCGCTCACTCCGCCCCGGGGGGCGGACGGCGGAAGATCTCGCGGAACATGCCGGGTGTGAACACCGAAAGCGGGTTGACCGCAACCTGCGGCTGGCTGCCCGGTCCGCGGATCGAGAAGTTGAAGCCGAGAAGCCCCTCGCCCCGCCGGGTCAGGAACGATCCGATCGAGTTCAGCACGTAGATGGGCGACAGCACCCCCTGGAGGTCGAGCGTGCCGGCCGCGAGGTCGACATAGCCGTCCATCGAGATGCCCATGGACGGCCCCGTGGCGGCCGAGCGGCGCAGCACCACCTGCCGGGGCGTCAGGCGGAACTCCGCGTCGACCGTCTGGAAATAGATGCCCGGCCCCTCGAGCTGGTCGATGATCCCCACGATGCTGATCGCGTCAAGCAGCGCGCCGATCGCCGGCGCATCCCGGAGCCGCGCGTCGGTGATCGTCGCGCGTCCCTCGTAGGTGCCCTGCGCGCCCGGGACCGGGTCGAGGTTCAGCACCATCCGCCCGCCCGCGACGGTGCGCAGGATGCCCGTCGATTCGAGCACGTTTCCCGCGTCGTCCGAGGCGAGCCGGACCGCCGTGCCGCCGTTCTGCGGCAGGAGCTGTCCCTGCACCGAGGCGCTCGTCCCCTGCATCGTCGCGGAGAAGGTGCCGTCGAGCCCGCCCGCCCGCGCCACGAACCGGCCCGAGAAGCCGCGGAGCGAGATGCCCTCCGAGATCGTCAGCCGGTCGAGCCGCACCGAGATCGGCGTGCCGCCCCCCGCGCCGCCGCTGCCGCCGCCGCCGCCCGCGGACATGCCCCGCAGGTCGAGCGTGCCGCCGTCCACCTGCACCTCGGGCGCCGCGCCGCCGCGTCCGACGAGCGTCACCGGCGCGTCGAGCCAGTCGCCAACGCGCACGCGGTCGAACGCCACGCGGTCGAGCCCGCCGCCCGCCCGCAGCCGCACGTCGCCCGAGGCGCGCAAGCCGCCTGCATCGATCTGCAGCACGTCGACCGCGGGCGTGGCGCCGAGCCGCCCCGCGACGGTCAGCGCGCCCTGCGTCCCCTGCCCGAGCCGCCAGCCGATCTGCGGCACCGAGAGCCCGAGACCGGCCAGCCGCGAGGTGAGCCGGAACCGCGGCGCGCCGTCGGGCGGCAGCGTGAGGTCGAGCGTTCCGGGCCCCGATCCCGACAGGAGGCCGTCGGGCAGCGCGATCCCGAACGTGTCCGCGGCCGCCTGGGACAGCATCACCTCGCCCTCGACGCGGCTGCCCGCGCTGCTGCCGGCACCGAGCGGCTGGGTCCAGCTGCCCTCGAAGGGCACGCCCGACAGCGTCGCCCGCCCGCCGACCCGCACACGCTCGTTGGTAACCGACAGGTCCAGCGCCGCGGCCTCGAGCATGCGGCCGGGCACCAGCGCGTCGCTCGACACGTCCCGCAGCGTGCCCTCGAGCGCGAGCTCCATGTCCTCGAGCGTGACGCCGGGCCCGAGCGGGCGCACCAGCGTACCCGCGACCGACACGTCGGCCTCGGCGATGTCCACCGGGCGGCCCGCCTTCTGCAGGAGCGACAGCGGCTCCATGTCGAGCAGTGACAGCGCCGCCGTCGCGCGGCCCTTGGCGGCAAGGCGCAGCTCGCCCGTCGCCGGCTTCTGGCGGGTGTCGGGAATGACGAATTCCGTTCCCGCGATGTCGATGGCGCCCCCTTCGGGCGGAGTCAGCGTGCCCCGGGCCACGCTGACCGCCAGCCGGTCGTCGTAGAGCGTGAACTGCCCGGCCGCCCCCTCGGCCGGTGGCAGCGTGTCGGCAAAGCGCACCGCCGCCTCGTGGAAGCGGAAGTCGAGATAGAGCTGCGGCCGTGTCCCGGGTTCCCGGCGGAGCGAGAAGACCGCGTCCTCCACCCGTCCGCCAAGCACGTTCGACACGAACCAGTCGCGCGTGCCGGGCGCCAGCGCCGGCGGCCAGTGGGCGGCAACGACCGCCGGGGTGGCGCGTTCGGCGGTCGCGTCGAGCCGCACGTCCCAGCCCTCGCCCGTGGCCGCCACCGCGCCCGACCCGCGCAGCTCCACCTCAGGATCCTCGACGCGCACGCGCCCGATCTCGACCCGGAACGGGTCGAGCCGCAGCCGGAACTCGAGCTCGGCCGCGTCGAGCGACAGGGGTTCGGGGAACAGCTCGCCCGGGTTCGCCTCGATCCCCGACAGCGCGAACTGTCCCACCAGCGCCTCGGGCAGCCCCGCGGCGATCCCCTCCAGCGTCACCCGGCCGCTCGCCTCGGCACGGCCCACGGTGCTTTCGACCGCGATCCGGTCGAAGGTGAGCGCGCCCGCCGCGGGATCGTAGGAGAAATAGGTCTCCGCGCCGCTGAACCGCACCGGCTGCGCGCCGTCCGTGGGCTGCAGCACGCCCCTGCCGATGCGCAGCGTCGCGTCGAGCCCGCCGAGCGCGCCCACCTCGTCGGTCCAGCCGCGCAGCGACCCGGCGATGGGCGCGCGCAGCGCGTCGAGCCACACCAGCGCCGGGCTCTGCGAGGCCAGGTCGCGCGCGTCGAGCCCGTCGAGCGCCACGCCGAAACTGAGCGCCGTCGACCCGATCCGGCTCTCTGCGTCGACGGTCAGCGTGGCGGCCGTGGCCCCGCCGCCCAGCACCGACACCGACCCGTCGAGGCGAAGCGCGCCGTCGCGCCGCACGATCGCGAGCTGGCCGCCATCGGCAAGCCATTCGCGCCCCGCGAGGAGGTCGCGGTACCGCACGGTCAGGCCTTCGGCGGCGATCCGGTCGAGGCCCGACAGCCGCGGATCGGCCAGCACCGCGTCGATCCGCGCCAGCACCTCGGGCAGCGCGGGCGGCGTCTGCCCGCCGCCGAGGATGCCGAGCCCGATGCCGAAGCGGCCCTCGGCGCTCCGCTCGAAGGTCATGAAGGCTCCCGAGGCGCGCGCCTCGCGCAGAACGATCTCGCCGCGCAGGAGCGGCAGCGCCTCGGTCGCCACCTCGAGCTGGGACAGGGCCGCGATGGGCGTGCCGTCGGGCGCGCGCAGGGCGGTGCCGCCGAGCCGCGCCCGCAGCAGCCCCTCGCGCGACACCACCACCTCGATCCGGTCGAAGTCGAGCGTCGCGCCCGGCACGAGGTCGGACAGGCGTTCCGCCACCCGCTCGCGCAGCCAGCCCGGCGCCTCGACCGGCGTGCCGACCAGCGCCCAGCCCCCCGCGGCCAGCGCCACGGCGAGCGCGGCCACCGCCAGCGCGATGCGCACCGGCCAGCGCCGCCGCCGCGGCGCCCCGTCCTGTCTCTCTTCCGGTTTCACTGGATGCGCGGCCCCGCTGCATTATCCTGTGTCCCCGCATTATGGAGCGCCGGCGCGGCGAAGGCCACGGGCGACCGGCGCTCCGACCACACCAGGGAGCCCCTCACATGCTGGATATTGCCGATACCGCCCCCGATTTCACGCTACCTTCGACCGGCGGCGCAGATGTCACGCTGTCCGACCTGAAACCCTCGAAGGTCGTGCTGTTCTTCTACCCGCGCGACGACACCTCGGGCTGCACCAAGGAGAACGAGGCGTTCTCGTCGCTGCTCGGGGAATTCGAGGCCGCGGGCGTGAAGGTCTACGGCATCTCGAAGGACAGCCTCGAGAGCCACGAGAAGTTCATGGCAAAGAAGTCGCTCACCGTGCCGCTCCTGTCCGACGAGAATTCAGACGTCTGCGAGCGCTACGGCGTGTGGAAGGAGAAATCCATGTACGGCAAGAAGTTCATGGGGATCGAACGCGCCACCGTCCTGATCGACGGCGAGGGCCGCATCGCGCGGGTCTGGCCCAAGGTGAAGGTCCCCGGCCATGCCGAGGAGGTGCTCGAGGCCGCCAAAGCGCTCTGAGCCCCCCGCACCGGCCGCACTGGCCCGCGGCGGCGGCCTCTGGCAGGAGGGACAGGACAGGTTCCCCACGGAGGCCCCGCCATGACCCTCACCCTTACCGAGATGGCCGTCGAGGTGCTGACCACCGCCGACGGCCGCGAGAAGACGGCGAAGTCGCGCGCCTTTGCGGCCGAGTGGGCCGCGTCGCGCGCGGCCGGCGACGCCCTGCCGCTTGGCGAGGCGACCCCGCCGCTCCGGCCGTCGCGGCCCGACCGCCCCAAGCTTCTCGACCCCCGCGAGGTCCCGCGCCGCCGCCCGGGATCGCCACAGGGACGCATCGCGCTCCTGCACGCGGTCGCGCATATCGAGCTCAACGCCGTCGATCTGCACTGGGACATCGTCGCGCGGTTCGCGCACGTGCCCCTGCCCGCAGGGTTCTACGACGACTGGGTCCGGGCGGCCGACGAGGAATCGAAGCATTTCGGCCTGATGTGCGAATGTCTCGAGGAACTGGGCAGCCATTACGGCGCGCTGCCCGCCCATGCCGGCATGTGGCGCGCTGCCGAGGACACCGCCGACGACCTCTTCGGCCGGCTGGCGGTCGTTCCCATGGTGCTCGAGGCACGCGGGCTCGACGTCACGCCCGGGATGATCGACATCTTCCGCAAGGCCGGCGCCGACAGTGCCGTCGCGGCGCTCGAAACCATCTATGCCGAGGAGGTGGGCCACGTCGCCTACGGGTCGAAATGGTACCATTTCCTCTGTGGCCGCCACGATGTGGACCCGACGCCACACTTCCACACCCTCGTCCGCAAATACTTCCACGGGGCATTGAAGCCGCCCTTCAACGAGGAGAAGCGTGCAGAGGCGGGACTGCCGCCGGACTTCTACTGGCCCCTGGTCGACTCTCGCTAAGGTTGCAGAGCCGCGCGCAAGATCGGCGGATTTTCGCCGGTTGCGCGCGATTCCGCGCCGCTTTTCCCCGCATCCGCCCGAAATCGTTGCGACCGAGCCGATGTCTGGCTAATGCCTTGCCCCAAGGTGCCGCCGGGGGAACGCGAGCGCCGGAATTGGGTCGGGAAGAGGGACGGACAGGTGAGAACGCGGTTCGCGATCAAGACACATGCGCTGCTCGAGCGCGTATTCCCCGAACGCAGACTCTTCCTCAGATCCGACAGTGATACCAGGTTCATACGGCTCCGGTCCGGCACGCAGGCGCTCGCCGCGGGCGGCGCCACGGTGGTGGTCGGATGGACCATCGTCGCCACCGCGATCCTGCTCATGGATTCAATCGGCGCGGGATCCTACCGCGAACAGGCACAACGCGACCAGGTCACCTACCAGCAGCGGCTGAACGCGCTGGCCCAGGAACGCGACGCCCGTGCCGCCGAGGCCCGCGCCGCGCAGGAGCGCTTCAACTCGGCGCTCGCGCAGGTATCGGTCATGCAGTCCCAGCTCCTCGAGACCGAGGCGCGCCGGCGCGAGCTCGAGACCGGCCTCGACGTGGTGCAGGCGACACTCGGCAACACGATGAAGGAACGCGAGACGTTCCGAAACCAGTACGCCACGCTGCGCAAGGACCTCGAGGACGGAGGCGCCACGCTCAGCGCCGAGGGCGACGACGGCACCGTCGATTTCCTGACCGCGGCCCTCGCCAAGACCGCCGAGGAGCGCGACCAGGTGGTGGCCGACGCCCAGGACGCGCTGATGCGCGCCGACGAGATGGCGACCGAGATCCGCCTGATGGAAGAGAAGAACGACCTGATCTTCCGCCAGCTCGAGGAGGCGATGACCGTCTCGGTCAAGCCGCTCGACAAGATGTTCGAGGCAGCCGGCATGGATCCCGACCGGATCCTCGACCAGGTGCGCCGCGGCTATTCCGGCCAGGGCGGCCCGCTCACGCCGTTATCCTTCTCGACGCGCGGCGAGGATCTCGGCGCCGATGCGAGCCGCGCCAACGGCATCCTGAACCAGATGGACCGGCTGAACCTCTACCGGATCGCCGCGCAGAAGGCCCCCTTCGCCTCGCCGCTGAAGGATCCGTTCCGCTTCACCTCCGGGTTCGGCTACCGCTGGGGCCGCCTGCACGCGGGCACCGATTTCGCCGCGCCGCACGGCACCGCGATCTACGCGACCGCCGACGGCGTCGTCACCCACTCGGGCTGGATGTCGGGCTACGGGCGCCTCGTGAAGATCCAGCACGATTTCGGGATCGAAACCCGATACGCCCACAACTCCAAACTCCTCGTGGAAGTCGGCCAAAGGGTCTCGCGCGGCCAGCAGATTGCTGCTATGGGAAACACCGGACGTTCGACCGGCACACACCTCCATTACGAGGTCCGTGTCGGCGGGAAAGCCGTCAATCCCATGACCTACATCAAGGCTGCAAACGATGTTTTCTAAGAGCAAGATCAACGACCCGGCGCCCAAGGCGGAGGAGTCGAAACCGGCAGCTCCGGAAACCGCGCCGCGTCAGTCATCCGACTTCAAGCCGTCCGCCCCGAAGGCGAAGCCCCCCGCGTCGGTGCTGTCGAGCGATCTGCACATCACCGGAAACGTCAAGACCACCGGCGACATCCAGGTCGAGGGGACGGTCGAGGGCGACATCCGCGCGCACCTGCTGACCGTCGGCGAGAGCGCGACCATCAAGGGCGAGGTCATTGCCGACGACGTCGTGGTGAACGGCCGCATCGTGGGCCGCGTGCGCGGCCTGAAGGTCCGCCTGACCGCCACCGCGCGTGTCGAGGGCGACATCATCCACAAGACCATCGCCATCGAGAGCGGCGCTCATTTCGAAGGCTCCGTGCAGCGCCAGGACGATCCGCTCTCCGCGCGCGGCAAGGGTGGCCAGCCGGCTCCGCAGCCCGGCAGCCACCAGTCGCAGCCGCAGGCCCAGCCGCAGCAGCGTCCCGCCGCCGCGTCGTCGGACAGCTGACCTCCCGGCGATCCGGACGCCACGAACGCCAAGGCCGCCGGTCCCGGCGGCCTTTCGCGTTTCCATGGGCGGGATCGGTGCGCCTCAGGCCTCGAGCTCGGCGTCCCAGTAGAGGAAGTCGATCCAGCTGTCGTGCAGGTGGTTCGGAGGGAACTTGCGCCCCATGTTGCGCAGCTCCTCGGCGCCCGGCTGGCGCGGCGGCTTGCGCAGGCTGAGGCCGGACCGCTTGAGCGACTTGGAGCCCTTGCGCAGGTTGCACGGCGCGCAGGCGGCGACGACGTTCTCCCAGCTCGTGATCCCGCCCGCAGAGCGCGGCACCACGTGGTCGAAGGTCAGGTCGGCTTTCGATCCGCAGTACTGGCAGCGGAATTCGTCCCTCAGAAAAAGATTGAAGCGCGTGAAGGCCACGCGCTTCTGGGGTTTGACGAAATCCTTGAGCACCACCACGCTCGGTATCCGGAGCGTCATCGAGGGGCTTCGGACCACCTCGTCGTATTCGGCGATGATGTCGACCCTGTCGAGGAAGGCCGCCTTCACCGCTTCCTGCCAGGGCCAGAGTGAGAGCGGATAATACGACAGCGGCCGGTAATCCGCGTTGAGCACCAGTGCCGGGTTCTGCCTCAAGGCCCCCGGCTCCCGCACGAAGGCGGTCCTGAAATCCCCGTCCATGAGCGACTCGTCTCCCGGCCTGCCTGCCCGTCCTCCGAAGCATCAGGACGGGACACCCCGCCCCAGCCTCATCTCACTATATATCGCGGAACCCTTTGATCAAGCCCCGCAATATGCGGTGTCTACCAAGGCAATATCGGGCGTTTGCAACATGGGCATGACGCGCCCCGTGACGCATGCTGCGCGCGCTGGTAGGCTCGGCGGATGACCACGACACCCCCTCCCCCGACCCACGTCCTCGAGGCCGCGCTCTATGCCGACGACCTCGACGCGGCGGAAGCGTTCTATTCCGGCATCCTCGGGCTCGAGGTCATCGTGCGGGTGACGGGACGGCACGTCTTCTTCCGCTGCGGCACCGGCGTGATCCTCGTGTTCGACCCGGCCGCGACCGAGACGCCCACGACGAACCCCGACCTGCCCGTGCCGCCTCACGGCGCGCGCGGCCCGGGCCATGCCTGTCTCGCCGCGGACGGCGCCGCGCTCGACGCCTGGCGCGTGCATCTCGAGGCATCTGGCATCGGGATCGAGGCCGATTTCCGGTGGCCGAACGGGGCGCGGTCGATCTATGTCCGCGATCCCGCCGGCAACTCGCTCGAATTCGCCGAGCCGAAGCTCTGGGGCTGAGGCACAGCCGCCTCCGCCCCGCGGCCGATCAGTAGAGACCGCCCGAGCTCAGTGTGCCGAAGCTCGCCTTCGGCCCCACCACCGCCTTGCGGCCGGTCGAGGTCGTGACCTCCCGCGCGCGCCCGTCCGGCTGGATGATGTCGAAGCCCGAGCCCATGGCCCAGCCGCCGTCCATCTGGATGCCGAAGATCGGCTCCTCGCCGCTGCGGAAACATTCCGAGACCACGTTCGAGCCGCTCGCGCCCTCGCCGAGGCGGGCGCCCGAGAACCGGTCGATGTTGATGAACTGGCACTCTTCCGGGACGCGGAACTCGCCGCCGCCGTACTTGGCCACGGCCTTCTGCATGAAGGACTGGAAGACCGGGCCACACAGCGTTGACCCGAAAGCGCTTTCCCCGAGCGTCCGCGGCTGGTCGTAGCCGATGTAGCAGCCCGCCACCACGTTCGAGGTGAAGCCCACGAACCAAACGTCCTTGGCGTCGTTGGTCGTGCCGGTCTTGCCCGCGGTGGGAACCGGCAGGTCGATCGCGCCGGAGGCGGTGCCGCGCTCGACCACGCCGCGCATCATCGAGGTCAGCTGGTAGGCGGTCACCGGGTCCATGATGCGCTCGCGGTCCGACACGATGCGCGGGCTCGACCCCGGCGCCACGTTCGGGTCGGCGCAGTTCACGCAGTCGCGCCGGTCGTGGCGGTAGACGGTGTTGCCGTAGCGGTCCTGGATGCGGTCGACCAGCGTCGGCTCCACCCGTTCGCCACCGTTGGCGAACATCGCGTAGGCCGCCACCATCTTGTAGAGCGTGGTCTCGTCGGCGCCGAGCGCGTTGGCCAGCTCCAGCCCCATGTTGTCGTAGACGCCGAACCGCTCGGCGTAGCGCGCAACCGTGGACATGCCGATCTCCTGCGCGAGGCGGATCGTCATCAGGTTCCGCGACTGCTCGATCCCGGTCCGGAGCGGCGTCGGGCCGTAATACTGGTTCGAGGCGTTCTTGGGCCGCCACACGCCCTGCGGCGTGTTGATCTCGATCGGCGCGTCCACGACGATCGTCGCCGGCGAGTAGCCGGAATCGAGCGCCGAGGCGTAGACGAACGGCTTGAACGACGACCCCGGCTGCCGCTGGGCCTGCGTGGCTCGGTTGAAGACCGAGTGCTGGTAGGAGAAGCCGCCCTGCATGGCGATGACGCGGCCGGTGTTCACGTCCATGGCCATGAACGCGCCCTCGACCACCGGCACCTGCCGCAGCGTCCAGCGGATGAAGCTGCCGTCCGAATCCGACGTCATCTCGCGCACGAAGACCACGTCGCCGACCTCCAGCAGGTCGCCCGCGACCGAGGCGCGGCCCTCGAGCCGCTCCTCCTCGCGGTTCCACTTGCGCGCCCACTGCACGTCGGCCGCCGGGATCCAGTGCCCGTCCTCGTCCTCGTCGACGCCCTCGATGCCGATGCGGGCGTCGTTCGCGCCCACTTCCAGCACGACCGCAGGGTGCCAGGGATGTTCGAGGTCGATGTCGCGCGCGACCCTCACGTCCCGCAGCGCCGCGCGCCATTCGGCCTCGCTGCCGAGCTGATCCGCGTCGATGCGCTCGCCGGTGCCGCGCCAGATGCCGCGGCTCCGGTCGTAGCTCTCGAGCGCGCGGCGCAGCGCCTCGGCCGCCTCGACCTGCATCTCGGGATCGAGCGTCGCGCGGACCGAGAAGCCGCCCGAGAAGAACTCGCCCTCGCCGAAATCCTCGGACAGCTGGCGGCGGATCTCGTCGGTGAAGTAGTCGCGCGGCGGCAGGCTCGCCTGGAACGGCTCGAAGTCCCCGCTCTGCACGGTGCGCAGCGGCGCGTTCAGCGCGCGCGTCATCTCGTCCTCGGTCAGGTAGCCGTTCTCGAACATCTCCTTCAGCACGAAGTTGCGCCGCGCCATCACGCGATCGTGGTTGCGGACCGGGTGATAGTCCGACGGCGCCTTGGGCAGCGAGGCGAGGAACGCCGCCTCCTCGGGGGCCAGTTCCGACAGCGACTTGTTGAAATAGGTCTGCGCGGCGGCGGTCACGCCGTAGGAGTTCTGCCCGAGGAAGATCTCGTTGAGGTAGAGCTCGAGGATCTTGTCCTTCGACAGCGTCTCCTCGAGCCGGGTGGCGAGGATGATCTCCTTGATCTTGCGCTCGGCGCGCCGGTCGCCCGACAGCAGGAAGTTCTTCATCACCTGCTGCGTGATGGTCGAGGCGCCGCGGATGTCCTGCCCGCGCGAGCGCACCGCGTCGACGGCGGCGGCAGCGATGCCGCGCGGATCATAGCCCTGGTGCTCGTAGAAGTTCTTGTCCTCGGCCGAGATGAAGGCCTGCTTCACCATGTCGGGGATCTCGTTCGCCGGCGTGAAGAGCCGACGCTCCTGCGCGAACTCGTCGATGATGCGCCCCTCGACGGAATAGATCCGGCTGATCGTCGGCGGCGTGTACTGCGCGAGGCTCTCGTGGCTCGGAAGGTCGCGCCCGTACATCCAGAAGATCGCACCGATGGACAGCGCGACCATGCCGACACCCAGCGTGACGAGGCTGAAGATGCCGCCGAAGAAGGACATGATGAATCGCAGCATGGGGCGCGCCTCCAGGTAGGATGGGCCGCGCGATAGCCTCTTCGCGCGGCGCAGTCAAAACACGTCTTCCGGCGCCTCGCGCGCCGGCGCGCTAGTGCCGCCGCAATCCCGCGAGAGCGGCGTCCTCTGCGGCCCATGCGGCAAGGCCGTCGCGGATGCCCGCGGCCATCTCCGCCCGCCAGGCCGGGTTGCGCAGGTTGGCGAGGTCGGCCTCGGTCGACAGGAAGCCGAGCTCGATCAGAACCGAGGGGATGTCGGCGGCCTTGAGCACCGAGAACCCGGCCTGCCGGAGCGGCCGCTTGTGGACCCGCCCGGTCGCGGACAGGATACCCGCCACGAGGTCCTCCGCCAAGGCGCGGCTGCGCGGCGCGTTGTCGAGCCGCGCGAGATCCATCAGCACGTCAGCCACCCGGTCGTCCGACCCCGAGAGGTCGAGCCCCGCGAGGATGTCGGCGCGGTCGTGCCGTTCGGCAAGCGCAGCCGACGCCGCGTCCGAGGCCTCCTCCGCCAGCACGTAAACCGTGGCGCCGCGCGCCAGCCCCTCCTCGATCGCGTCCGCGTGCAGCGACACGAAGACCTCCGCCCCCGCGCGGTGCGCCGCCGCGACGCGCGCCTCGAGCGACACGAAGACGTCGGCCTCGCGCGTCATCGCCACCTCGAAACCGCCGTCGCGCAGCAGCAGCTCCTGCAATTCGCGCGCGAAGGTCAGCATGAGATCGGCCTCCCGCGCGCCGTCCTCCTCCGCACCCGGATCGACGCCGCCATGGCCCGGGTCGAGCATCACGCGCAGGATCCCGTCCGCCACGGGCGGCGGCGCGGCGGTCTGCGACGGGGCCGGCAGGTCCCAGCGCGCGTCCCGGGGCGCGCCGGAGCGCGCGGCGAAGGCCTCGGCGCTCTCGGGCCGCAGCGCGACGCGCAGCTCGGCTCCCGCGTCCCCGACCGACAGGCCCGCCTCGGCGACCGCAAGCGGTCCCGACAGGTCCGCCACGAGCCGCGACCAGCCCGGCCGGAACGTGCCGAAACGCAGCCCGGTCACCCGCTCGCCCGAAAGGAGCGCAGCCGGATCTGCCCCCGCCCAGTCCACCTCGCGGAAGTCGATGACGAGCCGCGGCGGCGCATCGAGCGTGAAGACGCGCCAAGGCACCCCCTGGTCGAACGTCAGCGTCAGTTCCGCCCCGCCGCCCCGCAGGTCGCGCACCCGGCTCTCGGCGGCATCGAGCCGGGCATAGCCGCCCAGATCCTGCGCCGCCGCCTGCAGGGGAAGAAGCCCCGCAAGCCCCAGCCACGCGGCGCAGAGCGCCGTTCCCAAGGTCCTGATCCGCGTCATACGTCCTGCCTGCGCCCCGCGCCGCGGCCGGTGCACGCGGCCCGGCCGTTCGAATGCACCCTAGCCCTCCGGCGCGGGGGATTCACCCCTCGGCGCCGTCGGCGTCCCGCGACGGATTGACCAGCCGCGCGGTCCCGGTCGCGGTTTCCTCCGCTGGGGCCTCGCGTGCCGTCGTCACGGGATTCCTCGATCCGGATTTCGGTGCCGCCGCCGCCATCGCGGCCGTGAGCGCCGTCACCAGCGCCACCATCCTGAACATGCTGCCCATCGTCCCGCCTGCACGGTCTCTTGTTATTGTTATGACGCGCAGCATAGCAGAAACCGGCGGCGCTTTCAGGATCGCGCCGCCGGTCCTGCGCGACAATCCGCCCGCGCGCTCAGCGCGCCTTCATGAACGCCTCGAGCCGCGCGAGCCCCTCGACGATGTCCGCCGTCGCCCGCGCGTAGGAGAACCGCAGCGTGCCCGCGCCCCGCTCCGGGTCGAAATCGAGGCCGGGGGTGACCGCGACGCCCGCGCGCTCGAGGATCTCGGCCGCGAAGGCGCGCGAATCCTGCGTCAGGTGCGACACGTCCGCATAGACGTAGAAGGCCCCGTCGGGCGGCGCGATGCGGTCGAAGCCCGCCCTGGGCAGGCCCTCGAGCATCAGTCGCCGGTTCTCGGCATAGACCGCGCGGTTCGCCTCGAGCTCCTCGCCCGAGTCGAGCGCGGCGAGGGCCGCCACCTGCGCGGCATGCGGCGCGCAGATGAACAGGTTCTGCGCCAGCCGCTCCACCTGCCGCAGCTGCGCCTCGGGCACCACCATCCAGCCGACGCGCCAGCCGGTCATGCTGAAATATTTCGAGAACGAGTTGATGACGCAGACATCGTCCGACAGCTCCAGTGCCGAGACCGCCCGCGCCTCGTAGTGCAGCCCGTGGTAGATCTCGTCCGACAGGAACGCCGCGCCCGCCCCCTGCGCCGCGTCGATCAGCGCCCCGAGCGCCGCGCGCCCCAGCATCGTGCCGGTGGGATTGGCGGGCGACGCCACCATCAGCCCGTGGTAGTCGAACCCCTCGAGGTCTCCGGGAACGAGCTGCAGGCGGTTCTCGGGCGATGCCGCCACCTCGACCGGCTCGAGGTCGAGCGCGCGCAGGATCTGGCGGTAGGACGGGTATCCCGGCCGGCCCAGCACCACGCGCTGGCCTGCGTCGAAGAGCGCCGTGAAGGCGAGGATGAACGCGCCCGACGAGCCCGGCGTGACCACCACCCGCGCGGGGTCGAGGTCGACCCCGTACCACTCGCCGTAGAGCCGCGCGATGCGCCGGCGGAGCGCCGGCAGGCCGAGCGCCACGGTGTAGCCGAGCGCGTCCTCCCGGAGCGCGGACGTCAGCGCGTCGCGCGCCGCGGCGGGCGCCGGCGTGCCGGGCTGGCCCACCTCCATGTGCACGATGTGGCGACCCGCCTCCTCGGCCGCGCGGGCGGCTTCCATCACGTCCATCACAATGAAGGGATCGACATTCCCCCGGGTTGAGTTTCGCATGGCGGCCTCTCTATCGTTCGCGGCGAACCTGCGGCGCCCGGGACCGAAGGTCAATGTCGGCCCGGCCCCGCGCGGCGCTGCCCGCCGCGTGCACGCCGCGTCCCCGAGATCGCGCTCGCGGCCCGCGCCGCAAGACGCTAGACAGCACCTGAACCGTTTTCCCGGGAGAGCCTCATGAAGACCACCCTCGCCGCCTCCGCGCTGAGCCTCGCGCTCGCCGCGCCCGCGCTTGCCTTCGACATCACCGACATGACGGATGCCGAGCGCGAGGCGTTCCGCGCAGAGGTCCGCACCTACCTGATGGAGAACCCCGAGGTGATCCTCGAGGCGGTGAACGCGCTCGAGGCGCGGCAGGCGACGGAGCAGGCCGAGGCCGACCAGCAGCTCGTGTCCCGGAACATGGACGCGCTCATCGAGGACGGCTTTTCCTGGGTCGGCGGCAACCCCGACGGCGACGTGACCGTGGTCGAGTTCATGGACTACCGCTGCGGCTATTGCCGCCGCGCCAAGGCCGAGGTCGAGGAACTGGTGTCGAACGACGGCAACATCCGCTTCATCCTCAAGGAATTCCCGATCCTCGGCGAGGCCTCGCTGGCCTCCTCGCGCTTCGCCACGGCGACGCAGATCGTCGCGGGCGACGAGGCCTACAAGTCGGTGCACGACGCGCTCATGGAGTTCACGGCCGAACCGACCGAGGCGGCGTTCCTCAGCATCGCCGACACGCTCGGGCTCGACGGGCAGGCGATCGTCGCCGAGATGGACAGCGACGCGGTCACCGACCGGCTGCGGCAGACGCGCGAGCTGGCGCAGAAGCTGCAGATCAACGGCACGCCGACCTTCGTCATGGGCGACGAGCTGGTGCGCGGCTACGTGACGCTCGACCAGATGCGCGACATCGTCGCCGACGCCCGCGAGAACGGATGATCCGACGGACGACCCGGCCGGCGCTCGCGCTGGCCCTGGCGCTGCCGGCGCTGCCGGCGGCGGCCGACCTCCTCGAGGGGCCCGCTGCGCGGGCCGCCCTCGGCGAGGAGCTGCGCGAGCTCTTCCATGCCGAACCCGACCTCGTGGCGCCCGCGCTCGGCCCCGCGCCCCGCGTCGCCGCGGACATCGCGGGCGCGCTCTATGCCGACGAGATCGCGAGCGACCTCGCCCGGATCGAGGCCGAGGCGGCGCGCCTCTTCGATCCCGGCCTCCGCGGCCACGGCCCCGAGGGCACGACGCCCGCCATCGTGCTCCTGCGGGGGCCGGACTGCGCCGAATGCGACGCGGCCGAGGCCGAGCTTGCCGAGGTCGCCCTGCGCCTCGGCGTGCGGGCGGGGGTCATCGACGTGGGCGCCGACGCGGCCGACCGCGCCATGATGGACCGCTTGACGCTCGACGTCCTGCCGTCCTACGTGATGCCCGACCGGATGATCCGCGGGCACATGCCGGCCATGGTGCTCGAAAGCTACCTGACGGAATAGACGCGGCGTGCACGCGGGGCCGGAACCGGCAGGCCCCTCCGCGCGCTGTCCATCGTACACATCGCCCCCGGAGGCCCCATGACACTCAGGATCGAGGTCGCGCTCGACTACGCCCTTCCCGGCATCACGGATTGCCTTGCGCAGATCCGCGCGGCCACCCTGCCCGACCAGGAGATCCTGCGCGCGGAGCTCGACACCGGCGGCGCCGAGACCTGGACCACCGCCGCCGAGGACGGCGTGGGCGAACGGCTCTGGCTGCGTCCCGACGGCGGGCTCCAGCTGACCTACAGCGCCGAGGTGGCGGTGAACCGGCCGGTGGCGGACCTGGGCTCGCTTGCGCAGGACGCGCCCGCCGACCTGCCCTCGGACGCGGTGAAGTACCTCTTTCCCTCGCGCTATTGCCCGTCGGACAAGTTCCTGAACTTCGTCGGCTCGGAATTCGGCGGGCTGAGCGGCGGCGCCATGGTCGCCGCCATGCGGGACTTCGTGCTGGGCCACTTCTCCTACGTCCCGGGCGCCTCGGACGCCGAGACCTCGGCGCTCGAGACCTTCGTGACGCGCCAGGGCGTCTGCCGCGACTTCGCTCACATGCTGGTGACGCTGGCGCGGGCGGGCACGGTGCCCGCCCGCTATGTCAGCGTCTACGGGCTCAACGTCGTGCCGCAGGACTTCCACGCGGTGGTCGAGGTCTGGCTGGCCGGACGCTGGCACATGATCGACCCCTCGGGCATGTCGCAGCCCGGCGACATGGCGAAGGTCTGCGTCGGCCGCGACGCGACAGACGTGGCGTTCCTGACGACCTACGGCATGGCGACCCTGCGCAACCAGTCTGTGTCGGTGACGGCGGGCTGAGGCCAGCCCCCGCCGCCTATTCCGCCGCCTGCGGGCCCGCGGCCTCCTCGGCCTCGAGCTCGGCCGCGCGCTTCTCCACCTGCTCGACGATGTGATCGATCATCGCCTCGTTCGACATGGCATGCGACTTCTTGCCCGCGAGGTAGACCATGCCGCGCCCGGCGCCGCCGCCGGTGAAGCCCACGTCGGTCATCAGTGCCTCGCCCGGCCCGTTCACCACGCAGCCGATGATCGACAGCGACATGGGCGTCTTGATGTGCTCGAGGCGCTCCTCGAGGATCTCGACCGTCTTGATCACGTCGAAGCCCTGCCGCGCGCAGGACGGGCACGAGATGATGTTGACGCCGCGATGCCGCAGGCCCAGCGACTTCAGGATCTCGTAGCCGACCTTGACCTCCTCGACCGGGTCCGCCGACAGCGAGACGCGGATCGTGTCGCCGATGCCCATCCACAGCAGGTTGCCGAGCCCGATCGCCGACTTGATCGTGCCCGAGGTCAGGCCGCCCGCCTCGGTGATCCCGAGATGGATCGGCGCGTCGGTGGCGTCGGCGATGCCCTGGTAGGCCGCGGCGGCAAGGAAGACGTCCGACGCCTTCACGCTGATCTTGAACTCGTGGAAATCGTTGTCCTGCAGGATGCGGATGTGGTCCATGCCGCTCTCGACCATCGCCTCGGGGCACGGCTCGCCGTACTTCTCGAGAAGGTGCCGCTCGAGCGAGCCGGCGTTCACGCCGATCCGCATGGAACAGCCGTGGTCGCGCGCCGCCGCGATCACCTCGCGCACGCGGGACGCCTCGCCGATATTGCCGGGATTGATGCGCAGGCAGGCCGCGCCCGCCTCGGCGGACTCGATCGCGCGGCGGTAGTGGAAGTGGATGTCGGCGACGATGGGGACCGGGCTCTCGCGCACGATCTCCTTCAGCGCGCGGGACGACGCCTCGTCGGGGACCGACACGCGCACGATGTCCGCGCCGGCCTCGGCCGCGCGGGTGACCTGCGCCACGGTCGCGGCGACATCCGTCGTGTCGGTGTTGGTCATGGTCTGCACCGAGATGGGCGCATCGCCTCCGACCGGGACCGATCCGACCATGATCCGGCGCGATTTCCGGCGATAGATGTTTCGCCAGGGGCGGACGTGGTTGAGGCTCATCGCGGGCGCTCCGTCGTCGGGGGCGCGGGCGCGGCAGGCTGCCGCCCCGCCTGCAGGTCAGTTAACCCGTCGCGCGCGGCGCTTCAACATCGGAGCGATGGAAAGCCGCACCCACGGGGGGCGCGGCACCGGCCCTCACTCGGTGGTGACCGCCACGCCCTCGCCCGCGGGGCCGGTCAGCTCCGCCACCACCTTGGCCAGCATCGCGTCCTGCGCGGGATCGGCCGCGGCGAGCGCGGTCGTAACGTCCGCGACGGTGAGCGCGAGGTTGTCCGCGATGGCGCCCCGGCTGCCATAGGGCCCGTAGGTCTGCCCGTTCGCGGCGAAGTAGATCGCGCCCGCGTTGCCGGTGCGGATCGTCGCCGGGTTCTCGGTCTGCGGCACCTGGAAGGTGTCGCCGGCGCGCATGGTCGCCTCGTAGAGCGTGGCCCCCTGCGCGTCGCGCACCCGCACCCAGGCGTCCTGCACCGCGACGACGGTCACGCCCGGCGCCCCGTCGGCCAGGACCTTGGGTTCGGGCCGCGGGCCCGCCTCGGCCACGGTCGTATTCTGGTCGAGCCGCAGCGTCGCCAGCACCCGGCCGAGATCGTCATCCGAGGCCGGCACCGCCAGCGCATAGCGCTCGGTCAGCACGTCGGGGCTGAGCGTCAGGCCCGACGTCACCGCGCCGCGGTCGCCGGCCGGCCCGTAGGTGCGGCCGTTCACCGCGAAATACATGGCGCCCGACTCGCCCACCTGCAGGACCGGCGCGCCGGCGCCCGGCGGCGGCGTCCAGGTGTCGCCGCCGTCCATGATGCCCTCGTAGAGCGTGCGGCCATCGGCCGACGTCACCCGCACCCAGGCCGGGCGCACCGCCACGAGCGCCACGCCCGGCGCACCGCCCGGGAACGCGCTCGCGTCCGGCGGACCGGCGAACTGCCCGGCCAGGTCGCGGCCCACCGCGTCGGCGGCGCTGCCCGCGGGCTGCACGTTCGGAAGCTCTGTCTGGCGCGCCTGCGCGAAGGCACCGACGCGCGAGGGATCGAGGGTCGAGATCGGCGCGTCCCGCGCCACGAGGACCGGCACGTCCAGCGCCTGCGGCCGGTAGAGCCGGTCGAGCGCCTCGTTCGACGGCGGCGTGAAGACGCCCGCGGTCTCGACCGCCTCGGCCTCCTCCTCGGGCGCGGCGGGGCGTGTGGTCTGCACCGGGTCGAGATCGGACAGCACGATCGGCGTCTGCTCGACCGGCGTGACCTGGACGCGCTGCACCTCCTGCAGGACGGTCCAGCCGCCATAGCCGATGCCCGAGATCAGCGCGATCAGCACCAGCATCGAGCCGACGGCGCCGGGTTCGATCCGCGACAGGAACCCGTCGGTGTCGGGCGCGAAGGGCAGCGCCGGCTGCTTGAACGGATCGCGTGCCGCCTGCTGCGGTTTCGGCGCGGCATCGGCGGCGCGTTTCTTGACCACCGAGGCGCGCTCGGACATGCCGTGGGCGACCGAGAACCCGCTCTCGCGGCAGAACGCGGCAAAGGTCTCGTCGGGGTCCATGCCGAGATAGCGCGCGTAGGACCGCACGTAGCCCGCGATGAAGCCCGGCGTGTCGAAGGCGGAGGGGTCGCAGTTCTCGATCGCGGCGATGTAGCTCGCCTTGATGCGCAACTCACGCTGGACATCGAGCAGGGATTTCCCGAGCGTCGCCCGCTCGCCGCGCATGACGTCGCCGAGGCGCAACTCGAAGTCGTCGAAGCCCCGCGGAGCCTCGCCCGAAAGCATGGATTCGCTGTGGGGTTTCCGCCCTACCATCGCGGCTGCCTCAATCTCACCGTCGTCTGCCCCGTGCCTGCACGTGCGCGCCCGGTATGGTCCGAGTCGCGCTCTTATTTACAGGACGGTATCACAACGCAAGGGATTAGACACGGATTTGCACGTTATGCGGTAAGCTCGGCGCGATTCAGCGCACAATGCGACCAGAGTTCATCCATGGCCCGGACGAGGCGGTTCATCTCGTCGGGTCCGTGCACCGGCGACGGCGTGAAACGCAACCGCTCGGTGCCCCGCGGCACGGTCGGGAAGTTGATCGGCTGGACGTAGATTCCGTACCCTTCCAGCAGCATGTCGCTCAACTTCTTGGTGTGCACGGGGTCGCCCACGATCACCGGGACGATGTGGCTGCCGTGGTCGATCAGCGGCAGGCCCATGCCCTTGAGCCGGGTCTTGAGGATGCGCGCCTGTGTCTGGTGCCGCTCGCGCAGCTCCCGGTCGGTCTTGAGATGCGCGACCGACGCCGCGGCGCCCGCGGCCACCGCCGGCGGCAGCGACGTGGTGAAGATGAAGCCCGGCGCGTAGGACCGCACGGCGTCGCACATCCGGGCGCTCGCGGCGATGTAGCCCCCCATCACGCCGTAGGCCTTGGCGAGCGTGCCGTTGATGATGTCGAGCCGGTGCATCAGCCGGTCGCGCTCGGCGACACCGGCACCGCGCGGGCCGTACATGCCGACCGCGTGCACCTCGTCGATATAGGTTAGCGCGCCGAACTCCTCGGCCAGGTCGCAGATCGCCTCGATCGGGCCGAAATCGCCGTCCATGGAATAGACCGACTCGAAGGCGATGACCTTCGGCGCGGCGGGATCGTCCGCCTCGAGCAGCTCGCGCAGATGCGCCACGTCGTTGTGGCGGAAGATGCGCTTGGCGCCGCCGTTGCGGCGCACGCCCTCGATCATGCTCGCGTGGTTCAGCGCATCGGAATAGATGATGAGGCCGGGAAAGAGCTTGGGCAGCGTCGACAGCGTCGCGTCGTTGGCGATGTAGGCCGAGGTGAAGAGCAGTGCCGCCTCCTTGCCGTGCAGGTCGGCAAGCTCGGCCTCGAGCCGCTTGTGGTAGACGGTCGTGCCGCTGATGTTGCGCGTGCCGCCCGATCCGGCACCGGTGGCGTCGATCGCCTCGTGCATCGCGGCCAGCACCACGGGATGCTGGCCCATGCCGAGATAGTCGTTGCCGCACCAGACGGTGATCGGGGCCTCGCTGCCGTCCGCCTTGCGCCAGGTGGCGTGGGGGAACTGGCCGCGGCGGCGCTCGATGTCGATGAAGGTGCGGTACCGGCCCTCTTCGTGAAGCCGCCCGATCGCCTGGTCCAGTTGCGCGGTGTAGTCCACCATCACCTCCACTTTCCGTCGTCCACGGAGATCGCGGCGCGAGGTCTGCGCCGACCGTCCCTTGCGGGCGGCCGGGGCCGCCTGCGCGTGTTGTCCGTTGTGGATATAGGACCCACAAACCCCGAACAACCGTCTAACCCATGACCAAGCGTCGCATCCTTGCGCCATGTCAAAGCCGCGCGGCGCCGATCGGAAACCTTTTACGGACCCATCAGACCCGGTACGGACCGCCCCGGCCACCGGTCCTTTGGTCTCGGATCCGTCCCGCTCCGCGCCACGATAGCGCCGCCCGCCCGCTGCCGCAGGACGGGAATACCGGACTGTGCGGACCCGCCCTGCGGGTACATCCTGACACCATCGGGCCTTTCGATGACCAAACCCTTTTCCAGTGCGCCGCGCCCCGCTGCCGGGCCGGCGCCGTCCATGGCGGAGCCGCACATGACCGCGACGCTCTCACCGGTCTCGACGATCGTCCTCACGCTGCTCGTGGCCTCGGGCTACGCGGTCGCCACCATCGGCATGAAGCTCTGCGCCGAGCAGCAGCTGCGCGCGGGCATCATGCTGCTCGTCCTCGGCCTCGCCTGCGTGATCCTGTGCGAGGTCATCCTGCTGCGCTTCACCGCCCTGTCGGTGCTCTACCTCGCCATCGTCGGCGCCGAGACGCTGATCGTGCTGGCCTACGCGGTCTGGATGGGCGAGGGCTTCGGCCTCAAGCAGGCGACGGGCGCAGCGCTCGTCCTCGCGGGGCTCTGCGTGACCACCACCTGAACCGGACTGGACACCGGCAGGTGCGCTGATACCGTCCGGGACAAAGACAGCCCCCGGACAAGGATCCCGCCCATGACGCTCGACGCCGTACTCGCACGCATCGATGCCGACCTGCCCGCCGCCACCGAGCGGCTTTTCGACCTCCTGCGGATCCCCTCGATCTCGACCGATCCCGCCTACAAGGCCGAGTGCGACCGCGCCGCCGACTGGCTCGTCGCCGACCTGGCGTCCTTCGGCATCGCGGCCGAGAAGCGCCCGACCCCCGGTCATCCGATGGTGGTGGGCCATGTGGACGGCGACGGCCCGCACGTGCTGTTCTACGGCCACTACGACGTGCAGCCGGTCGATCCGCTGAACCTCTGGGACCGCGACCCTTTCGATCCCGAACTGCAGGACGGCCCGCGCGGCAAGGTGATCCGGGCCCGCGGCGCCTCGGACGACAAGGGCCAGCTCATGACCTTCGTCGAGGCCGCCCGCGCCATCGCGGCCGAAACCGGCCGCATGCCCTGCCGCATCACCTTCTTCTTCGAGGGCGAGGAGGAATCCGGCTCGCCCTCGCTCGTGCCGTTCCTCGAGCAGAACGCCCGCGAGCTTTCCGCCGACATCGCGCTGATCTGCGACACCGGGCTCTTCGACAGCCGCACGCCGGGCATCGTCACCATGCTGCGCGGCCTCGTGGGCGAGGAGGTGACGATCACCGGCGCTTCCAAGGACCTGCATTCGGGCATGTATGGCGGCCCCGCCATGAACCCGATCCGGGTCCTGACCCGCATCCTCGGCGGGCTGCACGACGACGAGGGCCGCGTGACCGTGCCGGGCTTCTACGACGGCGTGCCCGAGATCGACCCCGAGATCGCCGCGCAGTGGCGGGGCCTCGGCTTCGACCACGAGGCGTTCCTCGGCGAGGTCGGCCTGCGGGATCCCGCGGGCGAGACCGGCCGCTCGGCGCTCGAGCAGATCTGGTCGCGTCCGACGGGCGAGATCAACGGCATCTCGGGGGGCTATGCCGGCGACGGCTTCAAGACCGTTCTGCCCTCGCGCGCCTCGGCCAAGGTCAGCTTCCGCCTCGTGGGCCAGCAGGACCCGCACGCGATCCGCGACAGCTTCCGCGACTGGGTGCGCGCGCAGGTGCCGGCCGATTGCAAGGTCGACTTCCGCGCGCACGGCGCCTCGCGGGCCTCGGTCATGCAGACCGACCATCCCGCCTTCGAACAGGCGCGCAAGGCGCTGACCGCCGAATGGCCGGGCGAGGCCGCGCTGATCGGCAGCGGCGGGTCGATCCCGGTCGCGGGCCATTTCAAGTCGATCCTCGGCATGGATTCGATGCTCATCGGCTTCGGACGCGACGACGACCAGATTCACAGCCCGAACGAGAAATACGACCTCGACTCGTTCCACAGGGGGATTCGCAGCTGGGCGCGCATCCTCCACGCCATCGCCTGACGGCGCGGTGTGCGTGGTGCGCCACGTCTACGGCATATCCCGTAGGCCCCGCGGCGGGGTGCCCGAATTCCGCCGCAATTCCCGCGAAACCTGCGTAAATATCTGGATTTACGACCGCGAGTTGCCGGCCGCGCTCCGCTTTTGCGCCACAATCGCCGTCGAGTATCCTCTGCATGAGACACGTCATTCGCAAGCAGACCAAGGCGGACTTCTCGGCACGCGTGATGCGGATCGATCCGTACTACGCGACGCACGGAAAGACCTGGAGCGACGACCGCCCGAAGCAGCGCATGCCGATCCTGTCGATCGGCCTGGGCTTCGGCTGGCTCTACCTCGTGGCCGCGGTGGCACGGAACCACGACCATGTCCGGACCAGCCTCGCGAGCGGCGCGCTGCCGCAGCACCTTCACGGCTGGGTGATGGGCGGCCTCTCGGCGCTCCTTGCGATCTCGGCGGTGATGGTGTCGCTGCACCTTTTGCGCTTCGCGCTGCGGCCCCGCGGCGCGCGCGGCAACAGCGGGCCGATCCTCGCGGGCGGGCTCGCGGCGCTGGCGCTCGCCTACACGCCGCCGAGCGTGGTCGAGGCCGGCATGGGCTTCATGGACCAGAACTCGCAATCGCTCCTGCGGACGGCGAACCGGCACGTCGAGGACCACACCGGCATCGACCTCACCGACTTCGTGCTGGCCTCGCGCTGACATCCGCCCGCGGGACCCGGGCATGACCCGCACCCTCGACCTGCCCGACGGTGCCATCGCCTTCGACATCACGGGCGACGGGCCGCCGCTCCTCCTCCTGCACGGCTTTCCCCAGAACCGCGCCATGTGGCGCCCGATCGCCGCGGAGCTCGCGCGGACATACACCGTCGTCGCCCCGGACCTGCGCGGCTACGGCGACAGTTTCCGTCCCTCCCGGATGGAGGAGATGAGCTTTCGCGCGATGGGCCGCGACATGATCCGCCTCATGGCCGCGCTCGGCTTCGACCGCTTCCACCTCGCCGGGCACGACCGCGGCGCGCGCACCGCGCACCGCGTGGCGCTCGATGCGCCCGGCGCCGTCGCGACGCTTGCGGTCATGGACATCGTTCCGACGCACCACCTGCTTTCCACGATCACCGCGGACGTGGCCCGCGCCTATTACCACTGGTTCTTCCTCGCCCAGCCGGACCCGTTTCCCGAGACGCTGATCGGCCACGATCCCGACACCTATTTCGAGCGCTGCCTCCTCGGGTTCGGCAAGGCAGAGCTGTCGGATTTCGCACCCGACCTCCTCGCCGAATACCGCCGCACGTGGCGCGACCCGGCCTCGATCCGGGCCATGTGCCACGATTACCGCGCGGCGATCGACGTGGACATGCCCCACGACGCCGCCGACCTCGACCGCACCGTCGACTGCCCGGCGCTCGTCCTCTACGGCCGCGACGGGGCCATGGCGCGGGCCATGGACGTGCCAGCCACCTGGGCGCCCCGGCTGTCGGACATGCGGCACGCGGCCCTGCCCGGCGGGCACTTCTTCCCCGACCAGCACCCGGAGGAAACGGCCGCAGCGCTCGCCGCCTTTCTCGCTGCCCACCCGCTCTGAGCGCCGCGTCAGACGAGCCCCATGAACCGCTCGGGCAGCACGTACTGGTAGGGATGGTCCGGCCGCTCGAACTGCCAGAGCCCGTGCCCCCGCTCGGCCCAGGTCTCGTGCATCTTGCGCCGCACCCAGGCGAGGCGGAACGCCTCGCGCGTCTCGAGCCCCGCGAAGCCCTCGAACAGCGCGCGGTCCTCGCCTCGGGCCTCCGCGAACCAGTGCCGGCCGATCATCGCCTCCTTCACGCCCGCGCCGGTCTCGGCCGCCATCCGGTTGCGCTGGTCCATGGTCGCGGCATAGACGCCCATGTCGCAGTATTTCAGATGCAGGAGGTACAGCGCCTCGGGCGTGCTGAGGCTCGGATGCTGCGTGAAATGGCCGCCGCGCGCGATCCTGGTGCCGATCCCCAGCACGCAGGGCTTGGAATAGTGCGGCGCGAGACGGACATGCCGGCGCGGCCCGAGGATGCGGTCGCGGATCGGCTCGGGCTCGCGATCCACGCGGTGGATCACCTCGAGCCCCACCGGCGTGTGCACCGTGCGCCGGGGCAGCGTGTCGAGGAATGCGCGCAGGCCGAGCCCCGCGGCCGGATCCACCACCAGCAGCTCGTCCACGTCGCCCACCACGACGAAGTCGTAGTAGCCCGACAGCCCCGACACGATCCCGTTCAGGAGTCGCCAGCGCTTGGCGTCGAAATTGCGGTGCGCGGTGCCCGGGATCGCCACCACGTTGCACCCCTCGGCCAGCCGCGCGACCTCCGCGCCGCCGCCGTGGTTGATGACCGTGAGGTTCTCGCGCCCGAACGCCTCCCCGTAATGCCGCAGCCAGTGGGACAGGAAGAACGGGTCGTCCCGCACCATGGTGACGGCGGCGGCTGTGGTCTGCATCGGCGCTCCGGTCCCTCTGCCCTCGCGCCCCGAGCCTAGCGCGCGCCGGCGGGCGGCGCCATGCCGGGCGCGCGGACGGGGGGGCTACTGCGCGCGCGCCGCCGCCTGCGGGTCGACCAGGCGGCGCAGCAGCCCGCGCTCGCTGACCTGCCCGATGAGCGTCCCGTCCTCCTCGACGCCGACGGGCCCCTGTGCCTCGGTGACCCTCGCCATGACCTCGGTCACCCGCAGGGTGGCGGGCACCCGGATCTCCGGCGCCCCCGTGGCGGGCTCCATCACGTCGCGCGCGGTCAGGACTCCGAGCGGGTTCATGTGCGCCACGAACTCCGCCACGTAATCGTCTGCGGGAGAGGAATAAATCTCCGCCGGCCTGCCGCATTGCACGATCCGCCCGCCTTCCATGATGGCGATGCGGTTGCCGATCTTGAACGCCTCGTCGAGGTCGTGGCTCACGAACACGATGGTGCGCCGCAGCTTGCGCTGCAGGTCCAGAAGCTCGTCCTGCAGCTTGGTGCGGATCAGCGGATCGAGCGCCGAGAACGGCTCGTCCATCAGCAGGATCGGTGCGTCCGTGGCAAAGGCGCGGGCCAGGCCCACGCGCTGCTGCATGCCGCCCGAGAGGTCGCCCACCTTGCGGTCCCCCCAGCCGTCGAGGCCCACGAGCGTCAGCTGCCGCTCGACCCGCTCGGCGCGCTCGGACTTGGCCACCCCGGCCAGTTCCAGCCCGAGCCCCACATTGTCGCGGACCGTCCGCCAGGGCAGCAGCCCGAACTGCTGGAACACCATGGACACGCCGTCGCGGCGCACCCGGCGCAGCTCCCCGGGCGAGGCATGGGTGACGTCGCAGGTCCGCTTGCCGTCGTTGACCGTCACCGACCCGCGCACGACCGGGTTCAGGGCGTTGATCGCCCGCAGGAGCGTCGACTTGCCCGACCCCGAGAGGCCCATGAGCACGAGGATCTCGCCCTCCTCGACGGCGAGCGTGCAGTCGTGCACCCCCAGCACCTGCCCCGTGCGGTCCTGGATCGTCGCCCGGTCGAGGCCCTCGTCCATCAGCGGCAGCGCGGTCTGCGGCTCGTCGCCGAACACGATGGAGACATTGTCGATCTTGACGGCGGTGGTCATTTGCGCGCTCCCACGTTCAGCATCCGGTCCAGCATGATGGCGACGACGACGATCACGAACCCGCTCTCGAAGCCGAGCGCGGTGTTCACCTGGTTCAGCGCCCGCACCACCGGCACGCCGAGCCCGTCCGCGCCCACCAGCGCCGCGATCACCACCATCGACAGCGACAGCATGATCGTCTGGTTGAGCCCCGCCATGATCTGCGGGAACGCGCTCGGCAGCTCGACCTTCCACAGCACCTGCCGCGGTGTCGCGCCGAAGGCCCGCGCCGCCTCGAGCAGCGCCTGCGGCGTCGACGAGACGCCGAGATAGGTCAGCCGGATCGGCGCCGGCACCACGAAGATCACCGTGGCGATCAGCCCCGGCACCATGCCGATGCCGAAGAACACGATCGCCGGGATCAGGTAGACGAAGGTCGGCAGCGTCTGCATCAGGTCGAGCACCGGCCGGAGCGCGGTGTAGAGCCGCGGCCGGTGCGCCGCCGCGATGCCGATGGGCACGCCCACCGCCATGCAGACCACGCAGGCCGACAGAACCAGCGTCAGGCTCTCCAGCGTCTCGTCCCAGTAGCCCTGGTTGAGGATGAAGAGAAAGCCCACCCCCACGAAGGCCGCGACCTTCCAGTTCCGCTGCAGCGCGAAGGTCAGCGCCACGAAGGCCGCGATCACCACGAAGGGATGCGGCGTCTCCAGCACCCAGAGGATCGCGTCGATGAGCGTTTCCATGAGCCAGGACAGCGCGTCGAGCGCGGCGCCGAGATTGGCCCGCACCCAGTCGAAGATCGTCTCCGCCGTCTCGCCCACGGGGATCTTGTAGCCTGTCAGAAGATCGAGCATTGCATGGTCCCCGTACCTGAGCGCCGGGCATCGGCGGCACGGTGCGGCGCGGAAGGGCCGGGGCCGGCCGGTTCCCGCGCCCGCCTGCCTCGGCCCGGCACGTGACTATTGATTGACGGGTCAATTAATCCTAGATTGGGTCCCGAACATCAACACTTAAGTTATCAAGGTTTACAGGCACATGGCCAAGGACGTGCAACGCCGCCGCGATCTGATCGCCGCCACGGTGCGCGAGATCGGGGAAACCGGAACCCTCAACGTGACCGTCGGGCAGATCGCCCGCCGCGCCGGCGTCTCGCCCGGCCTCGCCTTCCACTACTTCGGCGACAAGGAGGCGCTGTTCCTCGCCTCCATGCGCTCGATCCTGCGCGATTACGGCCGCGGGGTCGCGGCCGCGCTCAGGGCGGCGGGCCGCGACCCGCGCGCGCGCCTCGCCGCGATCGTGCGGGCGAGCTTCGCCGACAACCAGTTCGAGGGCGGCGCGGTCGCGGCCTGGCTCAACTTCTACGTGCTCGCACAGACCTCCGAGGAGGCGCGCCGCCTGCTCACGCTCTACCACCGGCGCCTGCACTCGAACCTGGCCCACGACCTGCGCCCGCTCGTGGGCGCGCGCACCGATGCGGTCGCGGCACGGCTCGCGGGGCAGATCGACGGCACCTACCTCCGCTTCGCGCTGAACCGCCGGGTGGTCGATGCCGAACCCGCCGCCGACCAGGTGCTCGCCACCCTCGCCGAGGCGCTGGGCGACGGCACCGCCTGATCGCCCTCAGGCGCCGCCGGTGGCGCGCGGGTCGTAGCCGTACCAGTCGAGGATGGTGCGCGCGGCGGCGAGCCGCTCCCCCGGCGCGCCGGTGCGGTCGATCACGAAGACCCACCCCCCCTCCGGGTCCCCGAGCGCCGCGGTGCGCGCGTCGGCATCGAGCCAGTGCACCCAGAGCGCCCGCCCCCCGGCCGAGAACCGCCCGGGGCCGGTCTCCACCAGCGGATGCCGCGTCCCGGCGATCTCCACCGCCCCGGGCAGGAACCGCACGGCGGCGCCCTGCGGCACGCCCGCGCCCGCGACCACGACCCAGTCGCCCTGCAGCCGCGCGGCATCGGCATCGACCTGCGCCGCGACCGGCGCCCCGTCCTGCCGCAGCGGCGCCGCGGCTTCGGGCCCGGGGCCACGCGCGCCGCAGCCGGCCAGGGCGAGGACCAGCGCCAGCGCCGAAAACGCCGCGGACCCGCCGCGGATCCGGTCCGGCGCTGCCGCAATCGCGCGCCAGGACGGTGGCATGCAGCACGCCGCCCCCCAGACCCGGGCCACGACGCCCCGCGCCCGCCTCTTCGCGCTCCTCGCCCAGCCGTGCCGCGCGCCCGCGGACCGGGACGCGCCGCCGCCGCCCGAAGTGGCGCAGGCCTTCCTCGCCGCCGCCCTCGCCTCGCTCACGCCTCCGGCTCCGCCGTCCCGGGGTCGCTGACCGGCCGGCCGCGATAGCCCGTCGCCACCACGAACTTCTCCGAGGAATCCGCCCGGCTCGCCGGCGGCTTCACGTTCGCCACCTTGTCGAACCGCTGCTTGAGCAGCGTCTGCAGCCCCACCTCGGCGCCCCCCGCCAGCACCTTCGCCACGAAGGTGCCGCCCGGCTCCAGCACGTCGAAGGCCAGCTCCGCCGCCGCCTCGCACAGCGCCACGATGCGCAGGTGGTCGGTCTGCTTGTGCCCCGAGGACGAGGCCGCCATGTCCGACATCACCACGTCCGCCCGGCCGCCGAGCCAGGCCTTCACCTGGTCGTCCGCGCCGTCGGCGAGAAAGTCGAGCACGTGCAGCTCGGCCCCCGCGATGGGCTCGACCTCCTGCAGGTCGATGCCGATCACCCGGCCCACCGCCTTCCCGGACTTCTCCCCGAGCGCGTTGACCCGCGGCACCGCCACCTGGCACCAGCCGCCCGGCGCGCAGCCCAGGTCCACGACCCGCGCCCCCGGCACGAGGAAGCGGTAGCGCTCGTCGAGCTCGAGGATCTTGAACGCCGCCCGCCCGCGATAGCCCTCGGCCTGCGCGCGCTTCACGTAGGGGTCGTTCAGCTGCCGCTGCAGCCAGCGGGTCGAGGACAGCTTGCGCCCGCGCGCGGTCTTCACCTTGACCTTCAGGTCGCGCTGCCCGCGCCCCGAACTCTTCCTGTCACCCGGTTTCCGCGCCATCATCCCGTTCTCGCATTGTGCAGGGGACCCCGCGGCGCGGCGCGCGCCGCAGCCCGGGGGGATCCCGTCCGTCTCGGCTTCTTCTTGGCAGAAATATCCCGGGAGCGCGAGGGCGGCGCCCTCGCTCCGCGGCAGGGCCCGGGCGCCGCGCCCGACCCCGCGCCCGGCCCGCGTCAGAACGGGCCGTCCTCGAGCACCCCGTCCGCGGTCATCTGCGCGTAGAGCAGCCCCTCGCGCAGGCCGCGATCGGCCACCGACAGCCGGTCGGTCGGCCAGCAGCGCAGGAGCGCCTGCAGGATCGCCGCCCCCGACATGATGAGCGCCTGCCGGTCCTGCCCGATCCGGGGGTCCCGCCTGCGCCCGGCGGGCCCGAGCTCCAGGTAGCGGCGGATCACCGCCTCGATCTGGTCCGAGGTCATGCGCAGCCCGTCGACCTTGGTGCGGTCGTAGCGCTTCAGCCCCAGATGCGAGGCCGCCACCGTGGTGACCGTCCCCGACGTGCCCACGATCTGGAACCCCTCGCGCGTCTGCTCGTCCTTGTAGGGCGCGAACTCCGCCAGGTTCTCCTCGAAGAACCACGACATGAGCGCGTAGCGCGCCGCGTCGTCCTCCACGTCCGAGAACTGGTCGCGCAGCGTCGCGACCCCCAGCGGGACCGAGATCCAGTCCACCACCTTCGCGGCCGGGAACGGGCTGTCGGCGGTGTGGAACCCGGCGTGCAGGCGCATGATCGCCCGCGGCCGGTCCCGGTGCGGCACGCTCGAGAGGTCGATCCAGACCAGCTCGGTCGACCCCCCGCCGATGTCCACGACGAGCAGCTGCTCGGTCTTCGTGGACACGAGCGGCGCACAGGAGATGACCGCGAGCCGGGCCTCCTCCTCGGGCTCGATGATCTCGAGCGCGAGCCCGGTGTCGCGCCGCACCTGGTTGATGAAGGCGCGGGCGTTCTGCGCCCGCCGGCAGGCCTCGGTCGCCACGAGCCGCATGCGCGCCACCTCGTGCCGCCGCAGCTTCTGCTGGCAGACGCGCAGCGCCGCGATGGTGCGTCCCATCGAGGCACGCGACAGCCGCCCCGTGTGCTCGAGCCCCTGGCCGAGCTGCACGGACTTCGAGAAGCTGTCGACCACATGGAACTGGCTGCCCTTCGGCTGGGCAATCAGCATGCGGCAACTGTTGGTGCCGAGATCCAGCGCGGCATAAAGCTCGCCCGGATCCGGCCGTTCGGGCGCGGGACTCTCGACCGGTTTCGGGAAAGCGCCCGCACCTCCGGGACGCTTTGGCGCCATGTTCGTGCGCCTTTCCGATATCAACTTGGGATCAGGATACGCGTGCGGGCGGCACCGCGCAAGGGCACCGGGACCGGGGCGCCCCGGGACGCGGCGGCAGGGTGCGGGCCCGCCCGCGCCCCCGGGGCACAAACGCGACACCCCGGCGCGCGATCGGGCGATCCTCCGCTTGCGCCCGGCGGCGCGCCGGGCGATCCTCGCGTGCCCGCACATGATCCCCCAGACCCCGACTTCCCGGAGAACCCGATGACAGCCTGCACCGAGGGGCGCGCCGCCCGATGACGCTCGCCCTGCTCTTCGACCTCGACGGCACGCTCCTCGACTCCGACCCGCTGCACGAACGGGTCTTCCGCGACCTCTACGCCGAGCGCGGCCGCGAGATCGACGCGGCCTACTACCTCGCCAACATCCACGGCCGCCACAACCCGGACATCTTTTCGCGCGACTTCCCCGATGCCGACCCCCACGCCCTGAGCGAGGAGAAGGAGGCGCGCTTCCGCGAGCGGCTGCCGGCGCGGGTCACGCCCACCGCGGGCCTCGGCGCGCTCCTCGACCGCGCCGGCGATGCGGGCTGGCCGACCGCGCTCGTCACCAACGCGCCGCGCCGCAACGCAGAGACGATGCTCGACGCGATCGGCGTGCGCGACCGGTTCCCGGTTGTGGTGATCGGGGACGAATGCACCCGTGCCAAGCCGCATCCCGATCCCTACCTGGCGGCCCTCGCGGCGCTCGGAACGCCGCCCGGGCGCGCCATCGCCTTCGAGGACAGTCCCTCGGGCCTGCGCGCGGCGCGCGCGGCGGGCGTGCACGTGATGGGCCTGCGCTCGAGCCTCGGGCACGAGGCGCTGCTCGAGGCGGGCGCGCATGACAGCATCGCGGATTTCACCGACCCCGCGCTCGACCGCCTGCTCGCGGCGCTGCGCGCGGACCGCCCCGCGCGCTGAGGCGCGCAGGGCGGGGTGTGCGCCCCGTCCCCGACTTCTTCTTGGCGGAAATATCCCCGCCGGAGGCAGGCCGCCGCGCGGTCGCGGGCGCCCGCTCCCCGCCCCGGGCGCCGGCGGCGCGCCCCGCTCAGGCCCGCGCGCGCTCCGCCCCGGCCTTCGCCTCCGCGCGCCCTTCCCGGACCTTCTCGGCCAGGTCGCGGGCGATGGCGAAGGCGCCCTGGATCTTGTCCTTGTCGCGGCCCCAGTCGCGGCGGACCACGATCTTGTTGTCCTTCACCCGGGCAAGGCCGTCCTGCGCCTTGATGAACTCCACCAGCCCCGAGGGGTTGGCAAAGCGGTCCTCGTGGAACTGGATCGTCGCGCCCTTGGGCCCGCCGTCGAGCTTGGCGATGCCCGCGCGCTTGCACATGGCCTTGATGCGCACCACGAGAAGCAGCGTGTTCACCTCGCGCGGCAGCTTGCCGAAACGGTCGATGAGCTCGGCGGCGAAGCCCTCGAGCTCCACCTTCGTGGTCAGCGCCGACAGCCGCCGGTAGAGGCCGAGCCGCACGTCGAGGTCGGGCACGTAATCCTCGGGGATCAGCACCGGCACGCCGAGGTTGATCTGCGGCGCCCATTGCTCGTCGGTCTCGGCGATCCCCTCGGTCTCGCCCGAGCGGATCTTCGAGATCGCCTCCTCCAGCATCGACTGGTAGAGTTCGTAGCCCACCTCGTTCATCTGCCCCGACTGCTCCTCGCCGAGCAGGTTGCCGGCGCCGCGGATGTCGAGGTCCTGCGAGGCCAGCGTGAAGCCCGCGCCGAGCGTGTCGAGCGAGCCCAGCACGCGCAGGCGCTTCTCCGCGGTGGCCGTCAGCTTGCCGCGCGGCTTGGTGGTCAGGTAGGCATAGGCGCGCGTCTTGGACCGCCCGACCCGGCCGCGGATCTGGTAGAGCTGGGCGAGCCCGAACATGTCGGCGCGGTGCACCACCATCGTGTTCGCGGTCGGGATGTCGAGCCCCGATTCGACGATCGTGGTCGCCAGCAGCACGTCGTACTTGCCGTCGTAGAAGGCGTTCATCCGGTCGTCGAGCTCGCCCGCCGCCATCTGGCCGTGCGCCACCACGTAGCTCAGCTCGGGCAGCTGCTCCCTGAGGAACTCCTCCACCTCCGCGAGGTCCGAGATGCGCGGCACCACGTAGAAGCTCTGCCCGCCGCGGTAATGCTCGCGCAGCAGTGCCTCGCGGATCGTCACCGCGTCGAATTCCGACACGTAGGTGCGGATCGACAGCCGGTCGACCGGCGGCGTGCCGATGATCGACAGGTCGCGCACGCCGGTCAGCGACATCTGCAGGGTCCGCGGGATCGGCGTCGCGGTCAGCGTCAGCACGTGCACGTCCGAGCGCAGCGCCTTCAGGCGTTCCTTGTGGGTCACGCCGAAATGCTGCTCCTCGTCGACGATGAGTAGCCCGAGGTTGCGGAACTTCACGCTCTTCGACAGGAGCGCATGGGTGCCCACGACGATGTCGACCGTGCCCTTGGCCAGCCCCTCGCGGGTCTGCGCCGCCTCCTTGGCGCCGATGAAGCGCGAGAGGCCCCGCACTTCCAGCGGGAAGCCGCGGAACCGGTCGCGGAAGGATTTCAGGTGCTGGCGCGCCAGGAGGGTCGTCGGCGCGATCACCGCCACCTGCACGCCGGACATGGCCGCCACGAAGGCCGCGCGCATGGCGACCTCGGTCTTGCCGAAGCCCACGTCGCCGCAGATCAGCCGGTCCATCGGGTGGCCCGATTGCAGGTCGGCCATCACGTCCTCGATGGCGCGCAGCTGGTCGTCGGTCTCCTCGTAGGGAAAGCGCGCCGAGAAGGCGTCCCAGGCGCCCGGCGGCGGCTCGAGCATCGGCGCCTTCCGCAGCGCGCGCTCGGCCGCGATCCGGATCAGCCGGTCGGCCATCTCGCGGATGCGCTCCTTCATCCGGGCCTTCTTGGCCTGCCATGCGCCGCCGCCCAGCTTGTCGAGCAGCCCCTCCTCGTGGCCGTAGCGCGACAGGAGCTCGATGTTCTCCACCGGCAGGTAGAGCCGCGCGCCCTCGGCATATTCGAGCGTCAGGCATTCATGCGCGGCGCCCGCCGCGGTGATGACCTCGAGCCCCTGGAACCGCCCGATGCCGTGGTCCACGTGCACCACGAGATCCCCCGGCGTCAGCGACTGCACCTCGCTCAGGAAGTTCTCGGACCGGCGCCGCTTCTTCGGCTGCCGGATCAGCCGGTCGCCCAGCACGTCCTGCTCGGACACGACCGTCAGTCGCGACTCGCCCCTCGGCCCCCACGGCCCCTCGAAGCCATGCTCGAGCGCCCAGACCGCGAGGTGCAGCCCGCGCTTGCCGATCCGCGTGCCGTCCGCGATGGGGATCGTCTCGGCCAGCCCCTCGTCCTCGATGAGCCCCGACAGCCGCTCGCGCGCGCCCTCCGAATAGGAGGCGACGACCACCGGCCCCGCCTCCATCTTGGCGCGAAGGTGCTGCGCCAGGGACCCGAACAGGCTCACGCTTTCCTGCTGGCGCTCGGGCGAGAAGTTGCGCCCGATCCGCCCGCCCGCATCCGCGACCCCGGGCCCCGAGGCCTGCGGCAGCGGGTGGAACCGCACCGCCCGGCGATGCGCGAGCGCCCCCGTCCAGGCCGCCTCGTCGAGGTAGAGAAGCCCCGGCGGACAGGGTTTGTAGACGCTGTCCATGCGGGCCTTGTCGGCCATGGCGAGGCGCCGCGCCTCGTACTGGTCCTCGATCGCCTCCCAGCGCGCGGTGCGCGCCGCCTCGGCCCGGTCGTCGAGGCAGACGGGCGCCCCCGGCAGGTAGTCGAAGAGCGTCTCGAGCTCCTCGTGGAAGAACGGCAGCCAGTGCTCCATGCCCTGGTGCTTGCGCCCCGCGCTCACCGCCTCGTAAAGCGGGTCGTCGGTGCCCGCGGCACCGAACTCGATGCGGTAGTTCTGCCGGAACCGCCGGATCGCGTCCTCGTCGAGGATCACCTCGGATACCGGCGCAAGCTCCACCACCGACAGCTTCTCGGTCGTGCGCTGGCTTGCGGGATCGAAGCGCCGCGCACCGTCCAGCACATCGCCGAAGAGGTCGAGCCGCACCGGACCGCCCTCGCCCGGCGGGTAGATGTCGATGATGCCGCCGCGGATCGCGTAATCGCCGGGCTCCATCACCGTCGGCGCCTGGGTGAAGCCCATGCGCACGAGGAACCCCCGCAGCGCCTCCTCGTCGATGCGCCCGCCCACCGTCGCGGTGAACGCCGCCTCGCGCAGCGTCGCCCGCGCCGGCACGCGCTGCGTCGCCGCGTTGAGCGTCGTCAGCAGCACGAAGCGTCCCGGCATCCCGTGCACGAGCCCCGCGAGCGTCGCCATGCGCGCCGAGGAGATGTCGGCATTGGGCGACACCCGGTCGTAGGGCAGGCAGTCCCAGCCCGGGAAGTGCACCACCGGCATGTCGGGCGCGAAGAAGGCGAGCGCGTCGCGCATCTGCTGCAGCCGCTTGTCGTCGCGGGCCACGTGGATCACGGGCCCCTCCGCGCGGGCGACCTCGTTCAGCACGAGCGTTGCGTCGAACCCTTCCGGCGCTCCGCCGAGGGTCAGGTGGGTCAGCTTGTTGCGGTCGGGAGCCATGGCCCGCGTCACATGGCGCGCCGGCCGTCCGGCGTCAACCGCCGAGCGGCCCGACGGTGAAGTTCACGTACATCCCCCAGAGCGTGGTGGCGAGGACCGAGGTCACGCCCACCGCCTGCACCGCGAACCTGTGCCGGGTGAGTGCACGCCGCAGCGCCTCGCCATGGAGGTCGCGGCCGCGGATCCGCGCGGCGGTGCGCACCGACATGAGCGCGACCACCGCCATGGGCAGGCCGAGCAGGAACAGCGCCTGCGCGAACTCGATCCGGAACCAGAAGCCGAGGACCGCGAGCAGCGTCAGCACGAAGGACCCGGCCGCGGTCAGGATCAGCCCGCTCTCGCGCGCGATGTAGAGGATGCGTGCGGTGTTGATCCGCACCAGCGCCTCGAGGTCGTCCTGCGCCGTGCCGCCGCGCCGCGCCGCGCGCCCCACCATGTCGAAGGGCACGCCCAGGACCCAGTGGCTGGTGGTCGACCACATGACCGCGAGCGCGATCCAGAACCACAGGTTCGAGAACGACCGAAGGTCGATGACTTCGAAGACGATCCCGTACCAGTCCACCAACGCCCTCGATCGCTGACACCGCGCCCGATGCGGCGCGTGCGCGACCGTGACCGAGCCCGAGGGCATTGACAAGCAAGACCCGTGGCGGTGCTGCCGTGCTGTGTCCCGTCGCACGCGCCTGCGCGCGCCCGAGGCTGGACTTCGCCTCGCGCGGGGTGCAATCCATGGCGGACACGACACGAGGGAGACGCCCCCCATGCAGCCCGTCCAGGCCCCCTTCCCCGCCACGCGGTTCCGCCGCCCGCGCCGCACGCCGGCGCTGCGCGCGCTGGTGCAGGAAACCACGCTCGCGCCGTCGGACTTCATCTGGCCGGTCTTCGTCTGCGACGGCGACAACGTGATGGACGAGGTCCCGTCGATGCCGGGGGTGTTCCGCCAATCGGTCGACCGGGTGGTCGCCTCGGCGCGCGAGGCGCACGACCTGGGGATCCCGGCGATCTGCCTCTTTCCCTACACCGATCCCGCGAAGAAGACGCGCGACTGCGCCGAGGCGTGGAACCCAGACAACCTGTCGAACACCGCCACGCGGGCGATCAAGGACGCGGTGCCCGACCTCGCGGTGATGACCGACGTCGCGCTCGATCCCTACAACAGCGACGGCCATGACGGCTTCGTGCGCGACAGCGACGGCTACGTGGTGAACGACGAGACCGTCGAGGCTCTGGTCCGGCAGGCCCTGAGCCAGGCCGCCGCCGGCGCCGACATCATCGGGCCCTCCGACATGATGGACGGCCGCATCGGCGCGCTGCGCACCGCGCTCGAGGCCGAGGGCCACCAGAACGTGGTGCTGCTGAGCTACGCCGCGAAATACGCCTCGGCCTTCTACGGGCCCTTCCGCGACGCGGTGGGCGCCTCGGGCGCCCTCAAGGGCGACAAGAAGGGCTACCAGATGAACCCCGCCAACACCGACGAGGCGCTGCGCCTCGTGGCCCGCGACCTGACCGAGGGTGCGGACATGGTGATGGTCAAGCCCGGCATGCCCTATCTCGACATCTGCCGGCGGGTGAAGGACGCCTTCGGCGCGCCCACCTTCGCCTACCAGGTGTCGGGCGAATACGCGATGCTCGCCGGAGCGGCGCGGAACGGCTGGGTCGACGGCGAGCGCGTCATGCTCGAAAGCCTGATGGCCTTCCGCCGCGCGGGCTGCGACGGCGTGCTCACGTACTTCGCCCCGGAGGCCGCGCGCCTCCTCAACGGCTGACACCGATCCGGGCCACCCGACGACAGCGATTTGCCGCCCAGAGCGGCACATCGCGGGTGACATTTGGCACGTCCGCGCCTATCCTGCCTGTCAACCGGCGGGATACAGCCGGGCCGGGAAAACCGGCATGACGGGCGGAACAGGCAACGGACAGGCAGAATTCATGACGTATTTTTCCCGACGCTCGGCGCTTGCGGCGCTCGGCGCGACCGCATTTCTGGCGGCCTGCAACAACGGCGTGGGCAGCGCCGGACCGGCACGGATCGACGCGCGCGTGGACGCCACGCTCGCCTCCCTCTACAACCAGTATCCCGGGACGCGCAGCCTCGCGGACAAGTCGACCGGCATCCTCGTGATGCCGCTCGTCACCGAGGCGGGCCTCGGGATCGGCGGCGCCTACGGGCGCGGCGCGCTGCGCGTGAACGGCGCGACGGTCGACTACTACTCGACCACCCGCGCCAGCGCCGGCCTGCAGATCGGCGCGCAGCAATACGCGCATGTCCTCTTCTTCATGACGGAAAGCGCGCTCATGAACTTCCGCCGCTCGCCCGGCTGGGCCGCGGGCGCGAACGTCGAGTACGCGATCCCCGAGGGCGGCGAGACGCTGGCGGCCGAGACGACGACCTCGACCGCGCCGATCATCGCGGTGGTGTTCGGCCAGTCGGGCCTGCGCGTCGGCGCGACGCTCGAGGGCACGAAGTACACGCGCATCATCCCCTGACGGGTCCGGCCCCGCATCGCGCGCGGCATTGACGCCGGCGCGCGCGGGGGGCCTCATCGGGGACATGCAGATCCTCGACAACCCCCACCGCTCCCGCGGGATCGACCATCCCGATCTCGCCGCCATGCCCTGGCCCTCGGCGGATGCCGCGGCGCCGCGGGCGCTGCTCGCCCGCTGTCCCGCCCATGCGCCCACCCCGCTCGCCGAGGCGCGCGCGCTTGCCGCCGAGGCGGGCATCGCCGCGCTGCACGTCAAGGACGAGCGCGGCCGCATGGGCCTCGGCAGCTTCAAGGCGCTGGGCGCGGCCTCGGTCATCGCGGTCGACGCCGAACGCGGCCGCGCGCGCGGCGCCACCTATGTCACCGCGAGCGCGGGCAACCACGGCCTGTCCGTGGCCGCGGGCGCCCGGGCCTTCGGCGCCCGTGCCCGCATCTTCCTTTCCCGCGCCGTGCCCTCGGCCTTCGCCGACCGGCTCGCGGCCGAAGGCGCCGAGGTCGTGCGCGCGGGCGCGGACTACGCCGAAAGCATGCAGGAAGCCGAGGATGCCGCGCGGCGCGACGGCCATGTGCTTCTGTCCGACAGTTCCTGGCCCGGCTACGCGGACCTGCCGCACCTCCTGATGCAGGGCTACCTCGTCCTGACCGACGAGGCGGCGGCGCAGCTTCCCGCGCCGCCCACGCACGTCTTCGTGCAGGCCGGTGTCGGCGGGCTCGCCGCCGCGGTCGCGGCGCATGCCCGCGCGCTCTGGGGCGACACGCCCCGCATCGTCGTGGTGGAACCCGAGGCCGCACCGGCCCTCGCCGCCTCGATCGCCGCGGGCGCGCCCGTCACCGCGCCGGGCCCGGTGTCGGCGATGGGTCGGCTCGACTGCAAGACGCCCTCGCTCGTCGCCCTGAAGGGCCTCGCCCGCGACGCCTGCGCCTTCGCCACCATCACCGAGGACGAGGCGGCCACGGCCGTCGCCCGCGCCGCCGCCCACGGCCTCGCCTCGACACCCTCGGGCGCCGCCGGGCTCGCCGGGCTCCTCGCCGCCGGTGCCGACCTCCGCGACCGTCTCGGGCTCGACGCGTCCTCGCGCGTGCTGGCCTTCCTTACCGAACGGCCCGAGTGAAACGAAAAAGGCCCGCCGCGATCCCCCGCGGCGGGCCCTGAACCCGGTGAGGGGCGCGACCCTCAGCCCGTCGCCGCCTGCTTCGCGCGCAGCGCGGTCAGCTCCTCGGCCACGAGGAAGGCCAGTTCCAGCGACTGCGAGGCATTGAGCCGCGGGTCGCAGGCGGTGTGGTAGCGGTCCGACAGGTCCTCGTCCGACACCGCATAGACGCCGCCCGTGCACTCCGTCACGTCCTGCCCGGTCATCTCGAAATGCACGCCGCCCGGGATCGCGCCCTCGGCGTTCATCACCGAGAAGAACTCGCGCACCTCGCGCAGAACCGCGTCGAACGGCCGCGTCTTGTAGCCCGACCCCGACTTGATCGTGTTGCCGTGCATCGGGTCGCAGACCCAGGTGACGTGGGCGCCTTCCTCGCGCACCGCGCGCACGAGCCGCGGCAGGTGTTCGGCCACCTTGCCCGCGCCGAACCGCGCGATGAGCGTCAGCTTGCCCGCCTCGTTCGACGGGTTGAGCCGGCGCATCAGCACCTTCAGGTCCTCTGCCGACAGCGTCGGGCCGCATTTCAGCCCCACCGGGTTCAGCACGCCGCGGGCGAATTCCACGTGCGCGCCGTCCGGCTGCCGCGTGCGGTCGCCGATCCAGATCATGTGCCCCGACCCCGCGAGCCACTTTCCGGAGGTCGAATCGACCCGGCAGAGCGCCTCCTCGTATTCGAGCAGCAGCGCCTCGTGGCTGGTGTAGAAGTCCACCGTGCGCAGGTTGTGGTTGGTGTCGCTCTCGAGCCCCGCCGCCTTCATGAAGTCGAGCGTGTCCGAGATCCGGTTGGCGAGGTCGCGGTACTTGGCCGCCTTCTCGCCCTCGGTGAAGCCGAGCGTCCAGGCATGCACCTGGTGCACGTCCGCGTAGCCCCCGGTCGAAAAGGCCCGCAGCAGGTTCAGCGTCGCGGCCGCCTGCGTGTAGGCCTGCAGCATCTTCGCCGGGTCGGGAATGCGCGCCTCGGGCGTGAAGGCCAGTTCGTTGATGATGTCGCCGCGGTAGGACGGCAGCTCGAGCCCGTCCCGCGCCTCGGTCGGTGCCGAGCGGGGCTTGGCGAACTGGCCCGCCATCCGGCCGACCTTCACCACCGGCACCTTGGCGCCGTAGGTCAGCACCATGGCCATCTGCAGCATCACCTTGAAGGTGTCGCGGATCGCGTCGGCCGAGAACTGGTCGAACGCCTCCGCGCAGTCGCCGCCCTGCAGCAGGAACGCCTCCCCGCGCGAGGCGGCGCCAAGCGCCTTCTTCAGCGACCGCGCCTCACCGGCAAAGACGAGCGGCGGATACTTCGACAGCCGGGCCTCGACGGCACTCAGCGCCTCGGCGTCCGTATAGTCCGGCATCTGCACCCGGGGCTTCGTGCGCCACGTCGTCTTCTGCCAATCGCTCATCTGTCCTCTCCGGTCGATCATGCCCGCGCCCACCCCCCGCGGACGCGTCCGAGGTCTATACAGAACCGGCCGGGGGCTGGCCATAGTCGAAATCCCGTGGTTGGCTTGACGGCGGTAGCGCTTTCTGGATTGTGGCGGAATCGCCCGGTCCACGGGCCGGCGACCGCGGCGCGCCGCGGCAAACCACCCCCGGCCGGAGCAGGAGGACCATGGACAGCCAGCGCCAGATCGTCGAGGTGGCCGCGCCCGCACGGACGCGCCGCTTCGTGTTCCTGCTTCTCGACAAGTTCACGCTGCTGAGCTTCGCCGCCGCGGTCGAGGCGCTGCGCATCGCCAACCGCATGGCCGACCGTCCGCTCTACGCCTGGCGCATCGTGTCCGAGGGCGGCCAGCCGGTGCGCTGCTCGGCCGGGACCGCCTTCCAGCCCGACAGCGACCTCGTCGAGACGACGCGCGACGACACGATCTTCGTCTGCGGCGGCATCGACGTGCGCGAGGCCACGACCAGGCGCGTGCTCTCCTGGCTGCGGCGCGAGGCGCGCAACGGGCCCAAGATGGGCGCGCTCTGCACCGGCGCCTTCACCCTCGCGCAGGCCGGGCTTCTCGACGGCAAGCGCGCGACCATCCACTGGGAAAACCACGACAGCTTCGCCGAGGAATTCGACGAGGTGACGCTGACGAAATCGGTCTTCGTGGCCGACGGCAACCGGCTCACCGCCGCGGGCGGCACCGCCGCGATCGACCTCATGCTCAAGATCGTCGCCGACGACCACGGGCCCGACCTCGCCAACGCCGTGGCCGACCAGCTGATCTATTCCGCGATCCGCACCGACCAGGACACCCAGCGGCTGTCGGTGCCGACGCGCATCGGCGTGCGCCACCCCAAGCTCAGCCAGGTCATCCACCGGATGGAGGCCCATATCGAGGAGCCGATCAGCCCCGCGATCCTTGCCCGCGACGTCGGCATGTCGACGCGCCAGCTCGAACGGCTGTTCCGCCGCTACCTCAACCGCTCGCCCAAGCGCTACTACATGGAACTCAGGCTGCAGAAGGCCCGCAACCTCCTGATGCAGACCGACATGAGCGTCATCAACGTGGCACTGGCCTGCGGCTTCGCGAGCCCTTCGCACTTCTCGAAATGCTACCGTGCGCATTACGACACGACGCCCTACCGCGAGCGCGGCAGCCAGGCGGGCCGCGACGGCGCGGACGAGGAGGAATAGGCCCGGGGGGTGCCGCCGCGGCACGCTCTGCCGCCGGGACACCTCTTCCCTTTTCTGGAGGCGCCGCATAGGCTTCGCGCCAGGACAGCAGTCCAACAGGGAGACTTTCAATGAAACGACTTCTTTCGGCCAGCGCCGTCGCCGCGCTCGCCGCAGGTGCGGCATTCGCCCAGGACGGAGAGGCGAAGATCGGCATCATCCTCGGCTTCACCGGACCGATCGAATCGCTGACCCCGGCCATGGGCGCCAGCGCCGAGCTCGCCATCGCCGAAGTCAACGAGACCGGCAAGTTCCTCGGCGGCACCACCCTGAGCGCGGTCCAGGCCGACAGCACCTGCGTCGATTCCGCCGCCGCGACCGCCGCGGCCGAACGGCTCGTGACCACCGACGGCGTCGTCGCCATCATGGGCGCGGACTGCTCGGGCGTGACCGGCGCGATCCTGTCGAACGTGGCCGTGCCGAACGGCGTACCGATGATCTCGCCCTCGGCCACCTCGCCCGGTCTCTCGAACGCCGAGGACAACGACCTGTTCTTCCGCACCGCGCCCTCCGACGCCCGCCAGGGCGAGGTGCTCGCGAGCATCCTCGGGGACGAGGGCGTGAGCTCGGTCGCGGTGACCTACACCAACAACGATTACGGCAAGGGCCTGTCGGACAGCTTCGTCGCCGCCTTCGAGGCCGCGGGCGGCAGCGTCACGCTGGTCGCCCCGCACGAGGACAACAAGGCCGACTACTCGGCCGAGATCGGCTCGCTGGCCTCGGCCGGCGGTGACGTCCTCGTGGTCCTCGGCTACGCCGATTCGGGCGGCAAGGGCATCATCCAGGCGGCCGCCGACACCGGTGCCTTCTCGACCTTCATGCTGGGCGACGGGATGTATTCCGACGCGCTGCTCGCCGATCTCGGCGACGTGCTCGAGGGCTCCTACGGCGCAGTGCCGTGGTCCGAGGGCGACGGCGCGACCGCCTTCGCCGACCTCGTGGGCGAAAAGGCCGACTTCAACCCCGAAGGCTCCTACACCCGCGAGAGCTACGACGCGGCGGCGCTGCTGATCCTCGCCATGGCGAAGGGCGGCGAGGCGACCTCCTCCGCGGCGGCGGCGAACGTCATGGACGTGGCGAACGCACCGGGCGAGCCGATCCTTCCGGGCGAACTCGGCCGCGCCCTCGACATCCTCGCCGAGGGCGGCGACATCGACTACGTGGGCGCCACCAATGTCGAGCTGATCGGACCGGGCGAGGCCGCGGGCACCTATCGCTACTACCAGATCACCGGCGGCGCGTTCGAGACCGTCGAGTTCCGCTGATCGCCTGATCGACACGGCCGGGGGCCCGGATCCGGTCCGGGCCCCCGGCGTCCAAGCCGGTCGCGAGCCATACGGATGCCACACGCATGCCGGCCCGCGTGCCGAACGCCAAGAAATCTGGACGCGGCGCAGTCGGAACGCCGCGCCGCACAGGGATGACGCAGTGATCCGGGTCGAAAACCTTCACCGCCACTTCGGCGGCTTCCGGGCCGTGGACGGCGCCTCGCTCGAGATCGCCACCGGCTCGATTACCGGGCTCGTGGGGCCGAACGGCGCGGGAAAGTCCACGCTCTTCAACGTGATAGCCGGCGCTCTTCCACCGACGTCCGGCCGCGTGACCATGGACGGCGAGGACATCACCGGCCTCGCGCCGCACGAGCTTTTCCACAAGGGCCTCCTGCGCACGTTCCAGATCGCGCACGAGTTCTCCTCCATGACCTGCCGCGAGAACCTGATGATGGTCCCGGGCGCGCAGTCGGGCGAGTCGCTCTGGTCCGCCTGGGTCCACCGCGCCCGCATCCGCGAGGAGGAGGCGGCGCTGCTTAAGAAGGCAGACGAGGTCCTTGATTTCCTGACGATTTCCCACCTGAAGGACGAGCTCGCGGGGAACCTCTCGGGCGGCCAGAAGAAGCTTCTCGAGCTTGGCCGCACGATGATGGTCGACGCCAAGGTGGTCTTTCTCGACGAGGTCGGCGCCGGCGTGAACCGCACGCTGCTGAACACGATCGGCGACGCGATCCAACGGCTGAACCGCGAACGCGGCTACACCTTCTGCGTCATCGAGCACGACATGGACTTCATCGCCCGCCTCTGCGACCCGGTCATCGTCATGGCCGAAGGCAAGGTGCTGGCCGAGGGCTCGATCGCCGAGATCAAGTCCGACGAGCGCGTGATCGAGGCCTATCTGGGCACCGGTCTCAAGAACAAGGAGACGGCGTGATGATGCCGGCGCCGCGCCAGCGGGGGCTCTGCCCCCTGCACCCCCCGGGATATTTTTGCCAAGAAGAAACATGGGGTTGGGCATGAGCGATCCGTTGCACGACGATCGCGGCAACCGCGACCGCTCGATCACCAACCCCGCAGGCCAGGGCGCGCCCCTGCCCGGCCACCGCGGCCGCGCGCGCCCCGCCCCGGGCGGCCCGTTCCTGATCGGGGACGCCATGACCGGCGGCTACGGGCGCGGCGCCGACATCCTGCACGGCTGCACCATCGCCGTCGACCGGGGCGAGATCGCGGTGATCGTCGGCCCGAACGGCGCCGGCAAGTCCACCGCCATGAAGGCCGTGTTCGGGATGCTCTCGCTGCGCGAGGGCGCGGTGCGGCTCGACGGCGAGGACATCAGCGCGCTGAGCCCGCAGGACCGCGTGAAGAAGGGCATGGGCTTCGTGCCCCAGACCTCGAACATCTTCACCTCGCTCAGCGTCGAGGAGAACCTCGAGATGGGCGCCTTCATCCGCGACGACGACATCCGCGAGACCATGGAGCAGGTCTTCGACCTGTTTCCCATCCTCAGGGAGAAGCGCCGCCAGCCCGCGGGCGAGCTTTCGGGCGGCCAGCGCCAGCAGGTCGCTGTGGGCCGCGCGCTCATGACGAAACCCAAGGTGCTGATGCTCGACGAGCCCACCGCGGGCGTGAGCCCCATCGTCATGGACGAGCTTTTCGACCGCATCATCGAGGTGGCGCGCTCGGGCCTGCCGGTCCTGATGGTCGAGCAGAACGCGCGCCAGGCGCTCGAGATCGCCGACAAGGGCTACGTGCTCGTGCAGGGGCGCAACGCCCACACCGGCACCGGCCGGGACTTGCTGGCCGATCCCGACGTGCGCCGCAGCTTCCTGGGCGGGTGAGGACCATGGCGATGCCTTTCTGCCGTCCGCGCCTCGCGACCCAGCCGCGCGGGACCCGCGCCGGCCAACCCGGGGGACAGGTCTGATGGACTTCCTCAACGCCTTCGTGGCGCTCTCGAACTTCGTGCTGATCCCGGCCATCGCCTATGGCAGCCAGCTGGCGCTTGGCGCACTCGGGGTGACGCTGGTCTACGGCATCCTGCGCTTCTCGAACTTCGCGCATGGCGACACCATGGCCTTCGGAACCATGGTGGCGATCCTCGCGACCTGGGGGCTGCAAGCCGCGGGCGTAACGCTCGGGCCTCTGCCGACCGCGCTCCTCGCGATCCCGGTGGGCATCTTGGGCTGCGCGGCGCTGGTGCTCGCCACCGACCGGCTGGTCTACCGCTTCTACCGTGCGCAGAAGGCGGTGCCGGTGATCCTCGTCATCGTCTCGATGGGCGTCATGTTCATCTACAACGGCATCACGCGGTTCATCATCGGACCCGACGACCAGGCCTTCGCCGACGGCGCGCGCTTTCTCATCAACGCGCGGCAGTTCCGCGAGATGACGGGCCTCGCGGAGCCGCTGGCGATCCGGTCGACCCAGGCGATCACGCTCGTGACCGCGCTGATCGTGGTCGCGGCGCTCTTCTGGTTCCTCAACCGCACCAAGACCGGCAAGTCCATGCGGGCCTATTCCGACAACGAGGACCTGGCGCTCCTGTCCGGCATCGACCCCGAGCGGGTGGTGCGCGTGACCTGGATCATCGTCGCCGGGCTCGCCACCATCGCGGGCGTGCTCTACGGGCTCGACAAGACCTACAAGCCATTCACCTACTTCCAGCTGCTGCTGCCGATCTTCGCCGCGGCCATCGTCGGCGGGCTCGGCTCGCCGCTCGGCGCCATCGCCGGCGGCTTCGTGATCGCCTTTTCCGAGGTCGGGCTGACCTATGCGTGGAAGAAGGTGCTGACCTACCTGCTGCCCGGGCCGCTCGAACCCGACGGCCTCGTGCAGCTCCTTGCCACCGACTACAAGTTCGCGGTCAGCTTCATGATCCTCGTGATCGTACTGCTCTTCCGGCCGACGGGCCTCTTCCGGGGGAAATCGGTATGACCCAGAGCCTGCGCACCGTCTCCGTCTTCGGCCTCGTCGCCGTGCTGATCCTCGGCACGGGGGTCCTGCAGAGCTGGAACTCGGCCCTGCTGATCCTGAACATGGGCCTCGTCTCCGCGATCATGTCGCTCGGAGTGAACCTGCAATGGGGGTTCGCGGGACTCTTCAACGTCGGCGTCATGGGGTTCGTGGCGCTCGGCGGGTTGTCGGTTGTGCTGGTGTCCATGCCGCCCGTCGGCGAGGCCTGGGCCGCGGGCGGCCTGCGGATCCTCGCGGGTCTCGCGCTCGGCGCACTGTCGGTGGCCTGCGCTGTCCTCGCATGGACGCGCGCGCCGCGCGCCTGGCGCGGCTGGGCAGTGGCGGCGATCCTCGTCGCGGGCTTCGTCCTCTACCGCGCGGTCTTCGCCCCCGGCGCGGCGGCGGTCGAGAGCGTGAACGCCGCGACCTCCGGCTATCTCGGCGGGCTCGGCCTGCCGGTCGTGCTGGCCTGGCCGGTGGGCGGGCTGCTCGCCGCCGGGGCGGCGTGGATCATCGGCAAGACCGCGCTCGGGCTGCGCTCGGACTACCTCGCCATCGCGACGCTCGGGATTGCCGAGATCGTCATCGCGATCCTCAAGAACGAGGACTGGCTGGCGCGCGGCGTCAAGAACGTGATCGGCCTGCCGCGCCCGGTGCCCAACGAGATCGACCTGCAGCGCGATCCGGGCTTCGTCGAGAGCGCCGCCGGCTGGGGGCTCGATCCCACCACCGCCTCGACGCTCTACGTCAAGGCGGGCTACGCGCTCCTCTTCGCGGCCGTGCTGATCGCGGTGCTGGTGCTCGCGCAGCTCGCCCTCCGGAGCCCCTGGGGCCGGATGATGCGCGCGATCCGCGACAACGAGACTGCCGCGCGGGCGATGGGCAAGGACGTGACCCGGCGCCACCTGCAGGTCTTCGTCCTCGGCTCGGCCATCTGCGGCATCGCCGGCGCCATGATGACGACCCTCGACGGACAGCTCACGCCCTCGACCTACCAGCCGCTGCGCTACACCTTCCTGATCTGGGTGATGGTGATCGTGGGCGGCTCCGGCAACAATTACGGTGCGGTCGCGGGCGGCTTCATCATCTGGTTCCTCTGGGTGCAGGTCGAACCGATGGGACAGGCGCTGATGGGGCTGATCACCGCGCCCATGTCGGACGGCTGGCTCAAGGCGCACCTGCTCGACAGCGTGCAGCACATGCGGCTCCTGACCATGGGACTGATCCTGCTGCTGGTGCTGCGCTTCAGCCCGCGGGGTCTCATCCCGGAACGCTAGGCCCGTGCCGGTCCTCCGACCTTTCGGCTAGAGACCGGGCGCGGACCTGCGGCTATGTTCGGAGGACGATGTGCCGGAACGGACCCGACCGATCATGAGCAGAACCGCCCCCACGTCCGCGCCCTCGATGCCAGCCTCGGCGCTGGTGGTCGACGACCATCCGCTCTTCTGCGACGCGCTCACGCTCACGCTGACCTCGTTGGCGGAGTTCGAGCGCATCGACACCGCGGGCACGCTCGCCGAGGCGCTTGCGCTCGTGGCGGCGCACGGGCCCGACTTCGTCGTGCTGGACCTGAACCTGCCGGACGTGAACGGGCTCGACGGGCTGGTGCGGCTGCGCACGGCCGCGCCGCGGGCGTGGCTGCTGGTCGCCTCGTCCATGGCCGACAACCGCATGATTTCCTACGCGCTCAAGGCCGGTGCGGACGGCTTCGTGCCGAAGCATTCGCCGCAGGCCACCTTCCGCCGCGCGTTCGAGGCGGTGGTCGCCGGGCGCGGCTTCGTCCCCGAGAGCTACATCGACCCCGAGGGCGACGCGACGGCACCCTCCGACGCGCTGTCGCGGCTGTCGAGCCTGACGAACCAGCAGGCACGGATCCTGGCGCTGATCTGCGAGGGCAAGCTCAACAAGCAGATCGCCTTCGAGCTGTCGATCGCCGAGACCACGGTCAAGGCGCATGTCACCGCCATCATGCGCAAGCTCGGGGTGCAGAGCCGGACTCAGGCGGTGCTGATCGCGCAGAACGCCCGCTTCACGAAGATGATGCCAACTCCGTCGTGACCACGGCCCCGCGCCGCCTTGCCAAGCGCTGCAAGCGGCGCCTATCGTGTGCGGCAGCCAAGGGAGGACAGGCCACTTCGTGAAGGACGCGCGGCACATATCCGCGGCGTCTGCGCGTGCGCTCGAAACCGCGCAGACGGATGCATCGAAGCCCGACCCGGTGACGACGCTCGCCGCGGATCTCGGCGAGGGTCCCTTCGCGCTCGTCGCGATCTTCGCTTCGCCCGACAGCGACTTTGCCGCCCTCTCCGCCGCCGCGGCCTTCCGCTATCCGGACACCGACGTCGTGGCCTGCACCACCGCCGGAGAGATCGGGCGGGGCGGCTACGAGGAGGGTCAGATCGTCGCCGTGGGCTTTCCCGCGTCCCTCTTTTCGGTGCGAAGCTACGTGATCGGGCCGCTTGACGCGCTCGACGAGCAGCAGACGATCGACGCGCTGATCCAGACGCGCATGGCGCTGCACCGGGCGGCCCCGGACATGGGATCGGAATTCGCGTTCCTGCTGGTCGACGGCCTGTCCATGCGCGAGGAGCACCTGACGGCCATGCTGGCCTCGGGCCTCGGGTCGATGCCGCTCTTCGGCGGCTCGGCGGGCGACGGCACGCGGTTCGACCGTACCTTCGTGTCGCGCAACGGCACGGTCCACAGGAACGCCGCGCTCGTGGCGCTTGTGCGCAGCCGATGCCCGGTCGAGGTCTTCAGCCTGGACCACCTGAAACCCACGGACACGCGCATGGTGGTGACCGCCGCCGATCCCGAACGCCGCCTCGTGCAGGAGATCAACGCCGAACCCGCCGCGCAGGAATACGCCCGGCTGCTCGGCAAGGATCCGAACCAGCTCGATCCGTTCACCTTTGCCGCGCACCCGGTCGTGGTGCGGCTCGGCGACAGCCACCACGTGCGGGCGATCCAGCGGGTGAACGAGACCGGAGAGCTGGTGTTCTTCTCGGCGATCAACGAGGGCATGGTCCTGACGCTGGCCACGCATGACGACATGGCGCGCCACCTCGAGACGAGCCTCGCGCGGCTCGGACGGCCGCAGGCGCCCGCGCACATTCTGGGCTGCGACTGCATCCTGCGGCGGATCGAGGCCGGACAGGTGCAGACGACGCGCGAGATCTCGGCCCTCCTGCGACGGCACAACGTCGTGGGTTTCTCGACCTACGGCGAGCAGTTCGGGGCGCTGCACGTGAACCAGACGCTGACCGGCGTCGCGATCTACCCGCCGGACCTCGACTGATGTCGCTCGTGAACCCCGCCGATCCGATCGAGCGCCAGAACGAGAAGCTGCAGAAGATCGCGGCCGCCCTCATGGCGCGGGTCGAACACCAGACCGCGCAGTCGGGCGCGGCCTACGCGCAGTTCGAACGCGCGGCGCTGCTCGAGAAGCGGGTGCGCGAACGCACGCTCGAGCTCGAGCGCACCCTCGACCTCCTGCACGAATCGAACGCGCAGCTCGCCCGCGCCAACGAGGCCGCCGAGGCCGCGCGCCGCAACCTCGCCGACGCGATCGAGACGGTGCGAGAAGGCTTTGCGCTCTTCGACCCCGACGATGTCCTGGTGATGAGCAACTCGCGCTTTTGCCGCGACTTCCGCGACACCGTGCCCGTGCTGCAGCCGGGCCTGTCCTTCGAGGATTACGTGGCGCATGTCAGCCGCTCCCGCGTGCTGGCCCTGCCCGAGGGCCAGGGCGCCGACGCCTGGGCGGTCGAGCGGATGAAGCGGCACCGCGACAGCCACGTGATGTTCAACGTCGAACTGCGCGGCGGACGCTGGCTGCAGGTCAGCGAACACCGCACCGGCAACGGCGGCACAGTGGTGCTGCAGACCGACGTGACCGACATCGTGCAGCTTGAGCGGCAGGAGCGCGAGCGCCTGAAGGACAGCCAGGCCCGGATGGTGCGCGCAACGCTCGACCACCTCGACCAGGGCGTCGCGATCTTCGACAAGGGCGGCCGGCTCGTGGGCTGGAACCGGCGCATCGGCGTGCTCCTGTCGGTACCCGCGCGGTGGCTGCAGATCGGTGCGAGCTTCGACGCGCTGCTCGACCGGCTGTCACCGGATTTCGACTTTACCGGGGTCGCGTCGCGCGACGGGTTCCGCGACTGGGCGGCGACCCGCGGCCGGGGCGGCGCGCTCTCGCTCGAGGTCCGGCATGGCACGAGCCGCGTCCTGCACGTCTTCGGGCAGGGCATGCCCGACGGCGGTTTCGTGATCTCCGTCACCGACGTGACCGCCGAACGCGAGGCCGCCGCGCGGCTCGCCGAGATGAACGAGGCGCTCGAGAGCCGGGTCATGGAGCGCACGCTCGAACTCGAGGACGCGCTCGCTACGGCGGAACGCGCCAACGCCTCGAAGAACCGCTTCGTCGCCGCCGCGTCGCACGACCTCCTCCAGCCCATGTCGGCGGCGAAGCTGTTCCTCGCCTCGCTGTCGGACCGGATCGGCCAGCCCGCCGACCGCGCCATCCTCGACAAGGCGATGTCGGCGCTCGACAGCGCCGAGGACCTGATCGGCGCCCTGCTCGACATCTCGAAGCTCGAATCCGACTGGCTGAGCTTCGACATCCGGGCGCTGTCGCTGAACGAGGTTCTCCTGCCGCTGCGGGACGAGATCGGCGTGCTGGCAGGCCGCAAGGGATTGCGGCTGTCGATCGTGCCCTCGACGCTCACGGTGGAGAGCGATCCCTCCTACCTGCGCCGCGTCCTGCAGAACCTGATGACGAACGCGGTGCGCTACACCGAGAGCGGGCGCGTGCTCGTGGGCGTGCGCCGGCAGGGAGGCTCCGCGCGCATCGAGGTCTGGGATACCGGCCCCGGCATCGCCGAAGAGGACCAGAGCGCGATCTTCGAGGAGTTCCGCCGCCTCGACAGCACCGCGAGCCGCAATGACGGGCTGGGGCTAGGGCTCGCCATCGTGGAGCGGGCCTGCGCGCGCCTCGGCCACCCGCTGGGCCTCTGGTCGCAGCCGGGCCTCGGCTCGTGCTTCATGGTGACGGTGCCCATCGCCGGGCGCCAGCGCGGCACGCCCGCACGGCCCGTCGGCCCCGCGCGGCCCGTCTCGCTCGCCCATGCGGCGCTCATCGTCCTCCTCGTCGAGAACGACGCCGACCTGCGCCGCGCCATGACGCTCCTCCTCGAACGCTGGGGCGTCAGCGTGATCGAGGCCGAGGACGCGGCCGGCACGCTCGCGCTGCTCGACGATCTCGACATCGTGCCGGACGCGGCCCTCCTCGACCAGCAGCTGGGATCGGGTCCGGCGGGCACCGAGCTCTCGCGCCTGCTGACGGCGCGCTTCGGCGCGATCCCGACGGCCATCGTCAGCGCCGACCGGTCCGACACGCTGGTGCGCGACTGCGCGGCGCTCGGGATCGCGCACCTGCAGAAGCCCGTGGACCGCGGCGCCCTCGCCGAGTTCCTCAAGGCGGCCGCCACCCGCGCGTGACGCGCCCGCGCCTCAGCGCGCGATGACGATGTCCGCCTGCAGGCCCCCCAGCCGCGGGCTATCCCCGAGCCGCAACACCCCGCCATGGGCGCGCGCGATGTCTGCCGCGATGGCAAGCCCGAGCCCGACGCCGGTGCCGCGATCCTGGTTCCGCGCCACGTCGAGCCGCACGAAAGGTCGCAACGCCTCGTCGCGCGCCTCGGGCGCGATGCCCGGCCCGTCATCCTCGACCCGGAACCGCAGCGACCGCTCGCTCAGCCGCACCGACACCTCGCAGCGCGTGCCGTAGCGCACCGCATTGCCGATCAGGTTCTCGAGCGCGCGCCGGATCGCCATCGGCCGCATGGTCGCGCGCCCCATGCCCTCGATCTCGCCGATCTCGACCGTGCGCCCGCCGCGCCGCGCGTCCTCGACCACCGCCCGCAGGAACTCGGCCACGTCGACCTCCTCTGGCTGGCCCGCCTCGGCGTTGCCGCGCACGAAGTCGAGGAAGGAATCGACCATCCGGCGCATGTCCTCCACGTCCTGCTCGAGCGGTTCGCGGTCCGCGTCGTCGAGCATGGACAGGCCGAGTTTCATCCGCGTCAGCGGCGTGCGCAGGTCGTGGCTGATGCCCGACAGCATCAGCGTGCGCTGCTCGATCTGCCGCTCGATCCGCGCCCGCATGTCGAGAAAGGCGTTGCCGGCCGCCCGCACCTCGACCGCGCCCGCGGCGGAATAGGGCACGTGCCGCCCGCGCCCGAACGCCTCGGCCGCCTGGGCAAGCTGCGTGATCGGCCGCAGCTGATTGCGCAGGTAGAGATAGGCGATGAAGGTCATGAGCCCGCCGAACACCGCCATGTTCACCAGGAGCTGGTGCGGGTTCGGCGCCGACAGCCGGTCGCGGTGGAAGTCGAAGCGCCGGATCGCCTCGCCTTCCGGATCCGCCACGAAGATCGTCGCCGCGGTGTCGGTCGGCAGGATCACCCGCAGGATCCCCGGAACCTCCTCGTGCAGCGTGCGCACCACCACCCGCCCCGAGAAATCGTACCAGCGCCGCTGATCGCTCTGCGGCACCTCCGCCCGGTCGACGGTCACCGGCACGAGGTCGAGACGGGTGGCCAGCGCGGAATCCTCGGGCTGCGCCATCACCGCGTTCAGCGACTGCGCGGTCTGCCCGGTCAGCTGCTCGGTCACGCCCTCGAAATGGCGCTGGATGAACACCACCGAGACGACGAGCTGGAGCACCACCACCGGCAGCGCCAGGATGAGGATCGCCCGGCCGTAGAGACCGCGCGGAACATAGCGTTTGAGCCACTGGAACGACATGCGCTAAGGCTATGGCCATGCGCGCCCGGAGGAAACACGCATTTGTCGCCCGACCCGCCTGCCCGCCCTTTGCGCGCGCGCCGGCCGCCGTGCCATGACTGCGCCCGAGGCCGGGCGGCCCGAGACGCTGGCGCCGGGGCTCGTGCGCCTCCTCGCGCCGAACCCCTCGCCCATGACCTTCTGGGGCACCAACACCTACCTCGTGGGCACCCGCGGGCTCGCCGTGATCGATCCCGGGCCCGACCTGCCCGCGCATCTCGACGCGATCCTCGCGAGCCTCGGCCCCGGGCAGCACATCACCCACATCCTCGTCACCCATGCCCATCTCGACCACGCCCCCGCGGCCCGGCCCCTCGCCGCGCGGACGGGCGCCCCGATCCTCGCCTTCGGCGACGCCCGCGCCGGCCGGAGCGCCGCCATGCGTCGGCTGGCGGCGGCCGGAACGCTCGGCGGCGGCGAAGGTGTCGACGCGGCCTTCGTGCCTGACGCGGAGCTCCCGGACGGGGCCCTGGTCGCCGGAGACGGCTGGCAGATCGAGGCGCTGCACCTGCCCGGCCATTTCGGCAACCACCTGGGCTTCGCCCTGGGCGACACGCTCTTCACCGGCGACCTCGTGATGGGCTGGGCGTCCTCCCTGGTCTCGCCGCCCGACGGCGACCTGACCGACTTCATGGCCTCGCTCGACCGCCTCGCGTCCCGGACCTGGTCGTCCTTCCTGCCCGGCCACGGCGCGCCCGTCACCGATCCCGCCGCCCGGCTCGCCGAGCTCATCGCCCACCGCCGCGCCCGCGAGGCCGCGATTCTCGCAGCCCTGCGCGCCGGCGCCGCCGACGCCGCTGCCATCGCCCGCACCGTCTACACCGACACCGCCCCCGCCCTCCTGCCCGCGGCAGAGCGCAACGTGCTGGCCCACCTCATCGACCTCCACGGCCGCGGCCTCGTGCACACCGCGGGCTCCCCCGCGCCCGAGAGCCCCTTCCGGCCGGTCTGAACCGCCCCGGAATATTTCGGGATTTTCTTCACCGGACCCACTGGACGCCCCCTGAGAGGGTTGTTATACGCAGCGCCGTGTTCCGGCGTAGCTCAGCGGTAGAGCAGTTGACTGTTAATCAATTGGTCGTAGGTTCGATCCCTACCGCCGGAGCCAAAAAACCAGCTACCCCCTGAAATCATTGAATTTTCGAGGCCCGGACTCGGAGCTCGACGACGAGGTGCACAACCTGGTGCACACGGCGGTGCACAACGTGTGCACGGGAGGGCATCTCCATGCCCCGGAATCGGAGCTTGCCGCCCCACCTCGAGATCCGCCGCGCCGGCTTCTTCTGGCGCAGACGCCTGCCCCGGTCCCTACGGGACCGGGGCGAGGCTGTCTCCGACCGGCCGGACAAACAAAGCGCGACGCGGCCGAAAAAAGTTTTTCTGTGCTTTTCCCTTCGTAGCCATGTCCTCCGCGACGCGAAGATCCTGGCCCGCCGCCTCACCGAGATGAGCGACCTGGTCTTCGCCGCAGACGCGGAGACGACCATGGCGATTGCGCCCGAAGTTCAGGAAAGGCTGCTGGAAAGCCTCGCTCGGTTCGAGATCGAGGCCCTTGAGCGTATGCGCGCCGTGGCCGCTCCCCGCAGTCGGGAGGCCGCCGCCCAGGATCAAGGGCGGCATGGAAATCCACCATGAAGCGCGTTTCCTTCTCCGGTCACGCGCTGCAACGCCTTGTTGAAAGGTCCGAATGCGCGCTGGGGAACATGCTTGGTCAGATCGACCGCGAAGCGCTCGCGATCTTGCGCACCACCTAGGACAATACCGACGATGTGCGCAGCTACCACGGCACACTCGTCGATGGTGTCTGTACCGGGCAATACTACACCTCTGCCGTGGGCGCAAATTGGCCGCTTCGCTACAGGTCTGAGGAAGACCGTCGCATCCCGACGTTCAGCGTCCGGACCTTCCTGTCGCCGGTGTGACGGAGAGGACGATGGCGATATCGCCGGACATCATGGAACGGCTTAGCCAGTGTTTCGCAACGACGCCCATCCTTCATCACGGCCCACTCCACGAGCAGGCTATGGCAGGCATTCTGCCGGCCTTGACCGGAATGAGCGCGGCAGTTTTCAAGGTGTGAATGGCAAGGAGCGCATTCCACGGGGCGATCCGACCAGATTCCCCCTCACGACAAGGGGCATCGCCACCAGGGGTGTGCATCGCCTCCAATTGCGCCGCTAGTTCCGCGCCTCAGCGGCCGTGCCTGTCCTGGACATGCAGCTGCTGCCTCTGCGCGTCGGTCAGCCAGAAAAGGTCATCCGCAGCAGGCGCGCTGCGAGGGGAGGCTGGATCACGCAACGCGCGGCTGACCGCTGACCCTTGACCCTAGCGCAGTGTCCGGCCCGCCTCGTCGAAGTAGTGGACCTTCCCCGTCGCGGCGAGGCCCATCCTGTCTCCGGGCCGCACGCTCGTGGTGCCGTCCGTGCGCACCGTGATCTGGCCCGCCTCCTCGGTGCGGACGATGAGAAAGCTATCCGCTCCCAGATACTCGACGACCTCCACCGTACCATCGATCATGCCCTCGCCCGGGGACACCGTCTCGAGGTTCTCGGGGCGGACGCCGATATTCGCCGCGCCGCCGTGCGTCTCGGTCCCGGCGATGCGGCGGCCGCCGCGCGGTGCGACGCCGTTCCCGGACGGCGCGCAGGGAAGGATGTTCATGGCCGGCGAGCCGATGAACTGGGCCACGAACAGGTTCGCCGGTTCCTCGTACAATTCGCGCGGCGTGCCCACCTGGGCGATGGTCCCGTATTCCAGCACGACGATCCGGTCGGCGAGGGTCATGGCCTCGACCTGGTCGTGGGTGACGTAGATCATCGTGCGTCCCAGCGCCTGGTGCAGCTTGGCGATCTCGTAGCGCATCTCGACGCGCAGGGCGGCGTCGAGGTTCGACAGCGGCTCGTCGAACAGGAAGGCCGTGGGGTCGCGCACGATGGAGCGGCCGATCGCCACGCGCTGGCGCTGCCCACCCGAAAGCACCTTGGGCCGCCGGTCGAGATAGTCCTCGAGCTTGAGGATGCGCGCGGCATCGCCAACCTTCTCGGCGATCTCGGCCTTGGGCGCACCGCCGGTCTTGAGCGAGAACCCCATGTTCTCGCGCACCGACATGTGCGGGTAGAGGGCGTAGCTCTGGAACACCATCGACAGCCCGCGCTTCGACGGCGGGTCCGCGGTGACGTCCCGGCCATCGATCACCAGCCTGCCGCGGCTGATTTCCTCGAGCCCGCCGATCATGCGCAGGAGAGTGGACTTGCCGCAGCCCGACGGACCTACGAAGACGATGAACTCGTCATCCGCGATATCGAGGTCGATCCCCTTGATGACCTGCACGTCGCCGAACCACTTTTCCAGTCCTTCCAGCCGGATCGCGCCCATCACGCAGCCTCCCTGTTCGCCCAGGCCAGCCAGATGGCAGCCGTCCACGTGAACCTGTCGCCACCGCAGGCGGTGCCGTCCAGCGGGTCGAAATACTCGAAGAATCCGCCCTGCCGGATCAAGGCGGCGGTCTCGCGACGCAATCGTGCCTCGTCCTCGTGGCGTCCCGCATCCGCGAGGCCCACGGCGATCAGCGCGTTGACCACCGGCCAGGTCGGTCCGCGCCAGTAGCGGCGGGGTTCGAAACCTGCGGCAGCCGGGTCGTTCGACGGGATGCCATAGGTCACGCGGTCCCACATCTCGGCCAGCTTCGCCTCCATCGCGGCGTTCTCGACACCGGCGAGGAGCGCCAGCGCCGCGCCCGAGGAAATGTTCGACGCAAAGCGGCCCGTGCGCGCATCGCGCGCGGCATAGGCCTGAAGGTCCGCGTTCCACAGCCATGGCAGCGCCGCTTCCATCTCGTCCGCCCAGAGGGCGGGCTCGCTGCCGTCCTCGCCCAGCGTTGCGGCCATGGCCGCGAGATCGCGGTTCGCGCGGATCAGGATGAAGCTGATCGCGGGATCGCCCATCAGGAAGGGGCCGTCGTCGCGGATGGTCGCCTGGTCCCAGCCGCAGGCGCGGCCGAACTGCACCATGGCGAGGTAGCGGTCGTAGTCGTCCTTGCCGGGACGCATGGCCGCGTCCACGTGACCGGTGTCGCGGCGCTGGTAGGCTCCCACGTCCGATCCGTCGACATTGGCCATGCCCGGATCCCAGTCGGGGCAATTGTCGCGGCCGGATTCCCAAGGGTGGGTGATGCAGGCGACGCCGTGGACGGTGCGGCACTCCCGCCACCAGCGGTGCCAGGCCAGGAGCTTCGGATACAGCGCGCGCAGGCGGTCGGTCCCGCCCACCCGGTCGTGGATCAGCCGCGCGAGGATCGCCGCCACCGGCGGCTGCGAGATTCCGGAGGTCGCCGGCGACGTTCCGGTGCCCCAGACCTCGGGACCGGGAAAATAGCCGTCATCCTCCTTGTGGAAGACGATGTGCGGAACCATGCCGCTGTCCCACTGGGCCGAGAACAGCGTCTCGAGTTCGGTCCAGGCGCGATCGGCGTCAAAGGTCGAGAACCCCCAGGCCGCGAAGGCGGAATCCCAGTTCCACTGGAAGGGATAGAGCCCTTTGGTGGGAATCGTGTATCCGCCGCGGTCGTTCGACACGAGGATGTCGCGTGCGGTTGCGTCGAGGTCCTTGTCTGACATCCAGCCAGCCTTTCTGTCGGAGTGAAACGGGCGCGGTTGCTCGTCCGTCGGTGTGTTGCGGCTCACGAAATCACCTCGTGCGTCATCCCTTCACCGACCCGGCGGTCAGACCGCGCGTCATGAACCGCTCTAGCCCGAGGAAGATCGCCATGATCGGCAATGTCGCGATGACCGACCCCGCCATCAGGTGCTGACGCGGGATTTCCGAACTGTCGAGCGAGGCGATGCCGCGTGTCAGGGTGAACTTCGAGGGGTCGTCCAGCAGCATGAAGGCCAGCAGGAACTCGTTCCACGCGATCATGAAGACATAGAGCGAGACGGAGGCCAGCGCCGGCAGCGACAATGGCAGCGTGATCTTCCAGATCACCGCGAGGCGCGACAGCCCGTCCATCAGCCCGGCCTCCTCGACCTCGGCCGGGAGCCCGCGGAAGTAGCCTTGCAGCATGTAGAGCGCGACGGGAATGGTGGTCACGGGGTAGATCAGCACGATGCCCAGCACCGAGTTGCGCAAACCCACCATCGAGTATCCAATGTAGATCGGCAGCGCGAGCACGATCATCGGGACCATGTAGATCAGCAGGATCGAGCGGGAGAACACCGCCGCGCCGCGGAACCGCAACCGGGCGACGGCGTAGGCACCCGGGATCGAGAAGGCCAGCGTCAGCACGACGGTCAGGACCGCGACGTAGAAGCTGGTCCACAGGTACGAGCCGAAGTTGAACACGGTCATCAGTTCGACATAGCTGTCGAACAGCCCCCAGCCGCGGGACAGATCGATGCTGAAATCGAGAGGATTCTGAACGAGTTGCTGCTGGTTCTTCAAGCTGGTCATCACCATCACGTAGAACGGGATGGCGACGATCGCGGTGAAGAAGACGTATCCGAAGCCGGTCAGGAAGCGGATCACCGCATCCTCGAATTCGTGGCGCGTCAGGCGGTGCGGCGGCAGGTCCCGAAGATAGGCCCGCAGCCCCGCTGCCGTGGCACCCGCCGCGATCGCTTGGCCGAGAACGCGCGACAGCGCGCCCACGTCGTCCGTCTGAACCGGCCCGAGCCCCAGAAGCCCGGCGACCAGCAGGCCGGTTGCGGCGATCCCGGCACCCGCCCGGCCCCGGAGGCACGCCACCCCGGCCAGCGCGCCGAAGACGGCTGACCAGACGAGCGCGGGCCGGAACGCCGCGCCGGTCAGGAACGACATCGCGATGGCGACGGTCACGGCCATCGTGAAGGTCCACAGGATGCCCAGGACAGCGGCGGTAACGTACCCGGTGCGCAGGCGGTTCATAGCCCTTCCTCCCGGCTGATGAGCTTGAAGAAGAAGACCGAGAACAGCAGCAGGCATCCGAAGATCACCACGGCCACAGCCGCCCCCGCGCCGATATTCGACACGGCGAAGGCCTGTTCGTAGACGTTCACGGTCAGGGTGCGCGTGCCTGCATTGCCGCCGGTCAGAAGGAAGATGTCGTCGAACTTGTTGAAGGTCCAGATGAAGCGCAACAGGAACAGCACCGACAGGATGCCCAGAAGCTGCGGCAGCGACAGGTACCAGAACTTCTGGAACGGTGACGCGCCGTCCATGTCGGCGGCCTCGTACATGTCCTCGGGGATGGACTGCATCCTGGCCAGGATGAACAGGAAGGACAGCGGGAAGTACCGCCAGATCTCGAACAGCGTCACCATGATCAGCGCGAGCGGCCGGTCGCCGAAGAAGTTGATGGCGGTGTCGGTCAGGCCCATCCGGATCAGCAGCGCGTTGGCCGATCCAGAGAACGGGTCGAACAGGATGACCCACGTGAAGGCAACCGCGATCACCGGAGCGACGTAGGGGAACAGGTAGAGACCGCGGAGCACCCCCTGCCCCCGGAACGACCGGTCGAGCAGCATGGCGGCGAAAAGGCCGACGACCAGCGCACCGATGGTGCCGACGGTGGCGTAGAACAGCGTCACGCCCAGCACGCCCCAGAACTCGTCGCCGTCGAAGACGCGGGCGAAATTGTCCAACGTGAATTCCGCGTTGGTCAGGATGTTGGGAGCATTGCCGGTCAGAACCGGCGGGCTGGCTTCGGCCAGTTCGCCCAAGGCGTCCGGATCGCCCTGTGCCGAGACCAGGATCTCGATCTCGTCCCGGCCGCCGGCCTCCAGATCCCCCAGGTTGCAGAAGATCTCCGCACCCGTCACCTCGCAGCGGTCGTCGGCCTGCCGGATGGTCAGTCCCGGCGGAACTGTGTCGCTCATGGTGACGGCCGTGATGGGCACATCCCGCGAGGAATTGCGCAGGCGGTATTGCAGGCGCAGATCCTCGCCTTCGCCGCGCAGGCTTTCACGCACGACCGGCGCGGGCGGCCTCAGGTCGGCCAGGCCCACGGGCTTGAAGGAAATCCAGAAGATCGCGAGCAAGGGCAGCACCACGACCGCCGAGACGATGGCCAGCGTCGGCAGGAGCAGCCCCCAGGCCAGTCGTGCCTCGCGGCGACCCAGCGCCCCGGGTCCCCTCGGTGGAATGGCGTTACTCATGTGGTCCTCCCTGCCCGGTTCATGCGCGCCGGATCGCTCCGGCGCGCATGGTGTCGGTCACTCGATCGAGCCGAGTTCGTCGTTCATCTGCTGCACGGCCGCCGCGGCATCCATGGTGCCGTCGATGTACTGGCGGACGATGCGGTTGATGACCTGGCTGTTGACGATCTTCGACGCGAGCGCCAGCTGGCCGTCCTCGATGCCCCAGCGCTGCGCGGTGTCGAGGCCCGCCACGATCTCCTCGATCATCGCCGGATCGTAGAGCTCGGACAGCGGCGCCTTGCGGTCCACGCCCACGGGCAGCTGCGACCAGGCGTCGATGAATTCCTCGGGGTTTTCCTGCGTGCCCCGGCGCACCGGGAACTTGCCTTCCGGCGCGATGGCCAGCGTCTGGGTGTAGCCCTCGCTCATGGAGAACTCGAGGAACTGCTGCGCCTCGTCGAAGTCGGCATCGACGGTGATCCCGAAATACCGCAGATCGGCCCAGGCCGCGCCGTCCGGGTTGGACGGACCCGAAAAGCTGGTGACGATCCCGGTCTTCGATGCCAGCTCGGCCGAGGTGGGATCGTCGTTGATCGTCGGCGGCGCGTCGTCGCGCAGCCCGGCCAGCTCGTCGAGGATGAATGGCGACCAGATGATCATCGCCGCCTCGCCAGAGAAGTAGAGCGTCCGCGACTGTTCCCAGAACAGCTCGCCCGGAGGCGAGGCGTCGGCGATGGTCTTGTAGAACTCCAGCACCTCGACGGTGCGCTCCTCGTCGAACCCGGTGAAGCCGTCCTCGCCCACGGGGCTCGCGCCGTTGGCCAGGAACACGTGTTCCAGGACCTGGCTCATGAAGTTGTCGTCCACCTTCGTGGCGGCGACGAATCCGAACATCTCCGGCGGGTTGTGGAGCGCCTCAACCGCGGCGGTCACGTTGGCATAGCTGTTCGGCGGCTCGAGCCCGTTCTCCTCGAACAGATCCTTGCGGTAGAGGATCATCTGCGTCCAGCCATCTACCGGTACGGCCGCATAGCCGTCTTCGGTGGACGCGAATTCCAGCGCACCCGGCGCGAAGGTGTCGGGACCGAGCGTCTCGATAACCTCGGTCGCGGCCTCGACGTCGAGGATCCCGGCCTCGACCCAGGGCAAGGCGTATTGCAGGGTGTGATAGATCACGTCGGGCAGGTCCCCGGCCGCGAAGGCCGCGGTGGCACGCGTGCCGAGATCGCTCTCGGTCACCGGGATCACTTCGACCGCGATTCCCGACGCCTCCTCGAAATCTGCCGCAAGCTGCTGCTGCCGCTCGAGGCGCTCGGGCTGCTCCTCGGTCGTCCAGAACCGGATGTCGGCGGTGGCCGGTGCCGCGACAAGCACCGTCAGCGCGGTGCCCATCAGGGCCCGGGCAAGGGTCGTGGTGGTCATGGTCTTCCTCCCAAAAATGGCTTCAATTTCCTGGCGGCGGTCCGTCCGTGCCGCCTTCCCGCAGGACGGCGTCGGCCGTCTCCCGCAGTTCGTGGGGATCGGTCCCGCCGATCCGCGCGATCAGCATCTCGGCCAGCCGCGTGCCCGCGGCGACCTGGTCGACCGCGAACGTCGTCAGGGGCGGCTCCATCGCCTGTCCCTCGCGGCTGCCGTCGTAGCCGATGATCGAGATGTCGTGCCCGACCTTGAGGCCCCTCGCCCGGCAACTCCGCACGGCTCCGACGGCCAGGAGATCGGTGGCGCAGATCACGCCGGTCGGCGGCGCGTCACCGTCCAGCAGCGCCTCGAGCGCCGCCGCCCCGTCCTCGGCCGTGGCGTGACCCGTCGTGATGCAGGGCGAAAGGCCGGCCTCGGTCATGCCCGTACGGTAGCCGTCCAGGCGCTTCGTCGCGTAGGTATAGATCGAATCCGCACCGATGAACGCGATGCGCCGATGGCCGAACGTGGCGAGCCGCGTCACCGCCTGCTGCATGGCGCGCTCGCCGCGGATGTCGAACCAGGCGCACTCCGTGCTGTCCTCGGTGCGTCCGAACAGGACGAAGGGAAAGCCCGCATCGCGCAGCAGCGCGACGCGCGGGTCCTGACGCAGGGTGCGCGGCAGGATGAAGCCGTCGGCCTTCCGCTCGGTGATCAGGCGCAGATAGGTTTCCAGGCCCTCGTCCTCGCTTTCGGCGGTCGCGACGGTGAGCGTCCAGTCCTGCGCCGAGGCCGCCCGGGTGATGCCCCGCAGGAATTCGGCAAGGAACGGACGCTGCGCGTCGTGTTGCTCCATCTGCAGGACAAGTCCGATCGAACGGGACCGGCCCGTGCGGATCGACTGCGCCAGCGCGAGGGGACGGTATCCGATCCGCTCGGACGCCTCCCGCACCCGCGCGACAGTGGCAGGACTGATGTCGGGATAGCCGTTCAGCGCACGCGACACCGTGCCCTTCGACAGGCCGGTCTCGGTCGCCAGATCGCGCAGCGTGATGCGGCGGGTCATCCCGTCTCTCCTTCCAATGGGGTCCATTGAACGCACCGAAACCGGTTTCGTCAACCACTTTGGCTCGAGTCCCGTCGCGAATGGCCGATTGCCGGCATCGGCACCGGCCGGAAGCAATCGGTTCGGATGGATCGGCACCGGCCGCGCTCGCGCCTCCGGCAACCGCACGGATACCGGTGTCTCAATGGTCTGGCCGTTGCCTCGATGTTCCGGTGGGACCTCGACAATCCGGTGAGGCAGCCGCGTTCGGGCTCTGAGCCTCATCGCCCTCGGAATGCGGCGGACGCTGCAGACCGCCGTGGTCCGCAGCGTTCGGAGTTCACAGCTGTTCGACCTCGAAAATCGAATCGTGCAGGGGGCCGTCGTGCCGGACCAGCGCGACGATCCGGGGATCGAGCGTCTGCGGATCGAAGGTACCGCACTGCGCCAGCGCGCGCTTCGGATCCACGTTCTGCCCGAGATAGTCGAGCAGCACGCGCGAGGCGGCCGGTTTGCGGCCGCGCTTCAACGGGCCGCCCGTCTGGATGCCCAGCAGGTAGTCGATCCCGGCCGAATAGGACGGGTAGAGCATCATCTGCGTCACCGATGACGACAGCAGGCACTCGTTTTCCACCACGTTGATCCGTTCGCCGAGGTAGAACGCCAGCCCTTCGTACTTGTAGACGTCCCGCGCCCCGGCCGGCCCGCTGTTGTCGCGCTCGATGTTCTTCCACAGGTAGTATCCGTCGCGCCGGGTCAGCAGCGCGAAGGACCGAATGATCTGACCGGGCGTGCTGTAGGAGAAGAAGTAGCGGAAGTAGGCGCCGCAATAGCGGTCGAGCGGCGCGGAAAACTGGTTCAGGCGTTTCAGCGTGGGACCGATCGGCGATGACTCGGCCTCGGGCACGGGGCGCCGCCGCAGCGAGATCAGCTCGACGAAACGGGGCGTCTCCATCAGCAGTTCCGCTTCCGTGACGCCGAAAAAATCGCAGATCTTGCGCGTGTTGTGCCGCGACGGACGCACCGCGCCAGCCAGGTACTTGTTGAATTGCTGCCGGTTGATCCCGATCCGACGGCAGACATGCGCGATCGAGGGAAACAGGCTGCAGGCATAGGACAGGTTGGCAGGAAGCGGATCGGATATCATGATCTGACGCTATCCGACGCACTTTTCATGTCAACCTGCGTCGCGCCGCGAAGTTGTGACGCAAGCAGGCGCATGACAGGTTGGCGCCGACACCGTCAAGGGAGCGCCTCTGCATGGACCAGCGACCGACCAGCCATCACGACGTCATCGAAGAGCGGCATGTCGAAATCACGCTGCCCGATGGCTGCGTCCTTGCCGCGCGCATATGGCGCCCCGCGGATGCGGCGCCGGTCCCGGGGATCCTCGAATACCTCCCCTACCGCAAGGGTGACGGCACGCTGGCGCGGGACGCGGTACGCGCGCCCCACCTGGCCGCGCACGGCTATGCCTATGTCCGCGTCGACCTGCGCGGCACCGGTGAGTCCGAAGGGCTGATGGTCGACGAATACACCGCGCAGGAGCTTCAGGACGGCTGCGACGTGATCGACTGGATCGCCGCGCAGGACTGGTGCGACGGCAAGGTCGGCATGGTCGGTATCTCGTGGGGTGGCTTCAACGGCCTTCAGATCGCCGCGCTTCAGCCGCCGGCACTCAAGGCGGTGGTGTCCATCGCCTCGACCGACGACCGGTACGCGGACGACGTCCATTACATGGGCGGGACGATGGTGGTCGATCAGATCTCGTGGGCGTCGAACATGTTCGCGATCAACACCTTGCCGCCGGACCCCGACCTTGTCGGCGGCAAGTGGCGCGAGATGTGGATGCAGCGCCTCCGGGGCTCGGGCCTGTGGCTGAAGAACTGGCTCGAGCACCAGCGCCGCGATGCCTTCTGGAAGCACGGTTCGGTCTGCGAGGACATCTCCCGCATCGAGGTGCCGGTCTACGCGGTCTCGGGCTGGGCAGACGGCTACTGCCGCACCGTCTTTCGCCTGATGGAAACGCTGCAGGGGCCGAAGAAGGGCCTCGTGGGTCCATGGTCGCACAAGTACCCGCATATCGGCGTGCCCGGTCCCGCGATCGACTGGGCGGCCGAGGAGCTGCGCTGGTGGGACCATTGGCTGAAGGGGATCGATACCGGCATCATGGATGAGCCCCAGTTGCGGCTGTACCTGCAGGATCACGCGGAGCCGGCCAGCCACTACGCCCACCGCGACGGGCGCTGGATCGAGGAGCCGTCCTGGCCATCGCCAAACGTCGAGCGGACGGCGTATGCCCTCGGTGCCGACGGGTCGCTCGGGCTCGATGCCGGGCCCGCAGGCACGCGACGGATCCTGTCGCCGCTGGGGACAGGGATCGCGGGCGGCAAATGGTGCTCCTATGCGATGCCCGGCGATCAGCCGGTCGACCAGCGACGCGACGATGCCGGCAGCCTCGTGTTCGAGACCGCGCCCCTCGATGCACCGCTGGACATCGCGGGCGATGCGGCTCTCGAGCTCACGTTCAGCGTGGACCGACCGGTGGCGCAGGTGGCTGCGCGTCTGGTCGACGTGGCGCCGCACGGCGCGGCCACGCGCGTCAGCTACGGCCTGCTGAACCTGACACATCGTGACAGCCACGAGACGCCCGAGGCGCTGGTTCCGGGCGAGACCTATACCGCGACCGTACCGTTCAAGCACGTGGCGCAGACCTTCCGCGCCGGCCATCGCCTACGGCTGTCCCTCTCGACCAGCTATTTCCCCGTCGCCTGGCCCGCACCGGAACCCGTCGAACTGACGGTGGACACCGCGAATACCCGTCTGATCCTGCCGGTGCGCAAGGCGACCGACGATCCGACGCCGCGCGACCTCGGCACGCCCAGGGGCGCCCCGCCGATGCAGGCGGAGACCCTGTCGCCGGCCCGCGCGGACTGGGTGGTGACCGAGAGCCTTGCCACGGGCGAGACCCGCATCACGGTCACCGACGATTCGGGCCGCATCCGCATCGCAGACAACGGCATCACCACCGGCGCGGCCGGCGTCGAGACCTATTCCTTCACCGGCGACGACTGGCGATCGTTCAAGGGACACGTCGTCTGGGATCTCGAGATGTCGCGCGGCGACTGGCGGATGACCAGCCGCACCGAAACCGAGATGACCGCGACCGCCACGCATTTCATCGTCAGGGCGCGGCTGGTGGCCAAGGAGGGCGACCGGATCGCCCACGAGGACAGCTGGGATTGCGAAATCCCGCGTGACCTCGGGTAATCATTCGCAGAGTGACGCATGAACTGCGTCTTTCGGCGGTCTTTGCGAAGTTGCGCGGAGCGATTCCGGGACGGATCATAGGGCCACGCGCTGTTCGCCTTGGCGCGGCGCCCAGAACAACAAGAGCGGCCGCGTGACGGCCCTGCAGGGAGAAGACAACCATGACCGACACCGCCTTCCGAAATGACCTCGGCCGCCGGGCGTTCCTGAAAACCGCAGCGGCGACCGGTCTTGCTGCCGCCACGATGCCGCTCGGCTCGCGCATATGGGCGCAGTCGGGCAAGGTGCTGCGCGTCAGCTCCTACGCCGATCTCGATGCGCTCGACCCCGGGTTCTACCAGAACGGCTACAACGTCGACGTGATGAACTGCATCTACTCGAAGTTGATACGCTACACGCCGGGCCGCGAATGGGACTGGGAACTGGAAGCCGCCGAAGAGATCGAGCAGGTCGACGATACCCACATCCGCTTCAAGCTGAAGGAAGGGTTGATGTTCACCGGCGGCTACGGCGAGATGACCGCCGAGGACGTCAAGTTTTCGTTCGAGCGCGTGCTGGAGCACGACAGCCCGGTGAAAAGCGACTGGGGTCCGCTGAACAAGGTCGACGTCACCGGCAAGTACGAGGGCGTGATCGTCCTGAACGAGCCGTTCCAGCCCCTCTGGACCATCACCCTGCCCTATGGCACCGGGCACATCGTGTCGAAAAAGGCCGTGATGGAAGCCACCGGCGACGGCGGCAACTTCGGCATGACGCCCCCCGCCTTTTCCGGCCCCTACATCCTCCAGGAATGGCGGCCCAACCAGTATGTCCACCTCGTCCGGAACCCGGACTGGACCGGCGAGGCGCCCGGATTCGACGAAATCCGCATCCTGCCGATGGACGACACCAAGACCGCCGAGCGCGCCTACGAGGCGGGCGATCTGGACTACACGGAGATCACGCTGTCCTCGCTGGCGGACTACCGCGGCAACGAACCCGAGAACACGGTGATCGAGGAGTATCCCTCGCTCTACTACGTGTGGCTGGGCATGAACCTCGACAATCCCGCGCTGCAGGACGAGAACCTGCGCAAGGCGATCCAGTACGCGATCAATTCCGAACAGATCATCGACGCGGCGTATTTCGGAGAAGCGGCCCCGGCGACGGGCATGATCGCGCCGGGCCTGCCGGGCCACCGCGAAACCCCGTCGGTGCCCGTGACAGGCGATCTGGACAAGGCGCGCGAATATCTCGAAGCCGCCGGCGGCCCGCCGTCCGAGCCGCTGACGATCGACGCGCTGAACGCCACCGTCTGGAAGACGATGGCCGAGGTGATCCAGGCGCAACTCGCGCAGATCGGCATCCAGACGCAGATCAACGTGCAGGATTCCGGATCGTTCTGGACGCTCGGCATGGAAAGCGAAGGCGAGCGCTGGAAGGACATGCAGCTCGTTCTCAACCGGTTCTCGATGCTGCCCGACCCGTATTACGCGTCGAGCTGGTTCGTGTCCGACCAGGTCGGCATCTGGAACTGGGAGCGGTTCTCGAACGCGGAATTCGACGAGCTGCACAAGCTCGCGCTGAGCGAGACGGACGCCGACACGCGCGCCGAGATGTATCGCAAGATGCAGGACCTCATGGAGGCGACCGGCGCCTACAAGTTCATCACCCACGAAGGCAGCCCGGTGATGTACCGGCAAGGGCTGGAACCGGCGCTGCGCCCGGACGGACGCCCGCTGTTCATCGACTTCGACGGCACGGTCTGAGCGCAAGGGAGACCGCGACCGTGCTTTTCTACACCGCACAACGGCTGGTCCTGTCGGTGGTGATCGTCATGGTCGCGGTCTCCATCCTGACATTGATGCTGCACGTGGTTCCCGGGGATCCGGCGGTGATGATCCTCGGGCCCCGAGCGACGCCCGAACTGATCGAGCGCACGCGCGAGGCGATGGGCCTCGACCGGCCGCTGCCGGTGCAGATCCTGATGTTCTTCGCCAACATCCTGCGCGGTGATCTGGGCGAGGACGTCTTTACCGGCCGGGCCGTGTCGCAGATCGTGTTCGAGCAGCTGCCCTACACGATGATCCTGATCTCAGTGGCGATCCTCTGGTCGGCGGCGTGCGGCATCGCGCTCGGCGCCTATTCGGCGCTGCGGCGCAACACCTGGCTCGACACCCTGTCGGGCGTCGTCTCGGTCGGGACGATCTCGATCCCGGCCTTCGTGATGGCGCTCTATTCCGTGCTGATCTTTGCCGTCTGGCTGGGTTGGCTGCCCGCGATCGGCGCCGGCGACGGCTTTCTGGACGGTATCGTGCACCTGATCCTGCCGGCTTTCGCCATCGGCGTCGCGTGGGTGGGCTACATCGCGCGCATCGTGCGGGCCTCGATGCTCGAGGTCATGACCCAGCCGCATGTCCGCATGGCGCGCGCCTTCGGCCTGCCGGACCGGCGCATCACCCGGTCGCACATCCTGAAGATCGCGGTCCTGCCCGCCGTGACGCTGATTGGCACCGGCGTGGCGCACCTGTTCTCGGCGGCGGTCTTCGTCGAGGTGATCTTTGCCCGCCCCGGCATCGGTGCGCTGCTGGTGGGGGCGGTGAACGAACGCAACTACCCCATCGTTCTGGGCGCCGTGCTGATCACCACCTGCATCATCGTGCTGGCGACGCTGATCTCGGACCTGGTGGTCGCGCTGCTCGATCCGCGTCAACGCGAGGATATCTGACATGAGCGACGCGGCACTCCCCGAGCCCACGCTGCTCGCGCGCAGCCTGCGCGTGCTGTCGGGCAACCGCACCGGCGCGATCGGCGTCGTGCTGGTCGCGCTGATCGTCGGATCGGCCCTGCTCGCCCCGTGGATCGTGCCCTACGACCCGGCGGCGATCATGGTTGGCCCGCGCATGGCGCCACCGTCGGCGGACCACTGGCTGGGCACGGACAATATCGGCCGCGACATCTTCAGCCGGGTCATCGCGGGCGGGCGGATCGCCATGCTCGTGGCCGCCGCATCGCTTTCGGCGGCCCTGACGGCGGGGTTGGCGCTGGGACTGATCGCGGGACTGGGGCCGCGGTGGCTGGACAACCTGCTGCTGCTCGTCCTCGACGCGGTGCGGTCGTTTCCCGTCATCGTGTTCGGCCTCGCGGTCGACACGATCATCGGGCCCAGCCTGTTCACCGTCGTGCTGGTGGTCACCATCACCTCGGTCCCCATCTACGCCAGGATCGTGCGGACACAGACCCTGGCGCTGAAGAACGCGGAGTTCATCCTCGCCGAACGCGCCATGGGGGTCGGCATGCCGCGGCTGCTGTTCGTCCATGTGCTGCCCAACGTGCTGGGCCCGCTGCTGATCCTCGCCTCGATGGACGTGCCGTTGGTGATCGCGACCGAAGCCGGCTTGAGTTTCCTCGGCATGGGGGTGCGGCCGCCCACGCCCTCCTGGGGCGTGATCCTGAACGACGGCTACAATTTCATCCGCAACTCGCCCTGGCCGGTGATCGGCGGCTCGGTGCCGATCATCCTCGTCACGCTCGGGTTCACCTTCATGGGCGAGGCCCTGCGCGACATCTTCGATCCCAAGCTCAGGAAGGGCGGCTGATGTCCACGCAATCAACAGCCGCCCCGGCCGACGACACGCTGCTGGCCGTCGAAGGGCTGTCGGTGGATTTCGAGACGCCGCGCGGCACGATCCATGCGCTGCGCGACATCGACCTGACCGTGCCGAAGGGCAAGGTGCTGGGGATCGTCGGGGAATCCGGCTGCGGGAAATCGACGCTCGCCTATTCGCTGATCGGGCTCCTGGCAGAAAACGCGCGCGTCGCAAGCGGTGCGATCCGGATGGGGGACCACGACCTCGCGCGGCTCGCGCCCTCGGCTTGGCGGGATCTCCGCGGAACGCGGATCGCGATGATCTTCCAGGACCCGATGACGGCCCTGAACCCCGTGACCACGATCGGCCAGCAGATGCTGGACATCCAGTACCGCGACCGTATCGGGCGCAACGCCAAGCGCGCGCGGGCGATCGAGTTCCTGGAACAGGTCCAGATCCCCGATGCCGCGTCAAAGCTCGCCGCGTATCCCCACCAGCTGTCGGGCGGGATGCGCCAGCGGGTGTGCATCGCCATGGCGCTGCTGACGCAGCCCGATCTGCTGATCGCGGATGAACCGACGACCGCGCTCGACGCGACGCTCGAGATGCAGATCGTCGCGCTGCTGCGCGACCTGCAACGGAAATTCGGCTGTTCGGTCGTCTTCGTCTCGCACCACCTCGGCACGGTGGCGGAACTCTGTGACGACGTGGCGGTGATGTATGCGGGGGAAGTGGTCGAGCGCGGAACGGCGCGGGCCCTGTTCCACGATCCGCAGCACCCCTACACGCAGGCGCTGCTGGATTGCGACCCGGCCCGGATCAAGGTCGCAACCCGCACCCTGCCGACGATCCCCGGCACGCTGCCCGACCTGCGTCAGCCGCCCGCCGGCTGCGCCTTCCGCGCGCGCTGCCCGCGCTCCTGGGGGCGCTGCGAGCGGGATCATCCGCCGCTCTATCCCGGAGCGGCCGGGCAGCGGGTGCGCTGCCACCTGTCCGACCCGGCGGAGGACGCGGCATGAGCCTGCTCGAGGTCACCGACCTGCGCATCCGCTATGCCCGGCAGGGCCGAGTGCGTGCCGCGCTTCGCCGCGAGCCGCACGATTTCGAGGCGGTCAGCGGCGTGTCGTTCCGCATCGACGCCGGGCAGACGCTGGGACTTGTCGGCGAAAGCGGATCGGGCAAGTCGACCATCGCCCGCACGCTGATCGGGTTGAAGAAACCGGCCTCCGGCAGCATCCGGTTCGACGGCCAGGAGATCTCGGCCGCGTCGCGCCGCGACTGGGCCCGGCTGAGGCGCCAGATGTCGATGATGTGGCAGGACCCGGTCGGATCGCTTTCGCCCCGGCTGACGGTCGGGTCGCTGGTGACCGAACCCTTGCGCATCCACGGCATGACCGGCGACAGGGCCGAGGCCGAGCGGCTTCTGGGCCTCGTGGGTCTGCCCGCGGAATACATCTCGCGCTATCCGCACCAGCTTTCGGGCGGACAGGCGCGGCGGGTCGGCGTGGCGCGCGCCCTCGCGCTCGACCCGAAACTCCTGATCGCCGACGAGCCGACGGCGGGGCTCGACATGTCGGTGCAGGGCGAGGTCCTGAACCTGCTCAACGAGGTGCAGAAGCGCACGGGTGTGGCGGTGCTGGTCATCACGCACAACCTCAACCTCGTGCGCCACGTGACCGACCGCATGGCGATCATGTACCTGGGCCGGTTCGTCGAAGAAGGGCCGACCGATCGGATCTTCGACCACTCGCATCATCCCTATACCGCGGCGCTGCTGTCGGCGAACCCGGAACCCGACCCCGATGCCCGGGGCGCGCGGGTGACGCTGTCGGGCGAAGTGCCGAGCCCGGTCAACCGGCCCTCCGGCTGCGATTTCCACCCCCGCTGCCCATGGTCCCGCCCCGAATGCGGCAAAACGGTCCCGGACTGGGTTCCCGAAGGGGATCGCGGCCACCGCTGCATGTTCCCGCTCTAGGGTTCGCGCCCGCCGCGGCGCTGTGGCGGGCCGGGCGCTGCGATTTTCCCGACCGTGCAGAGCCTGCGCCGGGCCGCGTCCCGCGACCGACCTGCAGCTCGCCACCGCAGGTGCCGGTCGCCCGTGGGAAGGTCAGACGCGGAGGAACCTGTCGATGGCCCTCTCGATCCCGGGATACGGGTCGTCGGGAACGGGCATCTGATAGATGTGCTTTCGGATGCCGATGTAGACGATGCCGCCGTGCAGGTTCCACAGATCCTCGGGTGACGGGGCGAAGCCAAGCTCCGCCTCGATCTCGTCCAGCATCGGCAGGAGCAGCGTCCGCCCGAGATGGTCGAGGTAGCGCCGGTTCAGGTCCGCCCCGGCAAGCCCCGAGAACATGAAGATCCGCATCCAGTCGTGGTCGAAGATGCGCTCGCCGTACTCCCGGTAGAAAGTCGTCATGCGCTCCTTCACGGGACGCGAGCGGTCCCGCAGCAGCGCGGCCCAGCCGGGCGAGATCCGGTCGAGGTAGACCCGGCCGTAGACCGCCTCGATCAGGTCCTGCTTGCTGTCGAAATAGCGGAAGATCAGCGACTGGGTGACGCCGAGCCGCTTCGCGAGGTCGCGCGTGTTCCCGTCGAGCCCGACATCCGCGAAGAACCGCACCGCCGCATCGATGATCTGTTCGCGCCGTTCCTCTGGCGGAAGGCGTCTCCGGGGCCCGTCGGCCTCGGCTGCGGCGTCGGGACTGTCCTCGGGAAGGGATGGCATGGCGGTCCTCCGGTCGGGCGAGCGCTTTTTAGTTGATCCGAATCCCGATCGTAAGTTAAGCCTTTAAATGAGCATTAGATCATCAAGATCACATGCTCAACAGTGCTTCGGCACAGGGGAGGAACATCGATGAAGGCTTCGGTCGGGGGATATGCGCGGGCGCGCGACCTTGCGCACGCGTTCGACCTGCTCGCCGCGGCGAACGGCATGGGACGGGTGATCGCGGGCGGACAGAGCCTCGTGGCGGCGCTGAACCTCGGCCTGACCGCGGGTGACCTGCTGGTGGACATCACCGGAATCACGGATCTGCGCGGCGTCCGCGTCGAGGGGGACCACCTGCTGATCGGCGCGCTGACCCGCCACGTCGACATCGGCTCCGATCCCCTCGTCGCCGAACATGCGCCGCTGCTTGCCCGGGCGGTCCCGCTGATCGCCCACGACGCGATCCGCAACCGCGGCACGATCGGCGGCTCCCTCGCCCACGCGGATCCTGCGGCGGAATTCCCCGCCTGCATCCTCGCCCTCGGCGCCACCCTGATCGTCGAGGGTCCCGCCGGCCGCCGCGAGGTGCCGGCGGCGGACTTCTTCGTCGATGTCTTCGAGACAGCGCTGGACGAGGGCGACATCCTCACCGGCATCGCCGTCCCGTGCATCGCGGCAGACGAGCGGCACGGGATCGAGGAGGCGACCCGCCGGGCCGGGGACTACGCCATCGTGGGCCTGGCCGGCGTGCGCCGCGCCGCGGGCCACCGGATCGTCGCCTTCGGCGCCGGGCCGCGCCCGATGCTCTGCGGCGCGGCCATGGCTGCGCTGGACGCGGGCGATCTCGACGCGGCGTGCGCCGCCATCGGGGGCGAGCTCGACCCGCCCTCGGACACGCAGGGCTCCGCCGCCTATCGCCGCCACCTCGCGGGCGTGCTGCTCGGACGGCTCGCTGCCCAACTGGGAGACCCATCATGACCGACGCGTTCCGCAACCGCATCGACCTGACCTTCACCGTGAACGGCGAACAGGTGGAGGCGACCGTCCCGGCAGGCCGGCACCTGATCGACGTGCTGCGCCTCGACCTCGGACTGACCGGCAGCCATGCGGGCTGCGAGCACGGGGTCTGCGGCGCCTGCACGGTGCTGGTCGACGGCGCGCCGGTGCGCGGCTGCCTGACGCTCGCCGCGCAGGTGCAGGCGGCCGAGGTCTGGACCGTCGAGGGCCTGACCGACACCGGTGCCGTGGCCGACCTGCAGGCGGCCTTCGTGGCGCGCAACGCGCTGCAATGCGGCTACTGCACGCCGGGGATGCTGGTCGCCGCCAAGGCGCTCGTCGAGCGCGAGACGGTGCCGAGCCGCGCCGAGATCCGCGAGCACATGTCGGGCAATTACTGCCGCTGCACCGGCTACGAGGCGATCGTGGACGCGATCGAGACCGCGGCTCGCGCCCGCGCCGGGGAGGCCACAGAATGACCATCCGCTTCGACGATCCCAACCGCCCGAACAGCTATATCGGCCGCACCGTCCCCCGCCCCAACGCGGGCAAGCTGGTGGCCGGACAGGGGCGCTATGTCGACGACATCACCCTGCCCCGCATGGTCCACGTGGCCTTCGTCCGCTCGCCCCATGCCCATGCCCGCATCGTCTCGATCGATGTTGGCGACGCGCAGGCGGCGAAGGGCGTGGTGCGCATCGTGGACGGGACCGAGATGGCCACGATCTGCACCCCGTGGGAGGGCAAGCTCGCCCACCTGCAGGGGATGAAGACGCCGCCGCAGCACGCGCTTGCCGTCGACCGGGTCCGGTATCTGGGCGAGCCCGTCGTGGCCGTGGTCGCCCGGACCCGCGCCGAGGCGGAGGACGCCGCCGATCTCGTGGTCGTGGACTACGATCCGCTGCCTGCCGTGACCGACCTGATGACCGCCCTCGACGCGGACACGCCGATCATCCACGAGGGCTACGAGGACAACCTCTGCTTTCGCCGCACGAACGAGGCCGGCGACGTGGACGGCACCTTTGCCGGCGCGCACAAGGTCGTGGAAGGCTGGTTCAAGTCGGGCCGCCATACCGGCGTCACGCTCGAGCCGCGTGCGATCGTCGCCGACTGGAAGGCGGGCGAGGCCGAGCTGACCGCCCATGTCTCGAACCAGGCGCCGCACATGCTGCAGGTGCTGCTCGCCAAGCATCTCGACCTGCCCGAGAGCCGGGTGCGCGTGGTCTGCGGCGACGTGGGCGGCTCCTTCGGGGTCAAGGTGCACGTCTATCCCGACGAGGTGGCGACCGCCGCCCTGTCCAAGATGCTGGGCCGCCCGGTCAAGTTCACCGCCGACCGGCTCGAGAGCTTCCTCTCCGACATCCACGCCCGCGACCACGAGGCGACGGGCCGGATCGCGCTCGATGCCGACGGGCGCATCCTCGGCTTCGACGTCGACGACTGGGCGGCGATCGGGCCCTACTCGATCTATCCCCGCACCTCGGCGGTCGAGGGGCTTCAGGTCACCAACCTGATCGGCGGGCCCTACGCCTTCGACCACTACCGGGTGCGCTCCAGCACGGTGTTCCAGAACAAGGGCATCTGCGCGCAGTACCGCGCGGTCGGCCACCCGGTCGCGGTGGCGATCACCGAGGGGCTCGTGGACAAGGCCGCGCACGAGATGGGGATCGACCCGGTCGAGTTCCGCCGCCGCAACGTGATCCGCGACGACGCCTACCCGGTGTCGACCGTCGCGGGGCTGAAGCTCGAGGGCCTGAGCCACGAGAAGTCGCTCGATGCGCTGGTCGAGGCGATGGACTACGACGCGCTCCGCGCCGAGCAGGCGGAGCTGCGCGCCAAGGGCATCCATCGCGGCATCGGAATCGCGAGCTTCATCGAGCTCACCAACCCCTCGCCCTTCATGTACGGCATCGGCGGCGCACGCATCTCGGCGCAGGACGGCTGCACGGTGCGCATGGACCCCGACGGCTCGGTGGTGGCGCTGACCGGCGTGACCGAGCAGGGCCAGGGAACCGAGGCGATCATGGCCCAGATCGTGGCCGAGGCCGTGGGCATCCGGCCGCACATGGTCCGCGTCGTGACCGGCGACACCCGTGTCACGCCCTTCGGCGGCGGAACCTGGGCCTCGCGCGGGGCCGGGATCGGCGGCGAGGCCGCGCTGCGGGCGGGCCGCGCGCTCCGCGACCAGATCCTCGAGGTCGCCGCCTCGATGCTGCAGGGCAAGGCCGCGGCGCTCGACATCCGCGACGGCGTCATCGTCGACGCCGAGACCGGGGAGGACCGCCTGCCGATCGAGGAGGTCGGCCGGATCGTCTATTTCCGCGGCGACACGCTGCCTCCGGACCTGCCGCGCGAGCTCATGCAGACGCGCCATTACATCACGTCGAACTACCCCTACGCCTTCACCAACGGCGTGCAGGCGAGCCTCGTCGAGGTCGACCCGGACACCGGATTCGTGAAGCTGCTCAAGCACTGGTGCGTCGAGGATTGTGGGCGGATCATCAACCCGCAGCTGGTGGACGAGCAGATCCGCGGCGGCATCGTGCAGGGGATCGGCGGCGCGCTGTTCGAGGAGGTCTGCTACGACGCGGAGGGGCAGATGCTCAACGGCTCCATGGCCGACTACCTCGTGCCCATGTCGGGCGAGATGCCGGACATGGTCATTCGCCACATCGAGACGCCGACGGAGGAAGGCGCTCTCGGGGCCAAGGGCGCAGGCGAGGCAGGGACGGCCGGCGCCCCGGCCGCCATCATGAACGCGATCAACGACGCCATCCGCCCCCTGGGCGGCGAGGTCACGGCGATGCCGTTCACGCCCGAGCGCATCCTGCGCGCGCTTGGCCGGATCAGGGACTGAGACACGCGACGGGCGCCGCGACATGAAGCGCCCGGATAACGGGAGGAGAGACATGACCTACACGACCTTCACGCTTGTCGCCGCGGCCGCCATCACGGCCGGCGCGGCGCAGGCGCAGCAAACGATCACCGTCAATATCGGTTCCTCGCACCCGGAACAGAACATCTGGGTCTACGCGATGAAGAACACCTTTCAGCCGGAGGTGAACCGCATCCTCGAGGAGGCCGGCGGCGAATACGAAGTGAGCTGGAACGAGGCCTATGCCGGCACGCTCTACAAGTTCACCGACACCGCCGAGGCGGTCCAGGACGGCATCGTGGACATCGGCATGGTCGGCACGGTCTGGGAGGGCTCGACCATGCCGCTGCAGAACGTGACCTACTTCACGCCTTTCGCCACCGCCGACCACCGGATGCTGATCGAGATCTTCGACGACCTGAACGTGACCCAGGAGGACCTGGCGCAGAGCTGGGCCGACATGAACATGGTCCCGCTCTCGTCGCTGATCACCGACAGCTACGACGTCTACGCGACGTTCCCGATCAGCACGCTCGGGGACCTGCAGAACCGTCGCCTGAACGCGCCGGGCACTTCCGCGAACTGGCTTCAGGGCACCGGGGCCACGCCCGTCGACGGCGCACTGACCACCTACTACACCAACATCCAGACCGGCGTGACGGAAGGCACCCTGTCCTTCGCGTCGGGCATCCTGCCGACGCGGGTCTACGAGGTCGCGCCCGAACTCACGCGGGTCGGCATCGGCTCGATGTATTTCGGTTCCATCGCCGCGAACAAGGACTTCTTCGACGGCCTGCCCGCCCCCGTGCAGGAGGCCATGAAGGACGCCTCGGCGGCCACCTCCGTCGCCCACGGCGACTACGTGGCCGAACTGGCCGAGCGCGCGATGACCGAGATGCAGGAGGCGGGCCTCACGGTCCACGAGCTGCCCGAGGCCGAAAAGACCGCCTGGGTCGAGGGCCTGCCCGACATCGTCCAGCCCTGGCTCGACCAGACCGGCGAGGCGGGCACGCGTGTCCTGTCCGCCTATTTCGACGCGCTGCGCGAGCGTGGCGCGGAGCCGCTGCGCGCCTGGGACGAGGGCCGCTGAGGCACGCGGTCGCGCCCGCGCGCGACCGCCTTTGACTCGACCCGGGCCGCCGCGGTGACGCGGCGGCCCGGGCGCGATGGAAAGGTGAGGCCAGATGAGTGACAGCGACACGGATCCCGTCGGGCGGAGGGCCACGCCCGAGGCCGTTCCCCCGTTCGCGACCGCGCCGGTGGGCGCCGTGCTCGGCGCCACCTGCGCCGTCCTGTCCTCGGTCGGGGTGGTCTGGATCGGGCTCCTCATGCTGCTGATCGTGGCCGACGTGATCGGCCGCAACTTCTTCGATGCGCCGATCACCGGCGTGGCCGAGATCGCCGGCCATTCGGTGGTGGCGATCGTCTTCCTGCAGACTGCCGCCGCCATCATGCAGGGCCGTCTCACCCGCGCGGATTTCCTGTTCCGCCGCATCGCCCGCGGCAGCGCCCGCGTCGCCGGCGCCATCGAATCGCTCTTCTGCCTCGCGGGCGCTGCAGTCTTCGCGCTGATCGCCTACGCCTCCTGGCCCAAGATGATCGACGCCTGGATGACGGGCGAATTCTTCGGCGTGCAGGGCGTGTTCACCATCCCGACCTTCCCCTTCCGGCTGATCATCGTGATCGGCGCCCTGCTCGCGACGGCCGCGGCGCTCTACCGCGCCGTGAACCGCACCCCCCTGCCTCACGGTGACGCCGCATGACCTCCCTCGCCATCGGCTTCCTGCTCATCGGCCTGCTCGTCGTGCTGGTCATCCTCGGAATGCAGATCGCCTACGCGCTCTTCGGCGTGGCCTTCCTCGGCATCTGGCTCATCCGCGACAATTTCGAGCTGTCGCTGCGGATGCTGGAACTGACCGCCTATAGCGGCATCTCCGACTACCTCTTCGCGACGATCCCGCTCTTCGTGCTGATGGGGCTCCTCGTGAGCGTCTCGAATGTCGGGCGCGACACGTTCGAGGTGGCGGAGGCGCTGCTGCACCGCGTGCTCTGCGGTCTCGGCGTCGCCACCGTCGCCGCGAACACGATCTTCGCCGCCGTCACCGGCGTTTCCATCGCCTCGGCCGCGGTCTTCACCCGCGTCGCGGTGCCCGAGATGGAGCGCCACGGCTACCGCGCATCCTTTGCCAGCGGCACGGTCGCGGGATCCTCGGTACTCGGGATGCTGATCCCGCCGTCGCTGCTGCTCATCATCTACGGCGTCCTGGCCGAGGTCTCGATCGGGGGCATGTTCCTGGCGGGCATCATCCCGGGGCTCCTGCTTGCGGGCGGATTCATCGTCATGCTGATGGTGCTGTCCGTGCTCGCGCCGCGCCTCGTGTTCACGGATCCGGACGCCGCCCGCGACCGGCGCCGCGAAACCGGCCTGCAGATGCCGCTCTCGGTCATCGCGGCGAAGATGACGCCCATCGTCCTGCTGGTGATCCTCGTCCTCGGCGGTCTCTATTCCGGCTTCTTCACCCCCACCGAGGCCGGCGGCATCGGCGCGTTCGGGGCCTTCGTGCTCGCGCTGGCGCGCCGCAGCCTCGACCGTCACCGGCTGTGGCAGGTGATGAAGCAGACCGGCGTGATCTCGGTCTCGATCCTGCTTCTGCTCGTCGCCGCGAGTTATTACAGCCGCATGCTCTCGATCGCGGGGTTGCCCAACGCCATCTCGGGGCTTGTCACCGAGTCCGGGTTCGGGCCGGTCGGCTTCGTGCTGTTCTATGCCGGGATCGTGCTGCTCATGGGCATGATCCTCGATTCGACGTCGATCCTGCTCATCATGGTGCCCATCGCCGCGCCCATCGCCGCGGGCCTCGGGATCGACCTCAGCCAGTTCGGGATCATCACGGTGATCGCGGTCGAGATCGGCCTGCTCACACCGCCCTTCGGGATATCGGTCTTCACGGTACACAACACGTTGAATGACCCGAACACCACGGTCGAACAGATCTTCCTTGCCACGCTGCCTTTCATCGCAGTGATGCTCGCGGTGCTCCTGATCGTCGTCTGGATTCCCGCGGTCTCGACCGCCTTTCTCTGACCCCCTCGACCGCCCGACGCGGAAGGAGTGCGACCGGCAACGGCGCGCAGGACGCGTCGGCGCCGCGCGTCCTCAGGAGGTCAGGCGCGCCAGGACCGCCTCCACATCGTCGAGGAATGCGGTCCACTCGCCGTCCTCGTCGATCCCGTTCATGTGCATGAGAAAGAGCCCCTCGACCGCCAGGAAGGCCACGCGCGCCGCCTGCGCCGAAGCCGAGCTGCCGCCGAGCCGATCGAAGATGCCGCGATACCACTCCCGCGTCTCCCGCCGGTTGGCCGGGTTCTCAAGATAGCTGACCATCAGCCCTGCCATCTTGGCTTTCATAGCCGGCTGCGAGGCCCGCGTCGCCGCGATGTAACGCCTGACATAGGCCACGGGATCGTCACCCGCCGGATCGCCCAGCATGGCATCGAACTGGCCGGTCCAGCGGTCGACCAGGCCGCGCACGAGGTCGTCCTTGCTGGCGAAGGAGTACTGCACCCCGCCCTTCGACACCCCGGCAGCCTCCGCGAGCGCCCCGATCGTCAGGGCCGCGCCCCCGCCTGTGCGCACGATGTCCTCGGCGACATCCAGAAGGGCCTCGCGCGAAATCGTCGGCTTTCTTCCCATGGGGTCTCCCGGTCCGGTCATCCGGATGTTGAAATCCATACGTATGTATTTATATCCGGACCTGCAACGAGACCCAAGGTGAAACATGTCCGCCCGTCCACCCGATCCGAAGCGCTGGCTGGTGCTGCTGGCGGTGATGCTCGCGTTCCTGCCGGTCGTGCTGGACATGACGATCCTGCACGTGGCGGTGCCGACGCTCACCCAGGCGCTCGCGGCATCGAACACGCAGGTGCTGTGGATCATCGACATCTATCCGCTGCTCATGGCCGGCCTTCTGGTACCGATGGGCACCCTCGCCGACAGGGTCGGCAACCGGCGCATCCTTCTGACCGGGCTGGCGGTCTTCGGCATCGCCTCGGCGCTCGCGGGGCTTGCGCCGACCGCGCCCCTGCTGATCGTTGCACGGATGCTGCTGGCGCTCGGCGGCGCGATGATCCTGCCCTGCGTGCTGGGCATCATCCGCCGCAGCTTCGAGGACGAGGCCGAGCGCGGACTGGCGCTCGGGCTCTGGGGCACCGTCGGCGCGGCGGGTGCGGCCGTGGGACCGCTGATCGGCGGCGCGCTCCTCGCGCATTTCTGGTGGGGGTCGGTCTTCCTGATCAACGTCCCGGTGATGCTGGTCGTGCTGCCCGCCTGCTGGCTCCTGCTGCCCCGGAAAGAGGAGATCACGCACGGGCATTGGCCCATCGGGCAGGCGGTGCTGCTGATCCTCGGCATGATCTCCGCGGTCTACGCGATCAAGGCCGGCTTCGCCGCGAAGCAGTCGCCGGCCGTCGTCGTGCTGGTCCTGACCATCGGCGTGGGCCTCCTGTCGCTCTTTGTCCGCCTGCAGCTGCGCAGTCCCGCGCCGATGCTCAACCTCGCGCTGTTCGCGCGCCCCGCGATCGTCGCGGGGATCGTCATGGCCATCGTGGCGAGCGGATCGCTGGCCGGGGTCGAGCTGACGCTGGCGCAGGAACTGCAATACGTGCTGGGCAAGACGCCCCTCGAGGCCGGGATCTTCATGATCCCGATCATGGCCGCGGCCGCCCTTGGCGGACCGGTAGCGGGCTGGCTCTCCACCCGCTTCGGACTGAGGCCGGTGGCCTGCCTGTCGCTCGCCATCTCGGCGGCTGCGCTGGCCGGGCTTGCCGTGACGGAGTTCCACGATCCGGGCCCGATCGTGCCGGTGCTCCTCGCGGTCCTCGGGCTTGCCCTCAGCATCGGGCTCACCGCCTCGTCCATCGCCATCATGGGCGCAGCGGATCCGAGCGAAGCGGGCGCCGCGGGCTCGCTCGAGGCGACGGGATACGAGCTTGGCACGGGGCTCGGCATCACCCTCTTCGGCGTCTTCATGTCGGTGGTGTTCGGTCACCATCTCGTCCCGCCCGAAGGGCTGTCGGACGGTCTGGCCGAGCAGGCGTCGCGCTCGATCGGGGACGTCTACGTCGTAGGCCGGAACCTCGCGGCCGACCAGGGGGCAGCAGTGATCGCTGCCGGCAAGGCGGCGTTCTCTGTGACCCACTCGGTGCTGCTGACCACCGCCGCCGTCATGATGGGCCTGCTGACGGTCCTGGTCTACGTTCTGCTCGCTCCGGCCCGTGGCGTCACCGCCGGTGGCCACGCGGCCGGCCGCGTGAAGCGGGCCGGCTGAAGGGATCGGGCGACGCGCACCATCCGCCATGAGCCGACGGGAGGACACATCCCCGGACCAGGGACGTGCCCCGCGCGCCCCGGGCGGCCCGCGCCATGGCGGATCGCCCGGGGCGGGCTGTCAGGCCGAGGCCGCGTAGATCTTGTCGATGTTCGAACCCAGAGCGGTGTTGAACTCGGCGTCCGATTGCTGCTTCGACAGGCCCTCGGTCAGCGCGCGGCTGAACGAGGCGATCATCTTGCCGTTGCGGGCGAGGCGCGCGCAGGCGTCGTCTGTGGAATAGCCGCCCGACAGCGCCACCACGCGCAGGACGCGCGGATGATCGGCGAGCGGATCGTAGAGGTTGTCGACGCTCGGGATCGTGAGCTTCAGCATCACGGTCTCGTCCTCGGGAAGCGCGTCGAGATGCTCGAGGATCACGTCACGCAGCATCTCCTCCGCCTCGCCCTTGGTGGCGGAATGGATGTCGACCTCGGGCTCGATGATCGGCACGAGACCGGCGTTCGTCACCGTCTTGGCCACTTCGAATTGCTGCGCGACGATGGCGCGGACGCCCTCCGCATTGGCCTCGTGGATGACCGAGCGTTCCTTGGTGCCGAAGACGCCGAAACCCGCGGCCTCCTCGAGCAGCGCCTCGAGCCCCGGAATGGGCTTCATCAGCTGGACGCCGTTCACCTTGTCCTCGAGCCCCTTGTCGATCTTGAGGAAGGGCACGATGCCGCGGTCCTGCCAGAGCAGTTCGGCCACGGGCTTGCCCTCGATCGTGCCGCGCATGGTGCGCTCGAAGAGGATCGCGCCCAGCACCTTCTCGCTGGTGAAGACCGGCGCGGTCACGATGCGCGCGCGCATGGCGTGTATCTCGGCGAACATGGCCTCCTCGCCGTCATATTCGCTCTCTTCGACACCGTAGAGGCGCAGCGCCTTGGGGGTCGACCCCCCGGACTGGTCGAGGGCGGCGATGAAGCCCGCGCCGGTTTCCATGCGGCGGGCCATCTCGGCGAATGCGGCGGTATCCTTGGCCATGACTGCGCTCCCTTCCCGGCAGATTTCCTGTGCGCCAAAGCTCTAGTCGAGAGCGCGGAGCGAAGATAGATCGCTGCCCGAGGTTTATCGCTAACGGCATGCGCCGTTTCCGCTAACGGCGGGAGAGCTCCAGCCAGATGCCGTCCCGCGCCCGAACCGTCAGGTGCGCGACCGGATGCGGCACACGCCCGGCGACCGGCGCCACCCGCAGGTCGCGCAGGATCAGCGCGAGGAGAAGCGGTCCCTCGACCATGGCGAATCCGGCGCCCGGGCAGACCCGCGCCCCGGCCGAGAACGGGATGAAGGCGTCGCGCGCGCAGGCGCGGCCCGCCTCGGTGCCCCAGCGCCCGGGGTCGAAGCCGTCGGGGTCGTGCCAGAGACGTTCGTGCCGGTGCAGGTGCCAGGGGCTCAGCACCACCTGCGCGCCGCACGGCAGGTCGCGGTCGCGGAACCTTTCGGGGCGCGTCGTCTCGCGCACCATCATGGGCACCGGCGGGTAGAGGCGCAGCGCCTCGCGGAACACGTCGCGCGCCACCTTGAGCCGCGACATGTCCGTCGCCGCGCCGGTCAGGTCCTGCGCCTCGGCCGCCACGCGGCCCTGCCAGTCGGGCCGCGTGGCCAGCAGGTAGAGCGCCCAGGCCAGCGCCGAGGCCGAGGTCTCGTGCCCGGCGAGGAAGAAGATCGCCACCTGGTCCACCATCTCGGCGGTCGAGAACGTCTCGCCGGTCTCGGGATCAGCCGTGGTCATGATCTTGGTGGCGAGGTCGTCGGGCGCTGTGCCCGCCGCGATCTCGGCCCGCCGACGTTCGGTCAGGTCGGTGATGAGCGCGCGGATCCGCCGGGCCGCCGCGCGCGTGTCGCGGCGGAAGAAGCGCGGGAAGATCCGCGGCAGACGGACGAAGGCCGCGATGTTCAGGATCGGCTGGCTGCGCTGGTAGGCGCGGAACTCGCGAAAGACGGCCTGCGCGAGACTGTCCTCGATCGGCAGCGAAAAGAGCGTGCGGAAGATCACGTCGGCGGCGGCGTGGCTCGTCTCGGCCTCGATCTCGACCGCGCGGCCGGCCCGGGCGCCGAGCCGCGCGGCGGCTGCGGTGCCCGCGGCCCACATGGGCGCCCAGGTGTCGCGCAGCCGCCCGCCCTCGAAGGCCGGGTCGATGATGCGGCGCTGACGCTCCCACGTCGCGCCGTTGGTCAGGAACACGCTGTCCCCGAGAAGCGGCCGCAGGCCTTCACCGATCCGGTTGGATTTCGGGAAATCCGCCGGGCGCTCCCGCAGGACGGTGCGCACGAGGTCGGGCTGGTTCACGAGGAACGAGCGGAAGAACGGCGTGCGGAACTCGGCCATCCAGGCGCGGTAGAGCCGCGCAGGCTGTGCCGACAGGATGTCCTGCCGGAAGAGCCGGGCATAGCGCCAGAGCGACACGCGGTCCGCCCGCGCCACGGGCTTGGGCGGCGTCGGGGCCGCGAGCGTCTCGGGGACGGGCGCGGTCATGCCGCCATCGAGGTGTATTTCGACACCGCGACGTCGATCCGGCTGGCCGAGGGCGGCCGGCCGTCATACCGCGCGGCGAGCGACAGGGGCCCCGCGGTGATGCGGAAATAATCGTAGTCGCGCGGCGCGTCGAAGGCGCAGAGATACTGGAAGTGCAGCCGGAAGAACCGCCAGCGCAGCGCGCGCCAGCGTTCCGGAGAGAGCGTCCGCGTGAACTGCGCGGAAAACACGAGCGGCCACTTCTTGTCCGGCGGTGCGACTCCCGACACCGCGACCGGGTCGCAGAGCGCGAAGGCGCAGCCGTCGCCCGGCGCGGTCACGTCCACCCAGGTCAGCTCGTCCCGGCGGCTGAGCTCGTGCAGGTCGGCGCGCAGGCGGTCGGCGCGCGGCAGGAACGACACCATGGGCACCACCTGCCCCAGCGACAGGAACGCGAGCCGCGGCCCGGACGCCGGCACGCGCCCCTGCCGGACCAGGTCGGCCAGGATCGAGACGCCCAGATGCGCGCCCGAGGAATGGCCGACCACCAGGACCTCGTCGGCGTCGGTCCCGAGCGCCGCGGCGATCACGTCGCCGAACGCGGCCATGCGCGCCTCGAGCGGCGGCGGACTGGCCCCTTTCCAGCGCGCGGAATAGGCGTAGTCGTGCATGAGGTAGTAGGCGAGGAACCTGCCGTCGCGGCGCTTGAACCACCGCAGGACCCCGATCGCCGCCGCGATCCCGGCCGCGGCCCCGAGGACCCCGCCGAGCGGCCCGGGCAGGACGGCGAGCACCGCGGCGAGACCCGCCCAGAGCGCCACGCCGGTTCCCGTGGCCAGCGCCAGCTGCAGCAGCAGCATGCCCACCGGGTAAAGCGCCGCGATCACCGGTCCCTTGCGCAGCCTCATGAGCCGACGCAGCGCGCCCGAGGCGATGTAGGTCCAGGCCGTGCGCACGAGCTGGCCGTAGGTCGCGGGGATCGAGTTAGACATGCTGTCGCGCACGATGTCGGACCAGACCAGGACCTCCACGTCGGCCGCGCTGTCGCAGCCGTCCATGCGCGCGGTCACGTGCCAGCCATAGGGCCCCTTTGTGGTCCTCGGCTTCAGCGCGATCTCGTAGCCCGAGATCCGCGCCTGCGCGCTGCCCTCGGTGCGGTAGAGCTCGCGGTAGCGGCGGGGATGGATGGGGTCGTAGCCCGGGATGTAGAACACCCTGCGCCGCCTCACGTCCTGGCGCGTCTCGACCATACCCGTCACCCCGGCTGCACTCGCCACCTTGACCGAACCGTATCAGGATACACGCCGTTTCCGGCAGGTTTAAGGCGAAACTGCGGGGTGCGCCCGGCTCAGCCGAGCATGGCGAGCGCGGGGAAGGTCTCGAGCAGCCAGAACGACACGGCCGAGAACGCGCCCGTCACCAGCGCGGTGCCGACCGCGATCAGGAGCAGGCCCATCACCCGCTCGATCGTCTTCATATGCCGCTTGATGCGGTTCATCAGGTGCATCGCCCGCGACAGGAACAGCGCCGCCAGCAGGAACGGGATGCCGAGCCCCGCGGCATAGATGCCGAGCAGCACCGTGCCCCGCGCCACGTTGGCCTCGGACGCGGCGAGCGACAGGATCGCGCCCAGCTGCGGGCCGATGCAGGGGGTCCAGCCGAACGCGAAGGCGAGCCCCAGGATGTAGGCGCCGAAGGCCGACCCGCCGCTGTCGCCCGCGTCGAGCCGCGCTTCCTGGTCGAGGAACGGGATGCGGAAGACGCCGAGGAAATGCAGGCCGAACACGATCACCACCAACCCCGCGATGCGCGAGAGGAGGATTTGGTTCTGCAGGAAGAACGCGCCGAAGGCCGAGGCGGTGAAGCCGAGGAGGACGAAGACAGTCGACAGCCCCAGCACGAAGAACAGCGCCGCGAGCCCGGCCTTGGCGCGGGCGGACCCGCCCGCCTGCATCTCGGTCACCGACACGCCCGACATGAAGGCAAGGTAGGGCGGCACGATGGGCAGGACGCAAGGCGACAGGAACGAGATCACGCCCGCGGCCAGCGCCACGAACATGGCGGGCAGAAGGCCCGCGTCGATGATCTCGATTCCGAACATGCGCCCTGTCTATGCCATCGCACCGGGCGCGTCACCCGCCCTGCCCGTCACAAGCCCGTGGCGCTGCTGACATAATTGCCCTGCCCCCGGAACGCCGACGGCGCGCCCCGGGAATCGGGACGCGCCGCCTGTCGGTGTCGCCGAGATCCGCGCCGGGCTCAGAGCCCGAGCGACCACCAGCCGCGTTTCTTGGGCTTGCGCTGGCCGTCGTCGCCGTCCGCATCGGCGTCGGCCGTCGCGGGCTCGAGATCGGCCTCGCGCGGCTCGGGCGTCGTCGCCTCGGGCTCGTCCTCCCGACGGGGTGCCTCGGGGGCCGCGTCCTCGGCCGGGGCCGGTGCGCTCGGCGCCGGTTCGGCAGCCGCCTGTTCCGGCTCGGACGCCGGCTCGGGCTGGACCTCCGCCTCCGGTTCGGCCGGGGCTTCGGCGACCGGTTCGGGCGCCGGTGCCGGGGCCTCGGGCTCCGGCTCCGGCTGGGCCTGCTCTGCTGCCGCGGCATCCGTCTCGGGGGCCGGATCGGCCTTGCGGCGGCGCGACCGCGACCGGGTGCGCTTGGGCTTCTCGGCGGGCTCTTCGGCCGCAGCCGCGTCCGCCTGTTCAGCCGGCGCGGCCTCTGCCTGGGCTTCGGCCTCGGCCGCGACAGGCGCGGCCTCCGCCTGCTCGGACGCGGGCTCCGCCGCGGCCGGAGCCGCCTCCGCCGGCGTGTCGGCCTGGCCCTCGGACTGCGTGTCCGCGCGTTCGTCGTGCGCGCCCTCGCCATTGCCCTTCGACTTGGACTTCCGGCGGCGGCGGCGGCGGCGCTTCGGCTTCTGGTCGCCCTCGCCCTGCTCGCCGGCCTCCGAGGTTCCGTTCTCCTCGGTCTCCTGCGCGGTGTCGTCCTCGTCCTCGGCCTCGTCGATGTCGTCCTCGATCTGGTCCTCGTCGACGAGATCCATGAGCGCGGCATTGGCCGAGATCACCGGCGAGGTCACCTCGGGCACCGACCGGGTCGCGGTCTTGAACTTCTCCATCGTGAAGTCGGGGCTGACCATGGACGGATCGCCCTCGATGCGCACGGCCATGCCGTAGCGCAGCTCGATCGCCGCGATGTGCTCGCGCTTCTGGTTCATCAGGAAGTTCGCGATGCCCACCGGCGCCCGCACGAGAACCTCGCGCGACCGGCGGCGGACGCCTTCCTCCTCGATCTGGCGCAGCACCTGCAGCGCCATGTTGTCGTCCGAGCGGATGAGGCCGGTGCCGTGGCAGGCGGGGCAAGGCTGCGTGGTCGCCTCGATCATCCCCGGGCGCAGGCGCTGGCGCGACATCTCGAGCAGGCCGAAGCCGGAGATGCGGCCCACCTGGATGCGCGCGCGGTCGGTCTTGAGTTTGTCCTTCAGCTTCTTCTCGACGGCGGCGTTGTTCTTGCGCTCGTCCATGTCGATGAAGTCGATGACGATGAGGCCCGCGAGATCGCGCAGGCGCAGCTGCCGCGCCACTTCCTCGGCCGCCTCGAGGTTGGTCTTAAGCGCCGTCTCCTCGATCGAGCCTTCCTTGGTGGCCCGGCCGGAGTTGACGTCGATCGCCACCAGCGCCTCGGTCACGCCGATCACGATGTAGCCGCCCGACTTCAGCTGCACCGTCGGGTTGAACATGCCCGACAGGTAGGATTCGACCTGGTGGCGCGCGAAGAGCGGCATCGCGTCGTTGTAGTGCTTCACGTTCTTCGCGTGGGACGGCATGATCATCTTCATGAAGTCCTTGGCGATGCGGTAGCCGCGCTCGCCCTCCACGAAGACCTCGTCGATGTCGCGGTTGTAGAGGTCACGGATCGACCGCTTGATGAGGTCGCCTTCCTCGTAGATCTTGGCGGGCGCGATGGACCGCAGGGTCAGGTCGCGGATCTGTTCCCACAGCCGCTGCAGGTACTCGTAGTCGCGCTTGATCTCGGTCTTGGTCCGCTTGGCGCCCGCGGTGCGGATGATGAGCCCCGCGCCCTTCGGCACGTCGATCGACGACGCGATCTCCTTGAGCTTCGAGCGGTCCGCGGCATTGGTGATCTTGCGGCTGATGCCGCCGCCGCGCGCGGTGTTGGGCATGAGCACGCAATAGCGGCCCGCCAGCGAGAGGTAGGTGGTGAGCGCCGCGCCCTTGTTGCCGCGCTCCTCCTTGACGACCTGCACGAGCAGGATCTGCCGGACCTTGATGACCTCCTGGATCTTGTACTTCCGCGACCGCGTCTTGCGCGGCGGGCGGATGTCTTCCTCGGTGTCGTCGTCGGCGACGGATTCGATGCTGTCGTCGTCACGCATCGCGGCTTCGCGGGGCCCGGCGTCGTCCTGCGGCTCGGGCTGGGTGTCGGGTTCCTCGACGGGCGTCTCCTGCACCGTCTCCATGGGCGACAGGCCCTCGCCGGGATGGCCGGCCTCGGCCCGCTGGTCGTCCTCGCCCTCGGCATCGTCGAGGTCGATGGTCTCCATCCCGCGGATCTCGTCCGGCGAGCGACCGCCCTCGGGATCCTTGGCGGCGATCTTGTCGCCCTTGCCGGCGGCCTCGGCCTTGGGGCGCGTTCCGCTGCGGCGGCGCGAGCGGGTCGCCTTCGGGCGCCCCTCCTCCTCGGCCTCGGCACGGGCCGCGGCCTCTTCCTCCTCCATCAGCGCCTGACGGTCGGCGACGGGGATCTGGTAGTAATCCGGATGGATTTCCGAGAAGGCGAGGAAGCCGTGCCGGTTCCCGCCGTAATCGACGAACGCCGCCTGCAGCGACGGTTCGACCCGCGTCACCTTTGCGAGGTAGATGTTCCCCGCGAGCTGACGCTTGTTCTCGGATTCGAAGTCGAATTCCTCGACCTTGTTGCCGTCCACCACAACGACGCGGGTCTCTTCCGCGTGGGTGGCGTCGATGAGCATTTTCTTTGCCATGAAGTCCGTTTGCACGCGATGGCGCGGCCGCGCCCCGAAGGGCCCGACGCGGGATCGCGGTGTCTTGTCTGGGCGATGCGGCGCAGAGCGGCGGAACGCGGAGCGTCGTCCGTCATCCTCTGCCTCGTGCTCGGTGCGCGCGTCATCGCGGTTCTTCTCCGACGCGGAGGTGGCGTGCGGCCGATTAGGCCGTGATGCGCGCCCCGCGCCCGTTCTTGCCCTCCGCGTTCGCGCGGCCGGGCGGTTCGGTGTGGCCAGAAAGGCCGGATCGGTCTGGCCAGAGGACCGCGGAGATATCCACCGTCGGTCCAAAGCCCAGCGAATCTGTCAAGCGCTGCCACCGCGTTTCCGCTCTGGCAGCCCGTCGTCAAGCATACGCCGAGCCGAAGCGGAAACACAATGGGCAATTGCAGGGTCGCACCTGCAGGGCGATGCGGCCGGCATCGCGGCGCCGCCCCGTTCCCTGGGCGCGAGCGCACCGAAGAAATCTTCTTTATCTCAGAGTGCTGCGGCCCGTCTTTCATGTCCGAGCCTGCGCATGCGGCACGCAACCGGAGTGGAGAGATACTCGCGATACGTGCATCTCTCCCGTGCACGATCCTGTCAGACGTTGTCCCCGGGGCGGCGATCAGCCCGCCTCGCGCAGCCGCTTGAACAGGCTCGACGTGTCCCAGCGGCCGCCGCCCATCTTCTGGACGTCCTTGTAGAACTGGTCGACCAGCGCCGTCACCGGCAGCGAGGCGCCCACCTCGTCGGCGGCCATCAGGCAGATCGACAGGTCCTTGCGCATCCAGTCGACGGCGAAGCCGTGCGTCCAGTGGTCGTCGAGCATGGTCTCGTAGCGGTTTGCCATCTGCCACGATCCCGCGGCGCCCTGGCTGATGACCTCGACCACCGCGCGGCCGTCGAGCCCTGCCTTCTCGGCGAAGTGCAGCGCCTCGCTGAGGCCCTGGACGAGCCCCGCGATGGCGATCTGGTTGCACATCTTGGTCATCTGGCCGGCGCCGCTGTCGCCGATGCGGCGGCAGAGTTTGGCATAGACCGACATCACGGGCTCCGCCGCGTCGTAATGCGGCGCGTCGCCGCCGCACATGATGGAGAGCTGCCCGTTCTCGGCGCCGGCCTGTCCGCCCGAGATCGGCGCGTCCACGAACCCGACGCCCTTCTCGGCGAAGGCCGCGTGCAGCTCGGCCGTCACCCGCGCGGAGACGGTGGTGTGGTCGACGAAGACCGCGCCTTCGGCCATCCCTGCAAGCGCGCCGTCCGGCCCGAGGCAGACCGATCGCAGGTCGTCGTCGTTGCCGACGCAGGCCATCACGAATGCCGCGCCCTCGGCCGCCTCGCGTGGGGTCGAGGCCCGCGCGCCGCCATGCGCCTGTGTCCAGGCCTCGGCCTTTTGCGCGGTGCGGTTGTAGACCGTGACCTCGTGGCCGGCCTTCTGCAGGTGCCCCGCCATGGGATAGCCCATCACGCCCAGCCCCAGGAATGCGACCTTCGCCATCTTCTACCTCCTCACGATCCGGTGCGCGGGCTTTGTCGCCCCGCGCCGCCGCCCTTGGCAAGGGCGGGTGTTGGGTTTAGTGCAAAAGCAGGTCCTCGCCTCAGCTTACGGACAGGAGACGAACGGTCATGCGGCACATCTTCCGTTGGCTCGTGCGGCTGACCTCGGCCGCGATCGTGCTCGCGGTGGCCGCGACCGGCCTCGCCTATTACCTCGCCTCGCATTCGCTGCCCGACTACACGCGATCGGTGGCCGTCGAGGGGCTGACCGCCGATGTCGAGATCGTGCGCGACAACTCGAACGTGCCGCACATCTTCACCCGGTCGGACCGCGACGCGTTCTTCGGGCTGGGCTACGTCCACGCGCAGGATCGGCTGTGGCAGATGATGCTCCTGCGGCGCACCGCCCAGGGCCAGCTTTCCGAGATCTTCGGCACCCGCACGGTCGAGACCGACACGCTGCTGCGCCGGCTCGACATCTACAATCTCGCGCGCGCGTCGGTCGAGGCGCAGGACGCCCGCACACGCGACGCGCTCGAGGCGTACGCGGCCGGCGTCAATGCCCGCATCGACGAGATCAACCGGCGCAGCCTCGGCCGCGGCGCCCCGGAATTCTTCCTGTTCGACGCGGCGCTGGCGCCCTGGCAGCCCGCGGATTCGATCGCGCTGATCAAGCTCATGGCGCTGCAGCTCTCGGGCCACCTGTCCGAGGAAGTGCTGCGCGCGCGCACATCTCTCGCGCTCGAGGATGCCGACCGCCTGGCCGACATCCTGCCCGACGTGCCCGGCGAGGGCATCGCCGCCCTGCCCGACTATGCGAGCCTCGCACCCGGCGCTCGGCGCCACGCCATGGCCGGCGGGGACGGCTCGGGCGATTTTCTCTGGCCGGTACCCGCGCGCGGTCTCGCCGGCGCCTCGAACGCCTGGGCCGCGGCGCCCGACCGTTCGGCCGGCGGCGGCACGCTGCTCGCGGGCGATCCGCATCTCGGCTTCACCGCGCCGTCCATCTGGTATCTCGCCCGGATGCAGCTCAGCTCGGGCGGGGTGATCGGCGGCACAATTCCCGGCATCCCCGCCATCATGGTCGGCCGGTCCGAGACGCTCGGCTGGTCGATCACGTCCTCCTATCTCGACGACCAGGATCTGCACCTCGAGGAACTGAACCCTGACAATCCGCAGGAATATCGCACGCCCGACGGCTGGAAGGCGTTCCGCACCCGCCGCTCGATCGTCAAGATCAACGACGCAGCCCCGATCACGCTGACGCTGCGCTGGACCGAGAACGGGCCGGTGCTGCCCGGCTCGTCCTTCGATCTCGGCACGATCACGCCCGAAGGCCACGTGATGTCGCTGTCCTGGACGGCGCTGTCGTCGAGCGACACGTCGATGAGCGCGGCCATCGCGCTCATGCACGCGCCCGATGTCGACGCCGCGCTCGAGGCCTCCGAGCTCTACATCGCGCCGTCGCAGAACCTGACCGTCATCGACGACGGCCGCATCGCCATGAAGGTGATCGGCGCCATGCCGGCACGCGACCCGCGCCACCAGAGCCGCGGCCGCCTGCCCGCGCCGGGCTGGATCGCCGAGAACCGCTGGCAGGGACGGCTGCCCTACGCGGACAACCCCGAATTCGTCGCGCCCGAGGGCGGCATCGTCGGCAACACCAACAACAAGGTGATCGACCGGCCCTTCCCGAACCACATGAGCTATGCCTGGGGCGACAGCCAGCGGATCATGCGCTGGCAGGCGATGATGCAGGGCCGCGCCGTGCATACACGCGACAGCTTCATCGAGGCACAGCTCGACACGGTGTCGCCGGCCGCGCGCACCCTCCTGCCGCTGATCGGTGCCGACCTCTGGTTCACCGGCGAGGCCGCGCCCGAGGGCACGCCCGAACGGCGCCGCCAGCGGGCGCTCGAGCTCCTTGCCGACTGGAACGGCGAGATGAACGAGCACCTGCCCGAACCGCTGATCTACGCGGCATGGCTCCGGGCGCTGCAGGACCGGCTGATCCGCGACGACCTCGGCCCGCTCGCGGGCGAGTTCGACCATGTGGAGCCGCTCTTCATCGAGCGGGTATTCCGCGACGTGGACGGGGCGGCGGCGTGGTGCGACGTGCGGCAGTCCGCCGCCGAGGAGACCTGCACCGACACCGCGCGGCAGGCGCTCGACGACGCGCTGGTCTGGATCGACGAGACCTTCGGGACGGCGCTCGAATCGCTGCGCTGGGGCGACGCGCACGAGGCGACACACGACCATCCCGTGCTGGGCGAGGTGCCGCTCCTGCGGTACTTCGTGAACATCCGCCAGTCCACCTCTGGTGGCGACTTCACGCTCCAGCGCGGGCGCACCGCGGGACGCGGCCCGCAGCCCTTCCTCAACGTGCATGGCGCGGGCTACCGGGGGGTCTACGATTTCGGCGACCCGGATTCGTCGGTCTTCATCATCTCGACCGGCCAGTCGGGGCATTTCCTGTCGCGCCATTACGACGACCTGGGCCAGCTCTGGCGGCGCGGCGAATACATCCCCATGTCGCTCGATCCCGAACTCGCCCGCGCGGCGTCGGTGGGCGTGACCCGGTTGACGGCCGAGTGAGGGCGGCGGGCCGTGTGCAACCTCTATTCCATGTCCAAGGGCCAGGCCGCGATCCGCGAGCTTTTCGACGGCCTCGTCGACCGTGCGGGGAACCTGCCGGAGCTGACCGAGATCTATCCCGACTACGCCGCCCCCGTGGTGCGGCGCGGCGCGGACGGACCGGAACTGGCGCAGGCGCGCTGGGGCCTGCCCTCGCCGGCCTTCGCGCTCGAGGGCAAGAAGGTCGACCGCGGCGTGACCAACGTGCGCAACACCGGCTCGCCCCACTGGCGGCGCTGGCTCGGTCCCGCGCATCGCTGCCTCGTGCCGTTCACCGCCTTTTCCGAACCGGCCCGCACTCCCGAGGGCAGATACGCGCCCGCATGGTTCGCGCCGCGGGAAGCGGGCGAGATCCTGTTCTTCGCGGGGATCTGCGTGCCGGGATGGACCTCGGTCCGCAAGCTGAAGGAGGGCGCGGTCACCGCGGACCTCTACGCGTTCCTGACGACCGCACCCAACGCCGAGGTCGGGCGCGTGCATCCCAAGGCGATGCCCGTCATCCTGACCAGCGCCGAGGCGCGCGAGACCTGGCTCGACGCGCCCTGGGACACGGCCCGGGCGCTGCAGCGCCCGCTGCCCGACGACGCGCTGCGGGTGATCGACGGGCCGATCTGACCGCCTGCGCCGCGGCCCCCGAGACGACCTCCAACCGGAGCCCCGCATGACCACCTTCCGCTTCATCCACGCCTCGGACCTGCATCTCGGCCGGCGGTTCGGCACCATCCCCGAGCCGCCCGACGGCAACGTGCGCGGCCGCCTGATGGAGGCCCGGCACGGCGCCATCGACCGGCTGGCTGCCGCCGCGCGGCAGCACGGGGCGGGCCACGTGCTGCTGGCCGGCGACACGTTCGACACCGCGACGCCGTCCGACACCGTGATGCGGCAGGCCCTCGGTGCCATGGCGGCGGCCGCGGACGTGACCTGGTGGCTCCTGCCCGGCAACCACGACAACCTGCGCGACGCCGAACCATTGTGGGAGGCGATCCGGCGCGACGGCCCCGCCAACGTGCGCGCACTGGCCGAGGCCGCGCCGGTCGCGATGACGGAGGGCGCGACGCTCCTGCCCTGCCCGGTCGCCTGGCGGTCCTCGGGCCGCGACCCGAGCGAACCGCTCGCGGCGATGGAAAGCCCCGCCGGCGCGCTGCGCATCGGGCTTGCCCATGGCGGGGTCACCGACTTCACCGAAAGCGGCGAGAGCATCCCGCCCGACCGCGATCGGACCGCCGGGCTCGACTACCTCGCACTCGGCGACTGGCACGGGCGCATGGCCGTCGGACCAAGGGTGCACTATTCCGGCAGCCCCGAGCAGGACCGCTTCAAGCATGCGCGCCGCGGCGTCTGCCTCGCCGTCACGCTGGCGGCGGGAGCCGAACCCGATATTGCCGAGGTCGAGACCGGCCTCTTTCTCTGGGACGAGCGCGACCTCGCGCTGTCCGACGGACAGGACCCGGCCGCGGCGCTCGCGGCGGTCCTGCCGGACGCCGGGCGGCGCGACATCCTTCTGCGGGTGCGTGCCGAGGGCTGGATCGGGCTTGCCGAGCGGACCGAGCTTGTCCGCGCAGCCGACCGCGTCGCGCCGGAATTCGCGCATTTCGAACTGGCGGCCGACGGGCTGCAGACCCGCCACGATCCCGCGGACCTGGACGAGATCGACCGCGCGGGCGCGCTCCGGCAGGCGGCAGGCGCGCTCATGGCCGCGGCCGACGACCCGGACCTCTCGCGCACCGACCGCGAGGTCTCGCGCGACGCACTCGCCCGCCTCTATGCCTACGTGAAGGACGCCAGCGCATGAAACTGCGGGCCATCGCCCTGAACAATGTCCGCCGCTTCACCGCGCCTGCGCGGCTCGACGGGATCGGCGACGGGCTGAACGTGCTCTGCGAACCGAACGAGCGCGGCAAGTCCACGCTCTTCGACGCGCTGCAGGCGCTGTTCTTCGCCCCTCATGGGTCGCGCGCGCAGGAGGTGAAGGCGCTGCAGCCCCATGCGGGCGGCGCCCCCGAGGTGTCGGTCGACGTCGAGACCCCGGAGGGACGTTTCACCCTCGCCAAGCGCTGGCTGTCGAAGCCCGCCGCGACCGTGCACCGCGACGGCCGGCTCGTGGCGCAGGCAGACGCCGCCGAGGCGTGGATCGCGGACCTGCTGGGCGGCGGCGACGGCAGCCCGGCGGGCCTCGTCTGGGTGCGGCAGGGTATGACCGGCTTCGCCGGCGGCAGCCGCAAGGACCAGGAGGCGGCGCTCGCCGCGCGGCGCGACCTGATGTCGTCGGTCGGCCACGAGGTCGAGGCGATGACCGGCGGGCGGCGCATGGACGCGGCGCTGGCCCGCGCCCGGAGCGAGCTGGGCGAGCTCGTGACCCCCACCGGCCGACCGCGGGTCGGCGGCCCGCTCAAAGCCGCGCAGGACCGCGTGGCCGCGGCGACCGAACGGCGCGACGCGCTGGACGCGACGGCACACGCCCTGCACGACGCGCTCGACACCCGCCGCCGGCTGCGCCGTGATCTGGCCGAGATCGAGGCGCCCGACGCGGCCGAGACCCGCCGCCGCAGGCTGGCCGAGGCAACGGCGGCGCATGCCGCCGCGCAGCGTCACGCCGAGGCGGTCGAGGCCGAGGCCCGCAAGGTCGAGGCCGCGCGCCTCACCCTCGTCGGCGCGCAGGGCAAGCTCGAGACGCTCCGCGCCACGCTCGCCGAGCAGCGGGGCGCAGCGCAGGAGGCCGCCGGCGCCGAGGAGGCCGCGACCCGTGCCGCGGCGGACCGCGAGAGCGCGCGCGTCGCGATGGGCACGGCAGAGGCCGCGCTCGACGCCGCG
>NZ_JAME01000013.1 GCF_000521865.1 Roseivivax isoporae LMG 25204
TCGGACTTGCCACGCTTGAGATACCGGATGCTCATGCGCTCTCTCCCTTCGCTGCTGCGGGTTCGGGACGGGGCGGCGTCTTCTCGCCGCGGTCGAAGGCCTCCCAGCCTTCGCCGCCGAAGACGTCGTGGCCGAGCTGGGCCAGCACGTGCGGAAAGTCGACCATCACCCAGTTGTCGGTGACGCGCCCGTCCTCGACCTTCCAGAAATCCATGTAGCGGATCTCGACCCGCTTGCCGGTGGGGGCGAGCCCCATGAACGGGCCGGAATGGGTGGCCTCCTGCCGGCCGAAGGCGGCGGCCCATTCGCCCATGAAAAGCCGCGCCTCGTCGATGCAGACCTTGTCCGAGAACGCCGCCTGGAACGGCCGCTGCCAGTTCTCCTGGAACTCGGCCAGGCCGTGCTTGGTGCCGCAACCCTGGTTGCCCAGCCAGCGGAACCCCGGCGCGAAATACTCGCCGATGTCGTCGATGCGGTGGTCGTTCAGGCCGTCGACCATGCCCTCGATCACCCGGCGGGTGTCCTCGGTCCGGGTCATGTCGGTGTCGCGGGTGAGAACGGCCTGTTCGGGACGGGCTCCAGGCATGTCAGCCTCCTTGATCCAGAGTGAGCTTCGGCAGGCCGGGCGCCAGGCCCGGCGGGACGACGCCCGCGGGGGTGCGACGCATCGTGATGTCGGGCACGGCTCTCATCCCTTCACCGCCCCCGCGGTCAGGCCGCTGACGATCTGGCGCTGGAACACCATGACGAGGATGAAGAGCGGCGCGGTGATCGAGACCGCGGCGGCGATCGCCTCGACCTGGTCGGTCGTCGTGGTCTCGCGGTTGAAGTAGCTCGCGATGGCCGGGACCATGGTCTGGTTCTGGGCGTCGAGCAGCAGCGAGGTGACGAGGAAGTCGTTGTAGGCCAGCAGGAAGCTGAACAGGCCCGTGGTGATGACCCCCGGCCACATCACCGGCATGATCACCTGCCGGAAGGCCTGGAAATGGGTGCAGCCGTCGACGCGCGCGGCCTCGTCGAGTTCGGTCGGGATGTTCTGGAAGAACGACCGCAGCATCCAGATGGTGAAGGGCTGGTTGATCGCGACCAGCACGGCGATCACCGCATAGGGCTTGCCGTAGAGCGTGGGCGCCGCCTCGCCGAAGATCGGCGCCAGCCAGTCCGACGAGTTGATGAAGACCGGCAGGTACCCCGCGACCAGGACCGAATGCGGCAGCGCCCGGAAGATCAGCGCCGCGATCAGCAGCCAGAAGGCGAGGTTCGAGGGTGAGCGCGCGAGCGCGTAGCCCGCGAGCGTGCCGACGAAGAGCGACACGGTGACGACGCCTGCCGTCACGATCAGCGAGTTGACGAAGTTGCGCCAGAACGCGTTCTCGACCCAGACGGCGTAGTAATGTTCGAAGGTGGCGCCGATCACCGGCACGCCGAGCGGCCCGGCCACCGCGTCGAGCGCGTCGAGGAGCTGCGGCAGCACCCCCAGCACCACGAGGCCGAAGAGCGCGAGGTAGAGCAGCGCCGCCACGATCCAGCCGAGCGCGATCCAGCCCGCGGGCGTGGCGCGCCGCACGATGCCCGGAAGGCCGGTGAAGGCCCAGCGTGTCAGCGCGATCACCACCGCGCCGCCGAGCACGAGGTCGAGGACCGACAGCCCCTGCCCGCCCGCGCGGGTCGCCGGCCCCGTCAGCACCGCCACGAAGCTGCCGGCGAAGGCGTCGACCGGCGTCTTGATGGACATGACCGCGATCCAGGCGATGGGGAAGATCGCCAGCAGGCACCAGACCGCGAGGAACGTGCCCGAGGCGAGGCGCAGCGACAGCGGCTGGCGCAGGGTGTTCGTGGCCATCAGCGCACTCCCTTGTGTTCGCGCCATGCCCGGCGCACCGGCGCGATCAGCAGGATCACGATCCCGATCATGGTCAGCATCGCCGACGCGGATGCCCGCGAGATCGCACGGTTGCCGGCGTCGTCGGGCTGCAGGAAGTCGTAGGTCAGCCATTGCAGCGAGATGACGTGGCTCTGCGAGGAAAAGCCCACGATCTCCTCGAACACCCGGTAGGCGTCCATCAGGTGGATGAGGGCGACGAAGGTGATGAGCGGCCCGAGATGCGGGATCACCACGAATTTCAGCCGCTGCCAGCGGTTCGCGCCGTCCACGATCGCCGATTCGAGGGTGTCCTGGTTCACCGTCTGCAGACCCGCGTAGAAGATGACGAAGGCGAAGGGCGCGACGTGCCAGACGCGGTAGAAGTACATCATCAGCTCGATCGTCCAGCCTTGGGCGAACATGGCGATGTCGCGGTCGAGCAGCTGCTCGAGCGCCACGGTCAGGATGCCGTCCCCGATGAAGAGCCAGCGGATCGACAGCGCGCCGATCACGGGCGTGATGATGAACGGCAGGAGCGACATGAAGATCACCGGGCCGCGGATCGCCTTGACCGCGTTGTTGACGGCAAGCGCGATGGTCAGGCCGAGGACAAGCACGATGGGCAGCGTGATCAGCGTGAACATCAGGGTGAAGCGCAGGGCGGCCCAGAAGTCGACGTTCAGGATCGCGCCCCAGTCGCCGGAGGCGAGGTAGCCGCCCACCCGGTCGAGCTGCAGCAGGTTGCGATAGCTGTCGAGCCCGACGAAGATGGTCCGCGTCTCGATGCGGCCCTCCGCGTCGAAGACCGGCTGGCTCTTCGTCTCGGTCACGCAGTTCGCGGTGGGAAAGCCCGGCGTGCAGGTTTCGACCTCCACCTGCTCGTAGACCGGCTGCGTGACGTAGAAGCTCTGTCCGAAGACCGAAACGAGCGGCGCGGCGATGAAGATCAGCATCATCAGGAGGGACGGCGCCACGAAGGCGGCGAAGACACGGGGCTTCATGCGTGCGGTCTCCTGTGCGCTGCGGACGGGGAACGGGCGGCGCGTGGCGCCGCCCCGGGAGCTACGGTCGCTCAGCCGTCGACGAGGCCGGCCTCTCGGGCGGCGGTCAGGTACTCGGCCTCGATGTCCTCGAGCGTCTGCTCGGCGGTCTTGTCGCCGGTCAGGAACGCCGCGACGCCGTTGCCGAGCGCGGTGTGCATGAGCCCCATCGCGGTCGTCGAGGGATAGGCGCGTGCGTTCGGCTGGGCCTGCAGGGTGGCGATGGCACCCTGGGCGAGCCGCGTCGGCTCGTAGCCCGGGATCAGCCAGACCGCGGCATCGTTGTTGTTCTCGACCATCTCCTGGTCGAGACCCTCCATCGCGACGCGGAACGCGGCCTCGGCGGTCTCGTCCGGGATGTTCTGAGCCACGACGACGCCGTCCCACCAGATCGTGGTGGCGGGCGGACCGTCTTCCGTGGCCTTCGGCGCCGCGGCGCTCTCGACAAGGCCCACCACGTCCGATTCCGCCTCGTTGTCCATGGCGCCGGCGCGGCTGCCCCAGAGGTTGGCCATGGCGATCCGGCCCTGCTGGAACTGCTGCTGCACGTAGGTCGAGTCGGACACCAGGTATTCGGGATCCATGAACTCGGTCATCGCCTTCATCATCTGGAGCGCGTTGACCCCGGCCTCGCTGTTCAGCGTCGGCATGTTCTGCGCGTCGACGAATTCTCCGCCGAAGCCGTAGAACATGTTCACGAAGTCCTGGCCCAGGTTCCAACCGGTCTGCATCGTGGCGCCGAGCGGGTAGTCGACGACGCCCGCCTCCCGGATCGCCGCAGCGGCCTCGAGCACCTCGTCCCAAGTCTCGGGAACCTCGAGGCCCAGGTCCTCGAAGATGTCGGCCCGGTACATCAGGTGCTGCGTGTTCACCATCATGCCGATGGCCATGACCTGGCCGTCGATGCGGATCAGCTGGTTCTCGTTCAGGTGCTGGCCGTGTTCGGCCACGAGATCGTCGAGCGGCCGGATCGTGCCCTCGTTGACGAGCGGCGTGATCGTGCCGTTCGCGACGCCGCCGAGCGCGTAGAGCGACGGATTGGCGGCGAAGGCCGCAGGCTGCTTGGTGCGGAACTCCTGGTCGAGCTCGGCCTGGAAGTTGCCGCACTCGGCCATGGCGTCCGACACCGCCTTCCACGCCTCGAACCCGGCGGACAGGAGGCTGACGGGGGTGTCGTTCTCGAAACTGCATTCGGCATGGGCCGCGCTTCCCAGAAGCGAGACCGCGCCGGCGGCGGCAAGGGCCGTGATCCTGATCATGGAGGGTTTCCCTGTCTCTGTGTCGGGCCGACTGTCCCGGCGACCCGGTCTGAAGCTTGCGTCGGAGCGGTGGGCCGGGACTTCTGCGGCCCCGGTCGTCATCACGTCAGCGTCCATCGAGGCGTGCCTCGGTGGTCGCGTCGAAAAGGTGGCAGATCGCCGGCGGTACCACGAAGGACACCCGGTCGCCGATCTCGGCGCGGACATCCTTCGGCGCCTTGACCGACACGAGCCCGCCGCCGGCCCGGACCGTCAGCATGGTCGCGTCGCCCAGCAGCTCGATCGTGTAGAGCGGCGCCGTGATCTGCCCGGTCTCGCCAGGCTGCGCGAGCCGCGCGTCCTCGGCCCGGAAGCCCAGCGTCACCCGGCCGGACGGCGCCTCGACACCGTCGATGTGCACGTTGTCGCAGGTGAAGCTGCTGCCGGAGACCTGCCCCTCGAGCAGGTTCATGCCCGGCGAGCCGATGAAGCCCGCGACGAACACATTGGCAGGCCGGTCGTAGATCTCCGTGGGCGTGCCGACCTGCTGCACGACGCCCTGCTTCATCACGACGACGCGGTCGGCGAGCGTCATCGCCTCGATCTGGTCGTGCGTGACGTAGACCGTCGTGACCTGCAGCTCGTGGGACAGGTTCTTGATCTGCGCCCGCGTGGAGACGCGCAGCTTGGCGTCGAGGTTCGACAGCGGCTCGTCCATCAGGAAGACGTTGGGCTGCCGCACGATGGCGCGCGCGAGCGCCACGCGCTGGCGCTGCCCGCCCGACAGTTCGGCGGGCTTGCGGTGCAGGAACGGCTCGAGCTCGACCATGCGCGCGGCGCGCATCACCCGTTCCTCGTGCACCGCCTCGTCGATCTTGCGGACCTTGAGCGGAAAACGGATGTTCTCGTAGACGTTCAGGTGCGGATAGAGCCCGTAGGACTGGAACACCATCGCCACGTCGCGGTCCTTGGGATCGAGGTCGTTCACGACCTTGCCGCCGATGCGGATCTCGCCTTCCGACGCGTCCTCGAGCCCGGCGATCATGCGCATCGTCGTGGTCTTGCCGCAGCCCGAAGGGCCGAGCAGGACCAGGAACTCGCGGTCGGCGATCGTCAGGTCGAACCTGTCGACGCCGACGAAGCTTCCCCATCGCTTCGAGACGTTGCGCAGCTCGATTTCGGCCATCAGCCTCTCCCTGTGGCGGCACGGGCGGTGGCCCTGTTGCACACGATTGCAAAGAGGCTAGACAGACCGCTCCCCGCGTGGCAAGAGTTTTTTGCAATCGTGTGCAAAAAAGCCGAGACCGCCTTTCATGACCCTGTCCCCTGCCCGCGACGTCCTCCATTCCAGCCTTTGCGGCCTCTTCCGTGCCCCCGAGGACGCGCTCGAGGCGCAGGCCCGGGCATTGCTTTCCGAGGGGTGCCGCTTCCACCTTTCCGCGCCGTTCGAGACGCTTGAGGGCCGCGACGCGGTGCTCGACGGGTTCGTGCGACCGCTGCGCGCAGCGCTGTCGCACGTGCACCGGCGCGACGAGATCTTCATCGGCGGCGCCAACCGGCGCGACACCGGCGGCGACTGGGTGGCGAGCGTCACGCACTATGTCGGCAACTTCCACGGACCGCTCGCCGGGCTGCGGCCGTCGGGCCACCTGGCATTCCTGAGAGCGGGCGAGTTCTACCGGGTCGAGGACGGACGAATCGTCGAGGCGCGCATCATCCTCGACCTGCCGGACCTGATGCGGCAGGCGGGCCGCATGCCCCTGCCGCGCGAGCTCGGCACCGAGATGCTGTTCCCCGGCCCCGCCACGCATGACGGCGTGTGCCCGACGCAGGGCGACGGCGCCGCGAGCCTCGACGTGGTGGAACGGATGCTGTCGGCGCTGCACGCCTTCGATCCCGGCACCTTCGCCAGCGCCGACCAGACCGGGGCGACCGGCACCTGGGCCGAGGACATGCTGTGGTACGGCCCCGGCGGGATCGGATCGAACTACCGCTGGTCCGGCTTCGTGCAGGACCACCGCGCGGCGTTCCTCACCGCGTTTCCCGACCGCAAGGGCGGCAACCACTATTGCCGCATCGGCGACGGGAACTACGCGGCGGTGTCCGGCTGGCCCTCCATGACCATGACCCATCGCGGCCCCTATCTGGGCGTCGCTCCGACCGCCCGCGCGCTGACGCTGCGGGTGATGGATTTCTACCGCTGCGCCGAGGGGCGGATCGCCGAGAACTGGGTGCTGCTCGACTACATGGACCTCTTCGCCCAGATGGGAGTGGACCTGATCGCGGAAGCGAACGCCCTGCCCTGACGCGGCATCGCTCGGCTCGCGGTCCGGGCACCTTGCCAAGCGCGGGACCGCGATCCATATATGTCACCCAGCCGGACCGGGCGTCGGGCGCGTGCCCTTGAGGCCGCGCGCCGCCCGGCAGCCATTCCATCCGAGGTGTCGATCCGGAGCGCTGCGCGTGCGCTATCGCCATGATTTCGAAGGTGTGACCGAGAAGATCCGCAGCATCGGGCCGGTGCGGTGGCACCAGTTCGACACCGTCCTGCCCGCCTACTGGGAGGCTGCAGGGGCGACCGGCGGACGCGGCTCCTACGTTTCGGCCAATCCCCGGATCAGCGTGTTCTTCGACGACGTGAGCTCGATCCGGGTGCTCGAGGGGACGGCGTCGCGCCCGCTGCCGCGGGCGATCTTCGTGCCGGCCGGAATGGCATTGCAGACCATGTTCACCCGGCCGCTCGTCTTCTCGCATCTCGACGTTCACATGGATGCCGGCTGGGCGGTGGATGTCCTGTCGGGCGCGATGTCCCGCGCCGCGGCGCTCCGGCTTCTCGCGCAGCCTGCGGAGCGGCACGACACCGGGCCCCTCGAGGTGATCGCGCGGCTGCTGGTGGACGAGCTTGACGCGGCCTCCTGTCCCGACCTCTACGCGCAGAGCCTCGCGGGCAGCCTTGTCGCCGCGATCCTCGACATCGGCGCGGAAGGGCAGGAGGCGCGGCGCGCGCGGCTGACGGCGGCGCAGATGCGCAAGGTGTGCCAGCGGTTCGACGCGGGCGGAGGGCGCGGGTTGCCCGTGGCGCACCTCGCCGCGGCGGTGAACCTCTCGGAAAGCTGGTTCTCGCAGGTCTTCAAGAACACCACGGGCATGACCCCGCACCAGTGGCAGCGGGCCCGCAGGATCGAGCACGCCCGGGCGCTCCTCTCGGACACCTCGCTCGGCGTCGCGGACGTGGCCGACAGGCTCGGCTTCTCGGATCAGGCCCATCTCACCCGGACGTTCCGGCAGGTGGTGGGCGAAACCCCGGCGGCGTGGCGCCGCCGCCGGGGCTGAGCCCCGCCCGTCACCAGGTGCGCCGCAGCGCCACGCTCACCGTGCGGCCGGTGTTGTAGTAGTCGGCGGTTCCGCGGCCCACGACGTATTGCCGGTCGAGCAGGTTGCTCACGTTGACCTGCAGCTGCGTGTCCTCGGCGATTTCGTAGGTCATCGCGGCGTCGAGATAGGTCTGCTCGGGGCTGCGACCGGTGTCGTTGTAGGCCCCGTATTCATAGGATCCCACATAGCGGGCGCCCAGGGCGAGATCGAGGTCGCCGCGCGCGCCGGCGCCCGGAACGCCGTAGGTGAGCCACAACGAGGCCAGGTGGTTCGGCACCGTCGCGAACTCGTTGCCGTCGACCGTCATGCCGCGGACGCTGCCGCGCACGAACTCCGAATCCTGGTAGGCATAGGACCCGATGAGCGTGAGGTTCTCGGTGAGCTCCGCCTTGGCCTCGAACTCGAGCCCGCGCACGCGCGACTCGCCGATGGTCTGCCGCTCGATCACGCCGCTCGGCAGGACCACCGGCACCACGATGTTCTTCTTGGTCAGGTCGTAGATCGATGCGGTGAAGAGCGCGTTGCGGCCCGCGGGCTGATATTTCAGGCCGACCTCGTACTGCTCGCCGCGCTCGGGTTCGGTGCCGATCGAGGGCGGCGCCACCGATTGCACGAAGCTCGCATAGGCCGAGGCCTCGTCGGTGATCTTGTAGGTCAGCGCGGCGCGGTAGGACGTCTCGGCAAAGTCGCCGTCGCTGGTGACCGCGGTGCCGGTGGACCGGTCCACGTTCTCGATCTCGAGCCAGTCGCGGCGGATGCCCGCGGTCGCCACGATCCGGTCCGAGAACGACAGGTTCTGCTGCGCGAAGAGCGACCGCGTCGTGTAGTCGGTCTCCTGCACGCTGTAGGGCGCGTAGCCGGTGGGCGGTCCGCTATAGGTCGGATCCTCCACGTCGATCGGCGTGTAGGCGCCGTAGAAGCTGGAACTGGTGGTCGAGGCGGTGCGGAACTCGATCCCGGCCAGCGTGCTGCTGTCGATCTCGCCGAAGCTCGTGTCGTATTGCAGGATGGCGTTGCCGATCCATTCCTCGGCCGTGCTGTCGCCGCCGAAATAGAAGCGGTCGACCAGAGATCCGGTGCGCGCCGCGTTGTCGGACAGGTAGACGTAGCCGAAATCGTCGGTGAGGTCGCTGTAGCGCAGGTTCGCGCGCAGCTTCAGGCCGTTCTCGAACTCGTGGCGGAACTCGGTCGAGAGGGTGAGCCGTTCCACGTCCTGATAGTTGAAGCTCGGCTCGCCGAAGAACTCGTCACGGTCGTAGGTCCGGTCCAGCGGATAGCCCCCGCTGTTGGGCGTGCCGTCGCGCTTGAGGTAGTCGGCGCTGAAGGTCAGCTCGGTATAGGCAGTGGGAGCCCAGGTGACCGCGCCGAGGAAGAACTGCGAATCGTCGCGGGAATGCGGATACTCCAGCTCTCCGTCCTGCACCTTGCCCACCACGCGGTAAGCGAGCGTCTCGCTCTCGTTCAGGATGTCGCCGAAATCGAAGCCGATCTCGGCCTGCTCGTTCGTGCCATAGCTGCCGTAGAGCTCGCCGAACCTCTCGAAGCGCGGGGACTTGCTGACGAAGTTCACGGTCCCGCCCGGATCGGACGTGCCGAACAGCGTCGAGTTGCCGCCCTTGATGACCTCGAGCCGCTCGTAGGCGTAGGGCTCCTCCCGCACGCCGCGCATGGTGCCGAGCGTCAGCCCGTCGCGGTAGGTCGACGCCTGGAAGCCGCGCACGAGGTAGTAGTCGTTCCGGTCGTCTGTGCCGTAATAGTCGGTGATGATGCCCGACGTGTATTCGAGCACGTCCTCGACCTTGTCCGCGTTGCGCTGCTCGATCTCCTTCTGCGTCACCACCGACACCGAGGCGGGCGTGTCGAGGATGCTGGTCGCGACCTTTCCGCCAGTCCAGAGTTCGCTCGCGACCACCGAGTTCGCGTCGTCGTCCGCCTCGGCGCCCGCGTCGATGATGATCGGCGACAGCCGGTAGGCGCCGGTCTCGTCCAGCGTGCCCTCCTGCGCGACGACGGCCGCGGGCAGGAAGACGAGCGCGCTGCAGCCGAGGAGCCGGGTGCGGAGACCGCGCGGCACTGAGGGCCGATCGTGGTGCGACATGGCGTGATATTTCATCCTTCGTTCCCCAGGGTCTCTTCTTGCTTCTTGTGCTGGCTGGTGCCGGCACGGTCCGTGCGGTCGGGCACGCGGACCGTGCGCGGCGCGTCCCTGCCGGGCCGCCGCTGCCCGCGCTCTGGCACAGGTCGGGCGCGGCCGTATTGAAGGATCCGCCGGTTTTTGTCGGATTCTCTGGAAACCTGACAAAAACACATGGAAATGCGGCGCCGTTGTCTTGACCGGCGCCGGGAGAGGTGGAAAGCCAAGCCGCACCACGTCTTCGGAGCCGGATATCAGGAGCCGCCACCATGTCGCGCGTCGCATTCCTCGGGGCCGTCGCGGCCCTTCTCGCCCTGGTTTCGCCGACCCGCCCGGCGGCCGAAGGTTTTCCGGTCACTGTCGAGCATTCCTTCGGGACGACCACGATCGAGCGGCAGCCCGACCGCGTCGCGACGGTGGCCTGGGCGAACCACGAGGTGCCGCTCGCGCTCGGCATCGTCCCGGTCGGCTTCGCGCGGGCCAATTTCGGCGACGATGACGGCGACGGAGTACTGCCGTGGGTGGCGGAGCGGCTCGCGGAGCTCGGCGCGCCCGCGCCGCAGCTCTTCGACGAGGGGGACGGGATCGATTTCGAGGCGGTCGCCGCCAGCCGCCCGGACGTCATTCTCGCGGCCTATTCCGGTCTCAGCCGGCAGGACTACGACATCCTGAGCCGGATCGCGCCGGTCATTCCGCACGCGGACGGCGCCTGGGCGACCGGCTGGCGCGAGATGATCCGGCTCAACGCCGCGGGGCTCGGCCGGGCCGAGGACGGCGCAGCGCTGATCGACCGGATCGAGGCGCGCATCGCCGAGGTCACCGCCGCGCACCCGGCGCTCGCGGACAAGACGGCCATGTTCGTGACCCACCTCGACGCGCGCGACCTGAGCGTGATCCGCTTCTACTCCGCCAACGACACCCGCACCCGGTTTCTCGCGGATCTCGGGCTCGACCTGCCCCGGAGCGTCCGGGACGCCAGCGAACCGGGACGGTTCTCGGGCGAGATCAGCGCCGAGCGGATCGACGATTTCGCGGATGTCGACATCCTCGTGACCTACGGCGGCCCCGACCTTCTCGCGCGGATCCGGGAGAATCCGCTGACGTCGCGGATGCAGGCGGTCGCGGGTGGCGGCGTCGTGCTGCTCGGCAACGATCCCGCGGGCACCGCCGCGACACCCACGCCGCTGTCGATCGAATGGGTGCTCGAGGAATACGTGGCCCGGCTGGCGGACGCGGCGCGCACGGCGGAATGAGCGGGGCACTCGCACCCGGATCCCCGCAGGCGGGGCTTCGCGGCGTGCGGCACGCCCGCATGGCCTGGCTCTTCGTGGTGATCTGCGCGCTCGCGGCGGCATGTCTCCTGTCGGTCGGCATCGGCACGCGCTCCGTCGGATGGGCCGAGATCGCGGGCGGTCTGCGGGGTCATACCGACACGCTCGGGCACTCCGTGGTGGCGGTCCGCGTGCCGCGAACGGTCATGGCCGTGCTGGCGGGCGCCGCTCTGGGCCTGGCCGGCGCGGTGATGCAGGGCGTCACGCGCAACCCGCTCGCCGATCCGGGCATCCTCGGCGTGAACGCCGGCGCGGCGATGGCCGTGGTGCTCGGCATGGCGTGGTTCGGCATGGCGCGGCTCGAGGCGTTCCTCTGGACCGCGATCCTCGGCGCCGGTCTCGCCGCGTGTTTCGTCTACGCCGTGGGATCGCTGGGCCGCGGCGGCGCGACCCCGCTGAAGCTCGCGCTCGCCGGTGCCGCGACGAGCATCGCCGCCTCGTCCCTGACCGTCGCGGTCATGCTGCCGCGCAACGACATCGCGGGCGGCGTGCGGTCGTGGCAGGTGGGCGGTGTCGGCGGCGCGACCTACGACGCGATCCTGCCCTGCCTTCCGTTCCTTGCGGCCGGCCTGATGCTCTGCCTCGCCTCGGCCCGCAGCCTGAACCTGCTCGCCCTCGGCGACGAGGCCGCGGCGGGCCTCGGCGCGCGCGTGGACCGGGCACGGGCCGGCGCGGCGCTCGGCGCGGTGCTGCTCTGCGGCGCCACGACGGCCATCTGTGGGCCGATCGGCTTTGTCGGGCTGGTAGTGCCGCATCTGTGCCGGCTTCTCGTCGGCGTCGATCATCGCTGGCTCCTGCCGTTCTCGGCGCTGACGGGGGCGATCCTTCTCCTCTGCGCCGACGTCCTCGGTCGCGTCGTGGCCCGCCCGTCCGAGATGGACGTGGGCATCGTCACGGCCTTTGTCGGCGCCCCGGTGTTCATCTGGATCGTGCGGCAGCGGCGGGTGCGGGACCTGTGAGCCTCACCGCCCCTGCCCCGCTCGCGGCTCGCGTCGCGTCCCTCCGCCGCGCCCGGTCCCGCGGGCGATGCCGGATCGCGGCGCTGATCGGCGGGCTCCTCGCGGTCGGCATCACCCTCACCCTGAGCGTCGGGCACTCGGTCACGCCGCCCCTCGACGTGGTCCGCGCGCTGACCGGCGGCGACGTGCCGGGCGCGGGCTTTTCCGTCCGCGAGCTGCGGCTGCCGCGGGCCGTGCTCGCGACGCTTGCGGGGATGAGCTTCGGCCTTGGCGGGGTGGTGTTCCAGACCCTGCTGCGCAATCCGCTTGCCAGCCCCGACATCATCGGGATCAGCTCGGGGGCGAGCGCCGCCGCGGTGGTCGCCATCGTGCTTCTGGGATGGACCGGGGCGGCGGTCTCGGTCGCCGCAGTGCTCGCCGGGCTCGCGGTCGCGCTCCTGATCTACCTCCTCGCCTGGCGCGACCGGGTCTCGGGTGCGCGGCTGATCCTGATCGGCATCGGCATCTCCGCGATGCTCGAGAGCATCATCGCCTGGGTCCTGTCGCGCGCGCCCGCCTGGACCCTGCAGGAGGCGCTGCGCTGGCTGACCGGCAGCGTGAACGGCGCGACGGTCGACCAGGCACTGCCCGTCCTGCTGTCGCTCGGGCTCTTCGGCGGCCTGCTTCTGGGCCTGCGCCGCGAGATCGGGGCGATGCGCCTCAGCGACGACACAGCCGCGGCGCTCGGCGTCCCTCTCCTGCGGGACAAGGCGCTGGTGATCCTCGCCGCGGTCGGGCTGATCGCGGTCGCAACCGCCGTCACCGGGCCCATCGCCTTCGTCGCCTTCCTGTCCGGGCCCGTCGCCGCCCGCGTGACCGGCCCCGGCCGCGCGCCGCTCGGCACGGCCGCGCTGATCGGCGCGCTCCTGGTGCTGATCGGCGATTTCGTCGGTCAGCACCTGCTGCCGGCGCGCTATCCCGTGGGCGTCGTGACCGGCGCCATCGGCGCGCCCTATCTCCTCTACCTGATCGTCCGCGCCAACCGGCAGGGAGGCCACGCATGACCGCTCCGACGCTGCAGGCGCTCGGCCTGCGCGCCGGCTACGGCGCGACCCCCATCCTGAAGGACCTGACCCTCGCGCTGCCGCCGGGCGGCATCAGCGCGATCGTCGGGGCCAATGCGTGCGGCAAGTCCACGCTCCTGCGCTGCCTGTCGCGGCTCCTGCGCCCCGAGCGCGGGCAGGTCGTGCTCGACGGCCGGTCGGTCCGGGACATGCCCACCCGGGACCTCGCGCGGAGGCTCGGGCTGTTGCCGCAGGCGCCGATCGCGCCCGACGGCATCACCGTCGCCGACCTCGTGAGCCACGGGAGGCATCCGCACCAGGGCCTCCTGTCGCGCTGGACCCGCGCCGACGACGCGGCCGTGGCCGATGCGCTCGCGGCGACGCGCACCGCCGAGCTCGCCGAGCGTGCCGTGGACGAGCTGTCGGGCGGCCAGCGGCAGCGCGTCTGGATCGCCATGGCGCTGGCGCAGGAGACCGACATCCTGCTCCTCGACGAGCCCACGACCTTTCTCGACATCGCCCACCAGGTGGAGGTGCTGGACCTGCTCGTGGACCTGAACCGCGGCCGCGGAACCACGGTCGTCATGGTCCTGCACGACCTCAACCTGGCCGCGCGCTACGCCGATCACCTGATCGCCCTGCGCGACGGGCAGATCCGGGCCGCGGGCACCCCCGCGGAGGTGCTGACCGAGGAGATCGTGCAGCAGGTGTTCGGCCTGTCCTGCGTCGTGATCGAGGACCCGACGTCGGGGCGGCCGATGATGCTGCCCCGCGGGCGCCACCGGATGACCCAGGCACATCGCGCGCCGGGCCGCGATCCCGAGCCGGACGGCACGCCGCCCTAGCGTTCGCGCCTCGGCCGCCGCACCGCCTGCCCGAGACCCGGCGCCTGCCATCGAAGGAGCCCGGCTGCACGCGGAAATTCGGACTAGCCAAACCTGTATGCTCCTGTCTAGTCTGAACCAGACAGGAGCATACATGACCAAACCCGCCGCCCAGTCGAAGTCGGAACGCATCGCCAGCCTGCTCGAGGCCGAGATCCGGTCCGGGCAGCTGCAGGACGGCTCCGCGCTGTCGAGCGAGAACTGTCTTGTCAGCCGTTTCGCCGTCTCGCGCACCACCGTGCGCAAGAGCCTGGGCATCCTGGCCGAAAAGGGCCTGATCCGGACCAAGATGGGCATCGGATCCTTCGTGACCTATGCGGGGAACGTGATCGACAGCGGGCCGGGCTGGTCGCTGGCGCTGTCGTCGGCGGGCATCCGCATGGAGACCCGGATCCTCCGCATCGCGCGTCTCGGGATGGATCTCGAGGTTCCCGTGCCGCTCGCGGGCGAGATGCTCGCCGTCGACCGCCTGCGCTTTCGCACGGAAACCGGCAGAGGCATGTCGCTCGAGCGCGCGCGCGTGCCGTGGCGCGCGGAGTTCGCGGCCCTGCTCGAGGACGGCCTCGACGGCGGATCCCTGAACCGCACGCTCGCGGCGCGCGGCCTCGTGCCCGCCTCGGGCGAGGAATGGGCGAACGTGCTGCCGTCTCTCGGCGCCGAGGACGCCGCGCTTCTGGGACTTCCCGAAGCCACGCCGATGCTCCGCCTGCGCCGTCTGACCCGCGATACCGCGGGCCAGCCCGTCGAATTCGTCGAAAGCCTCCTCGACCCGGAGCTGTTCGGCCTTCACATGCGGTTCTGAAAGGAAAGTCCATGAACGCCACGGCGCTGGCCCGTGCACGGAACTGCCTCCTCGGACTGGCCGCGGGCGACGCGCTGGGAATGCCTGCGCAGACGCTGTCGCGCGGCGCCATCGCGCGGCATTACGGACGGATCACCGGCTTCGTCGCGCCGTTCGACGGGCACCCCGTCTCGCACGGTCTGTCGGCGGGACAGGTCACCGACGACACCGAGCAGACGCTGCTGCTGTCGCGGCGCCTCCTGCGCGATCCCGACGGGTTCGACGCGCAGGGCTGGGCGCAGGACCTGCTCGACTGGGAGGCCGGCATCCGGGCCAAGGGCCTCGCGGATCTCCTCGGCCCCTCCTCGAAGGCGGCCATCGCCGCGCTTCTCGACGGCGTGCCGCCGGAGGAGACCGGCGTCAACGGCACGACGAACGGCGCCGCCATGCGCATCGCTCCGGTGGGCCTGTCGGTGGCGCCCGAGGTCGAACCGCTGGTGGCCCGCGTGGTCGAGACGTGCCGCGTGACCCACAATACCGGAGAGGCCATCGCGGCGGCCTCGGCCGTCGCCATGACGGTCAGCTGCGGCGTCGCGGGCTCGGGCTTCGACGCGGCGCTGCCCCGCGCGCTGGATGCCGCCCGCCACGGGCAGCGCGTCGGCCGCCCCCGGGGCGATCCGGACATGGCGGGACGGATCCTCCGGGCCGTCGAGCTTGCGCGGGACGGCGAGCAGGCCCTCGTCTCGGGGATCGGCACCTCGGTCGCCAGCCGAGAAAGTGTCGCCTGCGCCTTCGGTCTGCTCAGCATGGGCCTGCCGCTGTGGGAAACGCTCTGCGTCGCGGCCAATATCGGTGACGACACCGACACAATCGGCGCGATCACCGGGGCGATGGGCGGCGCGCTCGGCATGACCCTGCCCGGCGACGCCGTCGCCGCGCTGCGCGCGGCCAACGCGCTCGACCTCGACGGACATGCCGCCGACCTGCTGGCGCTGCGCAAGGTCGCCGCCTGATGGGGGCGCTGATGCAGATGTCGGCCCCGGTGGTCGATCTCGTCTACAGCGTGGCGGCGTTGCCCGCGCGCGGCCAGGAGGCCCACGTGACGGACTTCGCCATGCTGACCGGCGGTGGCTACAACGCGATGGCGGCGGCCCGCGCCGCGGGGCAGCGCGTGGTGCTCGGCGGCTCGCTTGGGACCGGACCCATGGCCGACCGCGTGGCCGCCGACCTTGCGCGGCTCGGGATCGGTCTTGCCCGGCCGCGCCTTGGGGACCGGGACCAGGGCTGCTGCACGGTGCTGCTGGAACCCGACGGCGAGAGGACCTTCGTCGCCGCGCCCGGTGCCGAGGGCCATGTCCCGGCCGGGGCGCTCGCAGGGCTTTCCCTCGACGGCATCTCGCATGTGCTCCTGTCCGGCTACTCGCTGCATTACCCGGGGGCGGCCGGCGCCCTGACGGCATGGGTCGAAGCCCTGCCCGCCGAGATCGCGGTCGTCTTCGATCCCTCCCCGGTCGTGCACCTGCTGCCCGAAGAGCTTCTGGCGCGGGCCGTGAAACGGGCCGACTGGATCAGCGCCAACGCCGCGGAGGCGGCGGTCCTGAGCGCGATCGACGACCCGGGCCTCGCGGCGGTGGCCCTCTCGAAGGATCGTGAGGGCGCGCTGGTCCGCCTGGGGGCCGATGGCTGCCTCATGGCCCGGGGCGGGCAGGTCGCACATCTCGTCCCGCACCCCGTCGCTGCCGTCGATACGAACGGTGCGGGGGACACCCATATCGGCAGCTTCATCGCCGAGCTCGCCCGACATGGCGACGCGCTCCGGGCCGCCCGCTATGCCAACGTCGCGGCGGCATTGTCGACCCTGCACAAGGGTCCCGCCACGCCCCCCGACCGCGCCTCGGTCACGGCGATCCTCGACCCCAACCACAAGGCCGGCCAACGGCCAAACCTCAACAGGGAGACCTGAGATGAAGACCCTTCTTCTGACCTCTGCCGTCGCGCTTGCCGCCAGTGGCGCCGTTGCCGACGAGATCCGCGTGCTGAACTGGCAGGGCTACGGCACCGACCTCGACTGGGCGGTCGATGCCTTTGCCGAGGCGACCGGCCACACGGTCGTGCACGAGTACTTCAACTCCGAACAGGAGATGCTGACCAAGCTGCGCACCAATCCCGGCGCCTACGACGTGGTCATGATCAATGCGGCCTTCACGCCGCAGGCGATCTCGGAAGAGCTGATCAGCCCGATCGACACCGCGACGCTCGAGAACTTCGCGGGCATTCCGGCAAGCTTTGCCGAGGACCCCAAGCTCAACGCCGACGGCCAGACTTACGGTGTGCCGTGGACCTGGGGCCTCACCTCCTTCGCGATCAACACCGAGGCGTGGGACGACACGCCGACCTCGATCCTCGCGCTCTGGGACGAGGCACATGCAGGGCGCGTGTCGATCCGCGACGACGCGGTCGAGGCGATGCAGCTCGGTGCCCTGGCCACCGGGCAGGACATCAACGACATCCGGGATCTCGACGCCGCCGCGGCAAAGATCGCGGAGCTGCTGCCGAACCTGCGCACCTTCTGGAGCAGCGAGAACGACTGGAACCAGTTCATGGCCGCAGGCGAACTCGATGCCGCGACCTACTGGTCGGGCTCGGCCAGCCGCTCCGCCGCGCTGGGACTGCCGGTGCAGTTCGTGATCCCCGAGGAAGGCGCCGTGGGCTGGCTCGACGGCCTGTCGATCCCCGCCACGTCCGAACACAAGGACGCCGCGCTCCAGTTCATCGACCACATGATCGACCCGGACTTCTACGTGAAGTGGGATGCCGAAGGCGCGCCCGCCTCGGCCAATGCCGAGGCCGCCGACGCCCTACCGGACGACGCCTTCAACAAGGCGGTTCTGGGCGATCCGGAGGTCGCGGCCCGCGTGCACTTCCAGGCGCCGATCGATGACGAGACGCGCGAAAAGTATCTCGAGGTCTGGCAGGGTCTGAAGGCGTCCCAGTAACGCACGCCGGAGATCCCGAAAGCATGATGTCGGGCCCGCCGCGCGCGGGCCCCTCCGAGGGAGGCACCCATGGCCGAGATCACCGCGCCCGAGGACAGGCGGCGCCTCGTCACGCTTCTGAGCCCGGCCTACCTGTGGCTGACGCTCGCGGTCTTTCTGCCGCTGTCGGCGATGCTGTTCTTCAGCTTCCTCACCGACCTGCCGCAGGACGCGCCCGACTGGGGCTTCACGCTCGAGAACTACCTGAGCTTCGGCGAAAGCGAGGTCTACGCCACCCTCCTGTGGAAGTCGCTCAAGCTCGGGGTCACCGTCACCTTCTTCTGCATCCTGATCGGCTATCCCTGCGCGCTCGTCCTCGCCCGCACCATCAAGGGCCGCGCGCGCGAAACGCTGTTCCTGCTGGTCATCCTGCCCTTCTGGTCGAATTCGCTGGTGCGCATCTTCTCGTGGGCGATCGTGCTGCGGGGCAACGGCGTGCTGGAGCGCGGGCTCGAGGCGGTGCTGCCGTGGGACATCCGCCTGAACCTGATGTTCACCACGCATGCGGTGGTGATCGGCCTCGTGCACAGCTACCTGCCCTACGTCATCCTGACCTCGTATCTCGCGCTGCAGGCCATCGACGACGACATCGTCGACGCCGCGCGGTCGATGGGCGCCAGCACGCTCACCATCCTGCGCCGGCTGCTGCTGCCCCTGTCGCTGCCGGGGCTCCTGGCGGGCGCGGTGCTGGTCTTCGTGCCGGTCGTGGGCTCGTTCATGGAGCCGCGGATCCTCGGCGGGCGCCACGGGACCTATTACGGCACGGTGATCGAGGACCAGTTCGTCGCGGTCTACAACTGGCCGCTCGGCGCGGCGCTGAGCTTCGTGCTCCTCGCGGTCGTATTGCTGATCCTCGGCCTCTCGACCCCGATCCTGCGGCGGGCCCGGACATGAGGAGAGCCCGCATGCGACGCCCCCTGCTCCCGCTCCTCGGTCGCGCCTGGCTGGCGCTGATCCTCGTCTTTCTCTACGCGCCGATCCTCGTCATGGCGGCGATGAGCTTCAACGCCTCGCCGTTCTACCAGTTGCCGTTCGAGTTCTCGACGCGCTGGTACGCGGACATGGCGATGAATCCGCAGATCATCGAGGCGAGCCTGCGGTCGGTCGGCATCGCGCTTGCGACCATGGTCATTGCCACGGCGCTCGGCACGGCCGCGTCGATCGCGCTCTTCCGCTACGACTTTCCCGGCAAGAGGGTGCTGCAGGTCCTGCTCTTTCCGCCGATCGCCATCCCCTGGCTCATCACCGGAACCGCGATGCTGATCTTCTTCTTCGCCATCGGCATTGGGCGCGGCACGCCGGCGGTGCTGATCGGCCACGTGGCGCTGGCGCTGCCCTACGTCATCGTCACCGTCAGCGCGCGGCTCAGCAGCTTCGACGTCACGCTGGAAGAGGCCGCGCGCGCCCTCGGTGCCGACGCCTGGACCGTGCTGCGGCGGGTGACCCTGCCCTGGATCGCCCCCGGCATCGTGGCCGGCGCGCTCTTCGCCTTCGCCGTCAGCTTCGACCAGTTCGTGGTGAGCTACTTCCTCGCCGAACCGGGCGACAGCACGCTGCCCGTGCTGATCTACACGGCGATCCGCAAGGGCTTCACCCCGGAGATCAATGCCATCTCCACCATCATCATCACGGTATCCATGGGGATCATGTTTCTCGCCACCCGCAAATCCAGCTTCGGAGGCAGCCGCTGATGTCATCGGTCGAGGTTCGCAACATCACCAAGTCCTTCGGACGGGCCCGCGCGCTGGACGACGTGTCGATCACCTTCGAGGATGGCGGCTTCTTCGCGCTGCTCGGGCCCTCGGGATCGGGCAAGACCACGCTCCTGCGGACCATCGCGGGGTTCTCGTTCCCGGACACGGGCACCATCCGCATCGGCGCGCGCAACGTCGAGGCCGTCCCGGTCGAGAAGCGCGACATCGGCATGATGTTCCAGAGCTACGCGCTCTTCCCGAACATGTCCGTGGCAGACAACGTGGGATTCGGGCTGCGCGTGCGCCGGGTGGGCGCGGCCGAGGAACGCCGCCGCGTGGCCGAGGCCCTCGACCTCGTGCAGCTCGGCGACAAGGGGGGTCGCATGCCGCACCAGCTGTCGGGCGGACAGCGGCAGCGCGTGGCGCTGGCCCGGGCCATCGTGACGCAGCCCAAGGTCCTGTTGCTCGACGAGCCCTTGTCGGCACTGGACAAGACCCTGCGGGTCGACATGCAGATCGAGCTCAAGCGCATCCAGCGCGAGGTCGGCATCACCACGATCTTCGTCACCCACGACCAGGAGGAAGCGCTGACGCTCTCCGACCGCATCGGCATCCTGCGGGACGGACGGATCGTTCAGGCGGGCACTCCGCGCGAGGTTTACGACCACCCGAACAGCGCCTTTGCCGCCACCTTCCTCGGCGAGGCGAACTGGCTGCCGGACGCGGCGCTCGAGGGCCTGCAGCTGCCCGGCGACCGAACCCGCCACCGCTTTGCCGTGCGCCCCGAGGCGCTGACGCTCACCGACGGGCGCCCAGCCACGGGCAACGCCCTGTCCGCGAGGCTCGAGCAGCGCGTGTTCGCGGGCGCCATGGCGACCTGCCTCGTGCGGGTCGACGGAGAGCCGTGGAAGCTCGTCGCACGGGATCGCGACCTGCCCGAGATGGCCCCCGGCTCGGAGGTCTGGGTGTCCTGGACCCCCGAGGATACCCTGGCCGTGCCCCGCGAGGCCGCCACGTGACCTGACGCGCGCCGCGGGCGGGACTGCCGGCACCCTGGGAGCGGACCGCGCGGGCGCGGTCCGCTCCTGGGGCACGAGGCCTCAGGCGGCGGCTGCCGCCTTTGCATGCCGGTAGACGGCGGTCTCGAAGTCGAGGAAGCCGGTGAAGGAGACCGGGTCGCCGAAGGGCAGGATCTGCGTGGCCCAGAACCCGCCATGCCCGTTCTTGCGGTCGATCCAGTAGAACAGGTTGGCGAGCCCGGCCCAGCCGATGGCGCCCGCCGGACGGCCGGTCGGCGCCTCCTCCTCGTTGACCATGAAGGTGTAGGACCAGCTCTTCTTCAACCCCGGGAAGAATTCCGCGTCGTTCGAGAGCGACGGGATCACGCCCGGAAGCATGACGACCTGCTGGTGCTTCCGAAGGCCGTTCCTGACGGCGGCCTCGACAGTCTCGGGCCGGAGCACGCGGCCGTGGGGGCCCATCCCGTCGTTCAGCCACATGCGGATGAACTTCATGTATTCGCCGATCGACGCGTAGAGCCCGTGTCCCGCCATGTCGACTTCGGGGTCGTCGGGCAGGGCGAAGGTGTCCATCGGCGCGAGCCCGCCGTCGGCACCGCGGGCATGCGTGGTCGCCGTGCGCGCCTTCATGTCGTCGGTCCGCGTGAACGCCATGTCGGTGATGCCGAGAGGCGCGAACACGCGCTCCTTCAGCACCTCCGACAGCCGCTTGCCGCGGATGCCCTCGACGACCCGGCCGGCCCAGTCGATGTTCGAGCCGTATTCCCATTTCTCGCCCGGATCGAAAAGCAGCGGCGTCCTGATGGCGGCCTTGGTTCCCGTGACCACCGAGGGCTGGCAATGGTCCCGCGCCAGCCGGGCATAGTTCTCGTTGAAGAAGTCGTAGCCGAAGCCCGCGGTGTGGAGCATGAGCATCCGCGTCGTGACATCGGTCTTGGGTGGCCGCAGCTTCGGGTTCCCGGCGTCGTCGAAGCCCTCGATCACCTGCAGTTCGCCGATCTCGGGCGCATATTCCTTGGCGGGCGCGTCGAGATCGAGAAGCCCCTCCTCGACGCATTGCATCACGGCGGTGCCGCCGATGGCCTTGGTGGTCGAGAAGATGGCGAACACGGTGTCGGTCGTCATCGGTTCGCCGGACCCCATGTGGCGCACGCCGGCCGCGCCCTCGTAAGTGTTCGTGGCGGTGTCGGTGATCATCGCGACGACGCCGGGCACACGTTCGGCGGGCTCGCCGGATGTGACGCGCTGCAGGATCTTGTCGGCCGCATTGGTGATTTCGGAATTCATGGTACTCCTCCCTTTCTCATGATTTCTCGATCGTCGCGCTGGTAGGCTCGTCCGGTTCAGTGCATCGCGAAGCCGTCGTATCCATTCGCGGCAACCTCGGCGCACTTCGCCCGGTAGGTTCCGACACCGCCGGTATAGGACAGGACCCGGCGGGGCTTTCCGGGGACGTTGCTGCCAAGATACCACGAGTCGGTCTTCGAGATCAGGGTGGCGTTCGCCGTGGCGTCGTGATGCCGGACCCAGGCCTCTTCGGCCTCGGCCGTCGGCTCGATCACCCTCGCGCCCTTCGCGCGGACATGTGCGATGCAGTCGCTGATCCACTCGGTCTGCTGCTGCAGGCACGTCGTCATGTTGCAGAGCGCCGCGGACGGGGCGAGCGGTACCGCCGTGGTGAAGAGGTTGGGGTAGCCATGGATCTGGAGCCCCATCATGGTGCGGATGTCCCGGCCCCACTCCTCTTTCAGGGACCGGCCGTCCCGACCGCGGATGTCGATGCGTGTCAGCGCCCCGGTTCCCGCGTCGAAGCCCGTCGCCAGGATGATGACGTCGAGAGCGTAGGACGTCCCGTCGCGCAGCTCGATTCCGTCCGGGGTGACCCGCGTGATGGGGGTCTCGCGAACGTTGACGAGCTCGACATTGTCGCGGTGGTAGACCTCGAGATAGTTGGTCTCGAGCGGCACCCGGTGGGTCCCGAACCCGTAATCCTTCGGGATCAGGATGTCCGCGAGGCGGTCGTCCTTCAGGCGCATCCGCATCTTCCCGCGCACGAACTCCGACACCTCCTCGCTGACCGCCGGGTCGAAGAAGATTTCTGCGAAGGACGCGAGCCAGAGCTTCAGCGAGCCGTCGGCATGGATGTCCTCCAGCCGCTGCCGACGGTCGTCCGGCGACAACTCGGCCCAGGTCGGGCCGAAATCGTATTCGAAGCCGGTGAAGGTCCGCGGCAGGACCTCGCGGAATTCCTGAAACCGCGCCTTGTAGGAGGCGCCGCCGTTCTCGAACGCGGGGTTCTTCATCGGCAGGACGTATTGCGGCGTGCGCGCAAAGACGGTCAGGTGACCGACCTGGTCCGCGATGGTCTGGATGACCTGGATGCCGGTGGCCCCGATGCCGACGACACCGACGCGCCGGCCCGCGAGGTCGACGCCCTCGTGCGGCCAGCGCGAGGTGTGGAAGATCTGGCCGTTGAACGCCTGGTGGCCCGGAAAGACGTCCTCGAGCGGGGCCGACAGCATGCCGCAGCACGTGATCAGGAACTGGGTGTCGATCACCTCGCCCCTGTCGGTTCTCACGGTCCAGCGCCGGGCATCCTCGTTCCAGTGCGCGCTGACGATGGTCGTCTCGAACTGGATGTCCCTCCTGAGGTCGAGCGCGTCCGCGACGTAGTTGAGCCAGCGTTCGATCTCGGGCTGACCCGGGAAACGCTCGCTCCACGTCCAGTTCCGGTAGAGGTCCTCGTCGAAAAGGTACTGGTAGATGTAGCTTTCGGAGTCGAACTTCGCCCCGGGATACCTGTTCCAGAACCACGTGCCGCCGGGGCCCGACGCGTTGTCGTAGGCGCGCACGTCGAGGCCCTGCCGACGCAGCTGGTGAAGCTGGTAGAGGCCCGCGACGCCGGCGCCGATGACCAGCGCGTCGAGTTTCGTTTCCGTCTCGTGCGTGCCGTTGCCCGACCCGTTCTCGGTCTTGGTCGCCATCCTGATTTCCTCCCACAAGAAGAACCCGCCCGGCGAGGATGCTCGCCTCTTCCGGGAGGCCGAGTATCGGCAGACAGGACCGTGGCTGTCTTGAACGATCGGTGCCGGATGCTTGAACGATCCCGACAATCTTTGATTGAAGACAGATCATCTCCTGATTGCTGGAAGTCTTTCTCGCGGATAGTCTTCGGGCCAGAGGGCGGAGTGGAGGCCGCCCGAGGGAGGAAGGTCGTGGCGGAGCTTGTCGCCCCCGAGGACCTGCCGAAATTCGTTCCGGGCCGGATCATCGCGCAGAGTGACGGTCTGAACTGGAATGGCGTCGGCCTGCGGTCCTACGCCTATCACGGACAGGATGTGGAAGTTCCCGCGATGCGGGACTTCATGCTCGTCCGCTATCGGTCGGGCGTGACCCCGATGGAGCGGCGTTTCGCGGGGAACTGGACGAGGACCACCTGCGGGCCCGGCGTGGTGTCGCTGCTGACCCGGTCGCAGATCTCCCACTGGCACTGGACCGAGGACGTGGAGGTCACGCATGTCTATCTGCAGCCGGGGCTCGTCTCGCGTATCGCCGAGGACGTGACCGGACGACGGATCGAGGACATCGCGCTCGCCGACATCCTGCGCGCGGAGGATCCGGTTCTTAACGCGTGCATCGACGCCATTCACCTCGAAACGACCGGCGGATCGGTCGGCACGACCCTCTACGTCGATGCCGTCGCGCAGCAGCTGGTCATCCACCTGTTGCGGCGCTACGCGAACGTGGTCGTGCGGGAGGAGCGGCCACGCGGCGAGTTCAGCCTTGCCGAACGCAGGTGCCTGCAAGCCTTCATCGCGGAGAACCTGTCCCGCACCCTGACCCTCGACGACATGGCTCGGACGATGAAGATGTCGCCGCGGACCTTCGCGCGCTATTTCCACCGCACCTTCGGTGTCGCGCCCTATGCATATGTGCAGGGGGTGCGGCTGGCACAGGCCCGCGATCTCCTGAAAGGCGCGGAGAGCCTCAAGGAGATCGCCCACCGATGCGGCTTCTCCGACCAGGCCCACATGACGCGGCAGTTCGGCCGCGCCTTCGGATGCACGCCCGCGGCCCTGCGTCCCGGCAGCCGGACCGACCCTCCGACCTCGAGTGCGGTCCCGCGGACATCCGGCGGCCCGGTGGCCGGCGCACTGCCGCGGCTCTAGCGACCGGCGGCCACTTCCGGCCACCGACCGTCTCACGACACCGACGGGACGCCGGCATATCGATCGCGCTTCAGGAGCCGCGCCGCATGGACGGCATGGGCGGACGCCGTCTTCAGGGTCGAGCGCAACGCCTCAGGCGGCTCCGCGAGGTCCACGTAATTCCTCGGCTGCATCGCCTCGCCGACCCAGTAGACCCCGGCATTGGCCGGGATGGTGAAGCCCACGTCGTTCAGCGCCTGGAAACAGGCGGCGTGACAGGCATGGGCGCCGTCCTCGTTGCCGACCACCGCGACGAGCGCGACCTTGCCGGCGGGCGGCATGCGGTTCCTGTCATCGGCCTCGGACAGGAACCCGTCCATCCGTTCGAGGACGCGACGGGCGACGCTCGACGGGTTTCCGAGCCAGATCGGGGTTCCGAGGATGAAGATGTCCGCGTCGAGGACACGCCGGCGCAAGGCCGGCCAGCCGTCCCCGGGCCCCATGTCCGACAGGACGCCGGGGACAAGATCGTGGTCGACCGCCCGCGCCACGCTGCCCTCGACGCCATGCGGCCGAAGCTCGGCGAGCAGGTCGGCGATCATCCGGTCGGTGGAACTCGGCTCCTCCGACCCGCTCCCGCGGAGCGAGCAGTTGAGGGCGAAGGCGGTGAGATCGGCGCTGTCGGGCATGTCTGCGGGTCCCTTCGGCTGTCGTGACCGTTGCGGATCGGGCGCATATCGGGTTCGATCCCGGCAACAGCGCCTTCCGGCGAATGTTCCGGGTACGGGCGACGAGCGCGCGCGGCCTGCAACACCGGAGCGCCCGCGCGGCGGCCCGGGCGGCGGAACATTGCGTCCACCCTCCTGTTGGACGGGAAACGGCCCGCGGACACGGACCGCGCGGCCAGATCGGAGCCAGGGAATGCACTCAGAACCAGCCGCAGGCGCCACCGAGCCCCGCCCCCGCATGTCCGACGTCGTCGTGATCGGGGCCGGATTTGCCGGACTCGAGGTCGCGAAGGGCCTCGGCCGCGCAGGCATCGCGACCACGGTCATCGACCGGCACAACCATCACCTGTTCCAGCCGCTGCTCTACCAGGTTGCGACCGCGGCCCTGTCCGCGACCGACGTGGCCGAGCCGATCCGGAAGATCCTGCGCCGGCAGAAATCGGTCAGCGTGCTCTTCGGCGAGGTGGCGCGGATCGACACCGCGGCGCGACAGGTGCACATGACCTGCGGCGAGCGCGTGAGCTACCGTCACCTCGTGCTGGCAAGCGGGGCGGAGCACGGCTATTTCGGACACGACGAATGGGCCCAGTGGGCGCCGGGCCTCAAGACGATCGAGGATGCGCGGCACATCCGCTCGCAGCTCCTGCTGACCTTCGAGCGCGCCGAGCGGACGACGGACGAGGCGGAACGCCGGCGCCTTCTCAGCATCGCGATCGTGGGCGGCGGCCCGACCGGGGTCGAGCTCGCCGGCTCGATCGCCGAACTCAGCCGCTACACGCTCGCGAGCGATTTCCGCAGCATCGAACCCACCGCCACCCGCATCACGCTGGTTGAGGCAGGGCCACGGCTCCTGTCGGGCTTCTCGACGGACATGTCCGACTACGCGCGCGCGCGGCTCGAGCGCCTCGGCGTCGAGGTGCGCACGAACGAGGCGGTCGAGGACGTGGGGCCGACCTCGGTCCGCATCGCCGGCGAGGATGTTCCGACCGGGCTGGTGATCTGGGCGGCGGGCGTCGCGGCATCGCCGCTCGCCCGGCAGCTCGGTCCGACCGATCGCGCCGGCCGCATCACGGTCGACGAGACGCTCGCGGTGCCGGGCACGGACGGCCTCTATGCCCTGGGCGATGTCGCGCATCTCGCGGACGCGGACGGGCGCCCCCTGCCCGGCCTCGCGCAGGTCGCCAAGCAGCAGGGCGTGCATCTCGGCCGGTCGCTGGCCGCGCACATCACGACGGGCGCGGCACCGACGCCCTTCCGCTACAATGGCCGCGGGAACACGGCGATCGTCGGCCGTCATGCGGCGGTCTTCGAACAGGGCCGTCTGAAGGTGAAGGGCTGGATCGCCTGGTTCGCCTGGGCGGTCATCCACGTCTATCTGCTGGTGGGTTTCCAGCACCGGTTCCTCGTGTCGATGCAGTGGCTCTGGCGCTACCTGACCTACGACCGCGGCGCACGGCTGATCGCCGGCGACTACGTCGAGACACCCGACCCGGCGGCACCGCCCGCACCGCGCGACCGGCAGCGCACGCCCACGCCCCCCGGCGTCGCGCGCTGAACTCCGACCAGCCGCCGCGGGAACATCGCCGGGGGGCGCCTGTTGCGGGGCCGGGCGGTCGCGGGGGCGCGCCGGGACCGCCTGCCGCGACTGCCGGTTGCGGCCGATGGACCAGCGCCAGGGAGGCAGACATGGTCAGGACACCGCAGCCGGGCACGCACAGCAGCACCGACCACGACCCCGACACCCCGCAATACGAGGCCGGCGCGGGCGGCTGGGGCTCGCTGAGGGGGGTCGCACGGATCTTCGCCGAGGCACGCAGCTCGCCCGAGGCGCTGCGCATCCTCGCGGGCCAGAACAAGCCCAAGGGCATGATGTGCACCTCCTGCGCCTGGGCGAAGCCCGCGAAACCGCACACCTTCGAGTTCTGCGAGAACGGCGCCAAGGCCACGCTCTGGGAGCTCGACCAGCGGCGCGCAGACGCGGAGTTCTGGCAGTCGCACACCCTTTCGGAGCTGCGCAGGCTGCACGACCACGACCTCGAGAAGGCCGGGCGGCTGACCGATCCCCTGCGCTACGATCCCGAAAGCGACCGTTACCTGCCGGTGAGCTGGGACGAGGCCTATGACGAGATCGGGCGCGAGCTCCGCGCGCTCGATCCGACCGAGGCGGTCTTTTACTCCTGCGGCCATGCGGGGCTCGAGGCCGCGTTCCTCTTCGCGCTTTTCGCCCGCGCGATGGGACACCAGAACCTGCCGCAATCCTCGAACATGTGCCACGAGACGACGTCGGTGAACCTGCTGAAATATCTCGGCAGCCCGGTCGGAACCTGCACGCTCGAGGATTTCGACCATTGCGACGCGATCTTCTTCTTCGGGCAGAACACCGGCAGCAGCAGCCCGCGGTTCCTGCACGTGCTGAAGGACGTGGTCGACCGCGGCGGCCGCATCGTGACCTTCAACCCCCTGCGCGAGCGCGGTCTGGTGGAATTCGTCGACCCGCAGAACCTTTCCCAGATGGCCACCGGCCGCTCCACCCCGATCTCCGAGGAGTATTACCAGGTGCGGCCCGGCGGCGACGTGGCGGTGATGGCGGGGCTGATGAAATGCGTGCTCGCGGCCGAGGACGCCGGACCCGGGACGGTGCTCGACCACGACTTCATCGCGACCGAGACCACGGGTTACGCCGAGGCCGAAGCGGCGGTGCGCGCCATGGACTGGGCCGACATCGAGCACCATTCCGGCCTGACGCGCGAGATGATCGAGCAGGCCGGCCGCATCTACCTGTCCTCGAACCGCGTCATCGGCATCTACGGCATGGGCCTGACCCAGCACGTGAACGGCTGGCTGAACCTCGGGATGCTGTGCAACCTGTTGCTCATGCGGGGCAATGTGGGCAAGCTCGGGGCCGGCGTGTCGCCGGTGCGGGGGCATTCCAACGTCCAGGGCCAGCGCACCGTCGGCGTGGGCGAGAAGTCGGCGCACATGCCGGCCGACAAGCTGCGCGAACTCTTCGGCATCGAGCCGCCGACCGACGACGGGCTCAACGCGGTGCACGCCTGCGAGGCGCTGCTCGAGGGCCGGATGAAGGCGCTGGTGACGCTCGGCGGAAACCTCGTGCGCGCCCTGCCCGACCGCACGCGGATGGAGGCCGCCTGGCCGCGGCTCCGCCTGACCGTGAACATCGCGACGAAGCCCAACCGCTCGCACCTCGTCCCCGGGCAGGTGGCGTATCTCCTGCCCTGCCTCGGGCGCACCGACCGCGACGTCCAGGAGACCGGCGCGCAAGCGGTGTCGATGGAGGATTCGCTGTCGAACATCTACGGCTCGATCGGGCCCGCGAAACCGCCGGGCGACAACGTGCGCTCCGAGGTGGCGATCGTGGCCGGGATCGCCAAGGCGACGCTGCCGCGGAACCCGAACCTGCGCTGGGACGACTGGACTGCCGATTATGGCCGGATCCGCGACCTGATCGCCGAGATGTTTCCCGACGATTTCGCGGATTTCAACGCGCGCATGTTCCAGCCCGGCGGCTTCTACAGGGGCAACAGCGCGCGCGACCGGGTCTGGAAGACCGAAAGCGGCAGGGCGGAGTTCACGACGCCCACGACCCTGACGGCGCTCGGCGAGACGCCGGACGGCCAGGACGTGATGACGCTGATCACGCTGCGCTCGAACGACCAGTTCAACACGACCATCTACGGTTTCTCCGACCGCCTGCGCGGGCTCGAGGGCGACCGCGACATCCTGCTGATCAACCGCGACGAGATGAGCCGGCTGGGTCTCGACGAGGGCCAGCCGGTCAGCCTCGTCTGCGCGATCGACGACGGCCACGAGCGCCGCGTGGACGACCTCAAGGTCACGCCCTACGACATCCCCGCGGGCTGCGTCGGGGGCTACTACCCCGAGCTGAACCCGCTGGTCCCGCTCGGCTACCACGAGAGGAACTCGCAGACACCCGCCTACCGCGGAACCCCGGTGCGGGTGGTACCCTGACCCTGACCCTGACCCTGCGCGCCGCGGCAGCGGTGAACCCCATGAGTATCAGGAGACCGTTGCCGAAAAGCAGCGCCAACCCGGATATCGCGATCACGGCCGGGTCGGCGATCGGCACCCGGCCGCCATGCGCCTTCCGCGCCTCCCTCGTGATCCATAGGCGCGCCTCCGCTCGGCGCTGGACGCCGCGGGACCACCGGGTTCTCGGCCGGCGCAAGACAACGCTGCCGGGCCCGGTGCCGGATCAGCCGAGGCGACGGATCGGCGCGCCGGCGCGCCACGCACGGACCGCTTCGGCCATCTGCGTATAGAACAGCCGGAAAGTCTGCTCGCTGGCGTAGCCCAGGTGCGGCGTCAGGAGGAGCCGTCCCTGCGCCATGAGCTCCGCGTCGCGCAGCGGGGCATTCGCAGGCAGCGGTTCGGTGTCGTAAACGTCGATCGCGGCGGCGTGGGGCCGGCCTGACCGCAACCCGTCGAGGAGCGCGCCGCAGTCGACGATGGGTCCGCGCGAGGTGTTGATGAAAGCGGCGCCCTCCTTCATCGCGGAGAAGTCGGACGCCCCGACGAGGCCCCGGGTCCGGTCGGACAGGACGAGGTGCAGCGAGACCACGTCCGACACGCTCATGAGTTCCTCGAGGCTCGCGCACCGGCGTGCGCCGTGTCCCGCCGCGTGTTCTTGCGTCAGATTCTCGGACCACGCGCAGAGCGTCATGCCGAAGGGCCGTGCCAGCGCGGCAACGCGCTGGCCGACCTTGCCGAGCCCGACGAGACCGAGCGTCAGCCCGTGCAGGTCGCGTCCGAACCCGGTCTGCCAGCCGCCGGCGGCCATGTTGCCAGCCTCGGGCACGATGCGGCGGCTGAGCGTCAGGATGGTCGCCATGACGAATTCGGCTGTCGTGGTGTTCCGCATCTCGGTCCCGCAGACGGTGATCCCGCGCGCCTCCGCGGTCTCGAGGTCGATGGAGAGATTGCGGTTGCCCGAGGTCACGATCAGCCTGAGATTGGGCAGTGCCCGCAGCACTTCGCCCGGCAGCGGCGTGCGCTCGCGCATCACGCAGAGCACCTCGAACGGTTCGAGCCGCGCGACAAGCGCGTCGCGGTCGGCAATCGTGTCACCGAAGACGGTCACCTCGCCCAGCCCCGACCAGTCGGCCCAGTCGGTGGCGACGCCGGCATAGTCGTCGAGGATCGCGATCCTGCCGCTCATTCCGGCGCCTCGCCGTCCCAGTCGACCGGGCCGTCGACGTAGCGAAGCCCTTTCGCCGCGAGCTTGTCCCGCAGGTTCAGAAAGTCGAGTGTGCGGCCGCCACGGGCGAGTTCGGCGCGCATGGCGTCCTCCTTCTCGACCCGCGCGCGGGAAGCGGCGAGCGTATCCGCCGCCCTGGACCGCGGAACCACGACGACGCCGTCGTCATCGCCCACGACCACGTCGCCCGGTACGATGCGCTGGCCGCAGCAGACCACCGGCACGTTCACCGCGCCAACCGTCTCCTTTACCGTGCCCTGCGCCGAGACCTCGCGCGCCCACGTCGGAAATCCCTGTTGCCGCAGAACCGACACGTCGCGCACGCCGCAATCGAGAATCACGCCCGCTCCGCCCCTGCGCCGCACGTATTCGGCAAGGATATCGCCGAAGAAGCCGTCATGGCTTTCGGACGTGGTGGCGACGACCAGCATGTCGCCCGGCTGCATGAGCTCGATCGCCACGTGCAGCATCCAGTTGTCGCCCGGCGCGCAGAGCGCGGTGACGGCAGAACCCGCCACCTGCGCGCCTGGCACCACGGCGCGCATCCTCGGGCCGAGCGCCCCGGTGCGGCCCTGTGCCTCGTGCACGGTCGCAGTGCCGGCGTCGCGCAGCCCGTCGATGACCTCTGCACTGGCGCGGCGGATCTCGCGGACGGCCACTCCCATCATTTCATGCTCTCCCTCATGGATTTGCTTGTCGTGGTCTCGTCCGCGGGCCGCTGCGGCCGTACGACTCCCCAGAGCACCCAGGCCAGCATCAGGACCGAGAGCCCGAGGAACGTCGCGCTGACGGGGCGTTCGAGAAAAATCATCGGATCGCCCCGGCTGAGCAGGAGCGAGCGGCGCAGGTTCTCCTCGAGCATGGGGCCGAGGATGAAGCCGAGCAGCAGCGGCGCGGCCTCAAAGCCGAGGCGCATGAGGACAAAGCCCACCGCCGACATGCCGGCCACCAGCAGGACGTCGAAGACCGACCGTTCGAGGCTGTAGACGCCCACGCAGATCAGCAGGATGATCGCCGGAAACAGAAGGCGGTAGGGGATCTGGAGGATCCGCACCCAGAGCTGGATCAGCGGAATGTTCAGGATCAGGAGCATCAGGTTCCCGATCAGGAAACTGACGACAAGGCCCCAGAAGAGATCCGGGCTTTCCGTGACGACGCGCGGTCCCGGCGCGATGCCGTGGATGAGGAGCGCGCCGAGCATCAGCGCCATGATCGCGTCGCCCGGGATCCCGAGCGTGAGCGTCGGGATGAAGGCCGACTGCGCCGCGGCGTTGTTCGCGCTCTCGGGCGCGGTGATTCCCGCGACATTGCCGGTGCCGAAGGTCTCGGGCCGACGCGACGCCCGTTTCTCGACCGCGTAGGCCATGAAGGACGCCATGGATCCGCCGCCCGTGCCGGGCAGGAGCCCGACGCCGGTGCCGACCGCCGCGCCCCGTACCAGCGGCCACGGCGTCTGCCGCCACTCGTCGCGCGTGGGCATCAGCGTGCCCCAGGTCACGGTCGTGCTCTTGCCGCCCGCCCCGAAGCCGTTGCCGACCGAGGCGATGACCTCGGTCACGCCGAAGAGCGCCATGGCGATCACGATGATGCTGACGCCGTCCATGAGTTCCGGCATCCCAAAGGTGAGGCGCATGGCGCCCGAGTTCACGTCGATGCCGACAAGCCCGATGATGAGGCCGAGCAGCATGCTCGCGAGCCCCATCGCCGGCTTGCCCTGGCTGATGGAGCCTGCCGCGACGAGGCCAAGCACCATCATCGAGAAGTAGTCGGCCGACTGGAAGTTCATGGCGATGCGTGCCAGCGGCGGCGCGAGAAAGATCAGGACGATGATCGCGACGCAGGAGCCGAAGAACGAGGCGATGGTGGTGATCATCAGGGCCGAGCCCGCCCGGCCCTTTTGCGCCATCGGGTAGCCGTCGAGGCAGATCACCGCCGAGGAGGCGGTACCGGGCAAGTTCAGCAGGATCGACGCGATCGATCCGCCGTATTGCGCGCCGTAGTAGATGCCCGCGAGCATCACCAGTGCGGCGGTGGCCGGCACGTGGAAGGTCAGCGGCATCAGGAGGGAGATCGCGGCAAGGTGGCCGATTCCCGGCAGCACGCCGACGATCATCCCGACGGACACGCCGACGAAGCAGTAGAAGAGGTTCTCGAGGGTGAGCGCCGTGACGAGGCCGAGCTCGAGGCTTTCGATCAGACCCATCAGAAGGTCCACGCGATGAACGGAACGGGCACGCCAAGAAGCCGCGCAAACAGCAGCCACACTGCCGGCACGAGCAGGGCGGCGAGGAGCCAGAGGCTGACGCCCGGCCGACCGCGCTGCGCCATTCCCGCAAGCAGGACGGTCACGACGCCCGCGGGACCGAGCCCCGTGCGTGGCAGGAGGAGGGCGAAGGCCAGGATCGCGAGCGGCATCACAACGAGAGGCCGCCACGGCACGTCCGGAAGCGCCTCGCGGTCCCGCAAGGCACCGAACAGGATGAGCACGCCCACGAACGCCATGAGGCCGCCGAGGACCACGGGGAAGAAGCCGGGTCCCATCTGGCGCGGGGTCCCCATGCCGTAATCCGAGGCCGCAATCGCGACACCTGCGCCGATGGCCATGGTCACGAGACCGGCAACGGCATCCTTCGAGCCCAGATAGCTTGTCATCGCGGTCCTCCCTCCCTGCCGCGGTTCCCGCCGGGGCGCAGGTTGCGCGCGCGCCCCGGCGGCGACGTCATTCGGCGGTGATGCCGGCGGCGTCGATGATGGTCGCGAATTGGCCGCGCAGGGTGTCGAGCATGGCCGCGAAGTCCTCCTGCGCCATGGGCGACACGATCGCGCCTCGCGCGCCGAAGGTCTCGGCCGCCTCGTCGGATTCGAGGAACGCCACCACGTCGGTGTGGATCTTCCCGACCACGTCCTCCGGCGTTCCGGTGGGCGCGAAAAGCCCGGCCCACTGGCCCGCGGCAACGTTCGGCACACCGCTCTCGATCAGCGTGGGAACGTCGGGATTCGACTCCACCCGCTCCTCGCGGGCGACGCCCAGGATGCGGATGTCGCCACTGTCGACGAACGGCCCCACCGAAGACAGCGCGAGCACGCCCACCTCGACCTCACCCGACGCGACCGCGGTCGCGGCCGGTGCGCCGCCGCGATAGGGAATGTGCACGACCTCGAGATCCATCTCGTAGCTGATCCATTCCGGCACGATGTGGTTGAGCGATCCGATGCCCGCGGAGCCGAAGCTCAGTTCGCCCGGCGCCGCCCGCGCCGCCTCGAAATAGTCGCCCACCGTCTCGAACGGGGTGCCGGAATGGGCGGCCAGCACCAGCGGCGTATCGGAGATCATGGTGATCGGGATGAAGTCCGCGGCAGGATCGTAAGGCACCTCGTCGAAAAGCGACGGGTTGATGACGTTGACGCCCATGTCGGCCACGAACAGGGTGTGGCCGTCGGGCTCGGCCTGCGCGACCGCAGTGGCGGCGATGAAGCCCGCACCGCCGGTGCGGTTGTCGACGATCACCTCCTGGCCCCATTCCTGTGTCATCGCCTCGGCCACGGTGCGCGCCGCGATGTCGGCAATGCCGCCCGGCGCGTAGGGCACGATGATGGTGACGGTCTGGCTCGGCCAGTCCTGGGCAAAGGCCGGCGTGGCCAGGCAGGCCGCGCCGACGGCGGCGGCGGAAAGCAGCTTGTTCATGTGATCCTCCCTAGATCTGTCGCCGATCTGCCCGCGGAGCCGGGTCCCGGGCTGACCCACGGAACATTGGTGCGACCAATCAGTGCAATTGGTCAAGATAATTCTTGTCCGCTCCGTCGATCGTCGGTATCGAGGATGGCAGATCAACCAACCAGCACGAACCCATGCCCCCGCACCACGCCGCCCTCGTCCAGCTCCGCGCGTTCCTCGCGCAGCCGCACATGACGCCGAACACCAAGCTGCCGCCGGAACGTGATCTCGCCGAACAAATCGGGGTCTCGCGCGGCGAGCTGCGCAAGGCGCTGTCGATCCTCGAGGGCGAAGGGCTCCTGTGGCGTCACGTCGGCAAGGGCACCTTCGTCGGCAGCGCGCAACCCTTCGAGATGGTCAGCCTCGGGGAGGTCGCGCGGATCTCGAGCCCGGCCGAGGTCATGCGCGCCCGCCTGGTCATCGAGCCGGCCCTCTGTTCCGAGGCGGCAGTGCACGCAAGGATGAGCGATGTCAGCGCCTTACGGAAGTGCGCGGCGGACAGCCGGGCGGCCCAGACCTGGCGGGAATACGAGGCCTGCGACAATCGCCTGCACAAGATCGTGGCGGACGCCGCGAACAACCCGATCACCTCCGCGCTCTACGACATGCTGGCGGGGATACGCCGGACCGTCGTCTGGGGCCGCCTGCGCCGCGACCGCGACTGCCCCGGCCCCGAACACCATTCCTTTGCCGAGCACGACGCCATCATCGACGCGATCGAACACCGCGATCCGGCCCTCGCCCATGCCGCAATGCTGCGGCACCTGGGATCGGTGGAGCGTCACCTCTTCGCCGCCGTCTACCGCGAGGGAGCGGAGCGGTCCTGACCTCGGGGTGGCGTGTGTCCGTCTCTTTAACCAATCATACCAATTTGCCGCAGGGAGAAAATGCATGTCGGATGCCCCCAGTCTGGAAGCCGAGGTTCTCGACCGCTACCGCCGCATCGGGACGTCGACGATCTCGGACGCGCTCGACCGGCTCGGCCTCAAAGGGGCCGTGGAAGGCCTGTCTCCCCTGCAGCCCCATTCGGACATCGCCGGCCAAGCCTTCACCGTGTCCTACCTGCCGGCCGGACCCGGCGGCGGCACGGTCGGCGATTTCCTCGACAGGCTCGGGCCGGGATCGGTGGTCGTGATCGACAACCGCGGGCGCACCGACTGCACCGTCTGGGGCAACATCATGACCGAGGTGGCCAAGGCGCAGGGCGTCGAGGGCACCGTGATCGACGGCGTGAACCGCGACCTGCGCGAGAGCCGCGAGGTCGACTACGCGATCTGGTCGCGGCGCGGCCACATGCGTACCGGCAAGGACCGCGTGGTGCTGAACGCGACCGGTGTGCCCGTCTGCCTCGACCGCGTGCGGGTCGATCCGGGCGACGTGATCCGCGCGGACGCGAACGGAGTCGTGGTCGTGCCGCTGGCGCGCGCCATGGACGTGCTCGCCGCCGCCGAGGAGATCGAGGCCAAGGAGGACGCCATCCTCACAGCGGTCCGCGACGGCATGCCGCTCGGCGAGGCGCGGCGGAAACATGGATACCACGCGCTGCAGACCCGCAGCACCTGAGACAAGAGAGGCAGGAGACCCAGATGAACGACACCGCAGCCTATGTCATACCCGCCCCCGAGGTGGCCAGCCTGCCGATCCGCGGCACCGACCGGCGCTTTCCCCTGCACCGTATCTACTGCGTCGGGCGCAACTACGCGGCGCATGCCGTCGAGATGGGGCACGACCCGGACAAGGAGCCGCCCTTCTTCTTCCAGAAAAGCCCGACATGCCTCGTCACAGACGGCGCGCCGATCCCCTACCCGACCGAAACCGCCGACTTCCACCACGAGATCGAGCTGGTCGTGGCCCTGTCCGAGGGTGGCAAGGATATCCCGGTCGAGAGCGCGCTCGACCACGTCTACGGCTACGGCGTGGGCCTCGACATGACGCGGCGCGACATCCAGTCCGAGCTCAAGAAGGCGAGCCGCCCCTGGTGCGCCGCGAAATCTTTCGAGGGCGCGGCCCCCTGCGGCGAAATCGTGCCCGCAGCCGAGATCGGTCATCCGGACCACGGCGCGATCTGGCTCGAGGTGAACGGCACCCGGCGGCAGGAAGGCGGCCTCGAGCAGATGATCTGGAAGATACCCGAGGTCATCGCATCGCTGTCGCGGCTCTTCGAACTGCGCCCGGGGGACCTGATCATGACCGGCACGCCCGCGGGCGTGGGGTCGCTGGTGTGCGGTGACGAGGTCCACGGCCACGTGGACAGCGTCGGGGACCTGACACTCAAGGTCGTCTGACAGACGCCGCGTGTCCACGCGCGCACCGGAACAGGACACTCACGGACTTGGAACTTTCCCCGGACCTTTTCGTGCTCGCGGCGATCCTCCTCGCCGCGGGCGCCCTGACCGGCATTCTGGCCGGTCTCTTCGGCGTGGGCGGCGGGGCGCTCATGGTGCCGGTGCTGTTTCAGGTGTTCGGCGCCCACGGCGTCGAGGACGAAGTGCGCATGCCGCTCGCGGTCGGAACCTCGCTCGCCGTGATCATCCCCACATCCCTGCGGTCGTGGCGCGGCCATCTCGGCAAGGGGGCGGTCGACACCGCGCTCCTGCGACGCTGGGCCGTGCCGATCGTCCTCGGCGTGATCGTCGGAGCGGCCATCGCGAGGTACGCGGACCCCGTCGTGATGATGTGCGTCTTCGTGCTGGTCGCGGGCGTCAACGCGGTCAAGCTGCTGAGCGGCTCGTCGCGCTGGAACGTCGCCGACGACCTGCCGTCGGGCTGGCTACTGCGGAGCTACGGCGCATTGATCGGGCTTGCCTCGTCGCTGATGGGGATCGGGGGCGGGCAGGTCGCCAATATCCTCATGTCGCTGCACGGGCGCACCATGCACCAGGCAGTCGCGACCTCGGCAGGCATCGGCGTGCTCGTCTCTGTACCGGGAGCGGCGGGCTACGTCCTGGCCGGCCTCGGCCGCGACGGGCTGCCGGCGGACGCGATCGGGTTCGTCTCCCTCCTCGGGGTCGCGCTCTTCGCGCCGACGACGGTCCTGACGGCGGGGCTCGGGGTGCGGCTTGCGCACCGCCTGTCCCGGCGACGGCTCGAGATCGCGTTCGGCCTTTTCCTGATCCTCGTCAGCGCGCGCTTCGTGTGGGAGATCGTCGCCTAGGGGCGCGGCCTCACCCTGCCTGGCCGTTGGCGATCAGCCATTCGCGGACGGTCTCGAGCTTGTTCTGCAGGTGCCGGCGCAGGATCGCGGCAAGTCCCGGGCCGTCGCGCGCCTCGAGCGTTGCCATGATCTCGGCATGCTCGTCCGTCGCCTGCTGCCAGCGTGCGTCGGTCATGTTGGCGACGAAGCGCGCGCGGCGGACCTGCGTGGCGAGCGAGCGGTACTGCACGGTCAGCGTCTCGTTGCGCGCGGCGGCAAGGATCGCCTCGTGGATCCGCTGGTTCAGGTCGAAATACTCGGCCAGGCGCCGGGCCTCGAAATGGCCCACCATCTCCTCGTGCAGGACGCGGATCGCGGCGAGCTCGGCATCGGTGATCTTGGCGCAGGCCAGTTCGCCCGACAGCGCCTCGAGCGCGCCCATGACCGGGAACACCTCCTCGAGATCGGCGACGGTGATCCGGCTCACCCAGGCGCCGCGGTTCGGCTCGAGCACAACGAGCCGGTCGAGCGCCAGCACCTTGAGCGCCTCGCGCAGCGGCGTGCGCGAGACGCCGAACATCTCGCAGAGCTCGCGTTCCGGCACCTTGGTGCCCTGCGGCAGCTCCCCGCTCACGATCAGCTCGCGCACCTTGTCCGCCAGTTCCTGGTGCAGGGACGTGCGGCGCAGGGCGGGGACGCCCTTGGTCTGTACGTTCATGCCGCGCCCTCCTTCGCTAGCGCCATGTCGAGCAGGCGGGCGACGTGGATCGCCTCGCGCGCCGTGCCGTCGGCGATCTGGTGCCGGCACGACGTGCCGTCCGCCACCACATAGGTTCCGGGCGCCGCCTTGCGAACGGCCGGAAAGAGGCTGAGCTCGCCCATCTCGCGCGACACCTTCTCGGTCTGCCTAGCATAGCCGAAGGATCCCGCCATGCCGCAACAACTCGATTCGATGGTCCGCACCTCGGTGTCGGGCAGCAGCGCCAGCGTCCGCTGAATCGCGGGCATGACGTCGTGCGCCTTCTGGTGGCAATGCCCGTGCAGCAGGATGCCCTCGGGCACCGGTCCGAGCGGCAGCGCCAGCGTGCCGGCGTCGGTCGCCTCGGCGATGAATTCCTCGAGCATCTTCGCGCGCTCGGCGACGCGGTCGGCGGCCTCGCCGGGGATCAGCGCCGGGATCTCGTCGCGCAGCGTCAGGAGGCACGAGGGCTCGAGCCCGACGATGGTGCGCCCCGCCTCCACATGCGGCAGGAGCGCGTCGAGCAGCCGCCGGCCGGTGGCGCGGGCGCGGTCGACGAGGCCGGTGGCGAGGTAGGTGCGCCCGCTGTCGAGCGGCCGCCGCTGCCCGTCCGAGGCCACCGCGACCCGCGCGCCGCCGGCGCGCAGGACGCGCACCGCCGCGCGCAGGTTCTCGGGCTCGAAATAGCGGTTGAAGATGTCGGCGAAGAGGATGACGTCGGGGTCCGCATCCTGCGCCTCGTCGTCGCGGAAGGGATTAGAGGACCAGTGCGGCAGCGGACGCGACGCGGCGAAGCCCGTCGGGCCTTCCATGAGCCGCGCGAGGACCGGCAGCCGGTTGCGCAGGTTCATGGCCCAGGACAGCCTCGAGGCCACGGGCGCGTAGTCCGGCATGTGCGCCACCAGCCGCTGGTGCAGCGACAGGCCCGTCTTCTGCGCCCGCGCGGCGAGCACCTCGATCTTCATCTTGGCCATGTCGACGCCGGTCGGGCATTCGCGCTTGCAGGCCTTGCACGAGACGCAGAGGCTCAGCGTCTCCATCATGGCGTCCGAGGTCAGCGCGTCCTGCCCCAGTTGCCCCGAGAGGGCGAGGCGCAGGGTGTTCGCCCGGCCGCGGGTCACGTCGCGCTCGTTGCGGGTGGCGCGGTAGGACGGGCACATGGCCCCGCCGGCGAGCTTGCGGCACGCGCCGTTGTTGTTGCACATCTCGACCGCGCCCTGGAATCCGCCGCCCGCGCCCGGATAGGCCGACCAGTCGAAGGCGGTCTTGAGCGGCGCGACGCTGTAATCCGGCGGGTAGCGGAAGAGCGTACGGTCGTCCATGCGCGGCGCCTCGACGATCTTGCCGGGGTTCAGGAGCCGGCCGGGATCGAAACTGTCCTTCACCTTGAGGAAGGCGGTCGTGATCTCGGTCCCGAACATCCGGTCGTGGAATTCCGACCGCACGATGCCGTCGCCGTGTTCGCCCGAATGCGACCCCTTGTAGCGCGCGACGAGGTCGAAGGCCTCCTCAGCGATGGCGCGCATCTTCTTCACGTCGGTGTCGAGCTTGAGGTTCAGCACTGGCCGCACGTGCAGGCAGCCCACCGAGGCATGGGCGTACCACGTGCCCCTGGTGCCGTGCTTCTCGAAGATCTCGGTCAGACCGGCGGTGTAGTCGGCGAGGTGCGGCAGGTCGACCGCGCAATCCTCGACGAAGGACACGGGCTTTCCCTCCTGCTTCATCGACATCATGATGTTGAGTCCGGACTTCCGCACCTCGGCGATCTGCGCCTGCAGCCGCTGGTCGGTCACCGGGACGACGCCGCCCCAGCCGCGGCCCTCGTGCGCCCAGTCGAACCCGAGTTCGGCCATCCGGTCCTCGAGCGCCGAAAGCCGCGCGGCGTTCGCCTCGGCGCTGCCCTCGTCGAACTCGACGAGCAGGAGCGCCGCGGGCTCGCCCCGGACGGCCCGCTCGATGGTCGGGCGGAACAGCGGGATCTGCCGCGAGAGCCCGATCATCGTGGCATCCACCAGCTCGACCGACAGCGGGTTCAGCGCCACGAGGTGCTGCGTGGCGTCCATCGCCTGGTAGAAGGTCGGGAAATGGCAGATGCCGAGTTGCTTTTCCCCGACGAGCGGCCAGAGCCGCAGCTCGATCGCGGTGAAATAGGCCAGCGTGCCCTCGGAACCCACGAGAAGGTGGGCGAGGTTCGGCAGCGCATGGGCCGGCGTGAGCGCGTCGAGGTTGTAGCCCCCGACGCGGCGGGTGAGCTTCGGGAACCGCGCCTCGATGAGGTCGGCATGCGCGTCCCCGAGCGCCAGCATGTCCGCGGCGGTCCGGGCGAAGGAATCGTTGCCGCGCAGCCCGTCGCGCGACACCGGCCCGAAATGCGCCGCCGTGCCGTCCGCGAGGATCGCGTCGATCGACAGCACGTTGTCGCGCATGGTGCCGTAGCGCAGCGACCGGCCGCCGCAGGAATTGTTCGCCGCCATGCCGCCGATGGTCGCCCGCGACGCGGTCGAGACGTCGACGGGAAACCAGAGCCCGTGCGGCTTCAGCGCGCGGTTCAGCTCGTCGAGCACGACGCCGGGCTCGACCACGCAGCGGCGGTTCTCCACGTCGATCTCGAGGATGCCGTTGAAATGGCGGGAATTGTCGAGGATGAGGCCGCTGTTCACCGTCTGGCCGCATTGCGACGTGCCGCCGCCCCGCCCCGTCACCGGCACGCCTGCCGCGCGCGCCGCCGCGAGCGCGACCTGGATGTCCTCGGCGGTGCGCGGCGCGGCCACGCCCGCCGGCATGATCTGGTAGAACGATGCGTCCGTCGAATACCGCCCGCGCGAGGCGGCGTCGAACAGGATGTCCCCCGAGAAGCCGTCCCTGAGCGCCTGTTCCAGCATTTCCGTTCCTCCTCGCGACTTCACTGTTGACTTACCGTTACTCGTTCGTAATACATAATTCAAAATAAATTATGCAAGTTGCCGGGCGACGCGGTGTCGCAAGACGGCGAGGAGGAGGAACAGATGTCCCGCAGGGCTGGCCGCCACTTTCTTCAGATCCCCGGGCCGAGCGCCGTTCCGGACCGCGTGCTGCGCGCCATCTCGGCGCAGACCATCGACCATCGCGGACCCGACTTCGCCGAGGTCGGCCGCACCGCGCTCGAAGGCATGAAGGGCATCTTCAAGACCTCGCAGCACGTGTTCATCTACCCCGCCTCGGGCACCGGCGCGTGGGAGGCGGCGCTGGCGAACACGCTGTCCGAAGGTGACCGCGTCCTCATGTACGAGACAGGCCATTTCGCGACGCTCTGGATGAAGATGGCCCGCCGGCTGGGGCTCGAACCCGAGTTCATCGAGGGCGACTGGCGCGGCGGCGCGGACCCGGACGCCATCGCCGAGCGACTGCGGCAGGACAAGGCCCACGAGATCAAGGCGGTCTGCGTCGTGCACAACGAGACGTCGACCGGGTCGGTGTCGCCGGTGGCCGACGTGCGCCGTGCCATCGACGACGCGGGGCACCCCGCGCTGCTGATGGTCGACACGATCTCGGGCCTCGCCTCCATCGACTTCCGCTTCGACGAATGGGGCGTCGACGTCGCGGTGTCGGGCTCACAGAAGGGCCTGATGCTGCCGCCGGGGCTGTCCTTCAACGCGGTCAGCGAGCGGGCGATGGAGGTGTCGAAGGCCGGCGGCATGCGGCGATCCTACTGGGACTGGCAGGACATGAGCGGGCCGAACGGCACGGGCTACTTCCCCTACACGCCGGGCACCAACCTGCTCTACGGCCTCAACGAGGCGATCGCGATGCTGCACGAGGAAGGGCTCGACCGGGTGTTCGCCCGGCACCAGCGGCACGCGGCGGCCACGCGCGCCGCAGTGCGCGCCTGGGGGCTCGAGGTGCTCTGCGCCCGCCAGGGACAGGAAAGCGGCGTGCTGACCGCGGTCATGATGCCAGAGGGGCACAGCGCGGACGCGTTCCGCGCCACCACGCTCGAACATTTCGACATCTCGCTCGGCAACGGGCTGTCCAAGGTCGCCGACAAGGTGTTCCGCATCGGTCATCTCGGGGACTTCAACGACGCGATGCTCATGGGCACGCTCGGCGGGGTCGAGCTCGGCCTGCGCAAGGCGGGCGTCCCGCACCAGAAGGACGGCGTGCGCGCCGCCATGGATGTCCTCGACGAGATGCCGTCCCCCGCCATCGCGGCGGAGTGACGCCGAAGACCCGCGCGCGTGCCCCGGACGGGAGGTCGGGGCACGCCATCCGCGCCGACAGGCGCATTGCGTTCCAAAGGGAGGAGACGATGATGAAGATCACGACGTTCCATTCGGCCGCCAGGGCCGCGACGCTTGCCGGGGTGGCAGCGCTTGTCGCGCCGGTCGCGCAGGCGCAGGACTATCCCTCGCGCACGATCGAGGTGATCCACGAATACGGGCCCGGCGGCGGCACCGACCGCTTCATCCGCGCCGTGGCGCAACCGCTGTCCGAGATCACCGGCGAACAGATGGTGCCGATCTCGGTGCAGGGCGGTGGCGGCGTGCCCGCCTACACGAACTTCATCCAGCGTCCCGCCGACGGCCATTCGCTGCTGGGCCTCGGGCCCGCGCAGGTCATCGGCCACATCCAGGGACGGATGGACCTCGACGAGCTCATGCCGCTCGCCCGCGTTCAGTACGACCAGGCGCTGCTCTGGGTTCCGGCGGACAGCCCGCACGAGACCCTCGACGACTTCCTCGCCGCGGCCAAGGAGAACCCCGGTCGCGTCACCGTGGGCGTGACCGGCGCCGCCGGCTTCGACGACGTGGTGGTGGGCCTGCTCGGGCTCGAGAGCGACACGATGCTGACCACCGTGCCGTTCAGCTCGTCCGAGATGGTGTCGAACACGCTAGGCGGACAGGTCACCGCGATGTTCGAGGAATACGGCCCCGCCCGCGGCCTCGCCGAATCCGGCGACATGCGCGCGCTCGCGGTCTTTTCCGAGGAACGGCTCGACGCACTGCCGGACGTGCCGACCGCGGCGGAACTCGGCTACGACGTGACGCTCGGCCGTTGGCGCGCCTTCGCCATGCACGCCGACGACGACGCGGCGCAGGCGCAAACCCTCTACGACGCGATCGAGGAGGCCGTGGCCGCCGAGAGCTACAAGGAGTTCGAGGCGCAGAACGCGCTGCAGTACCGCTCCGAGCTCATCGGCCTCGAGGAATTCCAGGCCTTCGTGGACTCCGAGGTCGAGACCTACACCACGGTCCTGCGCGAACTGGGCTACATCGAGTAATCCCGCCCTGCGGACAGGGCGCGCGCGGGGTCACGCCCGCCGCGCCCGCTCATCCCCCCAGACGACGTTCCAGGAGCGGACCATGTCCCGACGCATTCTCGACGCGGTGTTCTCCGGCGCGCTGTTCGCGCTGTCCATCTGGTTCTGGCTGATCGCCAACGCCTTTCCGACTTCGCCGCGCTACGCCCTCATCGACACCGATTTCTGGCCCAAGATCATCTTCGGGCTGATGGCGCTGATCACCGGGCTCATCACCGTGCAGAACGTGCGGACGCTCCTGCGCGAACGTGCGGCGGCCGGGTCGGACGCACCCGGGCCCGACTGGGCCGCGATCGGCCGCATGGCCGCGATGGGTCTCCTCGTCGTCGCCTATTTCGTCGCGTTCGGCCGGATCGGCTTCCTGCTGTCGACGCTCGCCTTCCTCTGGATCGCGGCATTCATGCTGCCGTCGGGACCGAGATGGCTCAAGATCGTCTTCTCGCCGGTCTTCACCGTGCTCCTGACGGTCGTCTTCGCCTACGTCCTGGGCCTGCCGCTGCCGCGGGGCACGGGCGTCTTCTACGACCTCAGCCTCATGCTCTACTGACCCCACGGGAGATCGCGCAATGTCGGCCTACATGGACGCGCTGACCTACATCGTGGGCAGCCCCGTCAACCTCTTCTTCATCCTCTTCAGCGTCGTCTGGGGGATCGTGTTCGGCTCGGTCCCGGGCCTGACCGGCATCGTCGGCGTGGCGCTGCTCATCCCGTTCACCTACGCCTTCGAATCCGAGCAGAGCCTCCTGCTCCTCGGCGGGGTCTATGTGGGCGCGACCTTCGGCGGGTCGATCTCGGCCATCCTGTTCAACACGCCGGGCTCGCCCGAGGCCGCATGCACCGCGCTCGACGGCTATCCCATGGCCAAGAAGGGCCAGGCGGGCCGCGCGCTCGGGATCGCGCTGGCGTCCTCGGCGCTCGGCGGCATCTTCGGCACGCTGGTGCTGATGCTCCTCGCACCGCCCATGGCGCAGTTCGCGCTGCAGTTCGGACCGCCCGAATATTTCGCGCTGGCGATCCTCGGGATCACGGCCATCGCCTCGATCGGGGGCGGGTCGATCCTCAAGGGGCTGGCGGCCGGGTTCATCGGGCTCGCGGTGGCGACGGTCGGGCTCGACCCGATCACCGGCGTCGGGCGCTACACCTTCGGCAACAACATGCTGCTGACGGGCATCAGCTTCGTGCCGGTCATCATCGGCACCTTCGCCCTGGCCGAGGTGCTGACCCGCGTCGGCGAGGGCCGCAACAGCAAGGAGGCGATCACCGACGTCTCGACCAAGCTGCCGTCGCTGAAGGAACTGGGCAGCATGAAGGGCACGCTCGGCCGGTCGTCCGTGCTGGGCGCCATCATCGGCGCGCTGCCGGGCGTCGGCGCCACCACCGCGTCCTTCATCAGCTATTCCGAGGCGGTGCGCTGGTCGCGGCATCCCGAACGGTTCGGCACCGGCGAGCCCGAGGGCATCGCCGCGCCCGAATCCGCCAACAACTCCGCGGTCGGCGGCTCGATGATCCCGCTCCTCGCGCTCGGCATCCCGGGCAGCGCCACCACCGCCGTCATGCTGGGCGGGCTCACCATCCACGGCATCGTGCCCGGGCCGCTCCTGATGGAGCAGAACACCCGGCTCGTCTATTCCGTCTTCATCTCGATGATGCTGGCGAACGTGCTGATGCTGTTCTTCGGCGTACGCGCCGCCCGCTACTTCGCGCTCGTGCTGACGGTGCCCTACGCGGTCGTGGGCCCGGCCATCGTCGTGATGTGCATGACCGGGGTCTACGGGCTGAACGGCAACATGGTCGACATCGCGGTGATGCTGTCCTTCGGCGTCGTGGGCGTGGTGCTGAAGGCCATGCGCTATCCGGTGGCGTCCTTCATCATCGGCCTCGTGCTCGGCCCCATCGCCGAGACGAGCCTGCGGCAGGGCCTCATGATCTCGGGATACAGCTATGCAGAGTTCGCGAGCCGCCCGATCACCGCGCTCCTCCTGGGGCTGAGCCTCGTGTCGCTGATCTACGGCTTCTGGGGCCGCTGGAAGGCCGCGCGCGCAGACCGCGAGGCAGAGGCCGCCGCCCGCGCCGCCGAGTAGGCAACACACCTGGGGGGCCGCGTCCGGTCCCCCACCTCCCGGCGCCGGCGGAACAATGGCTCCGGCCGGCTGTTTGCCTCCTGCACGATCAAGGAGCGCAGCGATGGCGGACACCGAAACCGAGATCCTCGAGGACGGCGACATCTTCTTCTTCTTCCGTCCGAAGGTCGAGGAGGACGATCCCGAAGGGCGCGACGACGTGCAGCGCTTCGGCTTCGTGCTGCGCCCGAGGGGCGGCGGCACGGTCCGGATGATGATGGTCGGGGGCAAGCGCCTGCCCAGGCTCTCGGCGCACGAGCGCCTCTGGGGCTTCGTCGAGACGGTGGCGAACCGCGCCGCCGACATCGAGAAGGACCTTCGCGGCGAGGATTACGACACCAAGACGCGCGGCAGGCGGCACCTGCCCGCGGCACGGCCCGCGGGCGAAGGCGTATACGTGGTCTCGCTCGAGGACGGGCAGATGCACCTCTCCTACGAGCTCGAACTGCCCGACGCGCCGGGCGAGGTGCAGGCCGAGCTGAACATCGCGCCCAAGGCGAGCTTTGCCCTTTCGATCAAGAACCCCGAGAAGGGGGCGCCCCGCAACGCGGGCCTGTCGGACGACGAACAGGCCGACTACCCCCGGAAACTGCAGGAGGAGTTCCGCGGCCGCCGCTTCGCCAGCGAGGACGTGCGGCTTCTCGATGCCGAGGGCGGCGAGTTCGTGCTGGTCGGCGCGCGCGACGATCCCGAACGCGCCTACGGGATCGACATGCAGACCGAGGACGAGGATTACGGCTCGTCCGAGGCCATCCGCCGCCTGCGCATGGTCAAGTCGCGTCACCCGGTCGAGCCGCTCTTCGAGGGGGACTGGGACTAGGCCCGGGACGCGGCACCGCGACGTCGCCGATGGCCCGGCTACTCTACTATCCGGACGACCGGCCCGGGATCACGCGCCGCCGCCGCGGGCGCGGCTTCAGCTATTATGCCCCGGGCGGTGCGCTGATCCGCGACGCGGACGAACGTGCCCGGATCGACAGCCTCGCCGTGCCGCCCGCCTATGCCGATGTCTGGATCTCGCCCAAGCCCCATGGGCACTTGCAGGCGACGGGCCGCGACGCGCGCGGGCGCAAGCAGTACCGCTACCACGCCGACTGGCTCGCGCAGCGCGACCGCCGCAAGTTCGAGGGCCTCGCCGCGTTCGGCCGGACCCTGCCGCGGATCCGCGCCCGCATCGCGCGCGGCCTTGCTGCCGAGGCGGGATCGCGCGACCTCGCGCTGTCGGCGGTGCTGGCGCTCATCGACCGATCGGCGATCCGGATCGGCGCGCCGGGATACGTGCGGGAGAACGACAGCTACGGCGCGACCACGCTGCGCGACGAGCACGTGAGCTTCGACGAGAACGGGGTCGAGATCGCCTTTCCCGGAAAGCGCGGCACGCCGGTGACCTGCCGTCTGCGGGGCCGGCGGCTTGAACGGGCACTGCAGCAGGTGCACGACCTGCCGGGCGGCGACCTGATGTCGTGGCAGGACGACGACGGCGCGGTGCACACCGTCCGGTCCGAGGAGGTCAACGCGCTTCTGCACGACTGCTGCGGCGAGGACATGACCGCCAAGACCTTCCGCACATGGAACGGCACGCTCGCCGCCTTCGCCGAGGCGATGCGCCCGGGCCCCCTGCGCATCGCGGACATGACCGGGGCCGCCGCGGCGCGGCTGCACAACACGCCGGCCATCGCGCGCAAGAGCTACGTGCACCCTGCCGTGATCGCGCTGGCCGAGCTGCCCGAGGGCGAGCGGGCGGAGCTGCTCGCAGCGCTCGATCCCGCCGATCCGGGGCCGCTCCGCGCGCACGAGGGCGCGCTCATCACCTTCCTCGAACGGCATGCAGGGCTCGGCGCCACCTGAACGGCGCCGTCGGTACGAGCGGATGGAACACCGGCCGGGTTGGCATGTTCACCCGGAAGAAGGAGATCACATGACAGATTCACTCATCTCTCGGATGGGCGCGGCGCTGCTGACGGTTGCCGCCCTCGTCGGGCTGATCGCCGCGCTCTACGAGTACCTGACCCCGTTGACGGGCGTCACCGGCACGCTCGGCGCGCTCATCGTCGTCGTCGCCTGCGGGCTTCTCGCGCTCGCGGGCCTCATCCTCATGGTGGCCTCGTCCGGCCGCGGGTTCTGGCGGACGCTGACCGTCCTCGGCATCGTCGGCACCTTCACCGCCGCGCTGTTCCTGCACGCCTGGATCGTGGCGGGGACGATGGTCGCGGCGCTGGTGGGCGTGCTGCTCGACATGGGTCTCGCCCGTTTCCGCGACCACGACCGGCACCAGTCAGGAGCACTCCCCTCATGAGACGTCTCGCCGCCTTCGCAATGTGCACCTGCGTCGCCTTCCCGCTCCATGCCCAGGACGACGCCCCGACCGACCCCGATGCCCCGGCGCAGGACGCGAGCCCCGCTCCCGCGGACCAGCCGCAGGAGCCCGCGCCGCGCTCGGCCCGCGCGCCGGTGCCTCTCGTGCCTGAGGGCGCGACCTGGGACAGCTTCCACGGCCAGCTCAGCGCGCAGAAATATTCGCCGCTGACCGAGATCACTGCCGAGAACGTGGGCCGGCTCGAGAAGGTTTGGGAAGTCCACACCGGCGACGTCTCGGACGGCTCGGGCGACCTTCCGACCTCTGTCTGGTCGGCGACGCCGGTCTACGCCAACGAGACGCTCTATCTGGGGACGCCGTTCTACCGCATCTTCGCCCTCGATCCCGCCACGGGCGAGGAGCGGTGGACCTACGATTCCGGCACCCCGCTCGAGGCCATGACCCAGCCCGCGCTCAAGAATCGCGGCGTGGCCTACTGGGAAGCGGAGGAGCCCGCCGAGGGCGAGCCCTGCCAGAAGATCGTCTATCTCGGAACCATGAACGCGCAGCTGCACGCGGTCGATGCCGACACCGGCGCGCTCTGCGAGGAGTTCGGCGATGGCGGCGTGCTCGACGTCAACCAGTGGAACGACACCAACGACCGCTGGCCGCTGTCGCTGCTGCAGCCGCCGACCGTGACCGGCGACCAGCTGATCATCGGCTGGGCCGGCAAGGACTGGGCCTCGGCCGAGGCACCGCCGGGCACCGTGTTCTCGGTCGACGCGCGCACCGGCGAACTCGGCTGGACCGTGAACTTCATCCCCGAGGAGATGCGCCCGCAGACCGGCACCGCGAACGTCTGGACCGCCATGTCGGTGGACGAGGAACTGGGCCTCGCCTACCTGCCCGTGTCCTCGCCCTCGCCAAACTACTGGGGCGGCAACCGCAAGGAGGAGATTCCCCTCGCCACCTCCGTCACCGCGGTCGACCTGCAGACCGGCGAGGTGGAATGGTCCTACCAGATCGTGCACCACGACATCTGGGACTACGACACGAACTCCGCGCCGACGCTCATGGACATCACCGTGGACGGCGAGGAAATCCCGGCGCTCATGCAGGCGTCGAAGATGGGCTTCCTCTTCGTGCTGAACCGCGAGACGGGCGAACCGGTCTGGCCGATCGAGGAACGCGAGGTTCCGGCGGGCGACATCGCCAGCGAATACTACGCGCCGACCCAGCCCTTCCCGACGCGGCCCGCGCCGCTGCTCGACCAGTCCGAGAAGCCGGGCGTCTGGTGGGCGGCCGACCTCGTCAGCCTCGGCGGCTGCTCGCGCCTCGTGGAGGACGGCACCTATCGCGGCATGTACACGCCGCCCACCACCGACGCGCCCGGCACGCTTGCCTTTCCCGACAGCGCGGGCGGCGTGCAATGGGGCGGCGTGGCCTTCGATCCCGAGAGCCAGACCGCGATCATGAACACCTCGCGGATCCTGCAGGTGATCCAGCTCGTGCCGCGCGGCGAATACGAGGAGGTCGCGACCGGGTCGGGCAACAAGACCGGCTTCAGCCCGCAGGAAGGCGCGCCCTACGGCATGCAGCTCTTCACCGCGCTGAATTGGCTCGGCATGCCCTGCTGGGAGCCGCCCTACGGCGAACTCGTGGCGATCGACATGACGACGGGCGAGCAGAAATGGCGCCGCCCCATCGGCGCGTCGCAGAAATTCGGCTTCTACATGCCCGAAAGCATGGGGTCGCCCACCATCGGCGGACCTGCCGTGACGGCCGGCGGCGTGATCTTCATCGGCAGCACGATGGACGCCAAGGTGCGCGCCTACGACCTCGAGACCGGCGAGGAGCTGTGGGAGGACACGGTGATGGCCCCCGCGGTGGCGAACCCCGCCGTCTACGAACACGAGGGCCGGCAATACGTGGCCTTCGTCGCGGGCGGCAACACCATCATCAAGGACCAGCTGGGCGACCAGGTGGCCGTCTACGCCCTGCCCGAGGACGACTGACGCAAACGGCCGGGGCGGACCGACCCGCGCGCCCCGGCCGCCTCTCCCTTCGAGGGGGGGCGGCTGCGCGTTCAGGCGGGCGCGGGCACCAGGATCGCCACGGCGAAAAGCCCGCCCTCGTCGGTCGGCATGTCCGCGACCCGCCAGCCTGCCGCGCCCGCGAGGTCGCCCAGGGTCTGCCGCGTGTACTTGTGGCTGCACTCGGTTCGCACGCTCTCGCCGGGGGCGAAGCACACGGTCTCGCCGCCGATCCGCACCTTTTGCGGCGCGCGCGCGACGAGGTGCATCTCGATCCGCGCATGATCGTCGTTCCAGCGCGCCTCGTGGTCGAATCTCGCGACGTCGAAATCCGCCCCCGCCTCGCGGTTCAGGCGATGCAGCATGTTGCGGTTGAAGGCCGCCGTTATCCCCTGCCGGTCGTCGTAGGCGCGGACCAGCGTGTCGCGGTCCTTGACGAGGTCCACGCCCAGCACGAAGGCCGCGACGTACGGCCAGTCCCGCGCCCGCCGCAAGAGCGCACGGGCCTCCGCGGGGTCGAGGTTGCCGATGGTCGAGCCGGGAAAGAAACCCACCTTCCGGCGCCGCCGCGCGGGCTCGGGCAGGGGCAGGTCCTGCATGATGTCACCCGCGACCGGCGCCACGACCAGGTCCGGATAGTGGCGGTCGAGATCGGCCGCCACCCCGGCGAGGAAGTCGCGCGAGATGTCGACGGGCACGTAGACCGCGATCTGCCGCAGGGCATCCAGCAGGATTCGCGTCTTGGTGCTGGCCCCGCTGCCGAGCTCGATCAGCGCCGCGTCCTCGGGCACGTGGCGCGCCAGGGCGTCCACGTGGGCGCGCAGGATCCCCACCTCGGTGCGTGTGGGATAATATTCAGGCAACTCGGTGATCCGTTCGAAGAGCGCGCTGCCGGCGCTGTCGTAGAACCATTTCGGGTGCAGCACCTTCGGATCCGACCGCAGGCCGTCCAGCGCCTCCGCCACGAGGGCGGCGTTCACGGTCATCGGCCGGTTCATGGCCGGGCGTCCCGGGCAAGGCGCAGGCCTAGCATCTGCCAGCGCTGGTGCGGATAGAAGAACGTCCGGTAGGTCGGGCGGATCTGTGCCAAGGGAGTCGCGCAGGACCCGCCGCGCAGCACCATCTGATTCACCATGAACTTGCCATTGTATTCGCCGATCGCGCCCTCGGGCGGGCGGAAACTCGGATAGGGCGTGAACGGGCTTTGCGTCCATTCCCAGACATCGCCCCAGGGACCGCCGCCCGGCATCGGCCGGAGCTGCCCCTCGTCGAGGAAATTGCCCGCGACGGGGCGGTCGCGGAACGCGACCTCCCACTCGGCCTCGGTCGGCAGGCGCGCCCCGGCCCAGCGGGCATAGGCGTCGGCCTCGTAATAGCTCACGTGGCAGACCGGCGCGTCGAGGTTCACGGGCTGCGGGCCGCGCAGCGTGTAGGTCCACCAGCACCCATCCTGCCGCCACCAGTAGAGCGGGCTGTCCCAATCCTCCTGGCCGCGCCGCGCCCAGCCGTCGCTCAGCCAGAGCGTCGCGTCGGCGTAGCCGCCCGCCTCCATGAAGGCGATCCAGTCGCGGTTGGTGACGGGCCGGTCGGCGATCTCGAACGGGTCGAGCCACGTGCGGTGTCGCGGCCCCTCGCAATCGTAGGCGAAGCCGCCGCCATCATGGCCGATCTCGACAAGCCCGCCCGCGTGGCCGGTAAAGCCCAGGGGCACCTCCTCGGTCACCGGCATCGGCTCGGGGTCGCGGTAGGAAGGCAGCAGCGGATTGTGCGAGAGACCGTGCAGGAGGTCGGTCACCAGAAGTTCCTGGTGCTGCATCTCGTGGTGGCAGCCGAGCTCCACCAGCGCCGCGATCCCGGGATCGCCGCCCCGGCCGAGAAGGTCGTCGAGCGCTGCGTCCACGTGGGCGCGGTAGTCGCGCACCGCCGGGAGCCCCGGCCGCGAGATCAGCCCACGCCGGTCGCGGGCGTGCCGCGGGCCGGCCTGAACGTAGTAGGAATTGAAGAGGAAGGCGAAACGGTCGTCGGGCGAGCGGTACCCGGCATGGCGCGGGCGCAGGATGAACTCCTCGAAGAACCACGTGGTGTGCGCGAGGTGCCACTTGGCGGGGCTCGCGTCCTCCATCGACTGGAGCATCGTGTCCTCGGGCGCGAGCGGCGCGACCAGCGCCTCGGTCCGGGCCCGCACGTCGCGGAAGAGCGACAGCGCTTCCTCCGGACGGGGGGCGGCAACGGCTGGACTCATGGGGAAACCTCCTCCTTCAACCTGCGGGGGTTCGTGGCGGCGGCCCGGGCGCCTCCTGCATCGCTCCCGACCGCGCGGCGGTCAGAGCATGGACGGGATGTCCGACCCCGAGGTGGGATAGGCGAACATCACGTCGCGCAGTTCGGACACCGTCATGCCCGCGCGGATCGCCACCGCGAAAAGGTTGATCATCTCGTCCGCATGCGGCCCCACGAGATGCGCGCCGAGGATCCGGCCCGTCGCCGCATCGGACAGCGTCTTGTAGGCAAGGACCGGCGCCGCCACGTGGCGGGCCGAGAACCAGTCCGTGGCGTCGGCGCCCCGCACCTCCACGTCGTCGCCGGCGTCCGCCTCGTGCAGGCCGACCGAGGCGATCGGCGGAATGGTGAAGGCGACGCTCGGCACCGCGCCGTAATCGGGGCACCTCGCCTCGCCGCGCAGGTTCGCGACGATCACGTCGGCATCGTGGCTCGCCACGGGTGTCAGCGGCGGGCCGACCTGCGCCGCATCGCCACCGGCCAGCACCGTCTCGTTCGACACGCTGCGCAGGCGGTCGTCGAGGACGAGCCTTCCGCCCTCCGTATCGACGGCCCCGGCGGCAAGGTCGAGCGCGTCGAGGTCGGGCACCCGGCCCGCGGCATGCACCACGCAGTCGGCCTCGACCTCGGCCTGTCGCCCGTCGATCCTGTGGCGCACCACGAAGACGCCGCCCTGACGCTCGATCGACGTGACCTCGGCGCCCGTGGCCACCGTCAGCCCGGGCGGCAGGGCGCCCGAGACATGCGCCACCATGTCGGGATCGAACGGGGCCAGCAGGCGGTCGCCCCGCTGCAGCACCGTGACCTCGGCGCCCGCGCGGGCGGCGAGCGAGGCGAACTCGGCGGCGATGTAGCCGCCGCCGACGAACACGATCCGTCCGGGCAGCGCGGGCAGCTCCATGAACGCCTCGTGGTCGATCAGGCATTCCGCGCCCGGCACGTCCATCGGCCGCGGGCGTGCGCCGACGCCCAGGACCACGTGGCGCGCGGTCACCGTCTCGCCGTCCACGTCGAGTTCGTTCGGCCCGGTGAAGCGCGCGGTGCCATGCATCACCTCGATGCCCGCGTCGCGGTACATTCCCTCCTGCTGCGCGGGCACGTTGTCGGTGAAGCCGCGCTTGAACGCCATGAGGTCGGGCCAGTGCACCACCGGCGTGCCGGCAAGGCCCTTCCCCTGCATCCGCGCCGCGCGGTCGACGACGGCCGCGGCATCGCGCAGCACCTTCTTGGGGTCGCAGCCCCGCAGGACGCAGGTGCCGGCCGGCGGCTTGCGGTCGATCACAGCGACCGACCAGCCGTCCCCTGCCATGGCCGTGGCCACGGACCGGGCGACGACGCCCGAGCCGATCACCGCGAGATCCATCTGCCGTGCCATGCCTCGCCCTCTCGCCCGGTCGCTTCAGCCGCGGGTGGAGTTGCGCTCCATCCAGTCCTTGTGGCGACGCTCGTCCGCCAGCGCGCTCTCGACCATCGGCCGCATCGCCGCGGGCAGGTTGTCGTTGGCCACGGCGTGCTCGTAGGCCGACACGGTGTCCGCCTCGTTCGTGGTCATGGCCCGAAGGATGGTGCCGTCATCGCCGACGAAATCGGCGAGCTTGATCTTGCCGGTGGTCATCATCTCCTTGGCATCGCCGCTCTCGGGCACCGCCACGCCATGCTCGCCCGCGATGGCCTTGAGCGCGTCGAGATGCGACAGGTGGTCGTCGCGGAAGTCGCGCAGGCGCGCGCGGAACTCGGTGCTCTCCAACCGGTCGATGACCGTCTCGTAGGCGGCGATCGCGTCGTGCTCGAGCAGGATGCAGTTCTCGATGAGCTTCTCGGTCGAGTTCTCGGTTCCTACGGTGGTTACCATGGGGGTCGCTCCTCTGGTCGGGTCGGACCCGCAAACAGGGGGCGGCGGCAATTGTTCCCCGCGGCTCAGCCTCCGCCGAACAGCAGCCAGAGGCTGCCCGTCATCGCCGCCGCCAGCGCCGTGCCCGCGACCAGCATCAGAAGCCCGTCGCGGAAGAGGATCGCGAGGCCGAAGAGCGAGGTCACCACCATCGGCGCCGAGGTGGCGAAGGGCACGACCTCGAGCGGCGGGACCGTCAGGAGGACGCAGAGGATGGCGATGCCGGCGACGCGGCGCCCGACCGGCCCGGCGAGCCGCACCAGCCGTTCGTGCAGCTGCGCGTCGATGCGGCCCGCCACGGGTTTCAGCCAGGCCAGCGAGGCCTCGGCCCTGCGGGCATCGAGCGTACGGCGGTTGATCCAGCCCGGAGCCCAGAGATGCTCGTAGCCGAGCAGCATCCGCACGGTGATGATGGCGATCGTCACCGCGAGGAGGGTGGGAAAGCCCGGGATGCCGCCGACCGGCGTCAGCTCGAGCAGCGGCAGCACGGCCAGCGCCGCGCCGTAGCCGCGTTCGTCGAGCGCGCCGATGAGGTCGCCGACGGACACCCTGCCCGCCCGGCAGCCGCCGGTGGCATGGCGCATCTCCTCGATCACGTCGCTCAGCGCTCCTTCGCGCTTGCGCATCCGGCGCTCCTGTCTGTCCCGTCCTGCGCCAGATCTGCGCCGTTACAGCCCGCAGGGCAAGGGTGTCACGCCCCACGGGCGCTGTCCCCTGCGGCAGAGCCAGACATCCTCGGCCGGCCGCTCGAGGATGTCGAAGCCGCTCGCGCCCAGAAGAGCCGCGCTGGCCGAGGCATTGGGAATGAACCAGTTCGTGGGATCGTCGGCATACCGCCGCTCGACCACGTGCAGCTTCGGCCAGTCGGGACGGTCGAAAACCTCGGTCTCATCGAAGGGCAGGTTCTCGGCCGGGCGGAACACGCCAGGCGCGCCCCGCTGCAGCGACTGGAACAGCATCCGGTCGCCCACCGCGTGCTGGTACAGCAGGTCGAGCGCCAGCAGCGGGTGGCGCAGGTGGTAGAGCACGCCCATGAAGATCACGAGATCGAACCGCCGCTCCAGCCGGCCGACCTCGTAGACGTCGAGCCGGCGGAACGTCAGGCGGTCCTCGCCGATGCCCTTGACCTCGGCCGCGAGCCGCGCCTGGTCGAGGTAGCGCGAGTCGGTGTCGATGCCCACGACTTCTCCCGCGTTGCGCGCGAGCGCCTCGAAGCCGAAGAAGCCCGCGTTGCAGCCGATGTCGAGGACGCTCGCCCCCTGAAGGTCGTCCGGCAGGACATGCGCGAAGCCTTCCCATTTCGCCCTCGGATGATCGCCGAGCGGATGGTCCGGCGCGGTCTCGATCCCGTCGAGCCGCAGGTTCTGGAACCACGGTCCGAGTTCCGCGATGCGGTCGGCGAGCGGGCGGTGATGCCGGGCTGCGACGCTCATTCCGCGGCATCCACCGGCCGGCGGGCGGCAGGTGCCGCGCCCAGTTCGCGCGCCAGCCACCGCGCCGTGCGCAGCAACCCGTCGTCGAGCGGCACGACGGGCCGCCAGCCGAGATGGGTGCGCGCGCGCGAGATGTCGGGACAGCGGCATCTCGGGTCGTCCTCCGGCAGCGGCCGGAACGCGAGACGGCTTTTCGACCCGGTCAGCGCGATCACGCACTCGGCGAGCTCGCGCACGCTCCGCTCGTCGGAATTGCCGAGGTTCACAGGCCCCTCCGGGGCCGTGTCGACCTCCATCAGCCGCACGAGCCCCTCGACCAGGTCGTCGACATAGCAGAAGCTGCGCGTTTGCTCGCCGCTGCCGAAGACGGTGATCGGCTCGCCCCGCAAGGCCTGCACGAGAAAGGTGGTGACGATGCGGCCGTCATCCGCGCGCATGCCCGGCCCGTAGGTGTTGAAGATGCGCGCGACCCGGACGTCGATGCCGGCGACGCGCACGTGGTCGAAGCACAGCGCCTCGGCCGCGCGCTTGCCCTCGTCGTAGCAGGCGCGCGGGCCGGTGCAGTTCACCCGGCCGAGATAGTCCTCGCTCTGGGGATGGCGGTCGGGGTCGCCGTAGACCTCGCTGGTCGACGCCTGCACGTAGCGCGCGCCGTGCGCCCGCGCGAGCGCCAGAAGGTTGCCGGTGCCCAGCACGTTGGTCATCAGCGTGCGCACCGGGTCGCGCTGGTAGTGCGGCGGGGATGCGGGGCTCGCGAGGTTGAAGATCCGCACGATCCGCCCCGGCAGCTCGGCCAGCTCGGAGATGTCGCGGGCCAGCACCGAGAACCGTCCGTCCGGCCGCAGATCCGCGATGTTGACCTCGCGCCCGGTGTCGAAATTGTCGATGCAGAGCACGTGCGCGCCCCGGTCCAGAAGCTTTCGGCAGAGATGGGCGCCGATGAAACCGGCGCCTCCCGCGACCACGGTGATGGGATGTTCGTGCAGGCTCATGACGTCGCTGCCTCTCTTGCGTCGCCGCCGCGGGATGCGACGGCCCCTTCCAACAGGGCCCGGGCCAGTTCGCGTGCCCGCGCCCGTCCGGTATGCGCCTCGAGGACCCGCGCCCGGGCCGCCCGCGCGATGCGGTCGCGGCGCGTGTCGTCGGTGTCGTCGAGGATGCGCAGCATGTCCGCGGTCTCTGCCGCGGTCAGGATCGCCTGGCCCTCGGGCAGCAGCTCCCCAAGTCCCGGCCAGGTGTCCGACACGACCGGCACGCCGCAAGCCGCCGCCTCGAACAGCCGGACGCTCGGCGACCAGCCCTGCGCGCGCATGGCGGCGCGCGTGACGTTCAGCGTGAAGCGCTGCGCGGCGTAGAACGCCACATGCGCGTCGGGCGGCAGATGCTCGATCCGCGTGACGTTGGGCGGCCAGCGCATGTCCTCGGGGTAGAGCGGGCCCGCGACGACGAAGCTCAGCTCGGGACGCTGCCGCGCGGGTTCGAGCAGCAGCCGCTCGAGCGTCGGCTGCCGGTCCGGGCTGTAGGTCCCGAGATAGCCCAGGTCCCAGCGTCGCGGCACGTCGACCGGGTGGTAGAGGTCGGGGTCGACCGCGCAGTGCAGCGCCACAGGGTTCCGCGCGCCGTGCCGCCTGCGCAGCGTGTCGAGCACGCGGCCGCCGGAAAACGAGAAATAGGTGTCGAGCCGCGGCACCTGCCGCCGTTCCAGATGCGCGTCGCCGCCCTTCTCGAGCGCGGCCATGGTGACCGGAGTGTCGATGTCGTAGAAGCAGAGCCTGCGCACCCCGCGCGCCCCGAGCGCGTCGATCAGGCGCGCGCCCTCGGGGACGTAGGATCCCACGATCACCGCGTCGGCCGCGTCGATCTCGGCGCCGTGTTCGGCCAGGACGGCGTCGATGTCGTCGTAGAAGGCCAGCCGGCAGAACTCCGGATCGGTCATGTCGCGGTGCGGGCGGTACCACGGCACGTCGCGCTCGAGGAAGGTGGCGCTGTGCCCCTCGGCGGCGAAGCCGCGCAGGAGCGCGCGGAACGTGGTCGCGTGGCCGTTGCCCCAGGACGATGACAGCGAGAGGCCGAAGACGACGATGTTGAGACCGTCCCGCATCACGCGCTCTCCGGCGTCAGCGCGCGGGCGTGCAGGATCGCGTGGACCTTGCGCGCCCGGTCCGCATAGGTGTGATCGGCCAGCACCCGGCGATGCGCGGCCGCGCGCAGCCCGCTGTTCCTGTGGGTCGGGGTGTCGTCGAGGATGTCGCAGAGCGCGGCGCCGTCTCCTGCCACCAGCACCTCGCGGCCGGGCTCGAAGAACATCTCGATGCCCTCCCACGCGTCGGTGACGAGGCAGCCGCCCGCGCCCGTCGCCTCGAACACGCGGGTCGCGGGCGAGAAGCCGGTGCGCGCCATGTCCTCGCGCGCGATGTTCAGCACCATGCGCGGCGTGCCGTGAAAGGCGTTGTGGTCGGCCGTCGGCACATGGCCGATCCAGCGGACATTGGGCGGCAGGTCGACATCCGCCCAGCCCGCGCCACCGAGCAGGAAGGTCAGCTCGGGCCGCCGGCGCGCGGGCCCGAAGAAGAATTCCTCGACCCGCGCGTCGCGGTCGGGCAGCCGGTTGCCGAGAAAGGCGAGGTCGGCGGCGAAGCGCGGATCGGGCGGGACCGGGAAATGGGTGTCAGGATCGAGCGCGTTGTAGATCGGCACGCAGGCCGGCGCGCCCAGCCTCTCGTAGGCGGACACCACGGCGTCGCCGCCGCCATAGGTCAGCACGACGTCGAGCCCGGCCAGGAGCCGCGCGAGCGGCGCATCGGGCGTGCGGGCGAGATGCGCGAGCGTCGCGGGCGCGTCCACGTCCCAGAAGATGCGCAGCGCGCCCGGCCGGGCCGCGTCCATGACGAGGCGCAGCAGCCGGTCGTCCTCGTAGCCGGTGCCGCTCGCCTTCACGACGATGTCCGCCAGCGCCGCCTCGGCCGCCGCGGCGCGCTGGCCCTCGCGCGTCGCCTCGTAGACCACGACCCGGGCCCAGTCGGGTTCCTCCATGTCGCGGTGGCGGCTGCGGTCCATGGCGTCGGGCTCGTAGAACGTGATGTCGTAGCCGAGCTGCGCCAGCGCCCGCAGCAGGCCCCGGTAATAGGTCGCGGCGCCGTTCCAGTAGCTCGACAGCAGGCTCGATCCGTAGAAGGCCAGTCGGGTCATGTGATGATCTCCCTGTTCTGCGGGGCGGCCGTTCCGAGGGCCGCGAGAATGTCGAACAGCTCCTCGACGCGGTGCCCGCAGGTGTGGCGCGCGCGGATGGTCTCGAGCCCGCGCGCGGCCTGCGCCTCGGCCGCCTCGGGATCGGACAGGAGCTCGCGCAGGTGCGCGCGCATCGCCGCGCCATCGCCCGCACGGCGCATGTCGTCCTCGCGAAAGAGCCCCTCGGCGTCGTCCCAGGGCGCCGAGATCAGCGGAATGCCGCAGGCGAGCGCCTCGAACGGCCGGATCGTCGGGATCCCGGGCAGCGTCTCGACATAGGGCCGCCGCGGGATGTGCACGGTCACGCGGTGGGCCGCGAAGACCTCGGGCACCTGCACGTTCGGGACCCAGCCGCGATAGTCGATCCCGGCCAGGTCCAGCCTCTTGAGCGCGTGGTCGGGGTAGCGCACCCCGTGCACGGTGGCGTCGAGCGACAGCATGGCGGCGGGCCGCACGAGGAATTCCTCGAGCTCCGCGCCGCGTTCGCCGTCGCCCCAGTTGCCGATCCAGACGAGGTCGCGGCGCGCCGCGGGCGCGGCCATCGGGCGGAAGACGCTCACGTCCGCCGCCTCGTGCCAGGTGAAGACCTGCCGTCCCCAGCCCGCGCGCAGGTATTCCTCGCGCAGTGCCGCCCCGAAGGCGAGCACGCCGTCGTAGCCGTCGAGGTCGAGGCCCGCGATGCCGGGCCGGTCGCTGACCGCGCGGTGATGCGTGTCGTGGAAGAGCAGCCGGAACCGCGCGCCGCGGGCCCGCGCCCGCCCGAGGCGCGCGACGAGCGCGGGGTCGGTCCATTCGTGCACCACCACGACGTCCGCATCCTCGAGCGCCTCCTCGTGGTCGAAACGCGGGCCGTAGGTCTTCGTGCCCAGGTCGGGAAAGAGGATGCCGAATTCGTCGATGTGGTGGTCCCCGTGCGCCGCGACCAGGTTGCGCCGGCTCCAGCCGTCCGCGGGTTCGAGCGCACGGGCGTGATGGCCCCGCACCTCGAGCGCGCGCAGGATGCCGCGCAGGAAATGCGCGTTGCCGTGGTTCCAGTCCGAGACCAGCGAATGCGTGTAGAAGACGAAGCGCAGGGGCCGGTCCGGCCGTCCGGCGGGGCGGGGATCCTGCGGCGTCATGCGGTCTTCCGTTCGACGGCTGTCCCGCCGTCTGCCGTGCCGGTGAACCAGGCCGCGAGCCGGGCGAGGCCATCGCGCCAGCCGGTCGCGGCGGCCCATCCGGTGGCCGCCCCGAGCCGGGCGCAGTCCGACACGAACCAGGGCTGGTCGCCCGGCCGCCACGGCGCGTGGCGCACGTCGACCGTCCGGCCCGTGACCGCCTCGATCTCGCGCAGGAGCGCGAGCAGGCTCACGGCGTTTGCCGGACCGCCGCCCAGGTTGAACGCCTTCCCCGAGACCGCGTCGATCCGGTCGAGCACGCGGCGATAGGCATCGACCGCATCGTCCACGTAGAGCACGTCGCGCACCTGCCGGCCCGACCCGAAGAGCGTGATCGGCCCGTTCTCGAGCGCGCGCAGCAGGAAATGCGCGACCCAGCCCTGGTCCTCGGTGCCGAACTGGTTCGGCCCGTAGACGCAGCTCATCCGCAGGACCGCCGTGCGCAGCCCGTAGCTGCGCGCGAAGTCCAGCACGTACTGGTCGGCGACACCCTTCGAACATCCGTAGGGCGTGGCAAGCGACAGCTCCGCATCCTCGCCGATGCCGCGGCGGGCGAGATCCGCGTCGCGGGGTGCGCAGGCGTCGCCGTCCTCGGCCACCTCGACGGCCTCGAGCCGGCCGTAGACCTTGTTGGTGCTGGCGAAGACCAGCGGCACGCCGGGATTGTCCCGGCGCATCGCCTCGAGCAGCAGCAGCGTGCCGCGCGCGTTCACGTCGAAATCGCGGATCGGCGCGGTCATGGACGTGGTCACCGCCGTCTGGCCCGCGAGGTGCACGATCGCACCGGCATCGCGGACCGCCTCGGTCAGCGGCTGGCGGTCGAGCAGCGATTGCGGCACGACGTGCAGCCGGTCGCGGTGCCGCGCGGCGAGCCCGTCGAGGTTCCGCACGACGCCCGCCCGTTCGAGGTTGTCGTAGACCACGACGTCGTGGCCGTCCGACAGGAAGCTCTCGGCGAGGTTGCTGCCGATGAAGCCGCTGCCGCCGGTGACGAGCACCGGGCGCGCACGGCGGATCGTGCGCGGCGCGGCCATCTCCGACAGGCTGCGGACCCGCTCCGGCCCGCCCTCGGCGAGGAGCCGCGCGACGAGCGTGCGGTCGGGGTTGGCGTCGGCCCCGGCTTCCGCGGCGCCGCGCCAGTAGAGCCGGTCAGCACCGGCATCGCGCGCGGCGCAGAAATGGCGCAGACCGGACGCCGCGGTCGCCTCGCGCGGTGCCGCGGCATCGGTGATCCAGACGCCGGTTCCGGCCTTGAGCGCCGCGATCTCGACCCGGGCCTCGGCGACCCGCGCCAGCCAGTCGGGATCGGAGCGCCCCGGCGTCTCGAGCGCCACCGCGTCCACGCGCGCCAGCACACCGGCCGCCTGCAGGCGCCTCAGCCTGTCCGCCCGCGCGGTGCCGGGTCCGCCCAGCACCGGCGCGATGCCGATCGCGCGCATCCGGTCGGTCGCGGCGTCGAGCGCGGCCAGGAGACGCGAGTCGCCCGCGCCGTCCCAGCCGAGGCAGCGCAGCTCGATCCGCCGCACGGCGTCGCCGCAGAGCGCGATCAGGCGGTCGAGCGCGCGGGCACAGTCCACGTCCGCGCAGGCATCGCCTGCGGCCGCGATGTCGAGCGCGGGCAGCACCTCGAAGCGGTCGGCCAGACGGGTCAGCGCGTCCCTGAGCCGCGTGCGGTCCCCGGGCTCCGCCAGGTCGGCGGCGGTCAGCGGGACGCGGAATGCGGTCGCGCCGGTGGCGGCGATCGCCGCGTCGGAGACGTCGCAGACCCGCGCCGCCGGACAGGAGAGGCCGAAGATCATGCCATCAGCCCCCGTGCCTCGAGTTCCGCGCGCATCTGCGCCCCGCGGTCCTCGGCACCCGCTGACGCCACCCAGGCGGCGAAAGGGACGAGCGAGTCCTCGAGCCGGTGGCGCGGCACGAAGCCGAGCTGCGCCCGGGCCCGGCTGATGTCGGCAAAGCAGTTGCGGATGTCGCCCTTGCGGACCTTGCCGAGGATCTCGGGCGTGATGTCCGGCCGGTTCATCGCGGCCGCCAGCCGGCGCGCCACCTCGGAGATGCCGTAGGCCTCGCCCGAACCCACGTTGAACACCCGCCCCGCGGCATCGCCGCTCTGAAGCGCCAGGCGGAAGGCGCGGGCCACGTCCTCCACGTGCACGAAGTCGCGGCGCTGCTCGCCATCCTCGAAGATCGTCGGGCGCTGGCCGTTGGCGATGCGCGCGGCAAAGTTCGCGAGCACGCCGGTATAGGGGTTCGACAGCGCCTGCCCGGCGCCGAAGACGTTGAAGAGGCGCAGCGCCACCGCGTCGACGCCGTAGGTCTCGCCGAAGATCAGCACCGCGCGTTCCTGCGTGAACTTCGTCAGCGCGTAGATCGAGGCGAGGTCGACGGGCTTCGTCTCGTCGGTCGGGACCGGCTGCAGCGCGACGCCGTCCCGGTGGGGCTCCCACCGGCCAAGCGCCGCGTCCTCGGGCCGGCGGCGCGCATCTGGCACGGGCGTGCCGTCCTTGGCGACATAAAGCCCCTCTCCGTAGACGCTCATCGAGGAGGCGAGCACGATGCGGCCGATCTCGTGGCGCGCGGCCGCCTCGAGCAGGACCGCGGTGCCGAGGTCGTTCACGCCCACGTAGCGGGCGATCTCGTACATCGACTGCCCGACGCCCACCTCGGCGGCGAGGTGCACGATCCGGTCGACCCCCGGCAGCGCCGAGTCGAGCGCGTCTGCATCTCGGACGTCGCCGCGGATCACCCGCGCGCCCTCGGGACTCTCGGCCCCGGAGCCGCCATGGACCTGGTCGATCAGGGCGTCGTAGAGGACCACGTCGTCGCCCGCCGCCAGGAGCTCGCGGGCGACGTGCCGCCCGATGAAGCCGCATCCTCCGGTGATCAAAGTGGTCGGCATTGCGCCCCCTTGCATGTCCTTGGTCAGGTGAGCGCCCAGAACAGCATCTTCACGCTTATGTTCCAGCTGCTGCCGCTCGCCCGCGGAACCCCGCCCGCCGGGAACATCTTCCGGAAGATCCTGTTCTCACGCCCCGAAGCACGGGCGTCCCCGCCCGAGAGATTTCCGACGGAGTGACGCGATGAACGATCCCGGCCCGGCCCTTCTCGGGGGCGACAGACATCCCGCGGCGGAGGGAACCCCACGAGCGGCCCGCCTCCTCGCACCCGGCCAGATCGGGATCGGCCCGATCGAGATTCGCGCGCCCGACCGGGGCGAGGTGCGCATCCGGCTCGAGGGCACGGGGGTCTGCGCCTCGAATCTCGGGCCATGGGCAGGCGGACCCGGCACCGGCTTTCCGACCGATCCGGGCGCGCCCGGCCACGAGGGCTGGGGCGTCGTCGAGGCGGTCGGCGCGGACGTCGACACCCTGCGCACGGGCCAGCGTGTCGCGTTCCTGGGCGGGGCGAGCTATGCCACGCACGAGACAGTGCCGGCCGGCAACGCCGTGGTCCTGCCGCCCGAACTCGACGGCCAGCCCTTCCCGGGAGAGCCCATCGGCTGCGCCATGAACATCTTCCGCCGCAGCCGGATCGCCGCCGGCGACGACGTGGCGATCGTCGGCATCGGGTTCCTAGGTGCGCTCCTGACCCGGCTCGCCAGCGCGGCGGGGGCGCGCGTGACCGCGATCTCGCGCCGGCAATCCTCGCTGGAGCTTGCCCGCGAGATGGGCGCGGCCGAGGCCCTGCCCCTCGGCGACGCGCGGGACATCGTGGGGCACGTGAGTGACCGCACGCGCGGCCGGCTTTGCGACGTGGCGATCGAGGCGGTGGGGGCACAGGCGCCGCTCGACCTCGCCGCCGACCTCGTGCGCGAGGGCGGGCGGCTCGTCATCGCGGGCTACCACCAGGACGGGCCGCGCCAGGTGAACATGCAGCTCTGGAACTGGCGCGGCTTCGACGCGATCAATGCGCACGAACGCGACCTGTCGGTGCAGCTCGACGGGATCCGCCGCGGCATCGCGGCGACGCTCGAGGGGCGCATCGATCCGGGGCGGCTCCTGACCCACACCTACCCGCTCGAGGATCTGGACCGCGCGCTCAACGACACCCGCGACAAGCCCGGCGCCTTCGTCAAGGCGGTGATCGCGTGCCGCTGAGCCCGCCGCGGCCGCGGCTCGGCTTCGCCGGGCTTGGCTGGATCGGGCGCATGCGGCTTGCCGCGCTGGCCGAAACGGACGCGGCCGAGATCGCCGCGCTCTGCGAGCCCGACCCGGAAAGCCGTGCCGCCGCGGCAGCGATCGCGCCCGGGGCGGCCACGTGCGCAACGCTCGAGGAGATGGCGGCAGGCGATCTCGACGGCATCGTGATCGCGACCCCCTCGGCCCTGCATGCCGCGCAGTCGATCGCGGTGCTCGAGGCCGGCAAGGCGGTGTTCTGCCAGAAGCCGCTCGCGCGTGACGCGGCCGAGACCAGCCGCGTGATCGACGCCGCGCGCCGCGCCGACAGGTGCATCGGCGTCGATTTCAGCTACCGGTACGCGGCGGCCTTCGGCGCGGTCAGGACGCTTGTGTCCGAGGGTGCGCTCGGCCGCGTCCACGCGGTCGACCTGACCTTCCACAATGCCTATGGCCCCGACAAGGCGTGGTACCGGCAGGCCGAGCTTGCGGGCGGCGGCTGCCTCATGGACCTCGGCACGCATCTCGTCGATTACGGGCTTACGCTTCTCGGGGACGCGCCGCTGCGCTGCCGCGCGGCGCACCTGTCTGCCGGGGGACGGAAGGCCGCACCGGGCGCGGTCGAGGATTTCGCGGCAGCGATGCTGGCGACCGACGACGACCGGCTGGTGCGGCTCGCCTGTTCGTGGACCCTGCCGGCGGGCCGCGAGGCGGTCATCGCGGCGGAGGTCTACGGCGACCGGGGCGGCGCGGCGCTGCGCAATGTCGAGGGCTCATTCTTCGACTTCGTCGCCGACCGCTTCGACGGCACCCGGTCCGAACGGATCGCCGAGCCCCCCGATCCGTGGGGCGGGCGGGCCCTCGCCGCCTGGGCGCGGGTGGTGGGACGCGACCCGCGTTTCGACCCGGCCGCGTGCCATGCCGTGCAGGTGGCCGAAACGCTCGACGCGATCTACGCCGCGGCGTCAGCCTAGCGCCGCGCGGTCCGGCGCCTGCCACGGGGCCGGGCCGAACAGGTCCTCCGACAGCGTGCACATCTCGTCGTCGATGAGCGCCGCCCATTCGGAATCGTCCGCATAGGCCCGCCAGCGGTCGCCGGTCGGCATCTGACCCGCCCGCCCGTCGTAGAGGAGGCCGTCGAAGGAGCTGCCGCCCGCGGTCGCCGCGACCTCGTCGAGCCCGGCATCGCAGGGCGAGAGCCCGAGCGCGCGGGCAAGTGCCGCCCGGTACGCCGGTTCGCGGCACCAGCGGTTGTAGAGCACGACCACGAGGTCCGGCACCTTGCGCCCGCGCCCGAGTGCCGCGCGCGCGTGCTGCTTCCACATGCGGCGGCTGACATGCGGGGACAGCGCCGCGCCCATGCGCAGCCGGCTGGCGAACAGGTTGAACGGGTCGCGAAGCACGAGCAGCCGGACCCGCCGCCGCGAGGGCCCGAGCCAGGCGTCGTGGTGCCGCTCGAGCTTGTCGCTGAAGGCATGCGCGAGCCAGCTGTCCTCGTAGCTGTGGTAGAGCAGGCGCCGCGACCGCGACCGGTGCGCGAGGTCCGCGCGGCCGGCGGCATCGACCGCCCGCCAGACCGGTCCCCCGGTCATCAGCGGACGCGCCGACAGGAACGGGTCGGTCTTGCCCTCGGCGCAGTTCAGGAGAAGCTTCGGCGCTTCGGCCTGCCGGAAAATCCAGTTCGCGATGGCGTGGTTCCCGCTCCGCGACATGCCAAGCGCCTGGATCTCGAGCTCGTTCATGCAGTCCTCCGCTGTCAGGTCCGGCGCGCGGGCAGCCGTCCCGCACGCCCGCGGGGGAACATCCCGGCCCGGGATTTGTTCGCGCCCGCCCCGCGGACGGGGCGCGCGCAGGCGGTCGGGGAACATGCCGGGCCGCGCGCTGTTCCGGCCGGCGACAGCCACCGGAGCTCGCCCATGGACCAGATCACCCTCGCGCTCGCGCTCGTCGGCCTCGTGGTCGTGTGCCTCGGCCTCGTCTCTGCCCGGGTGGAGACGCTGCCGGTGTCGAAGCCGCTTCTCGCGCTCGGGGCGGGCATCGCCGTCGGGCCGGTGGGGCTCGGAGTCCTGCGGCCCGGGGAGTGGGCGGAGGGCCACACGATCCTGCGCGAGGCCGCGCGCTACACGCTCGCGATCTCCGTCTTCGGGATCGCGCTCCGGACGCCGCCCGGCAATTACCGCCGGCTGCTGCGCCCGGTGGCGCTGCTTCTGAGCGTCGGCATGCTGGTGATGTGGCTCGTCTCGGCGGGACTCGGCTGGGCGGTGCTCGGCCTCTCGCCCATGTCGGCGCTCCTCGTCGGCGCGGTCCTGACGCCGACCGACCCGGTCGTGTCCTCGTCGATCGTCACCGGCGGCGCGGCGACGCGGAGCCTGCCCGACCGCCTGCGCTCCACCCTCTCGCTCGAGGCCGGGACCAATGACGGGCTCGCCTATCCGTTCGTGCTGCTGCCGCTCGCCTTTCTCGACCCGCCGGACGGGATGGCCCCGCTCGCGCACTGGCTGCTCGACGCGGTCCTGCGCGGCGTGGGGCTGGCCGTGATCGTGGGCGCGGTGATCGGCATGCTGGCGGCCCGGGCGCTCCGCGTCTCGGACGATCGCGGCTGGATCGAGGAACAGTCGCTCCTCAGCATGTCGATCGCGCTGTCGCTCGGGGTGCTCGCCACGGTGCACCTGATAGGGTCGGACGGCATCCTCGCGGCTTTCGCCGCCGGCGCCACGTTCAACCTCGGGATCGCGACCTCCGAGGAGTTCGAGACCGAGGACGTGCAGGAAGCGATCAGCCGCCTGTTCAACCTGCCGATCTTCGTGCTCTTCGGCGCGGTCCTGCCGTGGTCGGACTGGGCGGCGCTCGGCTGGGCCGGGGCGGGCCTCGCGCTCGCAGTGCTCCTGCTGCGCCGGCCGCTTGCCCTCGCCGCCACGGCGCCGTTCGCGGGGGCCATGGTCGAGCGTCGCGACGCGGTCTTCATGGGCTGGTTCGGGCCGCTCGGGGTCGCCGCGATCTTCTATGCGCTGCATGCCGAGCACCGCCTCGGCGATCCGCAGGCCTGGCACGTGACGAGCCTGGCCGTCGCGCTCTCGATCGCGCTCCACGGGATCACGGCGGCCTGGGGCATGCGGCGCTACCGCACACGGACGCCGTCCTGACGACCCACACGCCCTGCCGGACCGAAAAGCCCCGGCGGACCAGCCGCCGGGGCGTCGGGCGCCGCCCCGGCGGACGGCACCCGGTCGTCCTTCGTCGCCTCAGGCGGCAGCGTTCAGGCGGTCAAGCGCCACCTTGTTCAGCTTGGCGTCGGCCTCCTTCTCCTCGTCGAGCGTCGCCTCGAGGATCTTCGCGCTCTCGGAATGACCGAGCTGGCGCGCCCAGGCGACAAGGCTGCCGTAGCGGCTCATCTCGTAGTGCTCGACCGCCTGCGCGGCGGCGGCAAGCGCGGCATCGAGCGTCTGGCTGTCGGCGATCTCGTCCGAGATCTCCTCCGCCTCCTCGATGATGCCGTCGATGGCCGGGCAGGTCACGCCCGAGGCCTTCTCGCCGATATGCTCGAAGACCTGGTCGAGCCGCGCGACATGCTCGTGCGTCTCCTCGAGATGCGAGCGGAACGCCTGCCGCAGGCCGTCGTCCGACGCCTTGTCCGCCATCTTGGGCAGCGCCTTCTCGATCTGTTTCTCCGCGTAATAGATGTCGCGGAGCGTGTGCAGGAAGAGGCCGTCCAGGCTTTCGATATCCTTGGAAAGCAGTGCCATGGTCCATGTCCTTTCACGGTGGATGTGACAGGCCGCCGAACAGCGCCCCCGCGCCAATGTTCCCGGGCCCCCGCACGGGTCCCGCCCCCGGCGCCGGCCGCGTCGGCCGGGCCGGCGGACCGCCGCCTGCGGTCTGGAACATTCCGGGCCCGGCGCGGTTGCGGCGGGCCAGACAAGGAAGGATGTCATGTCACTTCGCTCAAGACTTCCCGCCCGACGGGAGCCCGCGCGCGGCGCGGTCGCAGGCCCCGCGCTCCTCGCCGGTGCCACGCTTCTCGGGATCGGGCTTGCCCTCTACTGGCGCAACCGGTTCGACGGACGGGGCAGCCGCGACAGCGCCCCGGGTCACACCGCGCGGCGCAGCCGGTTCGGCGGGTACACCGTGATCGGCCGCTCGGTCACCATCCACGCCGACCGCGGCTCGCTCTACGACCAGTGGCGCGACTTCGGGAACCTGCCCCGCTTCATGGAGAACGTGAAGGCGGTCCGGACCGAGGGCGACGTCAGCACCTGGACCATCGCCGCGCCCCGCGGGTCGGTCACCGTGAAGACGCGGATCGTCTCGGACCGCCCGGGCGAGGAGATCGCCTGGCGCTCGACCGAGGATTCCGACATCGACACCGAGGGTAAGGTGTCCTTCCGCGACGCGCCGGGCGGCCGGGGCACCGTGGTCGAGGCGCGCATCGCCTACCGCCAGCCCGGGGGCGCGGTCGGCCGCGGTGCCGCGTTCCTGACCGGCACCGACCCGCGCCAGCAGGCGCGGCGCGATCTCAAGCGCTTCAAGATGCTGATGGAGACGGGCGAGGTCACCTCCTCGCGGCTCCGCTGACGCCCTGACCGACCTGATCCACGGAGGCCGCCATGCGTGCCCTGACCTACCATTCCAAACACGACGTGCGCGTCGACACCGTGCCCGATCCCGAGCTCGTCAATCCGCGCGACGCCATCATCGAGGTGACGGCGACGGCGATCTGCGGGTCGGACCTGCACCTTTACGACGGGGTGATCCCGGGCGTCATGTCCGGCGACATCCTCGGCCACGAGTTCATGGGCCGCGTCGTCGACGCAGGCCCCGGCAGCACGCTCGAGAAGGGCCAGCGGGTGGTCGTGCCCTTCACCATCTCGTGCGGGCAATGTTTCCACTGCCTGCGCGCGCAGTATTCCGCCTGCGACAACTCGAACCCGGCCGAGAACCAGGACCTGACCGAACCGCTCTACGGCCAGGCGCTGAGCGGTCTCTTCGGCTACTCGCACCTGACCGGCGGCTATCCCGGCGGCCAGGCGGAATATGTCCGCGTGCCCTATTCCGATATCGGGCCCATCGTCATTCCCGACGGGCTCGAGGACGAGGAGGTGCTGTTCCTCTCCGACATCCTGCCGACGGGATGGATGGCCGCGGACAATTGCGACATCGAGCCCGGCGACACCGTCGCGGTGTGGGGCTGCGGCCCGGTCGGCCTGTTCGCGATCCAGAGCGCGAAGCTCATGGGGGCCGCGGAGGTCATCGCGATCGACCACTACCCCAACCGGCTCGACCTCGCGCGCAAGCTCGGCGCCAAGGTCATCGACTACCGCACGACCCGCGTGCTCGAGGCGTTGACCGAGATGACGGGCGGCATCGGCCCGGACGCCGTGATCGACGCGGTCGGCATGGAGAGCCACGGGCTCGCGCCGGACAACATCGCCGACACGGTCAAGCAGAAGGTCGGCTTCGGCGCCGATCGCGGCCACGCCCTGCGCGAGGCGATCATGGCCTGCCGCAAGGGCGGCCGGGTGTCGATGCCGGGCGTCTATGGCGGCTTTCTCGACAAGTTCCCGCTCGGCGCCTTCATGGAGAAGGGCCTGCAGATGCGCACCGGGCAGACCCACGTGCAGAAATATTCCAAGGACCTGCTGCACCGCATCCGCGAGGGCGAGATCGACACGACTTTCCTGATCTCGCACCGCCTGCCGCTCGAGCAGGCGGCCGAGGGCTACGCCAACTTCCACTCGAACCAGGACGACTGGACCAAGGTCGTCCTGAGACCCTGATCCCGTCCGGAGGAGTACCCCATGTCACTGGAGTCCCCGCTTGCCGTCGTCACCGGCGCCTCGAGCGGCATCGGCCGAGAACTCGCCCGGCTCTGCGCCGACGACGTCAAGACGCTGATCCTGACGGCGGACGAGCCCGACCTTTCGGACCTCGCGATCGAGCTCGACCGCGCGGGCGTGAACGTCGAGGTGGTGAAGGCCGACCTCGGCACGCCGCCCGGCGTGCAGCAACTGCTCGACCGCGTGGGCGACCGCCCCATCGACTGCTTCATGGCGAATGCTGGCGTCGGGCTTGGCCACGCCTTCGTCGAGCAGGACCTGGGCGACATCCGGCGGGTCATCAACGTGAACGTCACCGGCACGACGATGCTGCTGCACGAGATCGCCCGGCGCATGCGCGACCGCGGCACCGGACGGATCCTCGTGACGGGATCCATCGCGGGCCTGATGCCCGGCAGCTACCAGGCGGTCTACAACGCCACCAAGGCCTATCTCGACAGCCTGAGCTACGCGGTGCGCAACGAGCTGCAGGGCAGCGGCGTCACCATCACCTGCCTGATGCCCGGCCCGACCGAGACCGAGTTCTTCGACCGCGCCGACATGCAGGACACGCCCGTCGGCCAGTCCGACAGCAAGGACGATCCGGCCATGGTCGCGCGCGAGGGCTACGCCGCGATGAAGAAGGGCCAGAGCGGCGTCGTCACTGGCTTCATGAACAAGGTCCAGGCGACCTTTGCCGGGCTCATCCCCGACACCGTGCTCGCGCGGATGCACCGCCGCATGGCCGAACCCGAAGACGGCTGAGGGCGGGCCGCGACGGCCCGTCCCAGATTTCCAACCAGAGGAACGAGTAGATGTCCGAAGATGATGGCCGCGACCGGATCGGCGACGGCGGTGAGACCCACCAGAGGGCCGGCGGCGCACGCCCGGCGATGACCACCGACCAGGGCGCCCCGGTCGGCGACAACCAGAATTCCCTCAAGGCGGGACGCCGCGGGCCGACACTGCTCGAGGATCACCAGTTCCGCGAGAAGATGTTCCACTTCGACCACGAGCGCATCCCCGAGCGCGTGGTCCATGCCCGAGGCTACGGCGCGCACGGCTTCTTCGAGACCTACGAGTCGCTTGCGGACATCACCTGCGCCGACCTCTTCCAGCGCGCGGGCGAGCGCACCGAGGCCTTCGTGCGCTTCTCGACCGTCGCCGGCAACATGGGGTCGCCGGACCTCGCGCGGGACGTGCGCGGCTTCGCGGTCAAGCTCTACACAAAGGAAGGCAACTGGGACCTCGTGGGCAACAACATCCCGGTCTTCTTCATCCAGGACGCGATCAAGTTTCCCGACCTGATCCACGCCGCAAAGCAGGAGCCCGACCGGGGCTTCCCGCAGGCGCAGACGGCGCACAACAACTTCTGGGACTTCATCTCGCTCAGCCCCGAGGCGACGCACATGGTCATGTGGATCATGTCGGACCGCGCCATCCCCCGCTCGTTCCGCTTCATGGAAGGTTTCGGGGTGCACAGCTTCCGGCTGGTGGACGCCGAGGGGCGCGCGCGCTTCGTCAAGTTCCACTGGAAGCCCAAGGCGGGCCTGCAATCGGTCACCTGGGACGAGGCGATGAAGATCAACGGCGCCGATCCCGACTATCACCGCCGGGACCTCTGGGACGCGATCCAGTCGGGCGCCTTCCCGGAATGGGAGCTGGGCCTCCAGGTCTTCGACGAGGACTTCGCCGAACGTTTTCCCTTCGACGTGCTCGACGCCACCAAGATCGTGCCCGAGGAAGAGGTGCCGGTGCGCCGCGTCGGGCGGCTGGTGCTCGACCGCATGGTCGACAACTTCTTCGCCGAGACGGAACAGGTCGCCTTCCACACCGGCAACGTGGTGCCAGGCATCGACTTCTCCGAGGACCCGCTGCTGCAGGGGCGCAACTTCTCGTATCTCGACACGCAGCTGAAGCGGCTCGGCAGCCCGAACTTCACCCACCTGCCGGTGAACGCCCCGCGCTGCCCGGTCCACAATTTCAACCAGGACGGCCACATGGCGATGCGCAACCCGAAGGGCCGCGCGAACTACGAGCCGAATTCGTGGTCGGCAGAGGCCGCGGGCCCGCGCGAGACCGGCGAAGGCTTCGCCTCGACGCCGGTGCCGATCGCCGGGCGAAAGGAACGTGCCCGCGCGGACACCTTCGCCGACCATTACAGCCAGGCACGGCAGTTCTACCGCAGCCAGACCCCGGTCGAGCAGTCCCACATCACCGAGGCGCTGGTCTTCGAGCTGTCGAAGGTCGACGTGCCGCAGATCCGCAGCCGCATGCTGTCGCATCTCCTCCACGTGGACGAGACGCTGGCCGACGGTGTCGCGGACGGCCTCGGGATGCCGCTGCCCGACCCTGCGCGTCCCGCGCGCACGCCCGACACGACGCTCGCCGAAAGCCCGGCGCTGTCGATCCTGCGCAACGGGCCCGACAGCTTTGCCGGCCGCAGGCTGGGCCTGCTGGTGACGGACGGCGCCGACGCGTCCGCGGTGGACCGGCTGATGCAGGCGGCGGGCGGCATGTCCGTCACCGTGACGGTGGTTGCGCCGCGCATAGGCGGCGTCACGGCGTCCGACGGCAGCACCATCGCCGCGGACGAGAAGATCGACGGCGCGCCCTCGGTCCTCTTCGACGCGGTGGCGGTGATCGCGTCCGAGGAGGGCGCGCAGGCGCTTGCGCGGACGCACGCGGGTCGCACCTGGCTCGCCGACGCCTTCGCGCACGGCAAGTTCATCTACCACGACGCGGGCGCCGCGCCGCTGCTGCCGCCGAGCGCGATCGACAGCCCGGACGAGGGCATGTTCGACGCCGCCGGCACCGCTCCCGAGGGGTTCCTCGACGCCTGCGCGCGCCTGCGCCACTGGGACAGGATCGCCTCATGACCGACCGCAGATCGCCCGCGGACGCGCCCACCTCGGACCGCCTGCGCAAGGACATCGACGAAGGGCGCACCGGCGACAAGATCGGCTTTCCCGATCCCGCCGCGGCGCCGCTCGGCACCGACGACGAGGCGGCCGGGAGCGCGCCCACGCCCGAGCAGCTGCAGCACGCCGCCGACATGGAGGCCGGGCGGATCCCCGAGGCGCGGGACTCCTCCGTGGACCGCCGCCCGATCTCGGGCGGCGAGGGCACGCCGCCCCGCCACGTCCAGACCACGCTGAAGGTGGCCGCGGCGGTGGTCGCGGTACTCGTGGCCGGCTGGCTGCTCTGGCGCGCGATTTCCGGAACCTGATCCGGGAACATCGGCGCCGGGCCGCTGTTACCGGTGTCGATCGAAGACGGCAGGTGCCCGGGACGGACACAAGGAACGCCCCCCGGGCCCGCCCACGCGATCACCCGACGACGCACCGGCCGGCCGACCTGCTGCCGGACACGCGAAAGGACACCGAGATGGCCGAGAGACCGAAATTCAGGGGCTGGCCCGACGAGCAGGCCGACCCCGACCGCGGCTTCCGCCAGGGTCACGACGATGGCCGCGCGCCCCGTCGCGGCGACGCCTCGGACCGCGCGGGCGCCGCGACGCAGGACGACGTCCGGGCGCGGCGGCAGGACGCCGACGACGACCGGCGCGCCGCCGCATCTCCTGAAACGGTGGCCTGGCCTTGGGCCGGGCGGCTCGACGAACGCACCCGGCAGCGGCCGGAACGGCCGTTCATCGACCGCGCGCGCGACGAGGTCGCGTCCTGGGTCGGCGACGATGCCGCCGCGCGGCGGCGCCAGCGCGACTATACCGGCGTCGGACCGCGCAACTACCGCCGGTCCGACACCCGGATCGAGGAGGACGTCAACGACGACCTGACCGCCGATCCGCTGCTCGACGCCTCGCACATCGAGGTGACGGTGCGCGACCGCGAGGTGACGCTCGACGGGTTCGTCGCCGACCGGCAGGCCAAGCGCCGCGCCGAGGACTGCGCCGACTTCGTCGCCGGCGTCGTCCACGTTCAGAACAATCTCAGGATAAGGGGTCCTTCCTCCGAAGGATCCGAGGCGTTCGCTCCGGGCACATCACCCTGATCCCCTGGCTTGGAGTGGACCTCCGGCCCGCGCAGTTTGCATCCCGCCGGTGCGCGCGGGCCGGAGCGCAACATTTTCCGTGTGCTCATGCCGCATGACCTTCTTCTCGACGACGCCGCGGGCCTGCTGCGGACGCTGATCGTCGGCCCCCTGGCCTACGCGTTCCTCGTCGCGGCCCTGCGCGTGTCGGGCAAGCGCACGCTGGCCAAGCTCAACGCCTTCGACCTCGTGGTCACGGTGGCGCTCGGCTCGACGCTCGCCTCGGTCCTGACATCCGAGAACGCGGCGTTCGCCGAGGCCGCGGTCGCCTTCCTCACCCTCATCGGGCTGCAGTGGATCGTGGCGACCGCCTCCGTGCGCTGGCGCGGCTTCGCGCGCACGGTCCGGTCCGATCCGACGCTGCTCATGCGGTCGGGCGAGATCTGCGAGGATGCGCTGCGGCGCGAGCGGATCACCCGTGCCGAGCTGATGACGGTGATCCGCACCAGCGACACGAACGATCCGCGCAACGTGGCCGCGGTGATCCTCGAAAGCGACGGATCGTTCAGCGTGATCCCGGAACCCGAGGGGCCCGGGTCCGCGGACTACCCGCTACCCGGCGCGGGCGCCCGCGGTACCTGAACCCCGGCCTGCCTGCGGCCAGAGCAGATCCTCGATCGCGTCGAGTTGCGCCGCGCGGCTGAAGCGCGCCGCCCGCTCCGCCGCGTGGGCACCCATGGCACGGGCCAGCCCCGGATCGCCGCGCACCTCGGAGATGCGCGCGACCAGCGCGTCCGGGTCGCGCGGGTCGAAGAACAGCGCGACACCATCCCAGAGCTCGCGGAAGGTCGCGATGTCCGACAGGACGAGCGGCGCGCCGCCGCTCGCCGCCTCGAGCACCGCGAGCCCGAAAGGTTCGTAATGGGACGCCGAGACGAAGACCTCGGCCTCGGACACCATCCGGCGGGCGGCGCGCGCGGGCAGGTTTCCCACCGCCTGCGCATGCCGGATCTGCGCCACCGACCCCTCCGGCCCGCGCACCGCGCCGAGCAGCGTCACCGGCACGTCGAGCTCCGCCGCCGCAAGGTCGAGGCAGCGCGCGTTCTTGGCGAGGTCCCACCAGCGGCCGGCGGCGATCACGCCCGACCGCGTGGCGGCGGGCGCCTCGGGCGCCACGGTGGCGTTCCACACCGCGGCGATCCCGTCGAGGCCCGGATAGGTGCGCGCCAGCGCATCGGCATGGCTGCGCGAGGGTGCCAGCACCACGTCCGCACGCTCGAGCCCCGCGCGAGTCAGCGCGGACAGCCATGCGACCGGGCCCGGCACCGGTTCGTCGAGGACCTCGGCGTACCACGTGCCGAGGCAGGAATGGGACATGGCGATCACGGTGGGGTCGCCGGGGATCCGGGGCAGGTCTGCGGCCTGGCTCGGCACGTTCAGCCACACATGGGTCGCACCGCGCCGCGCGGCCTCGGTCGCGATCCAGTGGCCGACGCCCGCAAGCTCCTCCGGCACCGCCGCCATCCAGTCAAGCGGCTCGGGCGCCCAGACCAGCGTCGCCACGCGTTCCGCCTCGGCCCGCTGCTCGGGCACGGGTTCGGGGCCGAAGCCCGCCAGCACGACCTCGGCGCCGCGGGCCTGGAACCCCTCCGCCAGGTCGACCGAGTGGCGCCAGACGCCACCCACGGCGTCGAGCGTCATCAGGATCCGCGCGCCCCTCACGCCGGGGCCCGTCCGTGTTGCCCAGGTGCATCCATCTGTCTGCCTGCCCTTGATATTGAAGAGAGCCGCGGGAACACCGCCGTTGCGAACATGTTCCCGGATCGCGAGACGGCGCGGCGGCAGCGTTCGCGGCGATCGGCCGCATCCGGGCCAAATGTCCGGTTTATGCGGGAAAATGCGTGTTGCTTTCTTACGTGTTCGTGAACCCCGGTGGGAAACATGACGCTTTCGGAGTAGTTCACTTCTGACGCAGGATGTAGGCAGCCGACGACAGCCCGCAGGACCCGAGGAGCCGGATCTTGAAGACACCGAACACACCGCCCGGCGCCGCGATGCGCGACGAGACCGAAAAGCTGCACGACCAGATGGATGCCGCGCTGGCGCGGCAGCTGCAGCGGATCGAGAACGAGGAGACGCCCGAACACCTCCTGGCACTCGCCCGCGAGTTGCAGGAGCTGCTGCGCGGCAAATCGTGACTCTTCGAGGAACATCTAACTTCACGGGTCGTTGATCCTGTGACCGAGGCCGTCCCGGCGTCGGTGGACGCGAGGATCACGACATGTCCGATGCCGGAACGCTGCACGATCATCCGCAGGCCTTCCCGTCATCCGCTGCCTCGCGTCGCCGAGCCGACGCCCCATATCTTCCCCTAGACTGCGCCCTTGCCGCGCGGCCCGCCGGGTCGTGGGCCGGTGCGCGCCTGCACCCTCGGTCCCTGCCCCGCGACATCGCAGGTTCGTCGCGGAGCCACCTGTGAGCGTACCAAGTGCAGACATCCGCCGGGCCGTTCCGCGGAACGCCCGGCCATCAACGACCAGGGGGCCGACACATGTTTGACCAAAGCGAGATACTGGACGCGACGCAGACGGTGGAATGGATCCCGGCGCTGCGGGCCTATGCCCGGACGCTGGTGCGCAACGACGCCGATGCCGACGACCTCGTCCAGGAGACGCTCACCAAGGCGATCCGCAACCGCGAGAAGTTCAAGGCCGGCACCAACCTGCGCGCCTGGCTCTTCGCGATCATGCGCAACACCTTTTACAACAACATCAAGCGCTCCCGCCGCGAGGTGACGGGCTCGGCCGACTGCGTGTCCGGCACCGTGTCCTCGCCGGCGACGCAGGAATGGTCGCTGCGCGGCCGCGAGATGCTGGCCGCCATCGACCGGCTGCCCACGCATTACCGCGAGATGCTCATCCTCGTCGTGATGTTGGGCGAGACCTACGAACGCGCGGCAGAGATCTGCGGCTGCACCATGGGCACCGTGAAGAGCCGCGTGAACCGCGCCCGCAACATGGTCGCGCGTGAACTCGACCGCGAGGTGCCGCCCGCGCCGGCCGAGGCCGCCGCACCCGCGGAACCGCCCCGCCGGGCCGTGCGCGCCACCGCGCGCAGCGGCAGACGCGCCGCAGATGCCTCGGCCCAGAAGCCACGACGATCAGGACCGCGCGGCTCGTAGGCCGCGCGACCCACGCGGTCACTGCCCGTCCCCGTCCGGTCCGGTCTCCTGCCCGGGACGCGGCGGTTCGGCGGCCCGCCTCTCCGCCGGCTCGGGCGTCGGGCTCAGTTCGCCCCGCAGGCGCGGCAGCGCCTCGGGATGTTCCCGCTGGAGCCAGTCCAGCATCTTTTCCCGCACCTCGCAGCGCAGGTCCCAGTTCAGCGGCGAGGTCCGCGCGCTCATCAGGCCGCGCAGGTGGATCGTGTCCTTGTCGGTGCCCACGACCTGCAGCACCTTGACCTTGCCGTCCCAGAGCGCCGAAGCCTCGACCACCTCCTCGAGCTTGGCGCGCATCTCGGCCACCGGCAGCGTATAGTCCGCGTACCAGTAGACCGAGCCGATGATCGACGCGGTCTCGCGCGTCCAGTTCTGGAACGGGTTCTCGATGAAATAGGACAGCGGCACCACCATCCGCCGCCAGTCCCAGAGCCGCACGACCACGTAGGTCGCGAAGATCTCCTCGACCCAGCCCCACTCGTTCTCCACGATCACCACGTCCTCGAGCCGGATGGGCTGGGTGATGGCGATCTGGATGCCGGCAATCAGGTTCGACAGGACGGGCCGCGCCGCAAGCCCGAGGACCAGCCCCGCCGCCCCCGCCGAGGCGAAGAGGCTCACACCGTAGCGCCTAACGCTCTCGAAGGTCATGAGCGCGACCGCGACGGTGACCATGCCGAGCAGGATCTCGATCGCGCGCCGCAGCACGCGGACCTGGGTCACGCGCTTGCGCGCCATCAGGTTGTCCTCGAGGTCGAGCCGCTGGCGCTGCAGGGACCGCTCGGTGACGAAGTTCGTGATCAGGATCAGCGTCCAGCCGATCAGCAGGATCACGAGGACGAGCACCGCGTGCCAGATAGCGCCGCCCAGATCCGGCGCCATCGACACCTGCGGCAGCGTCAGGAGGAGCGCCGTCAGCAGCGCCACCAGCCGCAGCGGGCGCCGCGCCCGCCGCAGGAGCGCGGCGCGCATGTCGCGCCGACCGTCGATCCGCGTGAGCGCCATCCGGAACGCGAGGCGGTGGAGGGCGAGCGCGATCGCCACCGCGAGGGCGACCTGCGCCAGGGGCAGCACCACGTCCGGGGCGCGATCGAGCGCGGCGGCGAGCCGCGCCCACAGGTCGCGGGCGGACTCCATGGCCTACCAGAACCAGGCGATGGTGCCGGCAAGCGCAAGGATCAGGACCCCCGACCAGATCGTGCGGTCGCGCCAGAGCGGGCGTTCCCAGCGGGTGAAGACGTGCACGAATTCCTCGCGCGACCAGACGAGCTCGTCGACATGCTTGCGTTCCTCGGGCGTCGTGCGTGTCGCGGCCGAGAGGCCCACATGCAGCACGATGCCCGCGAACATCATGACCGTGGACATGATGGTGTAGTGGATCGCCGGCAGGCCCGCCGCCTCCCAGACGCCGGTGACTTCCTTGGCGAGGAAGAGCGGGATGCCCACCACGAGGCCGAAGACGATGGTCCAGAAGGCGCCCGTCCCGTTCAGCCACGGCACGAAGAGGCCGAGGATGTAGACCACGACGATGGTCGGGATGATGTAGCTCAGCGACGACTGGAAGTAGCTGAAGAGGCTCTCGAACGAGCCGATGAAGGGCGAGTAGACCGCGCCGAAGACCATCACCACGCCGGTCACGATGCGGCCGATGCCGACCATGCGTCCCTCGCTGATCCCGGGCCGGAAGGGCTGGACGAAATCCTTGACCACCAGCGTCGAGGCCGAGTTCAGCGCGGAATCGAGCGAGGACATGATCGCCGCAATCAGCGCCGCCATGATGAGCCCGCGCAGGCCCACCGGCATCAGGTCGAAGGCGAGCGAGGGAAAGGCCAGGTCCGGCGTCTCGAGGTCGGGATAGAGCTGCAGCGCGATGATGCCCGGCAGGATCATGAGGAAGAGGTTGGGAAGTTTCAGGAAACCGGCAAAGAGCGCACCGGTCTGCCCCTCGCGCAGGTTCTTGGCGCCGAGGGTGCGCTGCACGACGAACTGGTTGATCGTCCAGTAGTAGAAGCCGAGCAGCACCACGCCCCAGAGGCCGGTCCACGGCAGGAACTCGTCGTCCGCCGACAGGATCAGGTGCTGCTTGCGCTCGGGGATGCCTTCCCACAGCTGCGACCAGCCGCCGATCTCGTTCAGACCGATCCAGAACAGGGCCGCGGCACCGCAGATCAGGAGGACCGCCTGCACCGTGTCGGTCACCACCACCGCCGAGAGCCCGCCGAGAATGGTGTAGAGACCCGCGACCAGCGCAAGCACGGCGACCGCGGTCCAGATGTTGAGATACTCGGTCACGTTCGAGATCACGAGCCCGCCGGCGTAGAGCGCGCCCGCGGTGTCGATGAACATGATGGCGAGGATGGTGAAGAGCGAGAAGGCCCGCCGCGACCGCACGTCGTAGCGGTACTCGAGATATTCGGGCACCGTGCCGATCTTGGCCCGCAGGTAGGAGGGCAGGATGAAGATCGCAAAGAGGATCAGCACGAAGGCGGCCGTCCACTCGTAGTTGAAGATCGACACGCCGTTCGAGTAGGCGCCCCCCATCAGCCCGACAAAGCTCGACCCCGACATGTTCGAGGCAAAGAGCGAGAAGCCGATCAGGTACCAGGGCAGCGAACGGCCGGCGAGGAAGTAGTCGTCCGACCCGCCCTTGAGCTTGCGCGAGACGTAGACACCGTGGGCGATGATGCCCACGAAGTAGACGGCGACCACCGTGAAGTCGATCCAGCTTAGCTCGAATTGCGCGTTGCCCATGGAGTCGCTCCTGCGGTTGCTGCGGTCCGCCGGAACAAGACGATCACATCATTGTTCCAGCGGATCGGCCGCCGCGCGGTCACGGACGCGGCGCGGTCGCGGCCGCGAGGCCGCTCAGGCGCACGCCGCTGGCGGGCTGCGCGGGCATCCGCGACAGCGACACCGACAGGTCCTGCGGAGGTGCCGTCCAGTCGACGCGGCGGCAGAGCACGCGCAGTGCCGCCACGATCAGCGCGACGCTGACAGGGTCTCCCGGGCAGCGGTGGGTGGTGGACACCACGCCCCCGCCCTGCGGCACGAAGCTGTCGTCGCCCGCCCGCCAGTCGAGGTCACGATCTGGGCGGAAAGCCTGCGGATCGGGAAAGCGCGCGGGGTCCTGCATCGTGCCCCAGAGGTCGGCCAGCACCCATTGGCCGGGCGCGAGCGTGAGCCCCTCGTGCACGACAGGTTCGGTGGCGATGGCCCCGATCAGCGGAAAGAACGGCGCGGTGCGGCGGATCTCCTCCGCAAAGCGGCGCAGGCCCTCGTCGTCCGCGACCGCGAGCCGCTCGCGCCAGACCGGGTCGATCACCAGCCGCCGCGCGGCGAAGGCCATGTAGCGGCCGATGGCGGTCACCGGGCGGAGGAGGTTCAGGATCTCGACCACCGCCACGTCGCGCGGCAGGGGGCGTCCGTCCTCGACGAAGGCCGCGATGCGGCCCGCGGGACTGTCGGGCGGCACGCCCGCGTCGAGCGCGGCGGCCACGCGGCGCTCGGCGCGCCGCCGGCGCCCGAGCGCGCGCAGAAGCTCCGGACCGACCCGGCCGGCACGGTCCACCATGAGGAAGAGATCGCGCCGGAACCGCGGGTCGCCCGAGAGGTCGCGCCCGAGGCCCGCCCATCGCGCCGCGACCGTCGCCAGCGCGTAGCTTGCGGAGTGGAGCACGCAGGTCTCCCGCTCGCGCAGGAGCCGCGCGGTCCAGTCCTCCTCGAACCGCGCCGCGAGCGCGGCCGCGGCGCCGCCCGACCCAAGCATGTCCCAGAACAGCGCCTTGCGGCGGTGGTGCGCCGCGCCGTCGAGGGTCTGGATGCTGCCCTCGTCCTGCAGCAGGTGCAGGACGCTCCGGGGCATCGCGCCGCGCCGGGTCAGCCCGGGCGCGCCGTAGAGAAGCCGCACGCCGCGCGGCCCGGTCAGGCACACCGCGTCGCGCAGCATGATCCGGGTGCGGAACGCGTCCGTCCCGAGCCGCGCGCAGCGGTTGGGGATGAACGCGTAGCCTTCGCGCAGGAAGGCGAGCGTGGCGTCGCCCCGCCCTGCGCGCTGCGGTTCCATCATATCATCGGCTCACCGCCGGTGACCGCCACGGTCGCGCCCGCGGTGTAGCTCGAGGCCGGGTCGGCCAGCATCACGTAGGCGCTGGCAAGCTCCGCGGGCTGCGCAGGTCGGCCCATGGGCTTGCTCTTGCCGAAATTCTCGACATCCGGCAGCGTCGAGGGGATGAGCGGCGTCCAGACCGGGCCCGGCGCCACGCAGTTGACCCGGATACCGCGCGGCGCGAGCATCTGGGCGAGCCCCGCGGTGAAGTTCTGGATCGCGCCCTTGGTGGTCGCGTAGGCCAGAAGGCCCGGGTTCGGGCTGTCCGAGTTGATCGAGGCGGTGTTGATGATGGACCCGCCATCGGACATGAGCGGCGCCGCGGCCTTGCACAGGTAGAACATCGCGTGGATGTTCGTGCGGAACGTCGCATCCCATTCCTCGTTCGAGATGTCCTCGAACGCGTCGAAATGCGCCTGGTGGGCGGCGTTGTTCACGAGGATGTCGAGCCGGCCGAAGGCCTCGTGCGCGTCCCGCACCAGGCTGCGGCAATGCGCCGGATCCTGGATGTCGCCCGGCACCACGTAGCCGCGCCGCCCGGCGCCCTCGACCAGCGACAGGGTCGCCTGCGCGTCCTCGGTCTCGTCGAGATACGAGATCATCACGTCGGCGCCCTCGCGCGCGTATGCCAGCGCCACGGCGCGGCCGATGCCGCTGTCGCCGCCGGTGATGAGGGCCGCCATGCCCTCGAGACGGCCCGAGCCGCGATAGCTCTCCTCGCCGTGGTCCGGCTGGGGCGACATGGCGCCGGTATGGCCGGGCATCGGCTGCTCTTGCGGATCGAACGGGGGTGTGCGGTCGGTCATCTTGGTCTCCTTCCGATTTTCCAGCGAACAAGACGCGCGCCGCGATGTTCCCGGGGAAGGCCGCGCCGATCCTCGGCCGGCAAGGCGCCGCCCGCCCGGCGGCGCGGACACGACACGCAAAGGAGCGATCCATGCCGCAATGCGACCAGTGCGGAAACGACTACGCCAACCTCATGACGATCGAGAAGAACGGGCAGCGCTACGGCTTCGACTGCTTCGAATGCGCGATCGAGAAGATGGCGCCGCGATGTGCCGTCTGCTCGACCCGCGTGATCGGACACGGGATGGAAACCGACGACGCGATCTATTGCTGCGACCACTGCGCGCGGCGCGCCGGCGCGGACGCGCGCGCCTGACGCGCCCGCCCGGCACGGCCGGGTCAACCAGAACGTACACTGCGCGGAAACAATTCCGACCGCCGAATGTTTACGGCGGTCGGCCCGCCCCTCAGGATGCACACGGGAAATCAGGACCTGCGACATGCGGTCGGTGCACCCGAGGGGCCTGCCGAACCGCCGCGACGGGAACACGCGGCGGAAGATCGCGGGGGGTAGGGACAGCCATGGACCCGAGGACTAGGACGACCATCGTCGGCATCGGCGCGTCCGCCGGTGGCATCCCGGCGCTCGAGACGTTCTTCGGCCGTCTCGGCACGGTGCGGCGGATGGCCTTCGTGGTGGTGACCCACCTCAATCCCGACCATCACAGCCGCCTGCGCGAGGTGATCGCGCGCCATGCCGGGATCGACGTGCTGACCGCCGAACACGGTCAGGAAGTGCGCCCGGGCCGGATCTACGTGATGCCCGAGGCGTGCCTTCTGCGCATCTCCGGCGGCCGGCTCACCCTGTCGGAGGCGCCGAAGGACGGGCCGCGACCCAATCCCGTCGACGTGTTCCTCTCGGCGCTCGCGCAGGACCAGGGCGACCGGGCGGTCGGCATCGTGCTGTCGGGGGGCAATTCCGACGGCACGCTCGGGATCAAGGCGATCAAGGAATGTGGCGGGGTCACGCTGGCGCAGACCACGGGCACCGACGATGCGCCCGCCCACGGCCGCATGCCGAGGAGCGCCATTTCCACGGGCCTCGTCGATTTCGCGGTGCCCGTGACCGAGATGCCCGACACGCTGCGGCGCGTGATCGACAGCCGCGCCTCGTTCGAGGCGCTGTCGGTGCATGTCGAGGACGGCGGGCGCGACCCGGCGCTCGACGTGGCCTTCGAGGTGCTGCGCAGCCACACGGGGCACGACTTCTCGGGCTACAAGCGGCGGATGTTCCTCCGCCGCCTCGCACGGCGGGCACAGATCGTCGGCACGCCCAGCCTCGAGGGATACGTCGCGCGCATGCGCAAGGACCCGGCCGAGGTCATGGAGCTCTACCGCGACCTCCTCATCAACGTGACGCGGTTCTTCCGCGACGCCGAGGCCTTCGAGGCGCTCGAGCGGCACGTGATCCCGGAGCTCTTCCGCGACCGCGGCCCGGGCGACATCGTGCGCGTCTGGATCCCGGGCTGCGCCACCGGCGAGGAGGTCTATTCCATCGCCATCCTGATGCAGGAGCGGATGGCAGCCCTCGACGCGCCGCCGCAGGTCCAGATCTTCGCCACCGACATCGACGAGGCGGCGCTGCAGGTCGCCCGCGCCGGCCGCTACCCCGAGGAATTCGCCTCGGGCATCCGCCCCGACCGGCTGCAGCGGTTCTTCCGCCGCGAGGCCGGCCAATACGTGGTGGAAAAGCCGGTGCGCGACCTCTGCATCTTCTCGGCGCACAGCGTGATCTCGGACCCGCCCTTTGCGCGGATGGACCTGCTGTCGTGCCGCAACCTCCTGATCTACTTCGCCCGCGATCTGCAGGACCAGGTGATCCCGACCTTCCACTACGCGCTGAAGCCGGGCGGCTTCCTGTTCCTCGGCACGTCGGAGAGCATCAGCCGCAAGGACGACCTTTTCCAGCCGGTCGACCGCCAGCAGCGCATCTTCCGAAGCCGCGCCACCGCGGGCGCGCGCCCCGAGGTCCCGCGCGGCTTTCTCGGCGGCAGCACGGGGTTCGGGCGGATGACTTTCGGACCCTCGGAGCCGCGCCCGTCACGGGCGACCCTGCAGCTGCGCCAGCGCGTCGAGTTGCAGGTGCTCGACCGGCACGCGCCACCGCACGTGGTGGTCGATGCCCGCGGCGAGGTCGTCTACTACTCGGCCCGCGTGAGCCGGTTCCTCGAGATCCCGCGCGGCGCGCCCAGCCGACGGCTTCTCGACATGGTCCCGCGCGAGATGCGGTCGGACCTGGCGGGCGTCCTGCGCGAGGCGATGGAGACGGGCCTGCCGGCCGAGCGCAGGACGGCGCCCGCGGTCGACGCGGGCCATCCGGCCGAATACCTCCTGACGGTCGAGCCGATGCACCTCGGCGGCCACGACGAATCCGTCTACCTCGCGCTCTTTTCACCTGCCCCTCCGGCCGAGGAGAGCCCAGCCCGGGCCGAGGCGCAGCATCACGACAGCCAGGACGACGAGCTGCGAGAGATGCGCGAGCGGCTGCATTCCACGATCGAGGAATACGAGACCGCGCTCGAGGAGCTGAAGGCGTCGAACGAGGAACTCGTGTCGGCCAACGAGGAGGCACAGTCGGGCAACGAGGAGCTCGAGGCGTCGAAGGAGGAGATGCAGACCCTCAACGAGGAGCTCTCGGCCACCAATGCCGAGCTGACCCGGCGGCTCGAGGAACTCGATGCCGCGCACGACGACATGCGCAACCTCTACGACGCGACGCAGATCGCGAGCGTCTTCCTCGACGCGGATCTCGTGATCCGGAGCTACACGCCCGCGGCAGTCACGTTCTTCCACCTGCGCGAGAACGACGTCGGCCGCCCGCTGAGCGATCTGGCCCACGCGCTCGACCGGGACTTCCGCGACGACCTGCGGCGGGTGCTCGAGACCGGCGAGATGCTGGAGCGGCGCGTCGGGCCGCACGGAGCCGAGCGGCGATACCACCTCGTGCGGCTCATGCCCTACCGCGCCCGGTCGGGTGACGTGGCCGGCGTCATCGTCACGCTCATCGACATGACGAGCCTCGCCGCAGCCGAGGACAACCACCGCATCCTCATCGACGAGTTGAACCACCGCGTGAAGAACATGCTCTCCGTGGTCATCTCGGTGGTGAACGCGACCCTGCGCAACGCGAAGGGAACCGAGGATTTCGAGGCGGCCGTGATCAGCCGCCTGCACGGCATGGCCCGCACCTATGCGCTCCTGTCCGAGGAGCAGTGGCAGGACGTCTCGCTCGACGCGCTGGTGCGGCAGGAATGTTTCGCCCACGATCCCGCGCGGTTCCGGATCGAGGGGCCGGATGTGCCCCTGCCCGCGCGCCGGTCGCTGCCGGTGGGGCTCGTGCTGCACGAACTGGCGACGAACGCCGCAAAATACGGCGCGTTGAAACATTCCGACGGCACCGTCCGGATCCGCTGGACGGTGGATGGCGGCTGGGTGCGGCTCGACTGGCGCGAATGCAACGGACCGCCGGTCCGAGAACCGGAGGCCGACGGGTTCGGATGGCAGCTGATCGAGGGCCAGATCCGCCACCAGCTCGACGGCGCGCTGGACCGCCTGTTCCACCCGGACGGGCTGCAGGTGACGATGCGCTTTCCCCTCCGGACGCCCGGCACGGAGGAAAGCGACGCGCCCGGCGTCAGTTCATGATCTCGGGCCCGTCCCGTTCGAGGACGCGCGTGCATTTGCCGAACAGCCACGTCGCACGGTCGCCGGAGGGCACCTCGCCGCGCTTCACGGCGGCGATCGCTTCGTAGAGCGCGCGTTCCACCAGCCGGTCGGCGCTGGCCGGATCCTTGAGAAGGAGCCGGGACCAAACGCGCAGCATGGGCAGCATGCGCTCCACGTCCTGCCACGGGTCGACCTGCGGATCGTGCAGCCGCGCGAAGGCGTCGCCGAGCGCGTCGGGCATCACCGGCTTCGAGATGATCTGCACGTGTCGCAGGGCTGCCGGCAGGTCGTCGGTCCGTCCGCGCCCGGTGTAGAACACGAAGGGCACGTTGCGCCGTGCCAGCGTCTCGGCGACCGGGTAGACCATGCGCCCCGCCATATCGAGGTCTAGGATCGCCGCCTCGGCCACCGCGGCGTGTTTCATCGCGGCACCTATGGTCAGGGCCGGTCCCAGCACGGTCGCGCCGGTACGCCTGAAGAAATCCCCGATCTCGTGCGCCTGGAGATAGTCGTCCTCGACCACCAGCACGCTGCGTCCTCGCATGTCCATCGCTTTTTCCCTCCACCCCTAGTCCGGAAGCTTGAACCTGCACGTGAACCAACGGGCGCGGGCCGCTGTTGTTCCCCCCTCCTTCGCGGCGAACCGCGGCGGGAATCCGCGCCGGCAGGGAACATCGGCGCGTCCGGCCTGTTCGAGCCGACCAGCAGGCGCGTGAACCCGAGCGCCGCGGGAGAGCTGCCCATGCTGGCCTGGCTGCAGGAAAACCACGCGACGGTGTCGCTCGTCGTCAATGCTGTCTCCGCGGTCGTGTGGCTCGTGTACCTGCAGATCTTCCTTCTCAGCTTCCTCGGCGAGCGGCGCAGCGTCATCGTCATCCACATCGGCGGCAGCCGCGGCCAGAGTGCGCGGGTGTTCATCAGCAATCTCGGCTCGACGCCCATCTACCTCGTGGGCATCCTCATGCGGCTCAACTCCGGCGAGGACTCGCACCTCGCCGCCGTCACCGACCGCGACGAGCTGAACGCGCAGGACCTCGAACGGGCCTCGGACCGCACCACGCAGGGGCCGCTGTCGCCGGGCGGCTTCCGCGACATCGGCGACTTCGCGACGCTTCGGGAACGCGCGCGCCTCACTGCCGGGCGCAAGACGCTGCCCGCCCATCCCGAGGAGATCGTCATCTACGTCGTCGCGCAGTCGGGAAACCGCGGCCGGCTCGTGGGCTGCCGGCAGCTCTTCTGCCGGAACCAACAGTCCGAAGAAGACGACTACGTGCCCAAGGAACTGTCGGTGAAGCAGATCCCGAACCTCCGCCGGGCGCGCTACCGCGAGCTTCTGGACACCCTGCGCTAGCCGGCCGGCCCGCAGCGTGCCCGGGCGCGCGGTACGGTGTCAGCCGCACCACGTTTTCCGCCGTGGCTGGAACATCTTCATCCGCGGCCTGTTTGCGGCTCCGGACGAACGCGGAGGCGCGGGGCCCGGGACATTCCCCCTCGCGTCCAGCGGCGCCCTTGCCGTCGCCGGCCGACCGGGCCGGCGCGAAACGCAGGAACGAAGCCGCGCCGGACAGGGCGCGTGCCGGGAGAGCCGGATGAGCCAGATCTTCGGGCCCAGAGCCAACACGGTCGCGCGCCTCGCGCTGCCGGCGCTGGTCCTGGTCCCGGTGGCGATCCTGTCCCTCGTGATCTTCCTGCAATGGACCGACAACGCGACCGGCGAGAACCGCATCGTGTCGCAGCCCGTGCCCTTCAGCCACCGACACCACACCGCCGAGGTCGGCATCGACTGCCGCTACTGCCACACGACGGTGACGGAAAGCGCCAGCGCCGGGCTGCCGCCCACCAAGACGTGCATGACCTGCCACAGCCGGCTCTATGCGCAGGAGGAGATGCTGCAGCCCGTGCGCATCAGCTGGACCGAGGGCACGCGGCTCGACTGGAACCGGGTCCACGACCTCGCCGACCACGTCTATTTCAACCACTCGACGCATGTCACGAACGGCGTCGCCTGCACCACCTGCCACGGTGCCGTGGGCGACATGCGCCTCATCGGGCAGGCCGAACCCCTGACCATGGGCTGGTGCCTCGAATGCCACAGGGATCCGGGCCCTAAGCTGAGCCCGCCCGAACGGGTCTTCGCCCCCCTGCCGCCGCGCGAGGCCCGCATCGACGCCGGGGCGATCCACGCCCTGCTCACGCGCTACGACATCGACACCTCGACCCTCACGGACTGCACCACATGCCACCGCTGACCGCCCCGCCCGACCTCGGCGGCGGCGCCGACCTCGACCGCCGCGCGGCGCTCAAGCTCTTCGCCGCGGGGGCCGCGGCGCTCGCCTCGGGGTGCCGCCGCTCCGAGGACATGCTGCCCTACCGCGACATGCCGGAATACGGCGCCTCGGGCGACGCGGTCCTCTTCGCGACGGCGCTGCCGCTTGCGGGCGCCGCGCGCGGCGTGCTGGTCGAAAGCCGGCAGGGCCGGCCCACGAAGGTGCACGGCAACCCCGACCACCCGGCGAGCCTCGGGTCGACCGACGTGTTTGCCGAGGCCGCGCTCCTGTCGCTCTACGACCCGACCCGGTCGGCGAGCCCGGCGGCCGGGAACACGCCGGTCTCGTGGTCGGCGGTGGCCGACGTGCTGCGCCAGGCGACCGCGGACGGCGGCGAGGGCACCGCGCTCCTGACCGGCCCCGTCGGATCGCCGACCCTCGCGCGCCAGATCCGGGCGCTCCTCGACGCGGCCTCGGGCCTGCGCTGGTTCAGCCACCGTCCGGCCGCGCCCGCGCTCGAGGTTCCGACGCGCGCGGCGGGCCACGACCGCGTGCAGCTCTGGCCGGACTGGGAGCAGCTCGACACCGTGGTGACGCTCGGCGCCGACCCGCTGGGACCGGGCCCCGCGCAGGTCGCCATGACCAAGGGCTGGACGCGGGCACGCGCCGACCGGCGCGGGACCTTCACGATGCACGCCTTCGAGCCCGTACCGACCCTGACCGGCACCAAGGCCGACCTGCGCAGTCCCGTCTCGCCCGCCGAACTGCCGCGGGTGGCACGGGCACTGCTCGCCGCGCTCGACGGCGGTGAGGCGCCCGCGGACGTGGCGCGGGCGGCGCGGGCGCTCGCGCGGGCGCGGGGCCGCGCGGCGGTCCTGCCCTCCGCGGACCTGCCGCCCGGGGCGCTCGCCGCGGTGGCGGAGCTGAACCGGCGGCTCGCGGCCCCCCTCGCACGTCTCCTGCCCTTCTGGCACTGGCCCGATGTCCCGCAGGAGGATGCGGGTGCGCTCCTGTCGGCACTGGACGAGGGCCGGGTGCAGAGGCTGGTCGTGCTCGGCGCGAACCCGGTCTACGACCTCGGCGCGCCCTTCACCGACCGGCTCGACGGCGTCCGGCTGGTGCATCTCGGCCACCGGCAGGACGAGACGGCCCTGCGCGCGGAGATGCACGCGCCGCTGCACCATCCGCTCGAGGACTGGTCCGACCTGCGCGCGGTCGACGGCACCGCGGCCCCGGTCCAGCCGCTCATCGAACCCCTGCACGAGTCGCGCTCGGCCCACGAGGTGGTCGAGATGCTGCGCGGGCGCGCCGGGCGTGCCGCCCGCGACCTCGTCGAGGACACGTGGCGCGCCCGCTGGGGCGAACGCTTTGCCGCGCGCTGGCAGGAGGCGCTGCGCACGGGCGTGATCGCGGACTTCCCGCCGCCCGCCACGGTCCCGGACGAGCCACCCGCGCCGGACGATGCGCCGGCTGCGGATGGCGACGGTTTTGCCCACGTGGCGCTCCTGTCGCACGCGGTCCTCGACGGCAGCCACGCGTCGAACGCCTGGCTGCAGGAATGCCCCGCGCCCCTGACGAAGCAGGTCTGGGGCAACGCCGCGAGTCTCTCGCCCGCGGATGCCGATCGGCTCGGCGTGGCGGAGGGCGATGCGGTGGTCCTGCGGGGCCGCGGCGCTGCGGTGCGCCTGCCGGTCACGATCCTGCCGGGCCAGGCGGCGGGCACGGTCGGCACGACGCTCGGCTACGGGCGCAGCGCGGCTGGCCCGATCGGCAGCGGTGTCGGCGCGGATGTCCGGCCCCTGGGCCCCCGGGTCGAGATCGAGCCGGCCGGCGAGGAGGGCGGCCTCGTGCGCACCCAGGTCGAGTTCGGCCAGCACGGCCGCGACATCCTGCGCAGCGTCAGCGCGGAGGACCCCGGCCTCGAGACCGCGCACCACGCCTCCGAAAGCTTCTACGCGCCCTGGGACTACGACAGCCCGTCCTGGGGCATGGTGATCGACACCGATGCCTGTTCGGGCTGCAACGCCTGCATGATCGCCTGCCAGGCCGAGAACAACATCCCCGTGGTGGGTCCCGACGAGGTCGCGCGCGGCCGGCACATGCACTGGATCCGCATCGACGCCTACGACGTCCCCGAGGACGACGTGCGGGGCTTCCAGCCGGTCCCCTGCATGCATTGCGAGAAGGCGCCGTGCGAGCCGGTCTGCCCCGTCGCGGCGTCGGTCCACGACGAACAGGGGCTGAACGCGCAGGTCTACAACCGCTGCGTCGGCACGCGGTTCTGCCAGGCGAACTGCCCCTACAAGGTGCGGCGCTTCAACTTCTTCGACTATGCCGACAGCCAGGCCTACGCGCATCTCGGCGCCGACCTGCTGCAGGCCGCGCGCAATCCCGACGTGTCGGTGCGGGGGCGCGGCGTGATGGAGAAATGTACCTACTGCGTCCAGCGGATCGAGGCCGCGCACCACCGCGCGTCGCGCGAGGACCGCCCGATCCGCGAAGGCGAGGTGGTGACCGCCTGCCAGGCCGCCTGCCCCGCCGAGGCGATCACCTTCGGCGACGTCGCCGATCCCGAAAGCGCGGTGAGCAGGGCGCGCGACGATCCGCGCCACTACGCGCTGCTCGAACATCTCGGCACGCGGCCGCGCACCACCTACCTCGCCCGCGTCGTGCCGCCCGCAAGGTCGGAGGACGGATGACCGCGACCGACGCCATCCTGCCCGACCGCGCGCCGGGGCGCCTGACCGCCGACGTGGCGGACCCGATCCTCGCCCGGCGGGCCGGGCGGATCTGGTGGGCCTGCCTCGCGCTCTTCCTCGCGCTGACGGTGCTGATGGTGGTCAGCCTGACCGTGCTCGCGGTCTCGGGCGTCGGCATCTGGGGCATCAACACCTCCGCCGTCTGGGGCTTTGCCATCGTCAACTACGTCTGGTGGATCGGCATCGGCAACGCGGGCACGCTGATCTCGGCGATGCTGCTCCTGACCCGGCAGCGCTGGCGGACCTCGATCAACCGCTTCGCCGAGGCCATGACCCTCTTCGCCGCCTGCATCGCGGGGCTCTTCCCGATCTTCCACCTCGGGCGGCCGTGGCTCTTCTACTGGCTCGTGCCCTATCCCAACACGATGGGCCTCGTGCCGCAGTGGCGCAGCCCGCTGGTCTGGGACCTCTTCGCCATCGCGAGCTACATCCTGTTCTCGCTGATGTTCTGGTACACCGGCGCCATCCCCGACTTCGCCACGCTGCGCGACCGCGCGAGGGGCCGGCTGACCCGCGCGGCCTGCGGCATCCTCGCGCTCGGCTGGCGGGGCTCGGCGCGGCACTGGCAGGTCTGGCAGGGCTATTACGGCGCCATGGCGGCGATGGGCGTGCCGCTCGTGATCTCGGTCCACTCGGTCGTCGGCATGGACTATTCGGCGGGCCTCGCGCCCGGCTGGAACGAGACGATCTTTCCGCCCTACTTCGTCGTCGGCGCGATGTTCTCGGGCTTCGCCATGGTGGTCGTGCTCGCCGCGATCTTCCGCCGGGCGCTCGGCGTTCCCCACATGATCACCGACCGGCATTTCGACATCATCGGCAAGGTGCTGCTGGCGGGGTCGCTGGTCATGACCGTGAGCTACGCGACCGAATGGTTCTACGCGTGGTATTCGGGCGAGCCAGCCGAACAGCGCATCGTCGCCGTCCAGCTCTGGGGCGACTACTGGCCGCTCTACTGGGGGATGCTCGCGGGCAACTGCATCCTGCCGCAGCTCTACTGGGTGCCGTGGTGCCGCCGGACGCTGTGGGTGACCGTGCCCGTCGCCATCGCCATCAACATCGGCATGTGGCTCGAACGCGTGGTCATCACCGTCGTCCCGCCGACCCGCGGCTACCTGCCGTCGCAATGGGGATCCTACTGGCCCACGTTCTGGGACTGGGCGCTCTTCGCGGGCACGCTCGGCTTCTTCGGCCTGCTCTTCACGCTCTTCCTGCGGGTGATCCCCGCGGTGTCGATGCACGAACTCAAGGAACAGGTGGACGAGGAGGTGCGCGCGTGACCGCCCGGCTGCTTCTCGTCTTCACCGACACCGCGTCCCTTGTCGACGCCGCGCGCACCCTCCGGACCGAGGGCGTGGACGGCATGGACGCGCACACCCCCTGGCGGGTGGCCGATCTCGAACCGGTGCTCGAGCCGCCGGCGCACGGCGTGCGGCGCACGATGCTGATCGCGGGCCTTGCGGCTGCGGCGGGCGTGTTCCTGCTGCAGACCTGGTCGGCGGTCTGGTTCTACCCGCTCAATGTCGGGGGACGGCCGCTCTTTTCCTGGCCCGCCTTCGGCTTCGCGACCTTCGAGACGGGGATCCTCGGCGCCGCGGCGGGGGGGTTCGTCGCGATGATCCGCGCCTGCGGGCTGCCGCGGCTGCACGACCCGTTCTTCGACACCGCCGAGACCGAGGGCGCGAGCGACGATCGGTTCTTCCTGTCGCTGCCGCGCGAGGGCGCGCCCGACCGGCTGCGCCTGTCGCGGCTCGACGGCCTCGCCCGCATCGTGGAGGTCGGCCGATGACGCGCCTCCTGTGCGCCCTCGCGCTGGCCGGCACCCTCGCCGCGTGCCGCGAGGAGTCCTCGCTCGCGAACCAGCCCAAGCTCGAGCCGTGGGAGCGCACGGCGATCTGGGCGGACGACGCGGCGGCACGGCCCTGGCCCGCGGGCGTGGTGCCGCGCCACGCGCCGCACGACCTTGGCCCGGGCGCGCGTCCCGAGGTCACGCCCGCCCTGCTCGCCCGCGGCCAGGAACGCTACGGCATCTTCTGCGCGCCCTGCCACGGGCCGACCGGTGCGGGCGACGGCCGCGTGGTCGCGCGCGGCTTTCCCGAGCCGCCCTCGTTCCTCGGCGCGCGGCTGCGCCGGACCGGGGCAGAGCATTTCGTGCGCGTGATCGGCGACGGCTATGGCGTGATGTTCCCCTACGACGACCGCGTTCCCCGGCCCGACCGCTGGGCGATCGCGGCCTATATCCGCGCCCTGCAGGCCGCCTCGCCGCGGCTCGACCCCGCGCATGCCGCCCGCGCCGCGGTTCCCGTGGAGGACCCGGATGGCTGAGGCGCGACGCATGCCCCTGCCCGGCCCCGCGCGGGCCGCGATGCCGGCGCTCGGCGCCCTCGCGGTGCTCGCCGCGGCCGCCACGCTCGCGCCCGGGACCGCGGCCGCGGGCGCGCTCGCGGCATGGCTCTTTGCCCTCTCGGTCACGACGGGGGCGGGCCTCTGGCTCCTGATCGCGCGCCTGACGGGCGGGCGCTGGCCCGGGGCGGCGCCCGCGCTGCCGGCACTGGCGCGGCTCACACCCCTGATCGCGCCCGCAGGCGTGCTCCTCTTCCTCGCCGGGCCGCTCCTCTACCCGTGGTGGGAGGGCGTTCCGGGCCTGCGGGGCGAGGTCTACCTGGTGCCCTGGTCCTTCGGGCTGCGCGGCGCGGGCATCCTCGCGCTCTGGTCGCTGATCGGCTGGCTCGCACCGCGCGGGCCCGGCCCGGTCGTGGCGGCGGTGCTGCTGACGGCCTACGGGATCAGCGTCGGTCTCGCGGGCCTCGACTGGGTGCTCTCGCGCGATCCCGACATGCTGTCGACCGCGTTCGGCATGCTGCTCGCGGCGATGCAGCTCGGTCTCGCGCTGGCCGTGGCGGCGGCGGCCGGACTGGATGCCCGGGCACCGCAGGGCGTCGCCGATTGCGGCGGGCTTCTGCTGGCCTGCTGTCTCGGCAGCTTCTACCTCGCCGCGATGCAGTTCCTGGTGAGCTGGTCGGGCAACCTGCCCTTCAAGGCTGCGTGGTTCGGGGCCCGCACAGACGCCACCGGAACGGCCGTCATCGTGACGGCGCTGGTCCTCGGCGTCCTCATGCCCTTCGCGGCGCTCCTCGGCACCTCCGCGCGGGGATCGCCCGCGGTCCTGCGCGCCGCGGGCGCCTCGGTCGCGGCGGGTGGGGTCCTGCACCTCGTCTGGCTCGCCGCACCCGGCGCCATGGCGGGCGCCCTCGTCGTGGCGGCGGCGCTCGTCCTGCCCGCGGCGCTTGCCGTCCCCAGCATCCTGCAGGGGAGCGCGCGCCATGGATGAACTGCGCCATCCCGATTTCCCGGTCTTCCGGGTCGTCGTGGCGATCGCAGCGGCGTTCGGCATCCTGATCGCGGCGGTCGCGGCGATCTATCTCGGCTATTCCGGCGCGCGCGCCCCGGCCCCTCCCGCACCGGCCGATTTCGGCGTGCCCCGGCTCGAGACGGCGCCGGTCGCCCGCCACGAGGCGTGGGCCGCCCGGCAGCGCGCGCTTCTCGACGGCGCGGAGGGCCGCCTGCCCATCACGGAGGCGATGCGGCACGTGCGGGACCGCGCCGATCCCTACGCCCCCCTGCCCCTGCCCGACGACGGAGGCACGCGATGATCCGGATGCTGCTCGCCCTCCTCGTCCTGTCGGGACCCGCTCATGCCGGGCTGACGGCGGCCGAGCTCGACACCGTGCGGTCCGACCCGCCGCCCGGCGCGCAGGTCGACCTCGGAACCGGGCTGCCCACGATCCTCGTCTTCGCCGACCTCGATTGCGGCGCGCTCTGCGACGCGATCCTCGCGCGCACGGCGGACGAGCTGTCCCGGACCGGGCTCGAGATCGGACGCGACTACGCGCTGGTGGTCGTCGGCATCGACCCGCGCGACGGGTCTTCCGAAGCCCGCTCCTTCGTCGCGGCACAGGCGGCCCCCCTGCCCGCCGCGCGGATCGTCACGCGCACGCCCGACGCGGACACGCTCGCGGACCTGACGCGGGTGCTCGGCTACGGCTACCGGCACGATGCCGCGAACGACCGCTTTGCGCACCCCGCGGTCCGCCATGTCCTGACAGCCGAGGGCCGGGTCGCGCGCGTCCTGCCGGCCTTCCGGGTGGCCGAGGGCGACATGCGGCGGGCGCTCGTCGAGGCCGGCGAGGGCCGCGTCGGCACGGTGGTCGAGCGCGTGGCGCTCGCCTGCTACGGCTTCGACCCGGTGACCGGCCGCTACTCCCTGTCGATCACGCGCGCGGCGACGGCGGGCGGCATCGCCTCGACGCTCCTCGTCGCGGGCGGGATCGCCCTCGCGCTGCGGCGCGAACGCCGCGGGAGGTCCGCATGATCTGGTCCATCGCCCCCGAACAGGCCTCGACCCAGGCCGAGGCCTTCGACCGGATCTTCGCCATGATGACCGGCTTCTCGCTGTTCGTCGTGGCGCTGGTGGGTGCGCTGATCTTCGTCTTCTCGCTCCTGTTCCGGGCCAAGCGCGGCACCCCGCGCCGGTCGGTGAAGGCGTTGCAGAACCGCCAGATCGAGGTGTTCTGGACCGCCGTCACCGCGTTCTTCGCGATCTTCTTCTTCTGGTACACCTCGACCGCAAGCCTCGACGCCATCGAGGCGCCCGCGGGCGCCATGGAATACCACGTCGAGGCCAAGCAGTGGATGTGGAAGACCCGCCATCCCTCCGGCGCGCGCGAGCTCAACGCCATGCACGTGCCGGTCGGTCGGCCGGTGACGGTGTTCCTCAACTCGCAGGACGTGATCCACTCGTTCTACGTGCCCGCGTTCCGGATCAAGCAGGACGTGGTGCCGGGCCGCACCTCGACGGTCTGGTTCGAGGCGACGAAACCCGGGACATACCGGCTTTTCTGCGCGGAGTTCTGCGGCACCGACCATGCCAAGATGACCGGCAGGGTCGTGGCCATGGCCCCGGGCGACTACGCCCGCTGGCTCGAGACCCGCGCCGAGGGCGAGACGCTCGCGGCCACGGGCGCGCGGCTCTTCGTGTCGGCCGGCTGCGCGGGCTGCCACGAAGAGGGCAGCGACGTGCATGCCCCGTCGCTCGCGGGCCTCTTCGGCCGCGAGATCCCGCTGGCCGACGGGCGCCAGGTGACCGCCGACGCGGACTACCTGCGCGATTCCATCCTGCTGCCCGGACGCGACATCGCCGCCGGCTACGAGCCGATCATGCCGAACTTCTCGGGCATGCTCGAGGACGGCGAGGTCGAGGCGCTCGTGGCCTACATCCGCACGCTGTCAGAGGAGGAGGCATCCCGATGAGCCTGACCGACACCGAGGGTCACATCGCGCAGGAACCGGACTACCTCGGCGCCGGGCACAGCGTGCGGTCGTGGCTCCTGACCACCGATCACAAGCGTATCGGCATCCTCTACCTCGTCACGCTCGTGTTCTTCTTCCTCGTCGGGGGCGCGGCCGCGACGGCGGTGCGCCTCGAACTGGCGACGCCGCCAGGCGACCTCGTCTCGCCCGACACCTACAACCGCCTCTTCACGCTCCACGGCGTCATCATGGTGTGGTTCTTCCTCGTGCCCGCGGTGCCCTCGACGCTCGGCAACTTCCTGTTGCCGCTCGCGATCGGCGCGCGCGACATGGCGTTCCCCAAGCTCAACCTCGCGAGCTGGTACATCAACCTCGCCGGCGGCATGCTCGCACTCGCCGCGCTGCTCCTCGGCGGGGTCGACACGGGCTGGACGTTCTACACGCCCTATTCCTCGCTCTACTCGAATTCCTACGTGACGCTGGCCGCGCTCGGCGTGTTCGTCGCGGGCTTCTCGACCATCGCGACCGGGCTCAACTTCATCGTGACGGTTCACACCCAGCGCTGCGAGGGGCTCACCTGGATGCGCCTGCCGCTCTTCGTCTGGGCGCTCTACGCGACCTCGGTGGTGATCGTGCTGGCGACGCCGGCACTTGCCATCGCGCTGATGATGGTGGTGCTCGAACGGGTCTTCGGGCTCGGGCTCTTCGACCCCGCGCAGGGCGGCGACCCGATCCTCTTCCAGCACATCTTCTGGTTCTACTCGCATCCGGCGGTCTACATCATGATCCTGCCGGGCTTCGGCGTGGTGAGCGAGGTGCTGACCTGCTTCTCGCGGCGCAAGATCTTCGGCTACGAGGCGATGGTGTTCGCCATTCTCGGCATCTCGATCTTCGGCTTCTTCGTCTGGGGCCACCACATGTTCGTGTCGGGCCAGTCGGCCACCGCGAGCCTGGTCTTCTCGCTCCTGTCGTTCCTCATCGCGATCCCGTCGGCCATCAAGGTGTTCAACTGGTCCGCGACGCTCTACGGCGGGCACATCACCTTCGAGGCGTCGATGCTCTACGCGTTGGGCTTCGTCGGGCTCTTCACCCTCGGCGGGCTGACCGGGCTCTTCCTCGCCTCGGTGCCGATCGACGTGCACGTGCACGACACCTACTTCGTCGTGGCGCATTTCCACTACATCATGGTGGGCGGCATGGTCTCGGCGTTCTTCGCCGGGCTGCACTTCTGGTGGCCCAAGATCAGCGGGCGGATGTATTCCGAGCTGTGGGCGCGGCTCGCGGCGCTGCTGATGTTCGTGGGCTTCAACTTCACCTTCTTCCCGCAATTCATCCTCGGCTACATGGGCATGCCCCGGCGGTACCATTCCTACCCGCCCGAGTTCGAGATGTGGAACGTGCTGTCCTCGGCAGGCGCGGTCATCCTCGCGGTCGCCTACCTGATGCCGTTCGTCTATTTCGGCGTCTCCGTGCTGCGCGGGCCGCGGGCGGGCGACAATCCCTGGCAGGCGCGCGGGCTCGAATGGCAAACCGCCTCGCCGCCGCCGCGCGAGAATTTCGGCCGCCTGCCCACGGTCACCGGCGGGCCCTACGACTACCATGCGCAGGGCGAGGAGCCGCACGCCCGCGAGGGCGACGTGACGTTCCCCGGCCGGTCGGATTCGGAGCGCCGCTGATGCCCGAGGCCCTGCACGAACCCTTCGAGGACATCGCCAGCCAGCGCAGCGCCGAGCAGGCGGGCATCTGGATCTTCCTCGCCTCCGAGGCGGTCTTCTTCGGGGGGCTGTTCCTCGGCTACGCGGTCTACCGGCACCGCTATCCCGAGGCCTTCGCCGAAGCGCTCGGCGAGACGAACCTGGTCCTCGGCAGCGTCAACACCGCGCTCCTGCTCGTCTCGAGCGCGACCATGGCGCTTGCGGTCTGGGCCGGGCGCGCCGGGGCGCGGCGGCTGACGACGGCGGCGCTCGTGGCGACGCTGGTGCTGGGCCTCGCCTTCCTGGGCGTGAAGGGCGTGGAATACGCCGAGGACATCCGCCACCACCTGGTGCCCGGGCATCCGGACTTTCCAGTCGACCGCCTCGGGGCCGAGATGTTCTTCTCGTTCTACTGGGCGATGACCGGCCTTCACGGCCTGCACATGGCGATCGGACTCGGCATCATCGGCTGGACCGCGCATGCCGTGGCGCAGGAGCGCATCGCCTGGCGCGAGACGGCGCACCTGCACGTGGTCGCGCTCTACTGGAACCTCGTCGACATGGTGTGGATCTTCCTCTTTCCGCTGCTCTACCTCGTGGGGAGGGGCTGATGGCGGAGAGGTCGCAGACCCGCATGATCCTGCGCGCCGCGCTCCTTTGCGTCGCCATGCTGGCGCTCGCCGCGTCGTCGGTCGCCGCGGCGCTGCTTCTCGGGGGCTGGGCCGGCACGCTCGTGCCGCTCGGGATCGCCTGCGCCACGGCGGCGATCGTCGCGGTCGGCTTCATGGAAGTGCCGCATCTCGACGCGGTGAGCGCGATCTCGGCCGCGCTGGCGCTCGCCCTCGTCGCGGTGCTGTTCGGGCTCACCTTCACCGACGAGCTCACGCGGGCGCACATCCCGCCGGGATTCGGCGGGATGGCGCCCGGCGAGGTCAGTACCGAGTGACCGGGTCGCTCGCGGGAAAGGTCTCGTCGACCGCCTCGTCCTGCGCGTCCCAGTCCGCGGGGCTGTCCCGCTGGGCCGCGGCGCCCGCGTCGCGCACCGGCGCGGGCTGCCCGGGAGGGCCGCCGTCCTCGTAGCGGCGGAACGCCACGCGGTGCGCGGCCGCCCGCCGGCTGTACCGGCGGGCAAGGAGGTATCCCGCACCGAGGACGATCAGTCCGGGGACAAGGCGCGTCAGCATGGTGAACCTCCGTTCCGTTCGGGTCGCGCGGGTCTCACTCCTCGAGACCCGCCAGCACGCGGTCGGGCGTCGCCGGCAGGTCGCGCACGCGGACGCCGCAGGCATGGTGGATCGCGTTCAGCACCGCCGCCGCCGCGCCGCAGATGCCGAGCTCCCCGATGCCCTTCGACATGAGCGGACCCGCCCAGGGATCGCGCTCCTCGAGGAAATGCACGTCGAGCGGCGGCACGTCGGCGTTCACCGCCATGTGGTACTCCGCGAGGTCGCGGTTCACGATGTGGCCGTCGCGGCGGTCGTGCACCATCCCCTCGGTCAGCGCCATGCCGATGCCCCAGGTGAGGCCGCCATGGCATTGCGACCGCGCGGTCTTCTCGTTGAGGATGCGGCCCGCGGCAAAGGTGCCGGACATCCGCCGCACCCGCACCTCGCCGGTGACGTCGTTGACCGCCACCTCGGCGAAATGCGCGCCGAACGTCGATTGCCGGACCTTGCTGAAGGCGTCGCCCGCCTCGATATGGCCGTGCCCCTCGAGCGTCGCCCCGTCGAGGAGGTCCGCAAGCGCGACCCGCCTGTTGCCGCAGGTGGCGGTGCCGTCCTTGAGCGTCAGCTCGCCTTCCCCGCACTCCATCCGCCGCGCGAGTTCGGCGCGGATCTCCTGCGCGGCGAGCCAGACCGCGTTGCCGGTCGTGGCCGCGCCCCAGGACCCGCCCGAGCCCGAGCCCGGCGGATAGGTCGTGTCCCCGAGCCGCACCTCGACCTTTTCGGCCGGAAGCCCCAGCGCCTCGCCCGCGATCTGGGTCAGGATGGCGTAGGTGCCGGTTCCGATGTCGGTCATGTCGGTCTCGACCACGGCGCCCTCGGGCGAGAGCGCGATGCGCGCCTCGGCCTCCATCATCACGTTGACGCGGAACGCGGCCGACATGCCGGTGCCGATCCACCACTCGCCCTCGCGGCGGGCACGCGGTTTCGGTGCGCGGTCGGACCAGCCGAACCGGCGCGCACCCGTCTTCAGGGCCTCGGCCAGCATGTGCGACGAGAACGGGATGCCGCCTTCGGGATCCGTGTCGGGGATGTTGCGCAGGCGCAGCTCCACCGGGTCGATGCCGATGTCGTTCGCCAGCTCGTCCATCGCGCATTCGAGGATGGTGACGCCGACCGCCTCGCCCGGCGCGCGTACCGACCCCGCCGCCGGGCGGTGCAGGCGTTCGAGCCGCTCGCCGATCACCCGGTGCACCGCGCCATAGGCGAAGGCCGTCGCCTGTGTCACCGGTTCCTGGAAGACCTCGCCAGGCAGGTTCGACACCCACGCCTCCTGCCCGATCCCCGACAGCTTGCCGGTGCGGTCCGCGGCGAGCCGCAGCCGCTGCCGCGTCTCGGACCGGCGGGTCACCGTCTCGAACACCTGCCGGCGGTGCTGCACCACGCGCACAGGGCGGCCGAGGTCCTGCGCTGCGATGGCGGCCGCGACCGCCTCGGCCGCGATGCCGAGCTTGGAGCCGAAGCCGCCGCCCACATAGGGGGCAAGCAGCCGGACCTTGGCCGGGTCGATGCCGAGGCTGTCCGCCAGTTCGTTGCGGTTGTATTTCAGCATCTGAAGCGCCGAGCGCACCGTCAGCGCGTCTCCTTCCCACCAGGCCACGGCGGCGTGCGGCTCCATCGGCGCGCTCGTCATGCTGGGCGTGGTGTAGGTGACGTCGAGCCGGTGCGGCGCCTCGGCCATGGCGGCGTCAAGGTCGCCGGTCGTGTCCGGCTCGCCTTCGGTCTCGACGTCACCGGGGTTGACCGGCAACGGCCCGCCATCGGTGCGCAGCTGCAGCGCCTGCGCCGCGTGGCGCGCGGCCTCGAAGCTTTCGGCGACGACCAGCGCCACGGGCTGGCCCACGTAGTCGGCGCTGTCGACGCCCTGCACCGGCGCGGCGTTGGCCGTGCCCTGCGCGGCGTTGCGTACCATCCGCTTGTCCCGGATGACGGCAAGCACGCCCGGCATCGCGCGGACCTCGTCGGCGTTCCCGACCTCGATCGCACCGAAACCGGGCGCGCGCACCAGCATGCCGTAGGCGCAGCCCTCGGGCACGTCGTCCGCGGCGTAGACCGCGGCACCCGTGACCTTCAGCACGCCGTCCGGGCGGTCGAGCGCGGTGCCCAGAAGGCCCTGCGCGAACGCCTCGGCGCGCTCCTCGCTCTGTCCATCGACCTTGAGGTCCAGTGTCATGCGGTCGCCTCCTCGAGAACGGCCCTCAGCACGCGGCGCGCGAGCGGAACCTTGAATTGCGTGCCCTCCTCGGGGACGGCCCCTCTGAGGAGCGTGTCCGCCGCGGCATCGAAGACCGCCGCCGACGGCTTTTCGCCGACGAGCACGGCATCGACGTCGGGATCACGCCATGGCACCGTGCCGAGCCCGCCGAAGCCGATCGCGGCATGGGCGATGCGGCCGCCCTCCATCCGGACGACCGCGGCGACCGAGACCAGCGCGAACGCGTACGACGCCCGGTCGCGCACCTTGCGGTAGATCTGGCGGTCGCCCTTCGGCGCCGGGAGGTGCACCGCGGTGATCAGGTCGCCGGGGGCCAGAACCGTCTCGATGTCGGGCGTCTCGCCCGGCAGGCGGTAGAAGTCCTGCATGGAGAACCGTTCCGCGGCACCCTCGGAGCGCTGCACGTCGATCGTGGCGTCGAGCGCCCGCAGGGCCACCGCCATGTCGCCGGGATACAGCGCGATGCACTGATCGGACGTGCCGAGGATCGCGTGGTTGCGCGTCTCGCCGCCCATGGCCGCGCAGCCCGATCCCGGCCTCCGCTTGTTGCAGGCCGTGTCGGTGTCGTAGAAATACGGGCAGCGCGTGCGCTGCAGGAGGTTGCCGCCGGTCGTCGCCTTGTTGCGCAGCTGGCCGCTCGCGCCGGACAGGAGCGCCCGCGACAGGACCGGCCAGGTGCGCCGCACGCGGGCATCGGCGGCGACGTCGCTGTTCGTCACCGTCGCCCCGATCCGCAGACCGTCGCCATCCTCGGCGATGCCGCCGAAATCGAGCCGCGAGACGTCGACCAGCGTCTCCGGCGCCATCACCTCGAGCTTCATGAGGTCGAGAAGGTTCGTGCCGCCGCCGATGAAACGGGCATTGGCCTGCGCCGCCGCGCGGCTGGCGGAGACCGGATCCTCCGCCCGGACGTAGTCGAAGGGTCTCATGTGGCGTCACCCGTCCCGGCAGTCTCGCGGATCGCGGCGTTGATGCCCGGGTAGCAGGAGCAGCGGCAGAGGTTCCCGCTCATCCGCTCGGACAGTTCGGCCTGCGTCAGCTCGTAGGGCCCGTCGAGGTCCGCGCTCGCGTGGCTCGGCCAGCCCTCGGCGATCTCGTCAAGCATGCCGGTGGCCGAGCAGAGCTGGCCGGGCGTGCAGAAGCCGCACTGGAAGCCGTCGTGCTTCACGAAGGCTGCCTGCAGCGGCGACGGCGCGCCGTCCGACAGGCCCTCGACCGTCACGATCTCGTCACCCTCGTGCATGACCGCGAGGCTGAGGCAGGAATTGATGCGACGGCCGTTCACGAGGACGGTGCACGCGCCGCACTGGCCATGATCGCATCCCTTCTTCGATCCGGTCAGGTGCAGGTGATCCCGGAGCGCGTCGAGAAGCGACACGCGCGGGTCGATGTCCAGCGTCCGTGCACGCCGGTTGACTGTGAAGCTGAGGTTCATGGCGTCTCCGTAAATGCGCGGCCGCAGGCCGGCTGTCCCGGGACAACAGGCGGCCCCGATCCTTGTTCCCGCACATTCTGGGGGCGCCGTGGCGGAACCCCGGCCATTTTTTCGGGAACATCATGCCTGCCAAGGACTTTCACCCGAGACGACCGATCATCACGAGATGCCAATGTCCTCCGACACCCCGAGCCGCCGATCCGTCCTGACGGGTCTGGCCGTCCTTCCCGCCACCGTCGCACCGGTCGCGGCGCGCTCCGACGAGGTGCCGGCGCCGACCCGCACCGACGGCAAGCCGCGGCACGATCCGACCTTCCCCGACAGCGACCACGTCCGGACCTATTACGCCCTCGCCCGGGGCTGAGCGACACACCACGGAGGCCCGCTTGCTCAAACGCCGAACCGCCCCGCGCCCCGCCCGCCCCGCCTTTGCCGCCGAGGAACGTGCCGGCGTCGACCGGCGCAGCTTCCTCAAGCGTTCGGGCCTGGCGATCGGGGGCCTCGGCGCCGTCGCCGGGTCGGGCGGCATGGTCGTGCGCGCGCAGGAGGCACCGGGGACGGAGGCGCCCGGACGCCCCGAGGCCGAATGGCGCAAGACCGTCTGCCCGTTCTGCTCGGTCGGCTGCTCGATCTGGGCTGAGGTCCGCGACGGGGTCTGGACCGGGCAGGAACCCGCGTTTGAGAGCCCGATCAACCAGGGCACGCACTGCGCCAAGGGTGCTGCGACGCGCGAGATCGCGCTCGGCGAACGGCGGCTCAAGTACCCGATGAAGCGGCAGGACGGCGAGTGGGTCCGCATCTCGTGGGACCAGGCGCTGGAGGAGATCGGCGCCAGGCTCACGCAGATCCGCGAGGAATCCGGGCCCGACGCGGTCGAGTGGCTGGGATCGGCCAAGTTCTCGAACGAGGCGGCGTACCTCTTCCGCAAGTTCGCGGCGCTCTGGGGCACGAACAACGTCGACCACCAGGCGCGGATCTGCCACTCGACCACCGTCGCGGGCGTCGCCAACAGCTTCGGCTACGGCGCGATGACGAATTCCTACAACGACATCCGGAACTCGAAGTCGATCATCATCATCGGCGGCAACCCGGCCGAGGCCCACCCGGTGTCGATGCTGCACGTGCTGAACGGCAAGGAGAACGGCGCGCCGCTGATCGTGGTCGACCCGCGCTTCACCCGCACCGCCGCGCATGCGGACGAATACGTGCGCATCCGTCCCGGCGCCGACGTGGGCTTTCTCTGGGGGCTCGCCAAGATCATCTTCGACAATGGCTGGGAAGACCGCGCCTACCTCGAAAGCCGCGTCTTCGGCATCGACAGGATCCGCGAGGAAGCCGCCCGCTGGACCGCGGAAGAGGTCGAGCGCGTGTCGGGCGTGCCGCCCGAGCAGCTGCACCGGGTGGCCAAGACGATCGCCGAGAACCGGCCCGGCACGCTCATCTGGTGCATGGGCCTGACGCAGTCGAGCATCGGCAACAACAAGACGCGCGCCGCTTCCGTGCTGCAGCTCATCCTCGGCAACATCGGCAAGTCGGGCGGCGGCGCCAACATCTTCCGCGGCCACGACAACGTGCAGGGCGCGACCGATCTCGGCGTCTCGTGCGACACGCTGCCGGCCTATTACGGCCTGAACGAGGGCGCGTGGAAGCACTGGGGCCGCGTCTGGGACATCGATTACGACTGGATGCGCGGCCGCTTCGCGTCGAAGGAGATGATGGAGGCGCCGGGCATCCCGGTCAGCCGCTGGCCCGACGGCATCCTCGAGGACGGCGACGCGCTCGACCAGCCGGTGCCGCTGCGCGCGGTGTTCTTCTGGGGGCACGCGTCGAACAGCCAGACCCGCGGGCCGGACCGCAAGGAGGCGTGGAAAGCCGCCGACCTCGTGGTGGTCGTCGATCCCTACCCGACGCAGACTGCCATCGAGGCCGATCTCGAGGACGGCATGTACCTCCTGCCCTCGGGCACCACGATGGAGATGGCGGGATCCGTCACGAACTCGAACCGGTCGATCCAGTGGCGCGAGAAGGTCATCGACCCGGTCTTCGAGGCCAAGATCGACACCGAGATTCTCTACCTTCTGGCCGAAAGGCTGGGCTTTTCCGACGAGATGTTCCGGCACATCGCCGTCGAGGGCAACGTGCCGAGCCCCGAGGACACGCTGCGCGAGATCAACCGCGGCACCTGGACCATCGGCTATACCGGGCCGAGCCCGGAGCGCCTGAAGGCGCACATGCAGCAGCAGGACCGCTTCGACAGCATCACGCTGCTCGGCAAGGGCGGCGATGTCGACGGCGACTATTACTGCCTGCCCTGGCCGTCCTGGGGGCGCCCGGAACAGCGCCATCCCGGCACGCCGCTCCTCTACGACCTGTCGAAGCCGGTGGCGGAGGGCGGCCTGCCCTTCCGCGCGCGCTGGGGTGTCGAGCACGAGGGCGAGACCCTGCTTGCCGAGGACAGCTGGACCGCGGGATCCGAGATCGAGGACGGGTATCCCGAGATCACGGTCAACATGCTCGAGGCGCTCGGCTGGGCGGAAGAGCTGACCGACCGCGAGAAGCTGATGATCGTCGCCGTGGCCTCGGACCGCTTCCGCTGGGAGATGTTCGACATGCCCGACGAGGACGTGCGGGCAGCCATGGACGCGCTCGAGGAAGAAGTGCGGCGCTCGGGGGGCGGGGGCGACGGCGCGCCCGCACAGATCGACGGGTCCTGGCAGAACTCCTCACCCGACGGCGGTGAGCGCATGGCTCCCGGCGAGGCGCGGTCGGCCTTCCCGAACTATCCCGAGAGCGCGCTGACGGCGATCGAGGCCTACTTGCAGGCCAACATCCAGAACGAGGCGACCGACAACATGTCGCTGCCCGAGCGGATCGCGCGGGTGAACTGGAAGACCGACCTGTCGGGCGGCGTGCAGCGCGTGGCCATCGCCCACGGGCTCGCCCCCTTCGGCAACGGCAAGGCGCGCGCGGTGGTCTGGACCTTCCCCGACGAGGTGCCGCTGCACCGCGAGCCGCTCTACACCAACCGGCGCGACCTTCTGCCGCAATACGCGACCTTCGAGGACCGGCGGGTGTGGCGCCTGCCCTCGCTCTACCGCTCGATCCAGGAGAATGATTACAGCAGGGACTTCCCGCTGCAGCTCACCTCCGGGCGGCTCGTGGAATACGAGGGCGGCGGCGACGAGACGCGGTCGAACCCGTGGCTCGCCGAGTTCCAGCAGCAGATGTTCGCAGAGATCAACCCGAACGACGCCGGCGCCGCCGGCATCGAGGACGGCGGCTGGGTCTGGGTCGCAACGCCCGAGGGCCGGATCCGGGTCAAGGCGATGGTGACCCGGCGCGTGGGTCCAGGAACGGTGTTCATGCCGTTCCACTTCGCCGGCATGTGGATGGGCGAACCGATCCACGAACGCTACCCCGAAGGCGCGAAGCCCTACGTGGTCGGCGAGGCGTCGAACACCGTCCAGACCTACGGATACGACATCGTCACCCAGATGCAGGAGACCAAGGCCACCCTGTGTCGGGTCGAACGGGCCTGAGGATCGAGGAGGCACAATGGCCAGAGCCAAGTTCCTGTGCGACACCGAGCGCTGCATCGAATGCAACGCCTGCGCCACAGCCTGCAAGAACGAGCACGAGGTGCCGTGGGGCATCGTCCGGCGCCGCGTCGTCACGCTGAACGACGGCGAACCCGGAGAGCGGTCGATTGCCACCTCCTGCATGCACTGCACCGACGCCCCCTGCGTGTCGGTCTGCCCGACCTCGACGCTCTACCAGACCGATATCGGGATCGTGCTGCACAACAAGGACACCTGCATCGGCTGCGGCTACTGCTTCTACGCCTGTCCCTTCGGCGCGCCCCAATTCCCGAGTGCCACGCTGTTCGGCTCGCGCGGCAAGATGGACAAGTGCACCTATTGCGCGGGCGGCCCGGAAGAGGACCATTCCGAGGCGGAATACCGCAAGTACGGCACGAACAGGATCGCCGAGGGCAAGCTGCCGCTCTGCGCCGAGGTCTGTTCGACCCGCGCGCTGCTGGCCGGTGACGGCGAGACGATCGGCGAGATCTACCGCGAGCGCGTGGTGCACCGCGGCTTCGGCTCGGGCGCGTGGGGCTGGAACACCGCCTACTACCCGGAGGACGGCTCATGACCGACGCCGCACAGGGGCATGCAGGCGGCGTCCGCGGGCGCGCCTTCACCGGTTACCGCATCGCGGGGGCGTTGTCCGCGCTCCTGTTCCTGGTCCTCCTCGCCTGGCAGGCGTTCGAGCTCTTCGACGGCGATGCCACGGTCGCCCCCGAGCGCGGCTGGCGCGCGGTCTCGTCCGAGGCGGCGGGCGACGACGGCAGCGGCACGCTCGCCTCCGAGATGCTGACCGCCCGGACGCGGCTGCAGGACGAACGGTTCCGCACCGGCCCCGCGCCGGACGCCGAGACGCCGGGCCGCGGTCTGCCGCAGGACATGCGGCTCGAACAGCAGGACATCCCGCGCAACGAGGCGCTGACCGACGCGTGGTCGCGCCCCGAGGGCGACGCGGCGTCGATGCTGCACGATCCCGGCCGCATCGTCGGTCTGTCCTCCCTGCCCTATGCCAATGCCGCGCTCTACGAACGCCCCTTCGCGCGCGACTGGCGCGTCGGGCTGTCGGATGTCATCACGCATATGGGCGCGATCGCGATCCTCGGCATGGGCTTCCTGCTGTCTGCGATGCTGGCGCTGCGCGGCCGCGTGCCGATCCGCAAGGGCCGCAGCGGGCGGAAGGTGCGCCGCTTCGGCTACCTCGAACGCACGACCCACTGGCTGACCGCCATCAGCTTCATCGGGCTCGCGCTGACCGGCATCGTGATCGCCTACGGCGAGACGCTGTTCCTGCCCCTGGGCGACCGGGTTCTCGGCACGCTCGGCTGGTGGTCGACCTGGGGGCACGTTCTGTTCGCGCCCACGTTCTTCCTCGGGATCGCGGTGATGGCCGCGATGTGGACGCTCGGCAACCTGCCGACGAAGCTCGACGCGAACTGGGTCGCCAAGGGCGGCGGCTTCTTCTCGGACGACGGGCCGCACCCGCCGGCGCGCAAGTTCAACGCGGGGCAGAAGATGGTGTTCTGGTCGGCCGTGCTGGGCGGGCTCGTGATGGTGGTGACCGGGGTCACGCTGATGTTCCCGTTCTACTGGCTCGACCTCGGCGGCATGGCCTGGGCGATGCTGATCCACGCGGGCATCGCGGTGCTGCTGATCGCCATCTTCCTCGGCCACATCTACATCGGCACGGTCGGCATGCAGGGCGCGATCGAGGCCATGTGGGGCGGCGATGTCGACCGCAACTGGGCAGAGGAGCACCACGTGCTCTGGCTGCAGGAAAAGGACGCGAAGGAGGGCGCGCGATGAAGGCGTTCCTGACGGGGGCGGCGGTGGCCGCCCTGGGCGCGGGCCTGACCTTCGTCGGGCTCGTGACCTTCGACCAGTCGACCGCCGAACGCTACCAGGACGGATCGGTGATCCTCCTCGACCACGCGACCTCCTGGGACACGGACTGAGGGCCGGCGCTAGCGCGCGCCGCCCTCGTGCATGGCGGGCGGCACGAAGAGCTGCCCGAACCCCGCCCAGTCGACCCGGCCGGCGGCGGCGGCGTCGATCCAGTGCCGTGCCGCCTCGCGATTGGCGGCGGGCACGTTCGGCAACAGGCCCTCGATCATCGCCGCCATGTCCGTGGCCGGCACCGGCGTACCCTGCGACGCGGCCCCTTGGGCAAACCGCACGTGCCAGCTTTCGGGGAAGAAGGCGTCGAGCGACTGCACCATCTCGCCGTCCGGCCACATGAGCCGCATCGCCCGGTCGCGCGGCACGTATTCCGCGGTGAAGAGCGTGCCGAATCCGCCCGCGTAATCCGTCTGGTAGAGCGGCGGCACGAGGAACGCCGACGCGTCGGCCACCTGCCCCGGCGCCACGAGATGCGACAGCCGCGCGCGGCGCTCCACCGTGCGGGTGAACGCCGCGCGGTCGGGCAGCGGCGCGTCGAGCTGGTGGTTCGTGGCGATCGCTGTCGCCCGCCACGTGGTCCCCCCGCCCGCGTGCATCTCGACCGACGCGGTCCGGCCGCCGGCATCGGCGAGGACAACGTTGTAGTCCATGTGCGACGGCACCCGGTCGAGCACCGCGCGCGCCTCGGTCACGTCGCGGCAGGTCTCGAGCACGTAGCGCAGGATCATGCAGATGCCGAAGCCCCGCCCGACCGTGCGCGTGCCGCCGAAGGCCAGCGCCACGGCCAGGCCGTGACCGTTGATGCCGTCCGACACGCCCCAAAGGAACTCGGTCATCGCCATGACCGGCGTGCCGGTCCACTCGGTCCGCAAAAGCAGACCCTCGTTGAGGGTCGGAGAGAGGTCGTAGTTGCGCACGAGACGCGTCGTGCCGCCGCTCTCGAAAGCGGCGAGCGAGCAGCCGCCCAGGTAGGGCGGCGGGCACCAGCCCGACAGGAACCGCCCGACGTTGTCCGACCCGCCCGCGAGCCGCGTCAGCGCGCGGTGCACGGGCACGAGTTCGGGCATGTGATGTGCCAGCGCCTCGGCGCATTCGGCACCCGAGGGGCCCGCGAGGCCGCCGCGCGCCGTGAACCAGTCGAGGTAGAGCGCGCCGGATCTCTGCCACCGCGCCTGCCAGGCGCGGCCGGGCCGTGCCTCTGCCACCGCGTCGAAGTGCATTTCCGGGATCATGTCGTCGTCCTTTCAGAGGCGCGCACCGGCGCGCGGTGACGGCCCGGCCCGAAACGGCCGGCCGTGATGTGTCCGTGCAGGCGATCCTGCGCGGGGGTCAGTCCATGCGGTCGGCGATCGCCGCCTTGACCTCGGCGGGCGCCTGCAGCGCCCCGAGCACGGTCAGCGAGGCGATGGCGGCGCGGGCGAGGTCCGGCGTGACGTCGTCCGCGATCCGCGCAAGCCCCAGCACCCGCAGATGCAGCACCTCGCCGCGGTCGATGAGCGCCTCGAGATCGGCCCGGGTCACGTCGAAGAGCCCCATTTCGAGGCGGTGCCGCGCCACCGACTGCGCCAGCGCCGCGCCGTCGGTGGCAAGCTGACCGCGGATCGCGGCGCGGATGAAATCGGTCCGGTTGCTGTAGAACCCTTCCCGCACGAGCAGGTCGATCCGCCCGAGGTCCACCGGACCGAGGTTGAGCGTGACCTTCTCGGTGTCCGCGTGCTTGTCGGGCACGCGCCGCAGCTTCGGCATCTTCAGCATCTCCATCCAAGTGGAATGCAAATGGTGGATATGGAGGCACCGCGCAAGGGCGCACGCGCCGCACTTGCGTTTTGCCAATCGAGGGGTCAGCACATCGGGGGGCGCGGTTCCGCCGCGCATCATTGGATGGGGGGCCAGATGACCGCACGCGACACGAGCTGGATCGACCGCTTTCAGGGCCTGAGCCGGCTGCCCGAGGACCTGCGCCGGGTGCTGGTGAACGGCAGCAAGGTGGTGTCGGTTCCCGCGGGCACGCAGATCTTCGCGCCGGGGCAGTCTGCAGACAACCTCCTCCTCCTGCTCGAGGGCACGGTCCGCGTGCAGCAGAAGTCCGATACCGGGCGCGAGGTGTTCCTCTACCGGGTGCATGCGGGCGAGAGCTGCGTCCTGACCACCGCCTGCATGCTGGCCTTCGAGGACTATGCCGCCGATGGCATCGCCGAGACCGACGTGACGGCCGTCGCGATCCCGCGGTCGACCTTCGACGACCTCACCGCCCGCTCGCCGATCTTCCGGCAGTTCGTGTTCACCGCCTATTCCCGCCGGATCACAGACCTCTTCACGCTGATCGACGACATCGTGTTCCAGCGCATGGATGTCCGGCTGGCCGCAAAGCTGCTCGAGCTCTCCGGGGACGGCGACGTGGTGGCGGCGACGCACCAGACGCTTGCCAACGAACTTGGCACCGCGCGCGAGGTGATCTCGCGCACGCTGTCCGAGTTCCACCGCCGCGGCTGGATCGAACAGGCCCGCGGCGAGGTCCGCCTGAGCGGGCGCGAGGGGCTCGTGCGCCTCGCCCGCTCGGCCGGGGAACAGTGAGCCGCGATCTTTGTGACGAAGTCACCGACTCGGGGAGGCATGTCGTGGCATACCCTGTGCGTCACATGCTTTCCGGGAGACACGGGAATGACACGCAACATGGGAACTCTGGACCGGGCGCTCCGCATCGTGGTCGCGCTCGGCCTGCTCTACGTGGCCTTCGGCACGACCGTCGCCGCCGCGGGCCTGCTGCACTGGCTGGCCATCGCGGTCGCCGCGGTGTTCGTGCTGACGGCGCTCCTCGGCAATTGCCCGCTCTACACGCTCGTGGGGATCAGGACCTGCCGCGCCGGCTGAGCGCGCGCCCCAACCCCGACCAGAAGGAGAGATAACGATGAAGGACATGACAGACGCCACCGTGCGCCCCGAGGTCACCGGGTTCTTCGACCCGGCGACCAACACCATCTCGTACGTGGTGAAGGATCCGGGCTCGTCCGCCTGCGCGATCGTCGATTCGGTCATGGACATCGACTATGCCGCGGGCCGCATCACCTACGACCATGCCGACGAGATCATCGCCTTCGTGCGCGAGCACGGGCTGAATGTGGAATGGCTGATCGAGACGCATGTCCACGCCGACCACCTGTCCGCCGCGCCCTACATCCAAGGCAAGCTCGGCGGCAAGCTCGGCATCGGCCGCAACATCACCGTGGTGCAGGACACGTTCGGCAAGGTCTTCAACGAGGGGACCGAGTTCCAGCGCGACGGCAGCCAGTTCGACCGGCTCTTCGACGACGGCGACACCTACCAGGTGGGCGGCATGACCTGCCGCGCGATCCACACTCCGGGCCACACGCCCGCCTGCATGACCCATGTCATGGGCGACGCGGCCTTCGTGGGCGACACGCTGTTCATGCCGGACGGCGGGTCGGCACGCGCCGACTTCCCCGGCGGAGACGCAGGCGAGCTCTACGATTCGATCCAGAAGGTGCTGGCCCTACCCGACGAGACCCGGCTTTTCATGTGCCACGATTACGGCCCGAACGGCCGGGACATCCGGTGGGAGACCACCGTGGCCGAGGAAAAGGCCCACAACATCCACGTGGGCGGCGGCAAGACCCGGGAGGAGTTCGTGCGCTTCCGCACCGAGCGCGACGCGCAGCTCGCGATGCCCCGGCTCATCATCCCGTCACTGCAGGTGAACATGCGCGGCGGCGCGCTGCCGCCCGCGGACGAAAGCGGCCGGCGCTTCCTCAAGGTTCCGCTGAACGGGCTCTGACGGCCGCGTGCCGGACCCTTGCCGCGGGCGGCCCGCCCCGCCCGCGGCCCCACCTGACACGCCCCCGAGGGAGAAAGACATGGACATCCGCAGGATCGACGACCGCCTGTCGGTCAGCCCCCAGATCGACGCGGACGACGTGGCCGCGCTCGCGGCCGAAGGCTACCGCGCCATCATCTGCAACCGGCCCGACGGGGAAGGCGCCGACCAGCCGTCCTTCGACGAGATCGACCGCGCCGCCCGCGCGCACGGGCTCGAGGCGCGCTACATCCCGGTCGCCACTGGCATGGTGAAGGACGAGGACGCCCGCGCCTTTGCCGAGGCGCTGCGCACGCTGCCGGGCCCGGCGCTGGCCTATTGCCGGTCGGGCACGCGGTCGGCCACGCTCTGGTCGCTGACCGAGGCCCGGGACCGCCCGCTGCCCGACATCCTGGCGCGGACCAAGGCCGCGGGCTACGACATGTCGGGTGTCGCGCGGCGCATCGCGAACGGCGGAAAGACCCCAACCGATACTGGCGACGCGCAGTACGGCGTGGTCATCGTCGGCGCCGGCGCGGGCGGCATCGCCGTCGCGGCGAGCCTCAAGTCCCGCGAGCCGGGGCTCGAGATCGCGATCATCGATCCCGCCGACATCCACTACTACCAGCCGGGCTGGACGATGGTCGGCGGCGGCATCTTCGAGGCGGCGGACACCGCCAAGACCATGGGCAGCCTGATCCCGCGCGGCGTCACCTGGATCAAGGCGGCGGTTGCCGCCTTCGAGCCGGGTGCGAACGCAGTGATCCTCGACGGCTGCCGGGTGGTGAAGTACGACCGCCTGATCGTCTGCCCCGGCCTCAAGCTCGACTGGCACCGCGTCGAGGGCCTGGTCGAGACGCTGGGCCGGAACGGGGTCACGTCGAACTACCGCTACGACCTCGCGCCCTATACCTGGGAGCTCGTGCAGAAGACGCGGTCGGGCACCGCGATCTTCACCCAGCCGCCGATGCCCATCAAGTGCGCCGGCGCCCCGCAGAAGGCGATGTACCTCTCGGGCGACCACTGGCACCGCACCGGGCGGCTCAGGGAGATCGACATCCACTTCTGCAACGCGGGCGGCGTGCTCTTCGGCGTCAAGGACTACGTCCCGGCCCTGATGGACTATGTCGAGAAATACGGCGCGACGCTCGACTTCTTCCACAACCTCGTGGCGGTGGACGGTCCGGCGCAGACCGCGACCTTCGAGGTCAAGGCGCCCGACACCGAGCCGCGGCGCGTCACCATGGCGTTCGACATGCTGCATGTCTGCCCACCGCAGACGGCGCCCGACTTCATCCGCGTCTCGCCCCTGGCGGATGCCGCCGGCTGGGTCGACGTGGACCAGGCGACGCTGCGCCACAAGAGCTACGACAACATCTGGGCGCTCGGCGACGTCATGAACGCGCCCAACGCCAAGACGGCGGCAGCCGCGCGCAAGCAGGCGCCCACCGTGGCCGAGAACGTCATCGCCGACATCCGTGGCGTCGCGCCGAAGGCGCAATACGACGGCTACGGCTCCTGTCCGCTCACGGTGGAGCGCGGCAAGATCGTGCTCGCGGAGTTCGGCTATGGCGGCACGCTGAAGCCCTCCTTTCCGAAATGGTTCATCGACGGCACGCGGCCCTCGCGCGCCGCGTGGCTCCTGAAGGAAAAGATGCTGCCGCCGATCTACTGGCAGGCCATGCTGCGTGGACGGGAATGGATGGCCCGGCCCGAGCCGCTCGAGAAGGTCGCCGCCGAGTGATCGCGGCGACCGCGCGGCGCGGCCCCTCCTCCCCCGCGCCGCACCAGCAGGGACGGGGCGTCCGGTGACACCCCGTCCGCATCCCGGACAGGAAGACACGACGATGCGCCCCAAGTTCGCCCAATACCTCCCGATCCTCGACTGGGGACGGCGCTACGACCGCGGCGCGCTGACCAACGACCTGATCGCGGCCGTGATCGTCACGATCATGCTGATCCCGCAGTCGCTGGCCTATGCGCTGCTCGCGGGCCTGCCGCCCGAGGCGGGCATCTATGCCTCGATTGTGCCCATCCTGCTCTATGCCGTCTTCGGCACGTCCCGCGCGCTTGCGGTCGGTCCGGTGGCGGTCGTGTCGCTGCTGACCGCCTCGGCCGTGGGCCAGGTGGCCGAGCAGGGCACGGCGGGCTACGCGGTGGCGGCCCTGACGCTCGCGGGTCTCTCGGGCGCGTTCCTCGTCCTGCTCGGGGTGTTCCGCCTGGGCTTTCTCGCGAACTTCCTGAGCCATCCGGTCATCGCGGGCTTCATCACCGCCTCGGGCATCCTGATCGCGACCTCCCAGCTCAAGCACATCCTCGGCATCGATGCGGGGGGACACACGCTGGTCGAGATGGCGGGCGCGCTCCTGGCGCATCTGGGCGAGATCAACCCGATCACGCTCGTGCTCGGCGTCGCCACCACGGCGTTCCTGTTCTGGGTGCGGCGCGGGCTGAAGCCGCTGCTGCGGCGGCTGGGGGCGGGGCCGCTCCTTGCCGACGTGGTGACCAAGGCCGGGCCGGTGGTCGCGGTGGTCGCCACCACGCTCGTCGTCTGGGCGCTGGGGCTCGCGGAGCGCGGCGTCGCCATCGTGGGCGCCGTCCCGCAGGCGCTGCCGCCCTTCACCCTGCCCGGCCTGTCGCCCGAGCTCGTGCGGCAGCTCGCGCTTCCCGCGATCCTGATCTCGGTGATCGGCTTCGTCGAATCGATCTCGGTGGCGCAGACCCTCGCCGCCAAGAAGCGCCAGCGCATCGATCCCGACCAGGAACTGATCGGTCTCGGGGCGGCCAATCTGGGCGCCGCCTTCACCGGCGGCTACCCGGTCACGGGCGGCTTCGCGCGCTCGGTCGTGAACTTCGACGCTGGCGCCGAGACGCCCGCCGCCGGTGCCTTCACCGCCCTGGGCCTTGCCCTCGCGGCGGTGGCGCTGACGCCGCTCGTCCACTACCTGCCCAACGCCACGCTCGCGGCGACCATCGTGGTCGCGGTCCTGAGCCTCGTGGACCTCTCGATCCTGCGCCGCACCTGGGCCTATTCGCGCGCGGATTTCGCCGCCGTGGCGGCGACGATCCTGCTGACGCTGACCCTGGGCGTCGAGATCGGCGTGGCCTCGGGTGTCGTCCTGTCGATCGTCCTGCACCTCGTGAAGACGTCGAAGCCGCACGTAGCCGAAGTGGGACTGGTCCCGGGCACCCACCATTTCCGAAACATCGACCGGCACGACGTGCGGACCGATCCCACGGTCCTGTCGCTCCGGATCGACGAGAGCCTCTATTTCGTCAACGCGCGTTTCCTCGAGGACCTGATCCAGGACCGCGTCACCGACGGCTGCCGGGTCCGCCACGTGGTGCTCATGTGCTCGGCGGTGAACGAGATCGACTTTTCCGCGCTCGAGAGCCTCGAGGCGGTGAACGAGCGGCTGCGCGACATGGGGATCGGCCTGCACCTGTCCGAGGTGAAGGGGCCGGTGATGGACCGGCTCAAGACCACGCACCTGCTGGACCACATGAACGGACGCGTGTTCCTGTCCCATTACGATGCCTGGTGCGCCCTTGCGCGCGCCGGAGCGGACACCAAGGCCGCAGAATAGACCCAAGGAGACCAGAATGACCATCGCCCATTCCGTCAGCCCCTCGCGCGGGCCCGGCAGTCCGAAGGTCGTGGGCTTCCACGATGCCGCGAGCGGCAGCTGCCAGTACATCTGCATCGACGAGGCGACGGGCCGCTGCGCGATGATCGACGTGGTGCTCGATTTCAACCCCGCGCGCGCCCGAATCTCCACCGCCTCGGCCGAATGGGCGCTCGAGTGGATCGCGCGCGAGGGCCTGACGCTCGAGTGGATCCTCGACACCCATCCCCATGCCGACCACCTGATGGCATCCGCGTGGCTGAAGGACCGGACCGGCGCGCCGAACGCGATCGGCGCGAAGGTGCGCGAGATCGCGGCGCTCTGGCGCGACTTCTACAACCTTCCCGACGCCTTCGACCCCGACCGGGACTTCGACAGGCTCTTCGCCGACGGCGACACGTTCCGGATCGGCGACCTCGACGCCAGCGTGATGCTGTCGCCCGGGCACACGCTCGGCTCGGTCACCTACGTGGTGGGCGACGCGATCTTCGCGCACGACACCTTCATGCAGCCCGACAGCGGGACCGCGCGCGCCGATTTCCCCGGCGGGTCGGCGGCGATGCTCTACGACTCGCTGATGGCGATCCTCGCCCATCCCGATGATCACCGCATCTTCATCGGTCACGATTACGGCGCCGAGGGCCGGGACCGCCCCGCCTGGGAAAGCACCGTGGCCGAGCAGAAGGCGCATAACACCCACCTGGGCGGCGGCGTGTCCAAGGAACGCTACGTCGCGGTCCGCGAGGCACGTGACGCAACGCTGAACCTGCCCGACCGCATGCTGCACGCGCTGCAGGTCAACCTGCGCGCCGGCCGCCTGCCCGAGCCCGAGGGCGACGGGCACAGCTATTTCAAGATTCCCGCGAACAGGTTCTGACGGGCGGCGCCCGGGCGCTCAGGCGGCGAAGGGATCGACGAGGCGCAGCTGCCCCTCGACCACGAGGCCCGCATGCATGTCTTCGGTGTAGAGCGTGTCGCAGCCCGCAATCAGGGCCGCAGCAACGATCATGCCGTCGTAGACCGACAGGCCGTAGCGCTCGGCCAGCGCGCGGCCGACCGCGTGGGTGCGCGGGGTCAGCGGCTCCACCTCGGTCAGCGCCTGCACCATGTCGAGGAACCGGCCGCTGTCCTCCCAGCTCATGCCGGCCTTGCGGCGGCAGTTCACCAGCGCCTCGTTCAGGACCTGCACGCTGATCCGCGGCGCGCGGGCGAGAAGGGACTCGGCCCGGTCGGCCTTGGGACCGTCGTCGAGAAGGTAGAGAACGACGTTCGTGTCGAGGAATTCAGCGCTCATGCGCCGCGTCGCGGTCCAGGCGGTCCGCGGCCGACAGCCGTCCGCGGAACTGCCTGAGCCCGGCCAGGACTTCCTCCGCGCGCGCGTGGCGGTGCACCTGCAGCCCGGCATCGCCGGGAACCAGGTCGATGCGGTCGCCTTCCTTCAGGCCCAAATGGCGCACGAGGTCGGCGGGCAGGCGCACGGCCAGCGAGTTGCCCCATTTCGCGATCTGCATCCGGTCCTCCGCGGGCGATGGATATACACTGACCTATGTATATCAACCGCCCCGCGCCGGCAAGATGTCCCGCGCCGGTCAGAGCCTGCGCAGGTAGGATTTCGACACGTAGCCGTCGAGCCCCGGGGCCTCCTCGAGGGCGACGCGACACCAGCGGACGCCGCCCGAGGGGGTGCAGTCCCGCACCCGGACAATCGTGCCGTTCGGCAGGCCGGCATGGGAATCGAAGCCGGTGCCGGGTCCGCCCCGGAGCTTCAGCATGTCGTTCTCCTCGACGCCCGCCACGACGTAGCGGCCGGCCTCTCCGCCACCGCCGGGCACGGCCCCGCAGGATGCGACGGCGCCAAGCGCCAGCACGGCCAAGACCAGTCTCTTCATGGATGGTTCTCCTGTTCACTGCCTCGGCCCCGAGGTCTAGCGCGGGCCGGGCCCGAGCGGAACGTCCGCGGATGTGTCGGCCCGCGCTGTGTGGCAGGAATGCGGGCCGCGCGCGCCGGCCCCTGTCGTGGCATGGCCTGACCGGCGCCTCAGGCCGCCTCGAGGATCAGCGCGATGCCCTGTCCGCCGCCGATGCACATCGTCGCCGCCCCGCGCCGCGCACCGGTGCGCCGCAGCGCGTGGACGAGCTTGGTCGCGATGATGGCACCGCTCGCGCCGATCGGATGGCCGAGAGCCACCGCCCCGCCATCGGGATTGACCCGGTCTGGATCGAGGCCCAGTTCCGCCGTCACGGCACACGCCTGCGCGGCGAAGGCCTCGTTGCTCTCCACGATGTCGAGCGCTTGGGCCTCAATCCCCGCTCGCGACAGCGCCGCGCGCATGGCCGGCACGGGGCCGAGGCCCATGACCTCGGGCGCGACGCCCGCATGGCCGTAGGCGATGACGCGCGCCAGGGGCGCGATACCGCGCCGTGCTGCCGCCTCGGCGCTCATCAGCACCAGAGAGGCCGCGCCGTCGTTCAGCCCCGAGGCATTGCCCGCCGTCACGCTGCCGTCCCTGCGGAAGGCAGGCCGCAGCCGCGCCATGTCCTCGAGGCGCGCATCGGCGCGGACATGTTCGTCGGTGTCGAAGACCGTCTCGCCCTTGCGGGTCTGCTGCACGACCGGGACGATCTGGTCCCGGAAATGGCCCGCCGCGATGGCGGCGGCCGCCCTGCGGTGGCTTTCGACGGCGAAGGCGTCCTGCGCCGCGCGGTCGATGCCGTGGCGGTCGGCGACGTTCTCCGCCGTGATCCCCATGTGGCCGTGGCCGAACGGGTCGTGCAGCGCACCCGTCATCATGTCGAGGACCTGCACTTCGCCGATCCGCGCGCCCCAGCGCGCCTGCGGCAGCAGGTAGCCGGCCCGGCTCATGCTTTCCGCGCCGCCCGCGAGCGCGATCTCGGTATCGCCCATCGCGATGCTCTGGATGGCCGAGACGATGGCCTGCAGGCCAGATCCGCACAGCCGGTTCATCGTCAGCGCGGGCGCAGTCTCGCACATGCCGGCCTCCATCGCGACGACGCGCGCGAGATACATGTCGCGCGGCTCGGTCGGAATGACGTGCCCGTAGAAGGCCTGTCCGATCTCCGCGGCGTCGATCCCCGCGCGGACGATGGCGTCACGGGCGGTCAGGGTGCCGAGTGCGATGGGGCTCATGTCCCGGAGGGAGCCGCCGAAATCGCCGATGGCGGTGCGGGCGGCGGAGACGATGACGATGTCCTTCATCGGGTGGTCCGTTTCCTTTGGTCGTCACGCAACAGAAAGGGGGCAGGCCGCGCCGGGCCTGCCCCTGTCGTCCGGGCGTCAGTTCTGGATGTAGACCACGTGGGTCTCGGTATATTCCAGCAGGCCGTGCTTGCCGTCCGCGCCACCGATGCCCGACTTGCCGCGCCCGGCATGGAAGCCTTGCATCGCCTCGAAGTTCTCCCGGTTGACGTAGGTCTCGCCGAAGCGCAGCTCGTTCGCCGCGCGCAGCGCGGCGCCGATATTGGTCGTGTAGATCGACGAGGTCAGGCCATAGGTCGTGTCGTTGGCACGCTCGATGGCCTCGTCCAGCCCGTCGACCTCGACGATCGGCAGGACCGGGCCGAAGGTCTCCTTGCGGATGATCTCCATATCCTGCCGGCAGTTCACCAGCACGGTCGGCTCGTAATGGCTGCCCGCGCCCAGATCGGCCGGCTTGCCGCCCAGCACGGCCTCCGCGCCGCCGCCGATGGCGGATTTCACCAGCGTGTCGATCTTGTCGAGACCCGCCCGGTTGATGATCGGCCCCATGTCGAGGTCCTCGGAGGCCAGCGGATCGCCGTAGCGCACCGCCTTCATCGCCGCGACGAGCTTCTCGGTGAACGCTGCGGCGACCGTGCGGTCGACATAGACCCGCTCGGCGGCGTTGCACACCTGCCCGGTGTTCAGCACGCGCGACTGGGTGATCGCCCGCGCCGCGAGGTCGAGATCGGCATCGGCGGTGACGATGGCGGGGGCCTTGCCGCCAAGCTCGAGGTTCATCTTGCAGATGTTCTGCGCAGCGTCCGCCATGATGCGCGAGCCGGTCTCGACGCTGCCGGTGAAGCTGACCATGCGCACGTCCGGGTTGGTGGTCAGCGCCTTGCCGGTGGTGGCGCCCCGGCCGTAGACGATGTTGAAGATGCCCTCGGGAAGGTCGGTCTCGGTCACGAGGCGGGCAAAGAGCGCGGCGTTGTTCGGTGTCTCCTCGCTCGGCTTGATGACGATGGCGTTGCCGGTGATGAGCGCGGGCGCCATCTTGCGGGCGATGAGGAAGAACGGGAAGTTCCAGGGCAGGATGCCGGCCACCACGCCGACCGGCTGGCGGAACAGGAAGATGTTCTCCCCCGGACGGTCTGAGGGCAGGATCTCGCCCTCGATCCGGCGCGCCCATTCCGCCATGTAGTCGATGTAATCGGCGGTGAAGGCCGCCTCGACCCGGGCGAGCGGCAGGATCTTGCCCTGCTCCTCCGAGATCACCCGCGCGATCTCCTCGGCGTTGTCGCGGATCTTGGCCGAGATCTGGCGCAGGTGACCCGCGCGCTGGATCGGCGGCAGCTTTTCCCACGCGCGCTGCGCCGCGGTCGCGGCGGCGACGGCCTCGGCCACGCCCTCGGCGGTGGTGTCGGGAATTTCCGAGATCTTGCTGTCGCGCGCCGGGTTGAACACGTCGATCCGGTCGCCTGCGTCGGTCGGGATGAACCGCCCGCCGATGAAGTTCTGATGCAGTGTCATGTCTTTCCTCCCTTGGGTCATCGCGTCCTGGCGATGAGATGAAGGCGCCTGCCGTCATGGCGGCACCAATTCCGAGTTCCGAATTCCGTAACGCGCGGGATCACGCCGACACCCCGCGCCTCATCCCGCGACGACCCCGGCCCCGTCGATCACCTGAAGCGCACGGATCGCAAAGCGTTCGGCAAGGGGTGCAAGGCTCGCGGCCTCGGCCGAGGCGGCATTCCCGGCGCGGGCGCGGTCGGCGATGCCGATGAAGATCACCGCGAAACGGTAGAGCGCGAAGGCCACGTGAAAGGGCGTGAGCGGCGGCGTCGGGATAGCATGCGCGTGGTATTCCGCGACGAAGTCCTCCCGCGTCGGGATGCCCGCCGCGCGCCAGTCCGTCCCGACGAGGCCGCCATATTCCTCGGGCGCCGTGTGCCAGGGCATCACGCAGAAACCGAGATCCGCCAGCGGATGGCCCAGCGTCGACAACTCCCAGTCGAGCACCCCGATCACCCGCGGCTCGGTCGGATGGAAGATCAGGTTGCCCAGCCGGAAATCGCCGTGCGCGATGCTGATAGCGCCGTCATCCCCGGGCCGGTGCGCCTCGAGCCACGCGCCGAGGCGGTCCAGCGCCGCGACCCGGCCGCCGGGGCTTTCGCGATATTGCCGGCCCCAGCGGTTGAGCTGCCGGGAAAAGTAGTCGCCGGGCTTGCCGTAATCCGAAAGCCCCACGGCGCCGGGCCGCACCGCGTGCAGCCGTGCGAGCGTGCGCGCCATGTCGAGGTAGATCTCGCGCCGCTCCTCCGGAACGAGGTCGGGCAGGGTCGCGTCGGTGAAGACGCGCCCGTCGAGCCGCTCCATCAGGTAGAAGGGCGTGCCGAGCACCGCGTCGTCCTCCTCGAGCCAGAGGGCCTTCGGCACCGGCACATCCGTCTGTTCGAGTGCGCGCAGCACCCGGAATTCCCGCTCGATGGCGTGCGCCCCGGGCAGGATCGGGCCGGCGGGCTTCTTGCGCAGGACGTGGCGCGCGGGGCCCCAGTCCACGAACCAGGTCGGGTTGGACTGGCCGCCGCCGATGCGCGCGACACTCAGGCCGTCCCCCGGCAGCCTTTCCGAAAGCCAGCGCTCGAGCGCGGCGTGGTCGAGGTCGCTCATTCCGCCGCCTCCCGCACCGCGCCGCCGGCCTCCCAGTGC
>NZ_JAME01000014.1 GCF_000521865.1 Roseivivax isoporae LMG 25204
ACCGGCACCGACGTCGCCATCGACGCGGCCGACGTCGTGCTGATGTCGGGCGACGTCACCGGCGTTGCGAACGCGGTTGCGGTCAGCCGCGCCACCATGCGCAACATCCGCCAGAACCTGTTCTGGGCGTTCGGCTACAACACCGCGCTGATCCCGGTGGCGGCGGGGGTGCTCTATCCGCTGAACGGCACGCTCCTGTCGCCGGTGCTGGCCGCGGGCGCCATGGCGCTGTCGTCGGTCTTCGTGCTGTCGAACGCGCTGAGATTGCGGTGGACCGCACCCGCGCAGGCGGCGGAGCGGGCGCCCCTCCGGGCGTCGCGTCCCGCCGCCGCTTCGGCCGCATGAGCCGCGAGATGGCGTGTTGCCGTGCCGGACGGGCAGTGCGATGGTGAGCCCTCACGGGGCCGGAGGCTGGACACGCGATGACGGGCGGAACGCTACTGCTGACGGGGGCGAGCCGCGGAATCGGGCACGCCACGGTCAAGGTCTTCCAGGCGGCGGGGTGGCGGGTGCTGACCGTGTCGCGCACGGCCTTCGACGAGCGCTGCCCGTGGCATGCGGGATCGACGGACCATTTCCAGGGTGACATCGCCGAGCCCGGCTCGCGCGCGGCGCTCGTCGCGCAGGTGCGCGACACCCTCGGGCCCGAGGGGCTGACGGCCATCGTCAACAATGCCGGCATCTCGCCCAAGGGCCCCGACGGCGAACGCATGGGCATCGCCGAAAGCGACGACGGGCTCTGGCAGCAGGTGCTCGGCGTGAACCTGATCGGGCCCGCGGCGCTCATGCGCGACCTCCTGCCGGAACTCGAGGCGGCGCGGGGCGCGGTGGTGAACGTGGGCTCGATCGTCGGCTCGCGCGTGCATCCCTTCGCCGGCGCGGCCTATGCCTGTTCCAAGGCGGCGCTGGCCGCGCTCACCCGGGAAGCCGCGGCCGAACTCGGGCCGCGGGGCATCCGCGTCAACATGGTCACGCCCGGCGAGATCGAGACCGAGATCCTGTCGCCCGGGACCGAGGAGATGATCGCGGAGATCCCGCTGCGCCGTCTCGGCACGCCGGACGAGGTCGCGCGCGTGGTGCTGTTCCTGTGCTCGCCGCAGGCGTCCTACGTGAACGGCGCCTCAATCGACGTGAACGGGGGCCAGCACGCCTGACGGGCGGCTCAGCCCCCGGTCAGGCCCTCGACCGGCGCGGGCGGTGTCGGCCGCGTGACGAGGTGCGGGCGGCGCTTCTCGTAGAAGGCGTTGCCGCCCGTGGTCACCACGTAATGCATGTTGTCATAGCCCGCCCGGTAGGTCGCCGCGTGGAAGAACCGCGCGCGCTCGATCATCGGGTGACGTTCGCCGGCGAGGGTCGCGATGGCCGTCTCGCGGGCGACGGCGGCCCAGGGGCCGTCCATGGTCCGGGTCAGGACGCCCGGCGCGAACTGGTTGGGCTGACCCACCACGGCGCAGACCGTGTCGGGAAAGTCGGGCGAGGCCAAGCGGTTCATCACCACGGTGCCGACCGCGACCATGCCGTCGCGGCTCGACCGGACGGATTCGAAGAACATCGCGCGCGCCATGCAGTCGACCTCGGTCTGGCGCAGCGACACGATCCGTTCCGACTGGCCGCAGGCCGAAAGCGCCACGAGCGCCGCAAGCCACAGGGCGCCCCGCCGCGCCGTCCGCTGCCGTTTCCCTGCCATTCCGTCCCCCCCGGTCGGTCCTGTCCTCTGTCGCGCCCGTCTCTAACGGGCGGGGGCCGGCGCGGCAATCGTCGCCGCGCCGCGCCGGCGGATCTCAGAGCCAGGCGATGCCCGGAAAGGCTATGAGCACCGCCAGCGCCAGCACCTGCAGCGCGATGAAGGGCAGGAGCGAGCGGAAGATGTCACCGAGGCTGATGTCGGGCGGCGCCACCGATTTCAGGTAGAACGCTGCCGGCCCGAACGGCGGCGACAGGAAGCTCACCTGCATGTTCATGCAGAACACCACCCCGAACCAGACAGGGTCGAAGCCGAGGTCGGTGATGATCGGCACGAAGATCGGCATGGTCAGCAGCGCGATGCCCACCCAGTCGAGGAACATGCCCAGCACGAAGAGGATCACCATCATGAAGATGAGGATGACGTGGGGGTTGTCCGACACCCCGGTGATCAGCGCCGACACGAAATCGATGCCGCCCATGAGGTTGAACACGCCCACGAGCGCCGAGGCGCCGATCCCGATCCAGACGATCATGCCCACGGTCTGCAGCGTCTGCAACGCCGCGTCCTTGAGCAGCGTGAAGGTGAACTCGCCGCGCACGACGGTGGACAGGATCACGCCCGCGACCCCCACGGCCGAGGCCTCGGTCACGCTGGCGATGCCGCCGTAGATCGAGCCGAGCACCGCGATCACCACGAGGATCGGCAGGACGAGCCCGCGCAGGAGCCGGAGCTTTTCCGACGTGGACGGCGCGGGCCCGGTCAGCGCCGGCGCCGCCTTGGGGTCGAGCCAGGCGCGGATCAGCACGTAGGCCACGTAGAACCCCGCGAGCATCAGGCCCGGGATGAGCGCCGCCTGGAAGAGGTCACCCACCGACACGTTCGCGGTCAGCCCGTAGATGATGAGCACGATGGAGGGCGGCACCATGGTCCCGAGCGCGCCGCCCGCGCAGACGACGCCGATGGCGAGGTTGCGGTCGTAGCCGAGCCGCAGCATCTGCGGCAGCGCGATCAGCCCCAGCAGAACGACCTCGCCCCCGATGATGCCCGACATGGCGGCGAGGATCACGGCGACGAAGATCGTCTGGATCGCGACGCCGCCGCGCAGCCGCCCGCCCACCAGCCGCATGGCGTCGAAGAGGTCGCGCGCGATGCCCGACCGGTCGAGAATCGCCGCCATCAGCACGAACATCGGCACCGACACGAAGACGAAGGAACCGACGAAGGAATAGACCCGCGAGGTGATGAGCGGCACCGCCATCGGACCGAACCAGCCAAGCGCGAAGACGAGCGCCACGAGCAGCGTGACGAAGGCGAGCGGGATGCCCGTGACGAGCAGCACCAGCAGCATCGCGAACATCAGGAGCGTCGCGGGACCGACGCCCAGACCCTGCAGAGAACCGAAGATTTCCATCAGCGGCGCCCCCGCGCATGGTTCCACGCCAGCACGACGAACTGGACGGCGAGCGCCGCCATCACCAGCAGGAGGAAGATCTTGACGAGGCCCGGATAGGGGGGGTTCCAGGCGCTGCCCGAGCGTTCCAGCCGGATCGCGCCGTCGGGCGCGAAGGCCGCGCGCGACACCATGAGCCACGCCGCCCACGCGAAGAACGCCGAGGCCACCGCGCAGACGGCGGAGATGGCGATGTCGAAGAGGCGCCGCATGCGCGGCCCGAGCGTGTCGTAGACCAGCACCACCCGGATGTGGCTGTCACGCGCGGCGCAGTAGAGCCCGCCATAGACGAAGGCGACCCCGCACAGGAACACAGTCGTCTCGTGCGCCCAGATCGTCGGGTCGTTGAACACGTAGCGCAGCACGACCTCCTGGATCAGGATCAGCATCGCGACGACGATGCCCGCGGCAAAGACCAGTCCGCCGCGGTCGACCCAGCGTCCGAGCGCGCCCGCCTCGGGGATCGCGCCGCGGTTCTCCCGCACGTCCGGGTGCTCCGGCTCGCTCTCGCTCATGTGGTGTCTCCTCCCCCTTGCGGTCGGCGGGACGCGGAGGCGCCCCGCCGGATCGGTCCGGCCTCAGTTCAGCAGGCCCTGGCTCTCGAGATACGCGGTCAGCGCGTCGTAGACCTTCTGCGCGTTCTCCGACCGCTGGGCGACCTTCTCCCATTCGCCCTGGGCGATGGAGCGGAATTTGGCGCGCTCCTCGTCGGACCAGTCATGCACTGTCACCTCGCCCGAGGCTTTCGCTTCCTCGACCGCGGCCTGGTCCGCCTCGGCCAGCGCCGCGACCTGCGCCCGCGAGAAGTCGCGCACGGACTGGGTGAGCACGTCCTGCAGCTCGGCCGGCAGCGCGTCCCACTTCTGCTTGTTCATGCTGATCTCGACGAGCGGCATGGAGTGGAAGCCGGGATAGACCGGGTGCGGCGCCACGTCGTGCAGGCCCTGCGCCTGGTTGGTCGAGAACACGGTGTAGTCCGCGGCGTCGATCACGCCCTTGTCGAGCGAGGTGAAGACCTCGGAGCCGGGCAGGTTGACCGGCGAGGCGCCGGCCGCCGCGAAGACCTGCTGCACCAGCCCCTCGGGCGCGCGCATCTTCAGGCCCTGCAGGTCGTCCACGCCCTCGAGCGGGACGGCCGAGACGAAGGATTCGAGGCCCGGGGTGGTCGCCCCGATGAAGTGCAGGCCGTAGGGTTCCACGAGCTCGTTCATGAGCTCGGCGCCGCCGCCGTCCTCCATGAAGCCGAACATCTCCTCGGGCGCGGACCACGCGCCGACCGGGTTCGCGATCAGGCCGAAGGCCGCGTCGCGCCCCGCGAAATAGGAGGTGTCGGTGACGTGCCCGTCGAGGATGCCCGCGGCGATGGCGTCCTGCGTCTCGTTGTGCGCGACGATGGATTCGACCGGCAGGAGGTCGATCTCGATGGCGCCGTCCGACATCTCGGCGACGCTCTCGGCCCATTGCTGCTGCAGCTGGAAGTTCGGGTTGCCCGCGGGATCCGAGGACTGGAAGCGGAACGTGTGCTCCTGCGCAAGGACGGCGCCCGCGCTGAGGCTCAGCGCGGTCGCGGCGAGAAGGGTACGGATGGTCATGGTCAGTTTCCTCCATCTGACATGTCGTGGGTCGAAAGGACGCCGGCCCCGAGAAAGGCCAGCGCGGCGTCGACGAGCCGCCCGGTCGGGGCGGCCACGTCGAGGTGAAGGCAGTCCGGTCCCGGCGCGGGCGGCTCCAGAAGCGCGAGCTGGCTGTCGAGCAGCGAGACCGGCATGAAGTGGTCGGTACGGGCCAGCATGCGCTCCGCGAGAAGCGCCCGGTCGCCGTAGAGGTGGATCAGCGTGATCGGGCCGATGCCCGCGCGCAGGCGATCGCGGTAGGATTCCTTCAGCGCCGAGCAGCTGACGATCGCCCCCGGCGTCGCCCGTGCCGCGGCGGCAATCGCGTCGAGCCACCCCGCCCGCATCTCGTCGGTCAGCGGGCGCTGCGCGCGCATGGCCGCCACGTTCTGCGGCGGATGAAAGCTGTCGCCCTCGAGGAACGGTCGCCCCGTGCGCCGCGCGAGCGCGGCCGCGAGCGTCGTCTTGCCGACGCCGCAGGTCCCCATGACGACGATGGTCCGCCCTTGGGCCGTCATGTGATCGCCTCCCTCGAATCTGTATGACAGCGCTTTCATCTAGATGACAGCGCTGTCATCTGTCAATAAAACGTTGCACGTGAACGTGCGGGGAGGTCGGTCTTGTCGGGAACGAAACTGCGGAGGGCTCGGCTCGCCGATGTGGCGCGGGCGGCAGGCGTCAGCGAATCCACGGTATCGCGCACGCTCCGCGACCCCACGCTGGTGGCCGAGGCGACGCGCCAGCGAATCCTCGCCGCCGTCGCCGCGACCGGCTACGTGCCGAGTTACGCGGCGCGCGCGCTGGCCTCGGGGCGCGCGGACGTGATCGGCGTGCTGGTTCCGTCGGTGACGAACCACGTCTTCACCGACGTGCTCGAGGGCATCTATTCCGGGATCGAAGGCACGGGTTTCGACATCCAGCACGGCAACACGCGTTACCAGCCCGAGCTCGAGGAGGGCCTTCTGCGCGTCTTCCTCAGCCAGCGGCCCGCCGGGATGATCATCGCGGGCGTCGACCAGACCGACACCTCGCGGCGGCTCCTGGCCGACGCCCAGTGCCCGGTGGTGCAGATCATGGATATCGGTCCCGAACCCGTCGACATGATGGTGGGCTTCTCGCACGAGGCGGCGGCGCACGCGGCGACCCGGCACCTTGTCGACGCGGGCTACCGCAATGTCGCGTTCCTTGGCGCGCAGATGGACCCGCGCACCCTGCGCCGCTTCGCCGGCTACCGCGCGGCCCTGTCCGAAGCCGGCATGTTCGACGCGGGACGGGTGGAGACCACGGCGGATCCGTCAAGCGTGACGGCGGGCGCGGCGCTCTTCGCGCGCCTCGCCGATCGGTGCCCCGAAGTGGACGCGGTCTTCTGCAACAACGACGACCTGGCGCTCGGCGTGCTGTTCGAGGCGCTGCGCCGCGGCTTCGACGTGCCTGACCGGCTCGGGCTCTGCGGCTTCAACGATTTCGAGTTCGCCGCGGCGAGCGAGCCGGGCATCACCAGCGTGCGCACGAACCGGCGCGAGATGGGACGCCGCGCGGTCGAGCTGCTGCTCGGCCGCCTCGACGGGACGGACCCGGCCGCGCGTGTGGTCGACCTGGGCTTCGAGGTCGTCGCGCGGCGCAGCACAGCCGGACGCGCCGCGATGCCCGCCTGACGCGACCGGTCCTCAGGGCACGCGCCGCCCGGGCGGCGGCACCTGCAGCGTCTCGAGGTATCGCGCGACCGCAACGAGGTTCGCGCGCACCTCGCGGACCATCCCGTTGCCGCTGTCGAAGGGCACGCGCGGCCCCTCGGTCAGCGCGGGCACGACCGGCATGCCGGGCCGGGGCGTGGTGCGGCGCGCGTAGCCGTCGAGGATCGACATGACTTCGAGCACCGGCCAGACCCCGTCCCGCCGCGCCGCGATGCGCGTGAGATCCGCGGGCTGCAGGCCCGCCGCCGCCGGCCCGTCGCCCTGGCCGGACGCCCCGTGGCACCCCGCGCATTGGGCGAGGAACAGCGCGCGGCCCTGCACGACCCCGGACTCGGGCGGCGGTGTCTCGGGCCCGCATGCCCCGAGGAGGATGCAGGCGAGAACGTGGACGGGGCGGACGGACATGGGGCGGCTCCTCTGCATGCGGCACCGCCGCGGAACGGGCGCGGCGGGCAGGGGCCACCCTGACGTCCGCGCCGCGGCGCGTCGTTGACCTCGATCAACGCGCAGGGCGCGCGGACGCGGCAGGATGGACGCGCAAGCGGCGCATCGAAGGAGGAACATCATGACGAGCGCGACGAAGACGGAGCCCGGTGCCGGGACGGCGGCGCCCGAGGTCCCGGCGGGCATCCGGGCGATGCAGGCATGGGTCGAGATCGGCACGGAGCTCTGGGGCTTCCTGGCGGACCGGCTCCTGACCGATGTCGAGACGCAGCGCGCGCTCATGCGCTGCACCAATCCCATCGATGCGCAGGTGGCGCTCCTGCGGCACGGCCACCGGGCGCTCGAGGATTACCACCGCGAGGCCGGCCGGCTGGTGCAGATGCTGCATCGCGTGCCGGGGGCAGCCGAGGCGCTCGACGCCTGAAGCGGTGCCCGGCCGCGGCGCGGAACGCCGCGGCCGGGAGGGTCCTCAATGGGCCACGAGCAGGTTCAGGTCGGTGCGCTGCAGCGCCTCGCGGGTGACGCCGCCGAGAAGGCTCTGGCGCAAGCGCGAATGGCCGTACGCGCCCATGACGACGAGCCCCGCGCCGATGTCGCGCGCGCAGGCGAGGATGTCGCCCGCGACCGACCCGCTGCCCGCCTCCAGCGCGCGCACGTCCGCGTGCACGTCGTGGCGCGACAGGAAGGTCGCCGCGTCGCGCGCGCCCTCGATCAGCGCCTGCCGCGTCGCGCCGTCCTTGACCGACACGGCAAGCGCCACGCTGTCCGCGGCCCGCAACACCGGCAGCGCCGCGCGCGCGGCCGCCAGCGCCACCGCGCTGCCGTCCCACGCCACGAGCACGGTGCGGTAGTCGGGCTGGGCATCGTTCACGGCCACGAGAACCGGCAGCCGCGCATCGAACAGCATCGCGTCGAAGAACACCGAATCCCAGTCGCGCGCGCCGGGGCCCAGGGGCCGTGGCAGCACCGCGATGTCGGCGCAGCGCGACTGCCGGACGAAATCGCGCGCGGCGCCGCCCGCTGGGGCCGGGCGGGTCTGGCAGGTCCAGCGCACGCCCGACCGCTCGAGCCGCATGCGCGCCGCGTCGGCCAGCGTGTCGCACCGGTCCTGCGCGGTGCCGGCGGTGCGCACCAGCATCGCCGTGCCGTAGAGGCCGATGCCCGGCTCGACCTCCTCCTCGGCAAAGCAGCTGACGTCGAGATGCGCGTCCCAGTGCCGGGCGTGCTCGATGGCAGCGTCCAGCGCGTCGGAGCCGTGACGGTCGATGAGCGCGGTCGAAACGGTTCTGTAGGTCATGGGCCTTCCTCCTGTCAGCGGTCCGGTGCGGGCAGCAGGGCGGGACGCCCTGCCGCGGCCGGTCCTGTCGAGTCGTGGGGGCATGATCGCTCGTGCGGACGGCCCGCGCGTTGATGCGGATCAAGGTCCGCGCGGACGATCCGCGCCATGCTCGGGCTCGCGCCCCGCGGCCGATCCGCCGGGGCAATCGCCGAGGAGAGAGACCATGCGCCCCGTTGCCCTTGCCCTGACCGCCCTGCTCGCCGCGGCGCCGCTCCGCGCGGCACCCGACGACGACCCCTCGCCCGAGGCCGGGCACGAGGTCTATTCCGTCTTCTGCCAGAGCTGCCACGGCACCGGGGGCAGGGGCGACGGCGACTTCGCCGACCTGCTGTCGCGGCCCCCCGCGGACCTCACCCGCGTCGCCGCGCGCAACGGCGGCACGTTCCCGGCGCTCGAGGTGATGCGCCGGATCGACGGGCGGGCCGATGTTCCGGGCCACGGCGTCATCATGCCGGTCTTCGGTCCGCTCTTCGAGCTCGAGGTGGCGATCACGCGCACCGAGTCGGGCCAGCCGGTCGTGACCAGCCGGTCGATCGCCGATCTCACCGCCTGGATCGAGAGCATCCAGGTCCCCGAATGACCGCAGCGCCCGAGGGGCGCGTCGCCTCTCCCGGGCCGCCCGCCCACCTGCGCGACGCCGTCTACGGCAGCATCGACGGCGCCGTGACCACGTTCGCTGTGGTGGCGGGCGTGCAGGGCGCGGACCTTCCGCAGCCGGTGATCCTGGTGCTGGGTCTCGCCAACCTCCTGGCCGACGGCGTGTCGATGGCGCTTGGCAACTATTCCGCGACCCGCACGGAGGCCGAGGACATCGCGCGGCTGCGCATGCTCGAGGCGCGGCGCATCGAGCATGCGCCGGACCGTGCGCGGGCGGATCTGGGAGCGCTCCTTGCCGCGCGGGGCTTCGACTCGGCGATCGTGCCCGCGGCGGTCGGGGCGTTCGAGCGGCGGCGCGACGCGTGGCTCGACCTCGTCCTGACCGACCGCTACGGCAAGTCGCTGGCCACGCCGCGGGCCGGCGCGGCGGCCCTGGTCACCTTCGCGGCCTTCGTCGCGGCGGGCGCGGTGCCGCTGCTGCCATTCGTGGCGGGCGCGCCGGCGCCCTTCGCCGCGGCGACGGTCGCGACCCTCGCCGCCTTCTTCGCCATCGGCGCGCTCAAGAGCCGCTGGTCGCTCCGGTCGTGGTGGCGCACCGGGATAGAGACGCTCCTCGTCGGGGGGACGGCGGCCGCGGTCGCCTACGCGGTCGGCGCTGCGCTGCGCGCGCTCGGGGCAGCGGGCAGCGGCTGAACCCCGGCCTTCCCGGGGTCGTCCGCCCGGTCACGTTCGTGTATCCTGCACGCCGCGCGGGTTGCAATCCGCCCGCCAGTCGGCATCTGGGGCCATGGGGCCGATCCCGTCGCGACAGGCAGCGAAGAGGACATCACATGAGCGCTCGAGAGACCGGGCAGCAGGGCGCCGGGGCGTCCGACCTGCGCTTCGACACGGATCGCGGATCGTCGCGGTCGTTCTGGATCGCGCTCCTGCTGCTTCTGGCGATCGTGGGCTGGATGGGCAGCGGCCTAGTCCTGCCCGGAGGTGACGAGGCGCCGGTCGCAACCGAGGCCGCGGCGCCCGAGCCGCCCTCGGTCCTGGTGCGGCAGTCCGAGGCGGAGCAGGTGACGCTGACATTCCGCGCGGAGGGGCAGGCGGAACCCGACCGCGACACCACCGTGCCCGCCGAGGCCGCCGGCAACGTGGTCGAGCTGCCGGTGCGGAAGGGCGACAGCGTCGAGCGGGACGAGGTGCTGGCGCGGCTCTCCTCGGACCAGGCGGAAGCCGCGCTGCGGCAGGCCGAGGAGGAGCTCGCGCGGGCGCGGCGCGAATTCGACAATGCAAGCCAGCTGCTCGAGCGCGGCGTGGCGACGGCCGACCGCGTGGCGGAGGCGCGCGCCACGCTGGCGGCGGCCGAATCCCAGCTCGCGGCGGCGGAGCGGTCGCTGCAGGACCTGACCGTGCGCGCGCCCTTCGCCGGCCGGGTCGAGCGGCTCGACATCAACGAGGGCGAATATGTCGGGACCGGCGAGACCGTCGCCCGCATCGTCGACAACGATCCCCTGACCATCGCCGTGCAGGTGCCGCAGCAGGCCCTGAACCGTCTCGAGGAGGGGCAGTCGGCGCAGGTCAGCTTCATCACCGGGCAGACGCGCGAGGGCACGGTGACCTTCGTCGGCACCGCCGCCGCGTCCGAGACGCGGACCTTCCTCGCCGAGATCGAGGTGCCGAACCCGGGCGGCGAGATCCCCGCGGGCGTGTCGGCGGGCATCGTCGTGCCTACCGGAACCGCGTCCGCGCATTTCGTGCAACCCTCGATCGTCTCCCTCGACCCCGACGGCGAGATCGGCGTGAAGACCGTCGAGGACGGACTCGTCCGGTTCCACCCGATCGAGGTGGTGCGGGCCGAGATCGACGGCGTCTGGGTGCGCGGCCTGCCCGACAGCGCGCGCATCATCACCGTCGGACAGGGTTTCGTCCGCGAGGGCGAGGAGGTCCGCGCCAGCGAGGCCGGAGAGGAGGACGCGGCGCCCGCGGCGGCGCAGGCCGACGCGGCACCGGAGATCACGGAATGAACGCGATCATCGACGCCGCGTTCTCGCGCACCCGCGCGATGGTGATCGTGCTCGGCATGATCCTCGCCGTCGGCGCGATCGCCTACGTGGCGATCCCCAAGGAAGCGAACCCGGAAGTGCCGCTGCCGCTGGTCTACGTGTCGACCACGGTGGACGGGATCAGCCCGAGCGACGCCGAGCGGCTCCTGCTCGAGCCCATGGAGGCCGAGTTCGGGGCCATCGAGGGACTCGAGCAGATGTCGAGCGAGGCGGCCGAGGGCTTTGCCAGCGTGCAGCTCGAATTCGCCGCGGGCGGCGACATCGACGAGGCGCTCGACAAGGTGCGCGAGGCGGCGGACCGGGTCGAGAGCGACCTGCCGCAGGACGCGACCGATCTCAACGTGACAGAGATCAACACCGCGCTCTTTCCCATCGTGACCGCGGTCCTGTCGGGCCCCGTGCCCGAGCGCACGCTGAACGACCTTGCCGACGCGGTGCAGGACCGGGTCGAGGCGCTGCCCGGCGTGCTCGAGGTCGACATCGGCGGCGCGCGCGAGGAATTCCTCGAGGTGCTGATCGATCCGACGGTGTTCCAGACCTACAACCTCAGCTTCGAGACGCTCATCAGCCAGCTGCAGCGCAACAACCAGCTGATCGCGGCGGGCGCCATCGAGACCGGCGGCGGGCGCATCGTGCTGAAGGTGCCGGGCCTCATCGAGGATCTCGAGGACGTCATGGCGATGCCGGTGAAGGTCGAGGGCGACACCGTCGTGACCTTCGGCGACGTGGCGACGGTACGTCGCGCCTTCGAGGATCCGACCGGGTTCGCCCGCATCGACGGGCAGCCGGCGCTTGCGCTCGAGGTGACGAAGCGGTCCGGCGCCAACATCATCGACACGGTGGCCGCGACCCGCGACGCGATCGAGACGTTGCGCACGGACTGGCCCGAAAGCGTGCGCGTCACCTACCTGCAGGACCAGTCGGAGCAGGTGAAGACGCTGCTCTCGGACCTCGAATCGAACGTGATCGCGGCGGTGATCCTCGTGATGATCGTGATCGTCTTCGCGCTCGGGCTGCGCTCGGCGGTGCTGGTGGGGCTCGCCATCCCCGGCGCGTTCCTCGCGGGCGTCGCCGCGATCTGGGCGATGGGCTACACCATGAACATCGTCGTGCTGTTCGCGCTGATCCTCGTCGTCGGCATGCTGGTCGACGGCGCCATCGTGACGGTCGAGCTGGCCGACCGCCGGCTGCACGAGGGCGACAGCCCCCGCGCGGCCTATGCCCACGCGGCCAAGCGCATGGCATGGCCGGTCATCGCCTCGACCGCGACCACGCTCAGCGTGTTCTTCCCGCTGCTGTTCTGGACGGGCCTCATCGGGCAGTTCATGAAATACCTGCCGATCACGGTGATCCTGACGCTGACCGCGTCGCTGTTCATGGCGCTGGTCTTCATTCCCGTGGTGGGCGGGGTGATCGGCCGGGCGCAGCCGCAGACCGCCGCGTCGAAGCGGGTGCTGCACGCGGCCGAGCACGGCGATCCGCGCGACGTGCCCGGGATCACCGGGCTCTATGTCCGGCTGCTGGAAAAGGCGATCCTGCGGCCGTGGACGACGGTCCTGCTGGCGCTGGCGCTCCTCCTCGGGGCGTTCTCGATCTACGGGCAGTTCGGGCGCGGGATCAGCTTCTTTCCCTCGGTCGAGCCCGAGTTCATGCAGGTGCAGGTTCGCGCGCGGGACAACCTGTCGATCTACGAGCGCGACGACCTCGTGCGCGAGGTCGAACGCCGGCTCCTCGGCTCCGAGGGGGTGGAAAGCGTCTATGCCCGGTCGACCATGAGCGCGGGCCGGGGCGACGAGGACGTGATCGGCACCCTCCAGCTCGATCTCGTGGACTGGCAGGCACGGCGTCCGGCCGCCGAGATCGCCGCGGACATCCGCACGGACATGGCCGACATCGCCGGCATCGAGGTGCAGGTCGAGACCGAGAGCGGCGGTCCGGCCAGCGGCAAGCCGGTGAACCTGCGCGTGTCCGCGCGCGACCCGGCGGTCCAGGCCGACGCGGTCGAGACCGTGCTCGCCACGATGGAGCGGGTGGGCGGCTTCACCGACGTCACCGACACTCGGCCGCTGCCGGGGGTCGAGGTCGCGATCAATGTCGACCGGGCCGAGGCCGCGCGCTTCGGCGCGGATGTGAGCCTCCTGGGGCAGGCGATCCAGCTCTTGACCCAGGGGATCACGGTGACCGACTACCGGCCCGCGGACGCGAACGGCGAGCTCGACGTGCGCGTGCGGTTCCCGAGCGACGACCGCTCGCTCGCCGAACTCGGGAACCTGCGGGTGCCGACGTCGGCCGGGCTCGTGCCGATCTCGAACTTCGTCTCTTTTGAACCTGTGGAGCGCGTCGGCGTGATCCGGCGGATCGACGAGCGCCGCGTGACCACGATCGAGGCCAACGTGGCGCAGGGGGCGCTGGTCAACGACCGGATCGCGGAACTGCGTGGCGCGCTCGCGGGCGCGGACATGCCCGAGGACGCCGACGTGACCTTTGCCGGGGAGTCCGAGGACCAGCAGGAAAGCATGATGTTCCTCGCCGGCGCCTTCGTCGCGGCGATCGGGCTCATGTTCATGATCCTCGTCCTGCAGTTCAACAGCTTCTTCCAGGCACTTGTCGTGATGAGCGCGATCATGTTCTCGGTCGCGGGCGTGCTCCTCGGGCTGGTGGTGACCGGGCGGCCCTTCGGGATCGTGATGGGCGGCGTGGGCGTGATCGCGCTCGCGGGGATCGTCGTGAACAACAACATCGTCCTCATCGACACCTACAACGACCTGAAACGGGCGGGCGCGGCTCCGCTCGAGGCGGCGCTCCGGACCGGGGCGCAGCGCCTGCGGCCGGTCTTCCTGACCTCGGCCACCACCGCGCTCGGGCTCCTGCCCATGGTGATCGGGCTCAATGTCGACTTCCTGTCGCGCGAGATCGTCTACGGCGCGCCCTCGACGCAGTACTGGACCGAGCTGTCGAGCGCGATCGCGGGCGGGCTCACGGTCGCGACGGTCCTGACGCTGGTGGTGACGCCCGCCATGCTGATGCTGCGCGAACGGCCCCAGGCCCGCGCCGTCCGGACCGCCCCGGCCTGATCCTGACCGAAAGGCGGAGGGAAATGCTCGAATGGTGCTCTCGCGTTGATCACGTGCGCATGAACTCATGCCCGCACCTGCATGAACGAGGGAGTAACGAGCGATGCCCGTCGGCTACACAACCTTTGGCACACCGGAGGCGCGGACCATCGGGGTGCGCGACCCGATCCTCGTGGGTCTCGGCGACGCGACCTACGATTTCGGCGTCACCGCCAACAAGAGCTTCCTGTGGTCGTTCCTCGACGGCGACCCGACCAACAACGGGACCTGGGCCTCGCTGCCGCAGCTGCTCGCGTTCTCGCCGATCGCGCGCGGCGACAAGGTGCTGACGGATTTCGACCCCGACGCCCACGTCCTGCGCTTCGACCTGATGGGCAGCTATTTCGGCAAGACCTGCCTGCAGATCGACAGCTCGGAAGAGTTCACCGACTTTCTCGCGCTGGTCGACGCGGCCGGCGCGGCGAAGGGCCACGGCCAGAGCTACGTGACCGTGCACGGCAACGACATCGTCGTGCGCATCGACGCCGACAAGAGCGGCCTCGGCGACCTGCGGCTGACCTTCGACGACCTGGCCGACGGCGTCGACCTTTCCGGCCTGCTCAAGGTGGTGGACTTCGACGACTTCGCCCTGCCGGACGGCGGCGAGGCGTCGCTGCTCGAACTGAACGGCGGCAGCAACTGCTATGCGGGCTTCGAGTGGTCGCAGCTCGGCATCTTCAATCCCGCGGGCGACGCGCAGATCGGCTACGACCCCACCTCGGACCCGAACGTGGGTTTCATCGGCGAGAAGGACGGGACCGATCAGCCCGGCTACGACGGCTACGGAGCGGAAGCCGGCTCACCGCTCGAGATCTACAGCGCGGACGCGTTCAACTTCGTCAGCGCCGCGTTCAACGCGGTGAACGTCGATGCCAGCGCCGTCGAGCGGGTGATCACCGTCACCGCCTACGCGGACGGCATCGCGGAAGCGGTGGGGCAGATCAGCTTCGTCGCCGACAACGTCGGCGCGCAGGAGATCATCGCGTTCGGCAGCCAGCTCGACGGCGAGCGGTTCGAGAACATCAACCGCCTCGTGATCGACGCCGACGGCTATTTCGGCATCGACGACCTCACCTACATCTGACGCAAACCCCGCGCGCGGCCGTCCGGTCGCGCGCATGCGGTTTTGCGGATAATCTGTCTTATGTAATCATCCGGGCGAGCGAGGCGTCATGACGTAATCCGCCGCCCGGCTCGAGGTGCGGACAAGGCGTCCGTTCGGCAGGTCGTTCTGCTCGAGCTTGGCGCGGATCGCTTCCGGCGCCAGGCCGTGGCCGGTCCAGCGGGCCTCGAGGCGGCGGCGCAGCTCGTCCTCGGCCACGTCGATGAACACGGTCAGGTCGAACACGCCCGCAAGCCGGGTCCAGGGATCGCGGTCGAGCAGCAGGTAGTTCCCCTCGGCGAGGATCAGGTCGGCGGAGGCCGGGATCGCCCGCGCGCCGGCACGCGCGACCTCGATGCCGCGGTCGAAGACCGGGACGATGACCTCGTCCTCGTCCTGCGCCCTGAGCCGCCGCAGGACATGGTAGAATCCGCCCACGTCGAAGGTTTCGGGCGCGCCCTTGCGCGCCAGGAGGCCCCGCGCGGTCAGGAGACCGTCGTCGTAGTGGAAGCCGTCCATGGGCAGGACCGCGGCGCGACCCGGCGTTCGGGCCTCGAGCGCGGCGAGGATCGTGTCGGCCGCCGTAGACTTGCCCGATCCCGGCGCGCCCACGATCCCGACGAGGGTGCGGCGGTCGCGCGGCATTCCGGCCAGCCGGTCGACCAGCTGCGCCTCGGTGGTGGGCATGGGGGATGCGGTCATGGCGCGGCCTCCGTTCGGCACAAAAGGCGGCCCGCCGCGGACAGGCCGCGAAATGTGGGGGCGCCGCCGGAAGGCCGGCGACGCCCCTCACTCGCATGCGGTGCGCCGCGTCAGGCGGCGACGTCGAAGCGGTCGGCGTTCATCACCTTGGTCCACGCCTTGACGAAGTCGCGGGCGAATTTTTCCTTCGCGTCGTCGCAGCCATAGACCTCGGCCAGCGCGCGCAGCTCGGAGTTCGAACCGAACACGAGGTCGACGCGCGTGCCCGTCCACTTCACCGCGCCGGTGGCGCGGTCGTGGCCCTCGAACACCTGCTGGCTGTCGTCGACCGCGGTCCAGACCACGCCCATGTCGAGCAGGTTCACGAAGAAGTCGTTCGTGAGCGCGCCCGGACGGTCGGTGAAGACGCCGTGCGACGTACCGTCGAAATTGGCGCCGATGGCCCGCATGCCGCCGACAAGAACCGTCATCTCGGGTGCGGTCAGCGTCAGCAGCTGCGCCTTGTCGATCAGCAGCTCCTCGGTCGGAACGGTGAAGTCGGTCCGCAGGTAGTTGCGGAAGCCGTCCGCCATCGGCTCGAGCACGTCGAAGGACTCGGCGTCGGTCTGGTCGTCCGTGGCATCGGTCCGGCCCGGCGTGAACGGCACCTCGAGCGAAATACCCGCGTCCTTCGCCGCCTTCTCGACGCCGACGGAACCGCCGAGCACGATCAGGTCTGCGAGCGACACCTTCTTGCCGCCCGTGGCGGCGCCGTCGAAGTCGGCCTTGATGCCCTCGTAGACCTTCAGCACCTCGGCGAGCTTCGCGGGCTCGTTCACCGGCCAGTCCTTCTGCGGCGCAAGCCGGACGCGCGCACCGTTGGCGCCGCCGCGCTTGTCCGACCCGCGGAAGGTCGAGGCCGAGGCCCACGCGGTCTTGACCAGGTCCTGCACCGACAGGCCAGAGGCGAGGATGCGTTCCTTGAGATCGGCCACGTCGGCCGCCTCGATCTGCGGGTAGTCCGCGGCGGGCACCGGGTCCTGCCAGATCAGGTCCTCGGCCGGGACTTCCTTGCCGAGGTAGCGCACCTTCGGGCCCATGTCGCGGTGCGTCAGCTTGAACCAGGCGCGCGCGAACGCATCCGCGAACTGGTCGGGGTTCTTGTGGAACCGCTCGGAGATCTCGCGGTAGGCCGGATCGACCTTCATCGCCATGTCGGCGGTCGACATCATGGGAATGACCTTTTCGTCCGACCCGTCGACCTGCGGCGCCTTGTGCTCCTCGCGGATGCCGACCGGCGTCCACTGGTTCGCGCCGGCGGGGGACTTCGTCAGTTCCCACTCGTAGCCGAGCAGCAGGTCGAAATAGCTCATGTCCCACTTGGTCGGCGTCGGCGTCCACGGACCCTCGAGACCCGAGGTGATGGCGTGCTTGCCCATGCCGCTCTCGTAGGTCGAGAGCCACCCGAGACCCTGCGCCGCGATGTCGCCGCCCTCGGGCTCGACACCCACGAGCGAGGCGTCGCCCGCGCCGTGCGCCTTGCCGAAGGTGTGCCCGCCCGCGGTCAGCGCGACAGTTTCCTCGTCGTTCATCGCCATGCGCGAGAACGTCTCGCGGATGTCATGTGCCGAGGCCTGCGGATCGGGACGGCCGTCCGGACCCTCGGGGTTCACATAGATGAGGCCCATCTGCACGGCCGCCAGCGGGTTCTCGAGCGCGCGTCCCTCTGCGTAGCGGCTGTTCGGCTCGTCGGAGGTGGCGAGCCACTTCTCCTCGGTGCCCCAGTAGATGTCCTCCTCGGGTTCCCAGATGTCCTCGCGACCGCCGCCGAAGCCGAAGGTCTTGAAGCCCATGGATTCGAGTGCGACGTTGCCGGTCAGCACGAAGAGGTCCGCCCACGACAGCGCGCGGCCGTACTTCTTCTTGATCGGCCACAGCAGGCGGCGGGCCTTGTCGAGGTTGCCGTTGTCCGGCCAGGAGTTCAGCGGCGCGAAGCGCTGGGTGCCGGAGGACGAGCCGCCGCGGCCGTCACCGGTGCGGTACGTGCCGGCCGAGTGCCACGCCATGCGGATGAAGAACGGTCCGTAATGCCCGTAGTCCGCCGGCCACCAATCCTGGCTGTCGGTCATGAGCGCGGTCAGGTCGGCCTTCACCGCGTCGAGGTCGAGCTTCCGGAACTCTTCCGCGTAGTTCAACTCGCCGCCCATCGGGTCGGTGAGCGGGGAGTTCTGGCTGAGGATCTTGAGGTTCAGCCGGTTCGGCCACCAGTCCTTGTTCGAGCGGACGCTGGACGTCGCATGCTTGAACGTCCCGTGGATGACCGGGCATTTCCCGCTGTTCTCGATGTCGTTGCCGTCCATGGCTCTCTCCGTCTCTGGCTCGGTTGGTGTGTTGCGGCGTCAGTCCGAGGGACCCCGCCGGCATTCTGGCGAAAACGTGTGTCGCGTCGAAGAACACGACAACCCTTGACGCGCGGGTTCCGGGGTCCGGGCGGCGATGCGCCCCGTCCCGAAGACAGGTCCGATCCCGCGTCCCGCGATTCCCGCATGTCCGTTTCGCAACATGCCCGTCTGCTAGCAGATCGTGTCCATTGGCAAAAGTTGCATTTTCCGATCGTCGCGATAACTCTGCCTTATGAGCAACCTCACCCTGAAGCAGCTCCGCTATTTCGAGGCGCTGTCCAGGCATGGCCATTTCGGCCGCGCCGCCGAGGCCTGCGCGATCTCGCAGCCGGCCCTGTCGGTGCAGATCCGCGAACTCGAGGCGTCGCTCGGGGTGACGCTGTTCGAGCGCGGCGCCCGGCAGGTGCGGCTGACCGGGTTCGGCGAGGATTTCGCGCTGCGCGCCCGCGAGATCCTGCGCGCCGTGGACGAACTGGGCGACCTTGCCCGCGCCGCACGCGAGGGCCTTTCGGGCCGGTTGCGGATCGGCGTCATCCCGACCATCGCGCCGTACCTCCTGCCCCGGATCGTCGGCGCGATCGCGCACGCCTATCCCGACCTCGACGTGCACGTGCGGGAATCCGTGACGCCGCGGCTGGTGGACGAATTGCGCGCCGGGCGGCTCGACGCGGCCATCGTCGCGCTGCCGATCTCCGAACCGGACCTGACGGAGGTGGCGCTCTTTTCCGAGGCGCTGGTGCTCGTGCGCACGGCCGAGGAGGCCGGCCTGCCGCCGCCGCCGCCGGACCGTCTGCGCGACATGCGGCTGCTGCTGCTGGAGGAAGGGCACTGTTTCCGCGACCAGGCGCTGTCGTTCTGCAGCATGCGCCCTGCCCTGCCCCGCGACGGCCTCGACGGATCGTCCCTGTCGACGCTGGTGCAGATGGTCGGCGCGGGCCTCGGCGTCACGCTGATCCCCGAGATGGCGGTGCCGGTCGAGACGCGGTCGGCCGACGTGTCGGTCACCCGCTTCGCCGCGCCGGAACCGACCCGGACCGTGGGCATGGTCTGGCGCGGGTCCTCGCCCCTCCAGGGCCAGCTGTCGCAGCTCGCCGCCATCGTGCAATCGGCGGCTCAGGACCGACCTGCGGATCTTGCGAAGCCGGCCCGCTCGGACTAAGTTGATCGGACTAAGTCCGGGAGAGCGCCATGAAGGTGGTCAACATCCACGATGCCAAGACCAACCTGTCCCGGCTGATCGCCGCGGCGGTCGCCGGGGAGCCGTTCGTCATCGCGCGGGCGGGCAAGCCGCTCGTGAAGGTGGAGGCGATCGCCGAGGCGCCGCGCGCGGCCGGGCGCCTCGACATCCTGAAGGGCGCGATGCGCGTGCCCGACGATTTCGACCGCATGGGCGGCGAGGACATCGCGGACCTCTTCGGCGGATGAGCCTCCTTCTCGACACGCATGTCCTGCTGTGGGCCGCGGGCGCGTCGGAGCGTCTGCCCGTCGCGGTGCGGGCGCGTATCGACGATCCGGCCGAGACGCCGGTCTTCAGCGCCGCGAGCCTCTGGGAGATCGCGATCAAGTCCGCGCTCGACCGCCCGGATTTCGAGGTGGACGGCGCGCGCCTGCGGCAGGCGCTGCTTGCCGCAGGCTACGTGGAACTCGCCGTGACGGGGCTGCACGCGCTCGAGACCGGCCGGCTGCCGCCGATCCACCGCGATCCGTTCGACCGGATCCTCGTGGCGCAGGCGCGCGTGGAGGGGCTGACGCTCCTGACCGCGGACGCGCAGGTCGCGCGCTATCCCGGCCCGGTCGAGGCGATCTGACCCTCACGCCTCGGGCAGGGGCAGCGTCACCTCGGCCAGAGTCCCCTCGCCCGGCGTGGACTTGAACCGGACATCGCCGCCCATGATGCGCGACAGCCCTGCGACGATGGTCAGCCCGAGCCCCGATCCGCTGTGGCGCCGCGTGGTGCTGCGGTCCGCCTGCCAGAACGGCTCCATGAGCTGCGCGAGACGGGCTTCCTCGACCCCCTGCCCCGTATCGGTCACGGTCAGGACCACCGGGCGTCCCTTGCGGGCCGACACGGTGACGGTGACGACGCCCGTCTCGGTGAACTTGATGGCGTTGCTCGCGAGGTTGCGCAGGATCTGCGCCACGCGCGCCGGATCGCCAAGCCGTTCGATGTCCGCCTCGGCCGAGGCGAAGACCTCCCATTCGAGGCCCTTCTCCTCGGCCTGCTGCGCGAAGGCCGCGTCGATCTGCGCGGCGATGTCGGCTGGCCGGAAAGCGAGCGTTTCGAGCCGCATCTCGCCCCCGTCGAGCCGCGCCGCGTCGAGCACGTCGTTCAGCATGTCGAGCAGCATCCGGCCTGAATTGCGGATGACGTCGACCTTGCGCGCCTGCTCCGGCGCGAGCTGTCCGTCCGACAGCAGTTCGGCCATGCCGAGCACGCCGTTCAGGGGCGTCCGGATTTCGTGGCTCATCAGCGCGAGGAACTGCGACTTGGCCCGGTTCGCGGCCTCGGCGCGCTCGATCTGCGCACGCAGCGCCTCGGTCGCGCGCTCCTCCTCGGTCACGTCCGTGACGCTGCACACGACCTTCGTCCCCTCGGAATCGGTAAAGGGCAGCGCGTTGATCGAAATGATCCTGCGCGAGCCATCCGGCAGCACGAGTGCCACGCGCACGTTGTTTACGGCCGACCCCGAACGCAGCGCCTGCGCCGCCGGGTACTCCTCCGGGCGGAGCTTCTTGCCGTCGAGGTCCACGAGGTGCCAGACCGGTCGGTCGATCCCCCACGACAGGATGTCCTTCTGCGAGCGGCCGGTGATCTTCTCGGCCTCGTGGTTGGCGTAGAGGATGCGTCCGTCCGCGGCGATGATGAAGAAGCCGATGCCGCTGCTTTCCATCACGTTGACGAGGTGGTCGCGCTCCTCGGTCAGCGCGTCCGAGAGCTGCAGCAGGTCGGTCGCGTCCCGCAGCGTCAGCACCCAGCCCATGACCCGGACCCGCCGGTGCAGCGGCCGGTGGATCGGGATGAGACGCATGTCGATGGCCCGGCCCTCCATGCGCACGAGGTGGGGCGCCGGCGCCTCGTCGTCATCGATGTGGCGCGCCGCGTAGTCCCAGATCGGCCCGCCCCTGGGCAGCGGCTGGCCCGCCCGCCCGAGCGCCGGACCGAGCAGGTCGCGCGCCGCGTCGTTGCAGCCCGACAGCGTGCCGTCGACGCCGTAGACGATGACCGCGTCGAGCGCGTTGCGGAACAGCACCTCGCAGCCGATCGTGTCGAGGTCGAGCACCCGGCTGACGAGGAGGATGCCGCCCAGCAGAAGGAAGGTGAACACGAACAGGAACGGCGTCGGATCGAAGCCGAAGATGGTGAGCCCGAAGACGACGTAGCCGAAATTCCCGGCGAGCGGGATCAGCGTCACGAAGAACAGCGTTCGGAAGAACGGACGGTAGAGCACCTGCGCGCGCAGCGAGGCGTAGGCGAGAACCCCGACAGTGTAGATCAACGCGACGTAGAGGAACGCCGCCGCGAGGTAGAACAGCGGCCCGTGCTCGTAATCGTTGTAGGCAAGCCCCGAGTCCCCGACGAGCCGCGTGCCCTGCCCGTAGAACGCCCAGTGCCAGCCGTTCGTCGCGGCGAGCAGCGTCACCACGACAGGTGCGGCGAAGACCGCCGCCCAGTAGCGCCGGTCCCGGTCGTGCCGCGTCTCGAAGCAGAAATCGGTCAGGAACATGGCCCAGGCGGCCGGCACCAGCGCGATCCCCGGCCACGTCGCCTGCGCCCAGACGAGTTTCGCGTCGCGCGTCTCGGCCGACAGTTCGAGCGCCGCGGCGCAAAGCCACCAGATGACCGCCACCAGGGTGACGAGGAAGAACGGCTTGCCGTTGAAGAACGCGCGGGCGAACAGGCCGAGCACCAGGACGGCCATCGCCGCGGCGTTGCCGAGCGCGAAGAGGACGGGTGTCTGGGCGAGGTCGATCACGGGCGCACCAATCGTGCGCCGCGCGGCCGTGGCGTGGAAGTCTTCATTCGGTCCCCATGAGCGTACGCACAGCCCGCGCGAATAGCCGGGAATCGATCGGCTTCGGCAGGTACAGGTCGGGTTCGGCACGCGCGGGGCTGCCCGCGCGCAGGTCGGTCACGTCGCCGGTGGCGAGAACCATGGCCGTGGCCCGGTTCGGCGTCTCGCTGCCGCGCAGGGCGCGGATCACGCGGTCGCCGCTGAGCTCGGGCATCTTGCGGTCGATGACGATCAACCCGAAGGGCCGGCGCAGCGCAGCCGTCAGCGCCTGCCGTCCGTCCTCGACCGCCACGACGTCGAACTGGCCGATCCCGTTCAGGAACTCGGCGAAGATCTCGCGCGTGATCGCGTCGTCGTCGGCCAGGAGCACGCTCGGCAGCGCCACGCGGCGGCGCGGGGCCGCGGGCGACAGCGCCGGCCCGTCCGCCGGCGGCGGCAGGAGGGTGTGCAGCACCGCGTGCAGCTCGCTCTTGCGGAACGGTTTCGCCAGCACGCTGTCGAACCCTGCCAGCACGTAATCGACCACCTGTTCGGTCATGACGTTCGCGGTCACCGCGACGGCGGGAGCGGGCGGAAGGTTCGCCGCCGCCTCGGCCGCGCGGATGCGGGCGAGCGTCGTCACCCCGTCCACCCGCGGCATGGCGATGTCGAGCAGGAGCAGGTCGAACCGGCTGGTACGCGACGCCTCGAGCCACAGATCGACCGCCTGCCCGCCATCCTCGGCGCGCACCAAGTCGATCCCGGTCTCGTGCAGCATGCCGGTCGCCACGGCGAGGTTCGTGGCGCTGTCGTCGGCGATCAGGATGCGCCGCCCGGCCAGGACCTGGTCCGGCCGCGGCTCGCCCGCGGCCGCGTCCGCGGCATCGACCCCCGCGGGCAGCGGCACCTCGGCCAGCGGCAGCGTGATGCGGAAGGTCGTCCCCTCCCCCGGCGCGCTCTTGACGTCGATGGTGCCAGCCATCAGCGCCACGAGTTCGCGCACGATGGACAGGCCGAGCCCCGTGCCGCCGAACCGCGCGACGATCTGGCTGTCGGCCTGCTGGTAGGGGTCGAAGACCGTGCGCACCTGGTCGTCGGTCATGCCGATGCCGGTATCCGATACCTCGATGATCACGGGCTTGCCCGGCCGCGCCGACAGCCGGACGGCGACGCGCCCCTCCGAGGTGAACTTGAACGCGTTGCTGACGAGGTTCTGCAGCACCTGCTGCAGGCGGTGCGCGTCGCCCACGCGCCCGGCATCCGCGCCGGGCCCGAGCAGGAGGTCGAAATCGATGCCGCGGGATTGCGCCTGCGCGGCATAGATGCGCGACGCGCCCTCGACGAGCCGGCGGAGGTTCAGCGGCTGGCTTGCGAGTTCGAGCTGCCCCGCCTCGATCTTCGACATGTCGAGCAGGTTGTTCAGCATGCCCACGAGCATTTCGCCCGAGCCGCGGATCGTCGCCAGCATCTCGCGCTGGCGATCGCCGGTCACGTGCGCCTCCATCAGCTCGGCCATGCCGAGGATGGAATTGAGCGGCGTGCGGATCTCGTGGCTCATGGTGGCGAGGAGCTTGCCCTTCGCGCGGCTCGCGTCGAGCGCCCGCAGCCGTTCGGCATTGAGCGCGGTCACGTCCGACCCGACGCCGCGATAGCCGAGGAAGCCGCCGTCCGACGCACGGAAATGCGGCGTCAGCGACAGGCGCAGCCACGACCGGGCCCCCTGCTCGCTGCGCCGCGCAAAGAGGAACCCGGTATACGGCCTGCGCGCCGCGAGCTCCGCCTCCAGGGACGGCCAGTCCGCCTCGTCCACCGCCAGCCCGGCCAGGTCGCGCAGCGGACGGCCCAGCATCTCGGACGCGCAGGTGCCGACGATGTTCTCGAAGTTCTCGGACACGTAGACATGGCCAAGCTCGGCATCCAGTTCGAAGAACCAGTCGTCCGAGATGGCGGCGATGTCGCGGAACCGCCGTTCGGCCGCCTCGCGGTGTTCGATCGCGTCCTGCAGCCGGGCGTTGATGCAGCGCAGCTCCTCCTCGGCCGCCTTGCGCTCCGAGATGTCCATGAGCACGCCCGCGACGCTGTCGGCCATGCCGTCCGCGCGGCGGGCCATCACGCGCCCGCGCACCTCGACCCAGACCGGCGTGCCGTCGGCCGCGCGCATGCGGAACTCGGTATCGAAGGTCGCGCCCGCGCCCACGCGCAGCCGCTCGAGCACCGCGAGGACGTTCTCGCGGTCCTCGTCGACGATCAGTGCCATCAGGTCCATGACCGGGATGTCGGCAAGCTCGGCGTGCGGGCGGTTCAGGATCTGCGCGAAGCGCTCGTTGACCCGCACGCGGTCCCTGCCCCGCTTCCAGTCCCAGGTGCCCGCGGCCGCGCCGTCGATGATGTTGGCAAGCCGGTCCCGCGTGCGCTTGAGCTCGGTCACGTCGGTGGCGACGTTGATGACCACCGGATCGCCGTGGCTCAGGTCGCGCGCCTCGCTGATGTTGAGGTCGACCCAGTAATCCTCGCCCTCGCGCGTGCGGTTCACCAGCTCGCCGGTGAACTGGCTGCCGGCCTCCATGGCGCGGGCGATCCGGGCGGCGATTTCGGGATCGGTATTGGGGCTGCGGGTGAAGTCGTAGATCGGGTGGCCCAGCATCTCGTCCAATGCCCAGCCCGAGCGTTCGATGAAGGCGCGGTTGGCCCAGAGGACGGTGCCGGCGCGGTCGGTCAGCACCACGTGGTTCGTCATCATCTCGGCCGCCTTGCCGAGCCTTTCGAGCCTGCGCCGCGCCATCTCGTCACGGGTGACGTCGCGGATGTGGCACATCACCCCGCCCTCGGTGCCGATCGGGGCAAAGACGACCTCGTGCCAGAGCCGGCGGTCGTTGTGCTCGATGCGGTACCGGCGGGGACGGGACACCATCCCGCCCTCGGCCTCTTCCATTCCCGCGGCAAACTCGGCCGCCACGTGCGGCGGCAGCACGTCCGAGATGTGACGCCCGATCCGCTCCTCCACCGGCACGATCATCATGTCGGTCGGCCCCGCGGCGCGGCCGGTATAGCGACCGCCGGCATCGAGTTCGAAGACGAGGTCCGGCATCGCCGCCAGCAGCGCCGACATGCGGTCGGTCGTCTCCTGCTGCAGGCGGTCGGCACGCACGCGGCTGAGCGTGCCCCAGACGAGGTCCGCCGCCGCCGCTAGGAGGGCCACCACCTCGCCCGGAAAGGATCCGGTGGTGCGGTTGTTGTCGAAGCCGATGAACCCGTGCACCCCGCTGTCGTCGGCGAAGGGCACGACCAGGACGGCCCGGATCCCCTGCGCCTCGAGCAGCGGCTTCACCGTCGAGGTCCCGGGCAGCGCGGCGACATCGGGCAGGTGCACCGGCTGGCCCTCGCGGAACACCTCGAACCATTCGGTCAGCGCGTCCACCGGCACGGCGCTCAGGTTGTCGATCTCGGGCGCGATGCCGTCCTCGACCCATTCGAAGGTGTTGCGCACCGTGGCATCGGGCTGCACCTCGAAGATGTAGCAGCGGTCGGCATGCGCGAAGCGGCCAAGGTCGCGCAGGGCGCGGGCGAAGGTCGCATCGAGTCCGTCCGCCGTTGTCCGTGCCATCGCCCCGAGAAGGCGCAGCACCAGAGCTTGCCCTCCGGCAGGCAGGCCGACGTCTTCAGGCATCTGGGGCACCCCTGAACGGCATGACGCGATCACGATCCGGTAATACAGGGCCGGGCCACGAAGCCCTGGCGGCGCAACGTCGCCACGGCGTGACGCGACCCTGTTATGAATTGCGCATCACCGCGTCAATACAACTGCGGAGCGGCACCGTCCGCAGTCCGCCCGGTGCGGCATCGAGGTTCCGGCCCGCGATCGAGCGCCCTGCCCCGCCCCGGTCCCCGCGGGGACGGCCGGGACCTTGCGGGGTGGGTTCGGCGCATTCGGGCGGATGAACCCCCGAAATGCCTTGCAGGGATGCGCGGAAACAAACCAAGGCATATTTTCCGTCACTCCGGACGTCGTTCTTCGAGGCGCACGATCCGCCCGACCGCGACGCCAACCTACTCGTCGAGCGACGCCATGAACGCCGCGACCGCGCGCTCGAGCCGGTGCCGGTCGATGCCGGAGAAGTCGCGGTCTGCGGCGATCTCCACCCTGCCCTGCCGCGCCGACAGGCGCACCGTCCCCGCGGGGACAGCGACCCGGAGCGTGGTCTTGGCCGCCGCATCGGGCGCGGTCTTGGCCGGCGCCTTGGCCCCCGAACGCGGTTCCGCCGCGGGCGCCGCGAGACCGCGCAGGACCGCGAGTTCCGCCTCCGCGTCGGCGGGCCTCGCGCGCGCCAGCGCGCGCCGCACCGCGTCGGCGAACCCGGGCTCGGCCCGCATCCGCTTCTCGAGATCGAGCCCCAGAGCGCGCGGCAGCGCCTCGGGGAAAGACAGCGCATCGCCCAGCCCCGACAGGAGCGCCGCGAAGTTGCGGACATAGACCCGCTTCTGCCGCCCGGCAGACGCGAAGAGCGTCGCGACCGCCGCCTCGACGGTGTCCGCCGACGTCTCGGGATCCTCGGCATAGGCGAGCGCGAGCCGGGCCATCTCCGCGAACGAGATGTCGCGGCGCACGAGGTTCTCGTCGACCATCCGGCGGTAAAGCGCCTCGAGCGCCTCGCCGCTCGCGACGATGCCCGCGGGAATCGTCGCGAAGGCTTCGTCACCGGTCTCGTCGTGGAGTTCCCGGTAGGCGCTGAGACGGCGGAAGCCCTGCACCAGTTCGTAATGCTCGCCCACCGCCTCGACCCGGATCGGGTTCGACAGACCGATCTCTCGGATCGACAGTTTCAGCTCCTCGAGGTCGGGATCGGGACCCGCCCCGCGGTCGCGGGTCAGCTTCGTCGTGCGGACCTTGTCCAGCGGGATCAGGTCGGTGATGAGCCCCGCCCGTTTCAGCCGGACGTGTTCGTGCGCAAGCCTGTCGTTCTCCTCGCGGATGGCGCGTTCGGTGTCCGCCCGGGCGCGCAGGGCATCGGCATTTTCCGAGATCGCCGCCGCCATGGGCGAACGGCGCGACTCTCCTGTCCCCGCGGGGACACCCGGGTCCGAGCGCTCCGGAACCTGCGGCTCCTCGTCGGGGAAATCGATGTCGAAGACGCGGCGCTTGCTCATGCGGCCTCCTCCAGCTCGGTCCATGCCTCGATGGCGTGGCCCTTGAACTCGTCATAGGCGCGATCGAACGACGCCCGCGCCCGTCGCCAGGTCTCGCGCGTCATCTCGCGGTAATCGATCTCGTAGATCGAGGACAGGAAACGACCCGATTGCTCGACCGCGCGTGTCATCTCGATCGGATGCTCGGTCATGCGGTCGCCGAACACCTTCTGGAAGGCGGCGCGCATCGCCCGATGCAGGTCGTTGCCGGATTCGTAGCGCGTCAGCAGGAAGCGGATGTCCCGGAACGCCTTGGGCAGACCCATCGTTCCCGCGGGGACAATCGAGGAAAACGCCGACAGATCCTCGAGCGCTTCGGAAAGCTGGCCGATGAAGGACGTCGTGGAATCGTATTCCCAGTAGCCGGGACCGGACGGGATGTAGAGGATGTCGGCCGCGAACACCGCGTTCATCGACTGGTAGCCGATGGCCGGCGGGCAGTCGAACAGAACCATGTCGTAGGCATCGGGCGGCAGTGCATCGAGATAGCGCGACACCGCGGCGAAGAACGACCATTCCGGGTTCAGGTGCCGGTACTGCGCCGAGGCGAACTCGACGAAGGCCGCGTTCGCACAGGACGGGATGATGTCGATGGTGGACCAGCTCGTCCGCTTGATGAAGTCGGTGTAGCGCAGATCCGACAGGCCCATCGACGTGACCGTTTCGGGCAGCCGTCGCTGGGGCAGGGCGGAACCGCTCTCGGCCCCGCGCGCGTTCGAGTTCATGCGGTTCGTCTCGCGCACGAGGTCACGCGCCATGATGCCCCACACCGTGTATTCCTCGGTGACATCCGACAGCCCCATGGAATGGCTGAGCGTCGCCTGCGGATCGAAGTCCACGCAGAGGACCCGGTAGCCGTCGAGCGCCGCCGCGTGCGCGAAATGCAGCGCCACGGTCGACTTGCCGGCCCCGCCCTTGAAGTTCGCGATCGCCGCCCGGATGGCCCGGCGGCCCGGCGGCCGGTACGGCATCATCGATCGTCGGTTCACCTTGAGCCGGCGCCGGATCTCGTTCAGTTCGTCCAGCGTGTACCAACGCTGGCGCCCCTCTTCCTCCACGTGCCCCTGGGGCAGGGAGGGATCGGCCGCCAGCCGGCCCCGCAGCGTCGACTGGTTGACGCGAAAGATCAGTTCGGCCGCCTCCCAGCTCGAGAAGCGCCGCAGCGTCTTGGTGTTCTCCGGTGAAAAGGTCTGCTGCCGGATCCAGCCCTGCATCTTGAGCGACTGTGCCTGCAGCCGCGCGAGGTCCTCATGCGTGAACATCCTGCCTCCTGTCCCCGCGGGGACGCTAATTGCTCGATGCCGATCATTTACGCCGGATTTGCGATTCATGCAAAACCCATTATCGTCGAACCATCGAGATGAGGATTTCTGCGTATCGTCCTGACGACACAGGGCTTCGCAGGACCTGACAGCGGCGGGCGATTCGCGGACCCCGGGCGCAAGGACGCATCAGATTGCGGGACAGCGATCGGCCCGCAGCAAGATATTGGGGGACAAAAGCACCCCGATTACGGGACATCCAGCCTGTCCCCCAATACCAAGACGATACCGTTTTTCTTGAATTGATCCGGGTTCGGGGGCCGACCGGACATCGGATTGCTTGACAGAATCGGAAAACAGGACGCTAATCGCCCCACGATCACGAAAGTCGCCGAGTTCCCCGACGACCCCCCGTGACGAGGGCCGGAAGAGCCCGACCAAGAGGCACGGCGCCCGAGGGGCGTCCGGACAGGCAAAGGGCAGGGCGATGCGCGCCACCAGACCCGCCGGGCGGAACGCACCGGCGCTGAAATACGACATCCTGACCGCCATGGGCACGCATGCCTTGCGTCTGTCCAAGGGGCCTCAATGCCTTGTGCTGCGATTCATCACCCTTCTGACCGCCCGCTACAACTGGATGCGCAACGAGCTCTGCGTCGGGCAGCGTGAGATCGCTGCGCTCTGGAATGTCGACGAACGGACGGTGAAGCGGGAGATGGCGAAACTGCGCGCCATGGGATGGATCCGGGTGCGCCGTCAGGGCGCACGGGGCAGGGTGACGGAATACCAGCTCGACCTCGACGTCATCCTCGAGGCGACGCGGCCCTGCTGGCCCGCGGTGGGTCCCGACTACGCGCTGCGGATGGAGGGAACCGACGCGCCGCCCCGCAACGTCGTCGCGTTGCCGCCGCGGGGCGAGGTGGCGCCGCCCGACGTGACCGAGGGCACCGAATGGGCGCTGGCCCGGGCCGTGCTGCACGCCGAGGATCCGGCCGGTTACGGCGCATGGTTCGCGGCGCTTGTCCGGGAGGGCAGGGCAGGGGGGCGGCTTGTCCTGCGCGCGCCCTCGCGGTTCCACGCGACCTACGTGGCGACGCACTTCGCCACGGCGCTGCTGGCGGCGTGCCGGTCGGTCGACGAGGACGTCGACGACGTGGCGGTGATCGCGTGAGGGGCCGGGCCTCAATCCGCGTCGGGAAACCGCGTCAGGAAGGGGTCGAGGTCCGCGCGCTCAGCCGCGGCCGTCGCCTGATCCGCCTCTGCGCGCCGGCGGGCACGCAAGGTTTCCGAGGTCTTGGCCTCGCGGAACGCTTCGGCCACGCGGTCGGTCGCGCGGTCGATCTCAGGGCGCATGCGCACGGCGGCGGCGGACAGCCGCTGCGTCTCGGCGCTGAGCGCGCGCATCCAGGCCGCGCGGTAGGGCGCGCCCTCGGCGTCGGGCGCGGTCCGGTCCTCCAGCATCTGCGTCAGAAGCGCGTCGCGGTCCCGCACGAGCCGCGACTCCTCGGCGCGGAGCGCGCCGAGCTCGCGGGCGGCGTCCTCGACCGCGAGCCGGTTCAGCCGGCCGAGCAGCGCGAGCGTGCGGTCGCGTCGGCGCGTCATTCCGACCCGGCATCCTGCTTGGGCATCGAGGCCCGGTCGACGAGGCGCTCCCGCATCCGCTCGAGCACCTCCTCGGGCAGGCCGCTGTCGGGGACCGGCCGGGTGACGACGAAGGGCGCGCCCTCTTCCGGCGCCGCGTCCTGCGGTGCGTCGTCGGTGGGGGCCGACGCCGTCCAGCCGGCGCCCGGCAGCAGCAGGAGAACAAGGAGCAGCCGCCGCATCACGCCGCCTGCGCCAGCTCTTTCTGCGAGGCCTCGACGGTGTAGAAGTCCGGCTGCTTCGGCGTCGGGATGTTGCCGCGCCCGATCTCGATGCAGATGTTGGGCGGGTGGTCCGACACCATCGCCACGAACACGTCGCGGATGATGAGGTAGTAGGCGTGGTCCTCCTCCTCGATCTGCTTCAGCCGGCCGGCGATGGGCTGGACGATGCAGTAGGCGAGGAACACGCCGAGAAAGGTCCCGACCAGCGCGCCACCGATCATGCCGCCCAGGATCTCGGGCGGCTGGTCGATCGAGGACATGGTCTTGATCACGCCGAGGACCGCCGCGACGATCCCGATCGCGGGCAGCCCGTCTGCCATGGTCTGGATCGCGCCCACGGGCACGAGCGATTCCTTGTGATGCTTGCGGATCTTGCGGTTGATGACCTCCTCCGTCTGGAACCGGTCGTCGAACTGCATCGCGAGCATGCGGAAGCTGTCGGTGATGAGGTCGATGGCGAAATGGTCCGCCAGGATCCTCGGGTAGCGCTGGAAGATGTCCGACTCCTTCGGCGCCTCGATGTGCGGATCGAGTTCGAGGATGCCCTTCGTCTTGTAGATGCGGGCCATCTCGAACAGCAGTGCCAGCAGATCCGAATAGTCCGCCGCGCTCCACTTCGGGCCCTTGATCACCTTGCCGAAGCCCTTGCCGGCCGACTTCACCACGCTGAAGGAGTTGGCGATCACGAAGGCGCCGATCGCAGCGCCCCCGATCATCATGCCCTCGTAGGGCAGGGCGTGCAGGACGATGTCCATCTTGCCGCCCGACAGCATGAAGCCTCCGAACACGAGTCCGAAGACCATCACCACGCCGATGAGAATGGTCATTGTGTTGCCTCTTTCACTGCCTCGGGCCCGTTCGTGCCGAGCCGGATCATTTTTTGTTAGTGTTTGACACGCGGACAAGTATAAACAAGAATAAATAGAAAAAACGCAAAAAATAAAACGGGCTTGAGGCAGAAATGGATCGTCTGGCTTATCTCTTCGAGGAGGCCGAGCTCGACGGCATGGTCGCGGACTGGCCGCCGGGCATGCGGCTTGCGCTGTGTCTTGAAAAAGGCGGCGCCATGCAGATCGTGCTCTACCGCTCCGACGAGGTCGACCGCGTGGCCGAACGGATCGCGACCGCGACCGGCTGGAGCGCGGGCAGCTTCGCCGCGGTGCCGCAGCTCGGCGACCTGCCGCGCATGCGCATCCTCTATTCCGAGGCGCAGTGGTTCCTGCACGTCGTCGCGGCGACCGACGGCCTGGGCGACATGGCGCGCGCCTATCTCGACCCGCCGAAGCCGCCGCAGCCGGCCCTGCCGCGCACCGTCCCGCTGGCCCGCGCACCGATCGCCTCGAGCGGGCTCGTTCCGCGCCGCGTGCTGGGGCAGCGCCGCGCCGGCGAGGCGCTGCCCGACGGCTACCGCCCCGCCCGCGAGATGACCGGCCGCAAGGCCGAGTTCGTGGCCGGCCGGCTCTCGACCTCGGGCGCCCGCATCCGGCTGACCATCGAGCCTGACGCCGCGGACGAACGCACCCTGCCGGTGCGCGCGCGGCCGAACGGCTACCGCGACGACCTGCGCGCCTTCGTCCTCGACGTGGCGGCGCTCGACGGTTGGGTGCCGGGCACGGCCGCGATGATCGACATGCCGATGGAGGATTTCCCGAAACCGCTCGCGGACCGCTTTGCCCGGCGCAGCCACGTGGCCGAGGTGACGGTCACGTCCGACGGCATCTTCGTGCAGCCGGGCGCGCCCGAGCTTGCCGGCACGCCCGGCTCCGAACCGGCGCGGCCGCCCCGGACCGGCCGGCGGGGCTGGTCGCTCCGCGCCGCGGCGCTGGCCGTCGTGGGACTCGCCGTCGTGTCGGGAACCGTGGTGACCGCGCTCACCCTGCGGGAAGACCCGCTGGCGGCGCGGCTCGCCTACAGCCCGGCCGACGGCAACACTGCCCTGAACGTGCTCGAGGCCTTTGCCCTGTCGTCGAACGCAGACGGAGACGGACCATGATCTGCGCCATCATCACGCCCGTCGGTCCGGGACATGCCGAAAGCTTCGCGCGCATCTGCGCGCCCTCGGTGACGCGGGCGCGCGACTGGTCCATGGGGCCGTTCTCCGAGATCCGGCACCTGATGATGGACGACACCGAGGGGCGGCATGGCCGGTCGCGGCGGCGCAACGACGCCCTGGCGCAGGCGCTCGCCGACGGAGTGGACTGGGTGTTCTTCCTCGATGCGGATGACGTCATGACGCCCAACGCCTTCGCGGCCTTCGGGGGGGTGCTGGACGCGGAACCCGACCTCGACGCCGTCTGGGGCCTGATCTGCGAACAGGACCCGCAGGGCGAGCCGCAGCTGCGCGCGGGCCAGCCCGAACGGATCGACGACCGCGCGGGCTTCCTGTCGGTCGCGCCGTATCTCGCCGTCCAGATCGGCGCCTTCGTGCGCACCGGGGTCGCCGCCGCCATCGGTTTCGACACGGACATGGACACGGGCGAGGACTACAGGTTCTATCGCGCGCTCTGGAACGGACACCGCTGCGCAAAGCGGCCCGAAATCTTCTTCCTCAACCGCCGGGGTTCCCACAGCACCGGCCCGCGCGCCGCCACAGGGCGCGACTGGTCGGACAGCGTCACCGCGCAATGGCGCGAGGAAGTGCAGCGCGCCTCGGTCCGCGTCACGGTCCGGCACGGCGGCAGCGACCTCGTCCTGCGCCTGACCGATCCCGCCGATCCCGATCAGGTGCCGCTGCTCAGGGGCGAGATGCCCATGGGCGCCTTCCTCGAGCGGATCGAGCCGCGCCTGCCGCTCGGCCTCTCGATGCTCGTTGCGGGCGCGGTGAGGGGACCCGTCGCGCTCTGGGCGTTGCGCCATCTCGGCGCGTCGCAGGTGCAACTTGCCGACGCGGACGCCGCGGCGCTCGATGCGCTGCGCGCCGAGGCTGACGCGAACGACGTCTCCGCGCGCCTGTCGCCCCGTCTCCTGTCCCTAGGCGCTGTCGCGCCCGCGGGCGATCCGGATGTCCGGCCCGAGGCGCCGGTCATGCCCGACCGCGTCGACCTCCTGCACGTGGCGCAGGGCATCGCGACGCCCGAACATCTGGCCGGGCGCCTCGCCCCGGTGATCGCGCGGCACCGTCCCGCGATCCTCGCCGAGGTGCCGCAGGAGGGCATCCTGAGCTTTGCCCGCGGCTGGTGCCGAAAGGCCGGCTACGAGCTCGTCGACAGCGCCGAGGTGCGCGACGGCATGATCTATTTCGCCCTGCCATCGGAGACCCACGATGCCCCAGACGAGAGCCGCTGAGCGGCGCACTTCCGGCGCCGTCGACCACCGTGCCACCACCGCCTACGCCGCGCTTGCGGCGAACGACCTGCCGCGCGCGGTGCGGCTCGCGCACGGGTTGACCCAGGCGCGGCCGGACCGCCCCGACGGCTGGCTCGTGCTCGGCGGCGCCGCGCTGGCGCGGAACGAGGCCTCGGCTGCGCTGCGCTTCTTCACCGAGGCCGCGCGCGTCGCCCCCGGGGACGCGCTTGCCCACGAGGGTCTGGCCAAGGCGCAGCTTCTGTCCGGTGATCCGGTGCGGTCGCTCGCGGCCGCAGAGGAGGCGCTGACGCGCGGCAGTTCCGATGTGGGCCTCGTGCGGATCTACATGGAACTCATGATGCTCTTCGGCTGGAGCGGCCGGATGGACGAGGCGGCGGGCGTCGCGATCCGCCGCAACCGCGACATCGTGCTGGTGCGGCTTCTCGCGAACGCGCTGCTCGGCGCCGACCGCCCGGCGGCGGCGGTCGAGTGGCTGAACCTGTCGTGGGAAATCGACCCGGCCGCGCCCGAGAGCGCCGACATGCGGCTCCTGGCGCTCCTCCTGACCCACCAGTTCGACGCCGCGCTCGCCTTCCACGCGGAATGCCGCGACGCCGGCCGGGCCAGCGACTTCCAGGTGGGCTGCGCCATGCGTGCTCTGCGCGAGACCGGCCGCCACGGCGCGGCGCTCGCGCTCTTCGACGAGCATCCGTTCGAGGACCTGATGGCCTACAAGATCGCGGCCTCCGTCGCGGCCAACATCCACCAGGACCTCGGCGACGCCGCCCGCGCCGAGGCCGCCTACCGCGAGGCCATCACGCTGACGACGATGCCCGGGCCGGTGCCCAAGGCGTTCGGCGCGTTCCTCTTCCGGCAGCGGCGCCTCGCGGAGGGTCTGCCGTACTACGCGCGGCGGATCCCCGAATCCGGGCGCCGCGTGATCGCCGAGGCGAACGCCGCGCCCGAGAACCTCGCCGCGCGCGACCGTGTCTTCCTGTTCGGCGAACAGGGCATCGGCGACCAGCTGGCGCTCCTGACGCTGCTCCGGGACACGCCGCTCGACCCCGCGCGGCAGGAACTGTTCCTCGTCACCGACGAGCGCTTCGCGGCGGTGCTCGAGGGCTCGCCGCTCGGCCTGACCGTGCTGCCCGAAGCACGCGTTACCCGCATGCTCGGTGCGATCGACGGCCGCGAGATCGTCTACCTTGGCGATCTCGTGCGCTACCTCGCCCCCGAGGCACGGCGTCCCGCGCCGATCCTGCGCCCGGATCCGGGCCGGGTCGAGGGCATCCGCCGGCGATATCTTGCCGAAGCGCCGAACGGACGAATCTTTGGTGTTGCATGGTCCACCGGCAACCCGATCGGCCATCTGCGCAACCTCCCGCTCGAGCGGGTGCTGGCGCCGATCCCCGCCGGATCGCTGGTGGTCGACCTGCAATATGGCGACCATGCGGCCGAGATCGCGGCGGCCCGCGCGGCCCGGCCCGACCTCGCCTTCGTGACTGATCCCGAAATCGACCAGATGCACGATCTTGCGGGTTTTGCAGCGCAGATTGCCGCGCTGGACACGGTGGTAAGCATCGACAACACCACTGTCCATGTCTGCGGTGCGCTCGGGCATCCCGATACCCACGTGCTGCTGCCGACCGGGTCGGAATGCATGTGGTACTGGGGCGCGGAGGGCACCCGCGATCCGTGGTACGGCGCCCTGACCCTGCACCGGCAGCCGCGCTTCGGCGACTGGGACGCGGCGCTCGCGTCGGTTGCCGCCGCGCTGGCGGGGACGGCGGCGTGAGCGGCGACATTCCGCGTAGGTCCGTTGGCGCCATCGGCCAAACGCCGCCTTACCTCAAAATCGTGCAGACTTTGACTTATTCTTAAACAGCTATCCGTATATTGTTTGCAAAGACTGACCTCAGGCCAAGGATAGGATCGGCAGGCAAAGGTATCGCTTACGTGAGTTCCGGAACTTCGGCGCCGCGCGGATGTTCAAGAAGGAGTGGAAACGCTGTTTCTTGCCCGTCTTGTGAAGGCCGGCGTTCGGGCAATGTGCGTGGTCGGTTCCGGAACTTCCGCGGTGCGCAGAACGCAATCCGCCGGCCAAGAGGTGACCGGTCTGCAGGGCCCCGTGTGGAGCACGGGCGCTGCGGGATCGCAAGAAGAGGTTGAAATGACCACAAACGACAAGAACCGGGATTTCATCGCGTCCATCGTGGCGGCCTATGCCGCGCGTCCGGATGCCAAGCCCGACGACATCGTGGACCTCGCGCGCAAGCTGGAACGCGAATTCGGCTCCGCCGGAGATCCCGCGCCTGCCGAGGCGCCCGAGGCGCGGCCGGCCACGGATGTGCGGCCGGCGCTTCCCCTCGACCAGGCGCTGACCCGCGACAAGGTCTTCTGCCTGTGCTGCGGCAAGGGGTTCAAGATGCTGAAGCGTCACCTCGGGTCCGAGCACGGCCTGACGGAGGCGCAGTACCGCCGCATGTTCGGCTTGTCCGACGACACGCCGCTGGTCGCGCCCAGCTATTCCGAACGCAAGGCCGAGTACGCGCGCCGCGCGGGCCTCGGCAAGCACGAGCGGACGCAGGCGCAGACCCGCGACGCCGACCAGGACGTGCAGCTGCCGTCCTGATCCGACCCCGGCCGCCTGAGCACAGCACGGAGCCACAGAGATGGCAGAGCAGCAGATCATCGTGAAACGGTCCGAGGAGGACGATCACGACAGCCATCACGGCGGTGGCTGGAAGGTCGCCTATGCGGACTTCATGACCGCCATGATGGCGTTCTTCCTGCTGCTGTGGATCCTCAACGCGGCGGATGAGGACAAGCTCAAGGGCATCGCCGAATACTTCACGCCGGTCCTGTTGACCGAGGGCGGCGGTGGGCCGAACGTGCTGAACGGGGACCTCCTCGAAGCGAGCGGCCGTCTGGTGGGAGGCGCGGACCCGGCCAAGGAGCCGCCGGAGTTCCCGACCTTCGGGCAGGAGGATCCGCTCAAGGTCTTCGACAGCCGGCTGCGCTACGAGGACTCGCCCGATGTCGTGGTGGAATATTCCGACGAACCCGCGCCGGCGCCCGCGCCGGTCGAAGCCGGCGCGCAGTCCGAAAGCGGCGCCGCAGCCGGGATGACGGCCGAGGGTGTCGATGCCGAGACCGCGACGCAGGTCGCCGCGGCGGCAGAGGCACTGGCGGCGCAGGAGGCGGCGCTCGACGCGGTCGAGCGCGAGATCGCCGCCGCGGTCGCCACGCGCTCGGAATTCGACGGGCTGTCGCGGAACCTGCGCATCGACCGCACCGAGCGTGGCCTGCTGGTGCAGATCGTGGACGATGCCGGTCAGTCGATGTTCACGTCGGGCAGCGCGCGCATCGCGCCGCGAACCCGCGCGCTGATCGAGGCGATCGGCGGCGCCATCGCCGACATGCCGAACGCCGTCGAAATCTCCGGTCACACGGACGCGGTGCCGTTCGCCAATTCGGCCGCATATGACAACTGGGAGTTGTCTTCTGACCGTGCGAACGCGACGCGACGCGTGCTTGTCGCGGCCGGGCTCGATCCGCTGCGCGTGCAGCGCGTAACCGGCATGGCCGATACTGCGCCACTCGTGCGCGACCCCGAGGCGCCCGAGAACAGGCGGATCAGCGTCCTTCTCCTTGCGCCTTGACGAAGAACGCCTCGCAACCCCCTGAAATGTGATCCATTTGCCACGCCGCAACCTCTCCGTTGCGGGGCCCGGCGAACGAGCCGATTATTTTGCGCCGTCGTGTAAAGCGTTTTAAAACAATAACTTAAATGGTGAATCTTAAGGGGACCTTAACTGACACCGCGTAACTTACCCGTTTTGCGGGTGGCGAAAATTAGACTTTTGAAAGTCTGCACTTTGCCGATTCGTTAATTCCGGGTACAGATCAAGAAAAGTAATGAAAAAAAACTGGTACGAGCGGTAAATGAACAGGCGAGCACTGCTAGAAAGCGTGTGGGCCGGCCAAGTATGCTTGGCTTCCGGACCTACTTCCTTGCGTTTTTCTGAAATCATGAACGGCCTTCTGCCCGTCCGGTCCGTGTTCCTGCGGACCTCGGCGCCGATGGTCGACGGCGTCACCGTGATGACCGACGACGCCTTTGTCCTCACGGACCTGCCCCTCGGCGACCTCCTGGCCGAAGAGCTGAACATCGACGTCCCCGGCCAGTCGATCGTGTTCATCCTTCCCGGGACCTGCCTGGACGAACGGACGAGCGACGCGGAACTGTCGCTGACGGCGGGCCGCGCCGTGGCGCAGGCGTTGCGGCTGCTGGTGGCCGACGGCAATCTGAGCTTCGCCCGCGAGGCGAGCGCCCTGGTCGAGGCGGCGCGCATCTACGGCACGATCGCGACGGCACACCGGCTCGAGGCCCTGGGCCTCGAGCCCGCATCGTTCTGTGCGGGGCTTGCGGCCGAGCTTCAGCCCGACGTGGCCCGGCACGGGCCCCCGGACGCCCGCAATGGCGGCGCGGCCCGCATCTTTGCCGTCGAGGCGATGCTCGCCAGCGGGTGCCGGATGGCTTTCGGCCTCTTCGCCCGCATGATGCTTGCGATCCATGCCGGTCCCGCCGGCGCCCCGACCGATGCATCGGCGCGACAGAGTGGGCCTGTTTAATCCAAGCTAAACCATAGTTTTCTTTGTTCGGAATTTGGTCTGTGTTTCTCTGTCCTTACAAAACAAAAAAGTTTGGGGCAGGAACCATGTTCACCACGTTCGGCGCCGCGCTGCGGCAGCCGCTTCTCGACCATGAATCCGAACGGGACGCCATCCGCCGCTGGCAGACGGCACGGGACCGTGCCGCGCTCGAGATCCTGTTGCGATCGCACGCGCGACAGGTCTGGTCCCTCGCGCGGCGCTGGACTGACAATCCCGCGCATCTCGAGGATCTCGTGGCCGAAGGCATGATCGGCCTCATGCGGGCGGCGGGCCAGTTCGACCTCGACCGCGACGTCCGCTTCGCCACCTACGCCAAGTGGTGCGTGCGCAGCGAACTGGCGGCCGCGCGTGCCCGGCTTGCCGGAGTGGGCGAGGCCTCGGCGGGCGACGCCGCCGGCATGCGGGACGTGCCGCTTCCGCACGTTCAGGGCCAGCTTGCCCTCGACACCGCGTCCGAGGACGGCCTGTCCGCCCTCGACCGGCTGCCGAGCGAAGCGCTGTCGCCGGAAGAGGAGGTGCTGCAGCGCTCGAGCGAACAGGCGTGGCGGCAGGTGCTCGACGCGGCACTGTCCGAACTCGACGACATGGAAGCCGAGATCGTCCAGCGGCGCCGCCTTCAGGTGGTGCCTGAGCCGCTCGCCGACATGGCCCGCGACCTCGGGCTTACCGTCGTGCGCCTGCGCCAGATCGAGACCCGCGCGTTGAACCGGCTGCGGCACCTGCTGATGGCGCGCGGCTTCTGCATGTCGTTGCTGCATTGATCCGGGCTTTCGACCTCCTGCAGGGCGCGGCACCGCCCGGCGGCAGCACCCCGGCGCTGCAGGCGCTCCGTCCGGGCGGAGCGTTTCCGAGCCTTCTCAGCGGCGACGCGACGCGCCCGCAGCCCGCGGCCCCTAAGGACATGCCGCGGCTGACGCCCGAGGAGGCGGAGACGCTGGCGGAGACTCTGCGCAAGGTCGCGGACGACCTCGCCGCGACGCTCGATCCGGACATGCCGCTGTCTGCGGCCGGTCTGGACCGCATGGCGCAGGACGCGATGGCGGCCTTCGCCGCGGCGCTTGCGGAGTTCGACGCGGCCCACGGCACCTCGGTCGCGCCGGCGCTCGGGGCGGCGCTGGCGGAACGGCTGTCCGACTCGGCCGCCGCCGCGCCAGATGCCGCGCTCCGCATGCTCGACCGCAAGCTCGGCGCGATGGCGGAGATGCTGCAGAAATTCGCGGCAGGCGGGCCGGGGCAGGGGGGCGACGCCCGCGTGCCCGGAACGCCGTCCGCGATCCTGGCCGTGGCCGGCCGGACCGAAGCCGCGCCGGGCGGGCAGGCCATGGGCCTCCAGTCCGCCGGGCCGGAGCTTCCGACCCGCGGGGCCGAGGCCGCGATGGTGACGCGGGCCGACCCGATCATGCCGCCGCTGTCGCCCGAGGCCCGCGGGCCGGTGCCGGCCGTGCAGGCGATGGCGCAGCCCGAGGCGGCGCCGCGCGCCGAACCGCCGACGCCGCACGAGTTGTCCCGCCACCTCATGGCGCAGATCGCGAGGTCGAGCGTGACCGAGGGGCGCACGCGGATCGAGCTGTCGCCGGCCGGGCTCGGCGCACTCGAGATCGAGATCGAGACCGGGGCAGACGGTCAGCTGCGGGCGGTCCTGCGGGCCGAGAACCCTGCGGTGCTGGCCGCCCTGCGCGGCGACCGTGCGGGTCTTGCCGCCGCCATGAGCGATGGCGGACTGGCGCTCAACGACGCCGGCCTCGACTTCGAGGACCTGGGCGAACCGCGCCACGGGGCGGCTGAGAACGCCGACCTCCCGCGCGGGGGACGTCCCGGTGACGACGCGACCGACGAGCCGCCGCCGCCCGACCCGGTGCGACCGCACCGCACCGGCGGAACCGGACGGCTCGACATCCTGACCTGAAGGGAAACGCCCATGACCATCGACCCGACCACCGGCGCGGCCCTGTCCGCCTCGACGACACCCCGTGCCGATACCGCGCGGGCGACGCTCGGCGCCGATTACGAAAGCTTCCTGAAGCTCCTGACCGCGCAGGTCTCGAACCAGGACCCGCTCGAGCCCATGGATTCCACGACCTTCGTTTCGCAGCTCGCGCAGCTGAGCCAGGTGGAGCAGTCGATCCAGACCAATGCCGGGCTCGAACGCATCGGCGCGCAGCTCGCCGCCTTCGGTGCGGTGTCGGAGGCGGGGATGATCGGCCGCACCGTGCGCGCGCCGGGTGACACCTTCACGCTTGCGGACGGCGGCACCGTTCAGCTGGGCTTCGAGCTTTCGAAGGATGCGGAGGCCGTCACGGCGACGGTGGTGCATCCCGACGGCACCGCGCTGCGCCAGCTCGAGAACCTGCCGGCGACGTCCGGCACGCGCCACACCGTCACCTGGGACGGCAAGGACTTCCAGGGGCTGCCCCTGCCTGCAGGCGAGTACCGCATCCGGTTGAACGCGCGCGACGCGGCCGGCGACGCCGTGTCCTACACGAGCTTCACCCAGGGCAAGGTCGACAGCGTCGTGTTCAAGGACGGCACGCCGATGCTGCGGCTCACGAGCGGCGAGGAAGTGCCCTCCTCGCTGGTGGTCGAGATCCGCTGACCCGGCGCGGCCGGACGCCCGATCTCAGGCGTTCGGCACGTCGTGCTTGTAGAACTGCAGCAGCAGCACGTCCTCGACGCCGGGCTGAAGCTCGGCGAGCGCGTCGCGCAAATGCGCCGACAGCGCTTCGGTGTCGATGGCCGGGCCCTTGAACGCATCCGACTTGGCGCGCTCGGTCAACTCGACCAGAAGCGCGTCGCGGAACCGGATCGTGTGGTCGAGCGTGCCGTATGCCTGCGCCTGTTCCGGGCTTTCCATCGCGATGCCGAACTCGACCACGATGTAGCTCGTGCTGCGTGCCTTGCGGACGGGCACCGTCATGCGGCCCACGCGGATCACGCGGCCCTCGAGCATCGGCTTCGGCAGCGCCGTCTCGTCGGAGCGCGCGGCGGCCTGGACGATGTCGGCATCCTCGGCCGGCGCTTCCGCGTGGGTCTCGGCATGCGGGGCAGGGCGCTCCTGCGCGGCATGCCTCGTGGCGGGCGACGTGCTCGCGTGGTCGTTCGGCGTCTCGAAGACCAGACCGGCACCGAAGCCCGCGGCGACGCAGATCGTCGGCAGGCCGACGAGAAGGCAGAGGATTCTGAACATGGGACTCCGGTCTGCAGCCGTTTCTGTACGAGACGCAGACTGGACGCCGATTCAGGCGAAACCTTGTCCTTGAGGGACAGTTAATAAGGAAGGATCACGTCCATCACGCCTTCGCCGTAGCTGACCTGCTGCTGCCGCGACAGCTGTCCCTCGCCGCCATAGGTGATGCGCGCCTCGGCGATCTTGTCGTACCGGATCGAGTTGTCGCGCTGGATGTCCTCGGGCCGGATGATGCCCGCGACGCGCAGGTCGCGCAGTTCGTGGTTGACCTTTACCTCCTGCCGGCCGGCGATCACGAGGTTGCCGTTCGGCAGCTTGTCGACCACCAGCGCGGCCACGCGCAGGTTCACCGTCTCGTTGCGCCGGATCCGGCCGGACCCGGTCGCGCTCTGCCCGCCAGACACCGCGATCAGGTCCTTGTCGGCAAGGTCCTCCTCGTCGACGCCGGGCAGGATCTGCCCCAGCTGCCGGCCGTAGCCGAAGAGCGAGGGCGTGCCGAGGTTGACCTGCCCGTCGCGCTCGCGCTCGGTCTCGTTGCGCAGCGACGCGCCGTCGTCGATCTCGATCACGATGGTCAGGAGGTCGCCGACCTCCTCCGCGCGCTGGTCGGCGAAGAACCCGCCGGAACCCGTCTGCCACAGCGACGCCTCCTCGGCGCGGTAGGCGACGCGGGACACTTCTGGCGGCGGCATCGGCACCTGCACGCGTTCGAGCTGCTGGACGCCGGTGCCCACCTGCGACGGTTGCGGGTCGAGCCCGGCATGGAAGCCGCCGCAGCCCGACGCGACGAGCGCGGCCGCAAGCGGGGAAAGCCTGGTCACGATCTTCATCGCGTCACCGTCACGCTGCCGTCGGCGCCCGCGACGCCGATCACCGTCTGGTTGCTCACCACGTTGACCACCTTCACCTCCTGGCCTTCATGGGCGTCGCGCAGGGCGCGTCCCGGCGCGCTCAGCGCAAGCTGCCCGTCGTCGAAGCGGATCGTCACCGACTGTCCGCGGGCGACGACGAGGGGTTTCTGGATCGACTGCGCCATGACCGGCCGCCCCTGGGCCAGCATCGAGCGCACCTCCATGCCGACGAGCCGTTCGGCCTGCGGCACGGCGAAGCTGCCGAGCCGGCCCTGCGGCAGCTCGATCACCTGCAGATCGTCGGCGGTCACGATGTCGCCGGGCATGAGCCGCCGCACGGGCACCGCGACCGGCACCCGCACCACCGCGTAGCCGGTCAGCCGGTGGATGGTGCCGCCGTCGTCCACCGCATTGGCGATGAACTGGCCGGTCTCCTCGTCCATCCAGTAGGCCGAGAGGACCATCGCGTCCTCGACGCCCGCATGGGTGAAGGTGACGCGCACCTCGCCCTCGTCGGGAAAGCGGGGGCCGAGCGCCTCGCGCGTCCTCTCCTCGACCAGCACCGCGACCGCCTCGGCCGCGGCGGCCGAAGCCGCCACGGCGAGCGTCCCGGCGATGAGTGCCGCGCGGATCATTTGATCTGGTTCGCCGTCGACATCATCTGGTCGGCGGTCTCGATCGTCTTCGAGTTCATCTCGTAGGCGCGCTGCGCCGAGATCAGGTCGGTGATCTGCTGGATGATGTTGACGTTGGAATTCTCGAGGTAGCCCTGCCGCACCACGCCGATCCCCGGATCACCCGGGTTCGCGGCCTGCGCGTCGCCCGAGGCCACCGTCGCCTCGAGCAGGTTCGAGCCGAGCGCCCGCAGCCCGCTGTCGTTCACGAAGGTGGCGAGCGTCAGGCGGCCGAGCTCGACCGGCTGGGGGTCGTTCTCGACGAAGGCCGACACCGTGCCGTCCTCGGCGATGTCGAGCTGCACGGTGTTCTCGGGGACCACGATGCCCGGGTCGACCTCGTAGCCCTGCAGCGTCACGAGTTGCCCCTCGGCCGAGATCTGGAACGCGCCGTCGCGGGTATAGGCCTGTCCGCCGTCCGGCATCAGCACCGTGAAATAGCCGCGCCCGTCGATGGCGATGTCGGTCTGGTTCTCGGTCTGCGCGAGGCCGCCCTGCGTGTTCAGGCGCACGACGCCCGCGGTCCGCACGCCGAGACCCACGTCGACGCCGGTCGGCCGGGCGGACCCGGCCTCGGCGGTCAGTGTCCCCTCGCGCTGGCGGTTCTCGTAGATCAGGTCCTGGAACGCCGCGCGCCGCGCCTTGAAGCCCGTGGTGTTCGCGTTGGCGATGTTGTTCGAGATGACGTCGACGTTCGTCTGCTGCGCCAGCATGCCGGTCGCGGCGATACCAAGTGCCTTCATGGGTCAGTCTCCTCTGGAGGAACGCGCGGTCCGCGCAAGGGTCAGGCCGGACGGCCCAGCCGCTGGATCGTGTCGCGCTGCAGGTCGCTCGCCGTCTGCGTGAGCTTGGTCGCCCGCTCGTAGGCCCGCTGGATCTCGATCATGCGGGTCATCTCGACCACCGGCTGCACGTTGCTGCCCTCGACCGCGCCCTGGATCATGCGCGTGGCCGCGGCCGGAACCGCCGCCGCCGCGCCGTCCGGCGCCACGAAGAGCCCGTTGCCGAGCCGTTCGAAGGATTGCAGGTCGGGAATGTCGAAGAGCCCGATGCGGCCCAGCATCGCGCCGTCGGCGCCGGTCATCGTGCCGTCCTCGGCGATCGACACCGTCGTTGCCAGTTCCCGCGCGAGCGCCACAGGCGCACCGCCCGCGTCGAGAATGCGGGCGCCGGCGAGCGTCACGAGGTTGCCCTGCGCGTCGACCGTGAGCCGCCCGTCGCGCCCGTAGGCGCGCTGGCCGTCCTCGGTCTCGTAGCCGAACCAGCCCGCCCCCTCGATCGCGAGGTCGAGCGGGTTGCCGCTGTGCTTGAGCGCGCCCTGCGCCGGGTCGACATAGGACCCGCCGTCGACCACGTAGGACATGTCGCCCTCAGGCCCCGCCGCGGCGTTGTGCACGTAAGATTCGAAGGCGACACGCTCGCGCTTGAAGCCCGCCGTGTCGGCGTTCGCGATGTTGTTCGCTGTGACATCCAGATCGCGCCGCAACGCGGCCGCGAGCGATATCGGTATGTAAGCCGAACTCTCCATGACTCGTCTGCTGCCTGCCTCTGGCTGCTTTTATTATACTTGCTTATTTTGAATAAATGACCGATTTTTACGGTTACAGCAAGTATAGAGTTGATCTCGTGTCCGTCTATTCTTGGATCTTTCTCGCGCTGGCCGGTGGAACCGGGTCGTCGTTGTCGTTGCCGGGGGTGCCCCCGGCCGATCTCGCACGCCCTGAGACCCCGCTCGTCTGGCCCGGTGCTGCGCCCGACGACGTCGCCGCCCCCCCGGACGCGGCCGAGACGGTTCCGCCCACGCCGCCCGCGCCGCGGCGGCTGCCCGCGCTCGACCTTGGCCCGCTCGCCGAGGCTCCGTATCTCGAGACCCGCGCCGGCATGCTCGAGGCGCTGGCGGCGGCGCGCGAGTCGCACCGCGCCGGGGTCCTGATCGGCCTCGCTCGCCTGCACCTCGCCCACGGCATGTTTCCCGAGGCGCGGTCGTTCCTGCGTCGCGCCGAGGCCGCGGGCGAGGCGTCGCCGGTCTCCGAGGTGCTGGACCTGGCGCTCCGGGCCTTCGATCCCCGGCGGCACGACCCGGTCCCGGCGGCGGACGCGGCTCCCGAGGGGCCGGACGTGCCGCTCTTTTCGGCGCTCCTTGCGATCGCCGAGGGGCCGACCGGCCCCATCCCGGACTTCGCCGAGGCCATCGACCGCATCGACGCGCTGCCCGTGGCGCTGCAGGCGGTGGCGCTGCCGCCGATGCTCGACCACGCGGTCGGCGCCGAGCGCTGGTGGGAGGCGCGCAAGCTCGCCGGCCGGTTCGAGGAGATCGACGCGCTGCGCGAGGGCAGCGTCTACCACTACCAGCTCGGCCGCGTGGCGGAGGCCGGACGCGAGGACGTCGCGGCCTTCGACAGCTACCTGCGCGCGGCCACGGGGCGGGACGCCGCCGCGCAGCGCGCGCGGCTCGCCCTCGTCGCGCTCGGCCAGCGGACCGGCACGCTCGAGCCGGCCGAGGCGGCCGAAATGCTGCGCGCGGCGCGCAGGCTCTGGCAGGGCGGGCCGCTCGGGCGGCAGACGCTGGCCGCGCTCGCGGCCGCGGACCTCGCGGCGGGCGACCGGGTCTCGGCGCTCGTCGTGCTGCACGACATCCTGCGCGCCTATCCCGACTCGCTCGACGCCCAGAAGGCGCGCGCCGAGGCCGAGGCGCTCCTGGCGCAGGTCTACGGCGAGGGGCTGTCGGGCATCATGCCGCTGCCGGTCTTCATGCAGGCGCACCAGCGTCTGGCCGAAGATTTCCGCATGTCGGGCCTCTTCGATGCCTATTCCGAGTCCTATGCCGGGCTCCTGATGTCGCACGGCTTCACCGCCGCGGCGGCAGAGGAGCTGTCGGTGCTGCGCGACCACGTGGCGGTGGCGCAGGACCTGGGGCTCGGGAAGGCGGAGCCCGCGCGGGACGACCGGCTGCGGCTGGCCGAGGCCGAGGCGCTGATCGCCGGCGGGCGACCCGAGGAGGCGGTGCCGCTCCTGGCCGCGCCTCTCGGCGCCGAGAATCCCGAGCTGTCCGAGCGGCTCTTGCACCTGCGCGCAAGCGTCTTCGAGGCGTCGGGCGACACCGAGGCGCTTCTCGACGCGACGCCGCCCGAGCCGTCGGAGCGGTTCCTGCGGCTCAAGGCCGATGCGCTCTTCGCCCGCGAAAGCTGGTCCGAGGCCTACGAGACCTACCGCGCGCTCTGGGAGCGGGCGCCGGCCGCCATGGCGCCCTCGCGCGCCGCGCGCATGCTGCTTGCCGCCCATCGCAGCGGCAGCAGCGCCGACATCGGCGCGATCGTCGACGCGTTGCCGCAGCTGGCCGAGACGCCCCACTGGGCGGCCATCGCCCGCGAGCTCGCCGCCGACCGGCCTGAGCTCCTGCCACTGCGGCAGAGCATGGTCGAAGCCGAGATCGCCGACGCGCTGCGCACGGTCGAGCGCATCGACAGCCTGTCCGAGCCCGACGGCTGAGGATTGTGGCCAAGGACAGGTCAAGGAATAGCGCGGCAATTCTTTAAACCAGATGAAATCTTTGCCGCCCATCTTGGACCCGAGGCAGGTCCCACAACACCCGGCAAACGGGACAGGAGACAGACGATGAGCATTTCGCAAGCCATGCAGATCGGCGTCAGCGGCCTGACGGCGAACGCCGATCGCGTCGGCAACATCTCGCAGAACATTGCGAACGCGAATACCGACGGCTACCGCCGCAGCTTCTCGCAGCTCGTGACCGAGGTCACCATGAGCCAGGCAAGTTCCAGCGGGGCGGGTGTGCGCGCCGAGGACCGCGCCGAGGTCACGCGCGGCGGCGCCGTGCGCAATACCGGCACCGCGACCGACCTCGCGATCTCGGGCGACGGGTTCTTCGCCGTGTCGCGCAACGCGAACGACACCAACCAGGCGAACTACATGCTGACGCGGGCCGGGTCCTTCCGCGCCGACGACGACGGCAACCTCGTGAACGCGGCCGGCTTCTACCTGTCGGGCTACGCCTACGGACCGGACGGCACGCTCGGCACGCCCGACGGCGCGAGCTTCGGCGACCTCCAGACGGTGAACGTGGGCGGGCGGTCGATCAACGGCGAGGCCTCGACCGCGATGCGCCTCGCGGGCAACCTGCCGTCGCAGGCCACGGGTCTCGCCACGCCGGGCGATCCGTTCGCGTCCTCGGCCGAATACTACACGCCGCTCGGCGCGGCGGAGCGGCTGCGCTTTTCCTGGCAGCCGGGTGCGGCCGACAACGCCTGGTCGCTGACGGTCTCCGACGATGCCGGCCTGCCGCTCGGCTCGGTCGACGTGAGCTTCAACGACAGCGGCGCTGCGGCAGGCGCACCGGCCGCCTATGCCAACGTCACGAACCTCGCCACGGCGCCGTCGGCCTTCGCCTTCGACGTGGCGACAGGCACCGCGACGATCACCGTCGACAACGGCACGGCCCCCCAGGACATCACCCTCGACCTCGGCACACCGGGCACGTTCGACGGGATCACCCAGTTCGCCGGCGACTATACCGGCCTCTCGACCGATGTGGACGGCCGCGAGGCGGGCGTGCTGGCCCGCACCGAGATCGACGAGACGGGCACCGTCTACGGCATCTTCGACAACGGGGCTCGCGTGCCGCTCTACCAGATCCCGCTCGCGACGGTTCCGAACGCCAACGGCCTCGCCCGCGTGGACGGCAACGCGTTCCGGCTGTCGCAGGACAGCGGCCCGCTGAACCTGCTCGCGGCCGGCACCGCCGGCGCAGGCAGCATCAGCGGCGGCGCGCTCGAGGGATCGAATGTCGAGGTCACCTCCGAGCTGACCGACCTCATCCAGGCACAGCGCGCCTATTCCTCGAACGCCAAGATCGTGACCACCTCGAACGAGATGCTGGAAGAGACGCTGCAGCTCAAGCGCTGAGCCTGATCTCTCGCCCGCGCAACAGGGACGCCCGCCATGAGCATCACCTCCGCCTACATGACCAGCCGCAGCGGCCTGACCGTCGCCGCGGGACAGGCAGAACTGGCCTCGTCGAACATCGCCAATGCCGGTCGCGCCGGGTATGTCCGGCGTGACGCCGCGACCAGCGAGGCGCGGTTCGGCGGCGGCGCCGAGATCACCGCGATCCGGCGCGACGTGGACCTGACGCTGCAGTCCCGGCAGCGGATCGAGGGGGCGGGCGCGGCGTTCCAGACCGCGACGGCCTCGGGGCTCGCGGTCTATACCCGCGCGCTCGGGGAACCGGGCGACGGGCGCAACCTCGGCGACCGGATCGGCGAGTTGCAATCCCGGCTCGACCTCCTGTCGGCTGAGCCGGGCGACGCCAACGCGCAGGCCGCGGTGGTGCGCGCCGCGGCGGCGCTGAGCGACACGCTGAACGAGAGCGCGCGTGCCGCGGACACCGCGCGCGAGACCGCGGGCAACGCGATCGATGCCGACATCCTCGAGGCGAACGACCTCCTGGGCGACATCGCGGCCCTCGATTCGCAGATCCGCCTGCAGCCGGGCGGCGACATGTCCGCAGCGGGTCTGCGCGACCGCCGCGACGCGGCGCTCGAGCGGCTTTCGCAGATCATGGACGTGCGGGTACAGACCCGGTCGGACGGCGGCATCGACCTGCACGCCGCGGGCGGCGCGGCGCTGGTCGAGGACGGCGAGGCGGCGACGCTCGTCTACGATCCCGGCAGCGGAACGCTCAGCGCGGGCGGCGTCGACGTGACGCCCGGCCGCGAGGGTGCGCGCGGCATCTCGACCGGATCGCTGTCGGCGCAGATCGTCCTGCGCGACCAGACGCTGCCGGAGATGGCGGCGGCGCTCGACGAGCTGGCCCGCGGCGTCATCGCCACCTTCGAGGCGGCGGACGCGAGCCTCGCGCCGGGGCAGGCGGGCCTCTTCACCGATGCCGGCGGCGCGCTCGATCCCGCCGCGACCGGGGGCCTCGCCGGGCGGATCGCGGTCAACGACGCCGTGCGGCCCGAGGCCGGCGGCGACGTGCGCCGGGTGCGCGACGGAATTGGCGCCCCCGCGGCAGGGGCAGAGTCGGACCCGACGCAGGTCCTGGCCTTCTCCGACGCTCTGAGCGGGACGCAATCCTTCGACGCTTCATTCGGCTTCGGCGGATCGGTCCGGGTGGGCGACTTCGCCGCGCGGCTCATCTCGGACCAGGCGGGCGCCACCTCGGCGGCCTCCAGCGCGGCCGAGGCGCAGCGCGCAGCCGTGGCCTCGATCGCGGCGGAACGCGCCGCGGCCGAAGGCGTGAACATCGACGACGAGCTGCAGAAGCTGCTGGCCATCGAACAATCCTACGCCGCCAACTCGCAGGTCATCACCGCGCTCACGCGCATGGTCGACACCCTGCTCGCGGCGGTCTGAGAAAGGCAGCACCATGGGGATCCCGATTTCCGCTCCGGCAACCTTCGCCTCGCAGATGATGCGGCGCGAGAGCGTCGCGCGCCTGCAGGGCGAGATCGACCGCGCCGCCCAGGAAGTGTCGACAGGCCGCCACGCCGACGCCTACGGCGCGCTCGGCACGCAGGCCGGCCGCGCCATCGGCCTGCATGCCGAACTCGCGCGGGTCGACACGTTCCTGTCGTCGAACAAGATGATCGAGGGTCGGCTCGCGGCGATGGAGGACGCGCTCGGCGCCATGTCCGAGACCGCGCAATCGGTGCTCACGCTGGCCGTCCCGAACCGGGACGAGCCCGCGTTCAGCGCGGCGGAACTCCAGGTCGCGGCGCGCGACGCGCTGACCCGGATCGCAGACATCTCGAACACCACCCATGCCGGGCGGCGGCTCTTCTCGGGTGTCGACAGCGACGGCCCCGGGCTCGTGTCCTGGGGCAGCGCCGGCAGTGGCGGCACCTCGCCCGAGGCGGCGATGCAGGCGATCGTCGCGGGCGGCCCGGCCTCCGCGGCCGATGCGGCGGCGAAATCCGCGGCGGTCGAGGCGCTGTTCTCGGGCGGCTACGAGGGCGTGTTCTACGAGGGCGCGCCGGCAACCGGGCCGCGCCTGTCGGCTGCGATCGACACCGGCGCGGTGCTGGAATACGGCATCCAGGCCGATGACCCGGGCTTCCGCGACGTGGTGCGCGGCCTGTCGATGCTGGCGTCCACGGACGTGTCGCAGATCGAGGACCCGGAGGCCTATGCCGCGTGGATGGGCGATGCGCTCGACGCGCTGTCGCGCGGGATCGACGGCCTGATCCAGGGCGAGGCCCGCACCGGCGAGGCGCGCGGCCATCTCGAGGCGACGACGCTGCGCCTGCAGGACCGGCGCGACCTGCTGCACGGGGAATCGAACGCGCTCGAGGGGGTCGATCCCTACGAGGCCGCGACCCGCATGAGCGACCTCGAGACGCGGCTGCAGGCAAGCTACGCGGTCACCGCGCGGCTGGCGCAGATGTCGTTCCTGAACTTCCTCTGACCATGGGTCGCGGGACGGCGGCGGTCACTCCGCCGCCGTCGCCTGCACCGGTTGCGGCGCGGTGAGCTTGTAGCCCCTCCGGTGCACCGTCTCGATGTAGACGTGGCCCGACGCCGCCGCCGCGGACAGCTTCTTCCGGATCTTGCAGATGTAGACGTCGATCACCTTGTCGAAGGGTTGGTCCTCGGACAGGCCGTAGACGGCGTCGTAGAGCACCTGCTTCGACACCACCCGCGTCGCGTTCAGCGCCAGGTGGCGCAGGATCGCGTGCTCGCGCCGCGACAGGTGCACCGCCACGCCGCAGACGTCGGGATTGCGGCCGTCGAAGTAGACGGTGACCTCGCCCACGGTGGTGCTTTCGGCGGCGTGACCGCCGGCGCGTCGCAGGATCGAGTTGATGCGCGACCGCATCTCCACAGCCTTGATCGGCAACACCACGTCGTCGTCAGCGCCGGCATCGAGCGAGTCGGCCGTGGCGCGCGCGTTGCGCAGGTCGCGCATCACCAGGATCGGACCGTGCAGCTCCGCGCGCCTGAGGTTACGGATGTAGTCGAGCGTCTCCGGCGTGTCCGCCAGCAGGAATGCCGCCCCCTCGGGGCAGGCCACCCGCAGCGTTTCGGGCGGGCGGTCGAGGAAGCGGGCATCCGCGGGCACGGCGACGATGTCGGCCCGCGCAAGCTCGTCGGCCAGCCCCCGGTGCCGCGCGTCGCGCGGTTCGTAGAGATAGATGTTCATCTTGTTCTGCCTCAGGTCGCGCGGACGGTCTCTTTTCCGGATTCCGCCGCCCTGCGCATTTCTGCTCTTCTTGTGACCCCTATAAGAATAGACAAGAATAAAAATGGCAAGAATTGTTTTTTGTTCTGTCATTTCTTGTCCATATGTGGTCTTGTTCACGCAAAAGAGGCAGGAAAAACGAGGCAGAGATGGCGCGCTGGAAATTCGGCGCGCGGGCCGTCTGGGCCGTCCTCGCGCTGTGTGCGGGGCTGGTCGCGGAAGGCGCCGTCGCGCAGGTGCGGATCAAGGACATCGCCACCTTCGAAGGGGTGCGCGAGAACCAGCTCGTGGGATACGGGCTCGTGGTCGGCCTCAACGGCACGGGCGACAGCCTGCGCAACAGCCCGTTCACCGAGAAGAGCATCGAGGGCATGCTGGAACGCCTGGGTGTCGGCAACCTGTCGGACGACAACATCCGCACGCAGAACACCGCCGCGGTGATGGTGACGGCGATGCTGCCGCCCTTCGCGCGCCGGGGATCGACCATCGACGTGGTCGTGTCGTCGCTCGGCGATGCGAGTTCGCTCCGGGGCGGGACGCTGATCGTCACGCCGCTGTCCGGCGCGGACGGCGAGGTCTACGCCGTGGCTCAGGGCCCGATCGCGGTCGCGGGCTACGCCGCGCAGGGCCTCAACGCCTCGATCGTCGAGGGCGTGCCCACGGTGGCCCGGATCGAGAACGGCGCGACGGTCGAGAACGAGATCGGCTTCGAGCTTGATTCGCTGCGCTCGATCCGGATCGCGTTGCGCGATCCCGACTTCACAACAGCGGTGCGCGTGGCCGACGCGATCAACCGCGCGCTTGGCGGCAATACCGCCCGCGCGCTCGACCCTTCGACGGTCGAGGTCGAGCCATACGGCAAGACCGACCTCATGGGCGCGATGGCCGCGATCGAGCGGCTCGAGGTCGAACCCGACGTGCGTGCCAAGGTGGTCATCGACGCGCGGTCCGGCACCATCGTCATGGGCGGCAACGTCCGCATCGACGAGGTGGCGGTCAGCCAGGGCGGCCTCACCGTCATGGTGCGCGAGGAGATCCAGGTCAGCCAGCCCGAACCGATCTCGATCGGTGAGACGGTCGTGGTGCCGCAGACCACGGTGGAGGTCACCGAACAGCCGGCACGATTCGCCATTCTCGACGGCGGCGTGAGCCTGCAGCGGCTGGTGGACGGGCTGAACGCCATCGGCGTCGGCGCGACCGAGACGATCTCGATCCTGCAGGCGATCAAGGCGGCGGGCGCGCTGCACGCCGACATGGAAATCATCTGAGGCAGATCATGGACATACCCGTGTCGATCCCGCCGCTCGCGCCGATGGCGTCGCGGCCCGAGAATGCCGCCGATCCCGCGCAGGCCGCCCGCGACTTCGAGGCTGCCTTCCTGTCGCAGGCGGTGGACCAGATGCTGCAGACCGCGGGCGAGGACATCATGGGCGGCGGCCAGGCCGGCGAGGCGTGGCGGTCCTTCCTGTCGAACGCGGTCGCGGACGCCATCGCCGACCAGTCGCGCACCGGCATCGCCCAGAGCGTCGCGGCGGCCATCGGCGCCTATCGCCGGGGGGCGGGCGCATGATCGGGCGCAAGGGCGATCCGGACCTGCACGCGCTCCGCGCGCTGCTGGAACGCGAGAACACGGCACTCGACCGCGGCGACACGCGCAAGGCGCTGGCCCTCGTGCCCGAGAAGGAGGCGCTGCTGTCGCGGCTCGAAAGCCGCGGCACCGACCTGCGCGCGCGCGCCGAGGCCGACGCCGCGCTGCGCGCGTCGCTTCTGTCGCTGCAGGCGCTGCTGGCGCGGAACGCCGCGCGCATCGACCGGCTGCGCATTGCCGCGGGCGAGATGGCGGCCGACCTCGTGCGCCTGCGCGAGCGGCACGGGCTCGGCGGGCTTTATGGCCGGGACGGCGACGCACGCCAGAAAGACGTGGCCGCGATGCCACGCATCGATCGGGAGGTCTGACGTTAACTTCGGTGAAACTTCTTCACCCAACTTCCGACACGTGGACCTGACAAAGAAGGTCTGCAGGCCGTCAGAAGGACAGCCAAGAAACAGGAAAGTACAGGAGCAGAAACCATGTCTTCCATCAATACCAACGCTTCGGCGATGACCGCGCTGTCCACCCTCCGCAACATCAACCGCGACCTCGAGGGCGCGCAGGACCGCATCTCGACCGGCCTCAAGATTTCCTCGGGCAAGGACAACGCCGCCTATTTCGCCATCTCCAAGACGATGAGCGGCGACAGCAGCATGTACAAGGCGATCGACGAGAGCCTGACGCTGCAGCAGAACTCGGTCTCGACCGCGCGCCTTGGTGCCGAAACCGTTGCCGACCTGGCCGACGAGTTCCTCGAGCGCGTCGCGTTCGCCCAGGGCTCGGCCGGTGACCAGTCCGCGCGCACGGACATCCAGACCGAACTGAACGAGCTGGCGGCACGGATCCAGACCGTGATCGACCAGTCCACGTTCAACGGCGAGAGCCTCGTGAAGGGGGCCGTCGACAGCGTCACCGCGGTGACCGTCGTCACCGGCATCACCCGCAGCGCATCGGGCGTCAGCACCACGACGATCACCTACGACCGTCAGGACCTGACCGCCATCCAGTCGACGCTGGCCAACATCGACATCAGCAGCGCGGCTTCGGCGGCCTCGGCCGCCACGGTGCTGTCGCAGGCGCTCACCGATGCGCAGGGCGCGCTCGACGCGGCGATCACGTCGGCCACCGCGCTCGGCGTGGCGGAAAAGTCGATCGAGACCCAGAAGCAGTTCCTCGGCGAACTGACCGACCGGATCGACGTCGGCGTGGGCTCGATGGTCGACGCCAACATGGAGGAAGAGGCCGCGCGGCTTCAGGCTCTGCAGGTGCAGCAGCAGCTCGCCACGCAGTCCCTGTCGATCGCCAACCAGGCCCCGCAGAACATCCTCAGCCTCTTTCGCTGACCGGGTCTCTTCTCCGTTCGAGTAACGAGTGACGTCGGACCCGGCACCGCCGGGTCCGACTGACGAACGGCCGGACACAGAAGCCGGTCCAACGGGCGAACAGACCAGAAGAGGCAAGAGGAAAACATGAGCATCGCAGCCTACAAGCAGACGATCCGGGAAAGCGAATCGCCCCGTCAGATCGAACGCCGCGTGCTGACCCGCGTCACCGCCGCCCTCGAGCGGCACGCGGAAGGGTTCGACACCGCCGTCCCGGGACGGCGCCATTTCATCCTAGCGCAGGGCCTGCGCGAGGCGCTGACCGACAACCAGGCGCTGTGGCGCGCGCTGCGCCACGACCTCGCCGACAGCGGCAACCGCCTGCCCGAGGGCATCCGCGCCGCGCTCATCTCGATCTCGCTCTGGGTCGACCGCCAGTCGACGCAGGTCCTGGGCGGCAAGCCCGGCCTCGACGCCCTGATCGAGGTCAATCGCCGCATCATCGCCGGCCTCGCGGGCCAGGCGCCGCGTCCAGGGGAGGTGTGATCCGATGCCGCTCAGCCTCACGCTCCGGCCGAACGAACGGTTGGTGGTCAACGGGTGCGCGATCCGCAACTCGAACCGCCGTCACACCATCCTCATCGAAAGCCGCGCGGATGTCGTGCGCTCCTCCGACCTGCTCGAGGAAAGCTCCGCGAACACGCCGGTGACCCGCGTCTACTTCAAGATCCAGACCGCGCTCATCTACGCCAAGATGCGCGACGACCTCGTGCCGCTGATCCAGCGCGGACTGGCCGAGCTTGCCACCGTGTTCGGCGGCGCCTCTCTGTCGGCGATCTTCGAGGCGGCCAACTATGTCAGCCAGGCCAATTACTACATGGCGCTGGCCGAACTGCGCCCGGTGATCGAGCACGAGGCCAAGCTGCTCGAGAAGATCGCGCACAAGACCGGGGAAGACGCCGGCTCGATTCCGAGCGAGGCGGCGGGGATCGCGGCGGAATGATCCCGATCGGCGGCATGACCGGGCAGACGGCCCTGACGCTGGTCAAGGCCACCGAGGACCGCGCGCGCGAGCTGATCCGGACATCGGCGCAGCACGAGCGCGCGATCTCGCATTTCCGCGAGAACATCGCCGACGTGAACTCGGTGGACGACCTGATGGCCGACCCCGAGCTCTACGGCTTCGTCATGCGCGCCTTCGATCTCGAGGACCAGATCTTCGGCAAGGCGCTCATGTCCAAGATGCTGAAGAGCGACATCGCCGAGCCCGATGCGCTGGTGAACCGGCTGTCCGACCCCCGGTTCAAGGAACTCTACAACGCGCTCGGCTTCGGTCCCGAGGGGGTCAACACGCTCAACACGATCAGCAGCCGCTGGCGCGAGGAGGTGGTCGACCGCTACGTGACACGGCAGATGATCGACACCTACAACGACCAGAACGAGACGGTCGGCCGCGCGCTCGACTTCCGCGAGAAGATCGGCGGCGTCAGGAACTACTTCGACATCCTCAAGGACCAGGACCTGTCGGTGGTCATGCGCACCGCATTCGGCATCCCCGATGCGGTGGCGGGCATCGACATCGACCGCCAGGCCGAGATCCTCGCCGACAAGTTCGACCTCGAGTCCCTCAAAGACCCCGAGGAGATCGACCGCATCATGCGGCTCTACGTGACGCTGACCGACGCGAGGAACGGCGTGGCCGGCCTGTCCGCCGGAAGCGCCGCGGTGCAGATGCTGTCGACCGGCCTGAACAGGGGCGGCGCGTTCACGCCCATCACCATCGACATCGCCGCGATCAGCGCGCGGCCCGCGAACCCCTACGGCTGAACCCGGACAGGAGATTCCCATGGACCGACACATCCTCATCGCGGGGCAGGGCCGGGCCGGCACGACGCTCTTCTACAACATGCTGCGCCAGACGCTGCAGGGCTTCAGGCTGCCCGCGCGCGAGGTGCCCGCGGCGGGCTACGTCGCGCTGCCGGGCAGCTACGTGACCAAGCGCCCGCTCGACATCTTCGACATCCCGGGCATCCTGAAGCTCAACGACAACCAGAAACGCGTGGACCTGATCGTGTCGCTGCGCGACCCGCGCGACCTTTTGACAAGCCGCCATGCGAGCGTGCCGGACGACTATTTCTGCCATGCGGACCGCACCTACTTCGTGCCGCCCGACGGCAGCGCGCCGATGCTGACGAACCCGGGCCTCATCCCGACGCACCACGCCATCGCCGAGGTCGCCATGTCGGGCGTCTTTCCGCAGGGCGTGTTCCTGCTGAAATACGAACGCCTCGTGGCCGACCCCGAGGCGATGCAGGCGCAGCTCGCCCGCGACCTCGGGCTCGAGTTCGAGGGCCGCTTCTCGGATTTCCACAAGGCCGAGATCCCGGCCGACCTGCAGCGCGCGCTGAACGGCGTGCGGCCGGTGCAGCGCACCGAGATCCCGCGCTGGCAACGCCCCGAGCACCGCGCGCGCATCATCGACCAGTTCACCCGGTTCCCGGAACTCTTCGACATCCTCGTGGCGCTCGACTACGAGGACGACAACCGCTGGTTCGACAGCTTCCGCGCCGCCGCCTGAGGCACCGCGCGCGGCACCGGGGCTGCCCGGACCCGCGCGCAGGCCGGGCCCTCAGCCCATCAGTTCCTCTTCCTCGGCGCCGATCGGCAGGACGATGACCTCGTCCGCCGCGAGCTGGCGCGCGCAGTCCAGCATCGCCGTCTGCGCGGCACGCACGTCGCGCGCGCGCACCTGGCCCATGGTGCGCAGCTCGTCCTCGAGCATGTCGCGCGACCGCTGGGGCAGGGCGGCGAAGAAGCGTTCCAGTACCGCGGCCTTCGCGCCCTTCAGCGCCATGGGCAGGGTGTTGCCGTCCACGCCGCGCATCACCCGCACGAGGCTCTGGGTGTCGAGCTTCACCAGGTCGTCGAAGGTGAACATCTTCTGGCGGATCGCCGGGAAGTCGTCGGGCATCTTCTCCTCGAGCCTCGGGGCGAGCCGTTCGAACGTGTCGTTGTCGAGCCGGTTGAAGAGCTCGGCCATCCGCTTTTCCTTCTCGGCGGCGGTCGGCTGCGCGGCGACCTCGGCCATGTCGCGGTTCAGCGCCTCCTCGATGTGGCGCATCATGTGGTGCGGCACGGCGTCCATGCGGATCATGCGCTCGAGGATGCTGATCATGCGCTCCTCGCCGAGGAGCGGCAGCACGTTCGCCGCGACCGACGTCACGAGGTTCGACAGGATCGCGGCGGCTGTCTGGTCGTGCTCGCCGCGCAGGTAGTTCGCGATCGTGGTCTCGTTCAGCGCGCTGAACCGGGCCCAGAGGTCGCGTTCCTGCAGGGGCCCCCGGATCTCGCGCAGGATCGAGCTGACCTGGTCCTCGGGCAGCACCTTGCGCAGCATGGATTCCGCCATGGTGTACGAGCCGACGACGCTGCCGCCATTCGCGACGGTCTCGCCGAATTCGCGCATGACCTTCTCGACCGAGGGCGCGGGGATGATGCCGAGTCCTGCCATCGCGTGGGTGATCTTTCGGATCTCGTCCTCCGAGAGCCGTTTCATCAGGGTGGTGCCGCGTTCCTCGCCGAGGCAGAGGAACAGCACCGCCGCCTTTTCGGGGCCGCGCAGGGATTGCGGCAGGCCCGATGTCGCGCGGGCCGGGGTGGAGATGGTCTTGCGTTCCATGGTTGCGGCGCTCATCGCTCTCGCTCCCTCTGCGTTGCGTTCATCCGCCGCCCGCGAGCGGCAGATAGCTTTCCATCAGGCTGCCCGCGAGCATGTACCAACCGTCGATCAGCACGAAGAAGATCACCTTGAACGGCAGCGAGATCAGGACGGGGGGAAGCATCATCATGCCCGCGCTCATCAGGATCGAGGCCACGATCAGGTCGATCGCCACGAAGGGCAGGTAGATCAGGAAACCGATGGCGAAGGCGCGCCGCAGCTCCGAGATCATGAAGGCCGGGACCAGCGACCGCCAGCTCGCCTCATCGGCGGTCGCGGCGGGCGGCTCGTTCGCCTCGGGCGTCGCGCCCTCGGACCGCGCCGCGATGTCCTCGAACAGCGCCAGGTCCTTCGGCCGCGTGTTGGCGAACATGAAGGTCTTGAACGGTGCCCCCATGCGCTCGATCGCCTGCCGCTCGGTGATCGTGTTCTCGAGCAGCGGCTCGAGGCCGTCCTCCCACGCGTCGACGAGGACCGGCTGCATGACGAAGAACGTCATGAAGAGCGCCATCGCCGACAGCACCATGTTGGGTGGCGTCTGGTTGAGCCCGAGCGCCGAGCGCAGGATCGAGAACACGATGACGAAGCGCGTGAAGCTCGTCATCACGACAAGGAGCCCCGGCGCGATCGACAGCACCGTGAAGAGCGCCAGCAGCTGGACGATGCGGCCCGAGAGCTGCGCGTTCTCGTCCGATCCGGGCTGCGCGTCCGACAGCGCGTCGGAGAGCGCACCGAGAAAGCCGCCGGCCTCCTGTGCCGTGGCGGGCAGGGCCGCGAGCGCGAGGAGCGCCGCGGCGGAAAGGAGGGCGGCAGCCCGGCTCATGCGCTCAGAATTCGCTCACGTGGTCGCGCACGATCTCGGTCAGGGACACGCCGATGCGGTCGCCCGCGAGCTTGACCAGTTCCCCGCGCGCCACGAGGCGGTCGTTGACCACCAGCTCCACCGGCTCCCCGATCCGCTGGTCGAGCTCGATCACCGATCCGCGCGTCAGCTTCAGCAGCGTCGAGATCGGCATGCGGCAATCGCCCAGCACCACCTTGACCTCGAGATCGACGTTCAGCATCGCCTGGATGCTGCGGCCCGCCACGCCGTCGCCCTCGGGCTTCGCAGTGGTGGTGACCGACTGGCTCTCGTCGAATTCCGGGATCGTCGCGCCGAAATCCTGGTCGCCGGTGGCATCGTCCGCGGCAGCGGGCGCCTCGGCCACGCCGACGCCGGCGGATGCCTCGCGGGGCTCCTCTGCGGGCTTGCCGCGCGGGCTCGTCTTCCTGTCGTCACTCATCGGCTATGCTCCGTCCCGGTGCCGGCCTGACGCCGGTCTCCTTCGCCTCGCGCAGCGTCGCGATCACGCGGTCGCAGAGCGACGCAAAGTGCGTTTCCATGAACCCGTTGTTCCATTCCACCCGGCCGTCGCCGGGCCCGAGCGTGTCGTCGCGGATGATCTCGATCCGCGCGTCGAGCCCGAGCGCCTCGGCCTCCGCCTCGATCCCGGGGCCAAGCCGCTCGGCGCTGTCGGAGGACAGGCGCACGCGCACGCGGCCCGCCCCGAGCGTGAGCTTGAGCGCCGCCAGCACCTCGGTCCGGAGGCGCCCGGGTCCGAGCCTGCCCAGGATTTCCGGCGCGAACTTCTCGCAGAGCGCAAAGGCGAAGTCGGCGGCGTCGGCCTCGAGCTGTGCGCGGTGCAGGTCGGTCGCCGCGACGAGGTCCTGCATGCCGGCGGCCAGCGTGCCGAGCGCCGAGAGCCTCAGGCGCTGCATCTCGGCGTGGGCTTCGGCCATCGCGATGCGGTGTCCCTCGACGCGCCCGTCCTCGAACCCTTCGCGACGCGCGGCCTCGATGCGGCCGAGAATCTCGTCCTCGGCCGCGTCCTCGGCGGCGATGCCCACGCCGCCGCGCTCGATCTCGATCTCCCGGTCGAAGTCCCGGTCAAAGACGAAGCGCATGGATCAGGCCCCCTCGGCCAGCCAGTGGCGCAGCACCCGGATCGACTCGTCGGGTTCGGCGTCCACCAGTTCCCCCACCGACTGGACGCGGCGGCGGCGCACGCCCCCGCGGACCGACGCGAGGGACACGAGGTCGTCGGGCGCGTCGTCGTCGATGATGCCGTCGAGGGCGGGCTCGATGCGCGTCACGCGCCCGTCGTCGCCGGTGATCATGCGCCGGCCGGGATTGGCCGGGATTTGCGGCCGCGCCACGTCGGTGCCGACCTGCTGCGGCGCGGCCTCGCCCTTCGGCAGGGCCGCCGCGTCGGCGTCCGGTGCGGGCGCCGGCGGCGCGTCGAGCGCGCGGCGCAGCGCGGGTCGCACCGCGAAGACGAGGATCGCCACCACGATGGCGAGCGCCAGCACGCCGCGCAGGATCGACATCATGTTCCGCGCGAGAAGGTCGCCCAGCAGGCTGCCCTGCGCGAGGCCGGTATCCTCCTCGAAGGTCATGAACTGCAGCGATTCCACCGACACCGTGTCGCCGCGCTCGGCATCGAAGCCGATGGCGGAGCGCACGAGCCGCTCGATGCGCTCGATCTCCTCCGGGGTGCGCTCGCGGTAGACGGCGGCGCCGTTCGGACCGGTCTCGTAGATGCCGTTGACCAGCACCGCGACCGACACGCGCTCCACGTCGCCCGGCTCGCGCACCGTCTCGGACAGGGTCGATCCGATCTCGTAGTTCACGATCTCGTCCGACTGGGTCGACCGCGAGGAGGACCGCGGCCCGTCCTCGGCCGCATCGGCCAATTCGGGCGGCAGCTGGTTCGCGACGCCGACCTGGCCCGCGGCGGCCTCCGAGCCCTCGGTCGCCTCCTCCCGCGTCTCGGTCGAGCGGATCACCTGCTGGTCGGGGTCGAAGCTTTCCTGCCGGATGACCTGCCGCTCGGTGCTGAGGTCCACGCGCGCCTGCACCCGCACGTTTGCGGCGCCCACGCGCGCGGCGAGGATCTCGGTCACGCTGCGCGACAGGCGCTCCTCCATGGCGGCCTGGTCGCTTGTCACCGCCGCCTCGCCGGGCAGGTCGCTGTCGCGCCCGAGGATCGTCTCGCCGCTGGCCGACAGCACGGTGACGGCGCCGGGAGACATGTCGGGCACGGCCGAGGCCACGAGCGCGCGGATCGCCAGCGCCTGCCGCCGGCTGATCGCGTAGCCGGCGCGCGACCGCACGATGACCGACGCGGTGGCCTCGGGACGGGTGCGCGAGAAGGCCTCGCGTTCGGGAATGACGAGGTGAACGCGCGCGGCCTCGATCCCGTCGATGGTGCGGACCGAGCGCGACAGCTCGCCCTCGAGCGCGCGGAGCCGGTTCACCCGCTGCATGAAGGTGTTCATGCCAAGCCCGCTTGCGTCGTCGAACAGCTCCCAGCCGGGCGTGCCCTGCGAGGGCAGACCCTGGTCGGCGAGCGTCATGCGGGCCCGGGCGATGTCGGCCTCGGGCACGCTGACCACCGATCCTGCGCGGTCGAGCTCGACGCGGAAGCCCGCCTGCTCCAACGTGCTGACGATGCGGCTCGCCGATGCCGGGTCGAGGTCGCCGTAGAGCGGCCGGAAGGACGGTGTCATCACCGTGCCGAGCCCGAGCACCAGGAGGAGCACGAGACCGACGCCTGTCGCACCAAGGGCGATCAGTCGCCCGCGGCCGAGCGCCATGAGATTCTGAGTGAGCACGTTCACAGCTGCTCTGCCTGTTTCTGCCTCGTGCACGTTGTATGCCGGTGAATTTTTCTTATCCGGCCGTGCTTATCCATGATCGTGACCTTTTTATTCTTGTGCGTCAATTGTAAATTTGCCAAGATTAGACAAGAACAAAGCAAACCATAAGTCGGGCAGGACATACGGTGGCGGACGAGGAGAAGCCGAAACGCCCTCTGAAGCGGCGCGTGCTGATCGCAGCCGCCCTTCTGGCGTTCTGCGCCGTGGCGGGCGCCGGCGGCATGGCGATCGCCATGGGGCCGCAATCCTTCCTTGCGCTCGTCATGGGCACGCCCGCGGACGCGGAAGCGGCCGAGGCGCCGGGCGAGACCGGCGGGCCCGCCGAGGGCTCCCGCGAGCACGTCAAGGCTGGCGAGGTCACCATCGTGCCGCTCGACGAGATGATCGTGAACATCACCGCCATCACGCTCACCGGACGCAAGACCACGCGCTTTCTCAAGCTCGACCTCGCCCTCGTGGTCGATCCGGGCCGGGATGGTGCCGACCGGGTCGCCGATCGCGGCCTGTTCCTGCGCGACACGATCCAGGACTACCTGCGCCAGCTGACCGAGGACGATCTCGACGGCAGCGCGGGGCTCGCGCTGCTCAAGGCGGAAATCCTGCGCCGCGCGCGCGCCGTGACCGAGAGCGACGCACCCCGCGAGGTGCTCATTGCCGACATGGTGATCCAATGAACAAGGCCGCAACCGAGGGCTTCAGCCTCGAGGAGGAGATCATCCGCGTCACCGCGGAGAACATCGAGCGCCTGCCGATGCTCGAGCCGATCTTCGAGCGTCACGTGCAGAACCTCGCGGCCGCGATGAAGGGCTTCTCGGGCGTGCCTGCCGAGGCCGAGCTGGTCGGGCTCGACTACGCCGGCGTGGGGGCCGCGCTGGCGGGCATCGGTCCGCACTGGCTGGCCATCGTCTGCGAGGCGCAGCCCTGGGACGGAAGCTTTGCCGTCGCGATCGATCCGAACCTCCTTTTCTCGCTCCTCGAGATCCTGCTCGGCGGCCGGGCGGCCGATCCGGGCGAATGGGTCCCGCGCAGCTTCACCTCGATCGAGAAACGGCTCGCCACGCAGATCTGCGGGCTGGTGCTGTCCGAGCTCTCGACCGCCTTCGCGCCGGTCGAGAAGGCGAGCTTCCACGTCTCGCATTTCGAGAGCAGCCCGCAGGCCACGATGATCGCGCCGGCCAAGAGTCCCTGCGTCAAGGTCACGCTGAACGTGACGCTCGAGGGGCGCGGCGGCGAGCTGGCCATCGTCCTGCCGCACAACACCCTGCACCCGGTACGCGACAAGCTGTCCGAACTGGTGATGGGCGAGAGCATCGGCACCGAGGACGGCTGGCAGGACCGCATGGAACAGGCCCTGTCGGACACGAGCGTGCGCCTGACCGCGATCCTGCAGACGCTGCGCGTGCCGCTGTCCGATGCGCTCGCGTGGCGCAAGGGACAGGTGCTCGATCTCGGCATCGGGCCCGACGACGAGGTTGCGGTCGCGGCGAGCGGGCGGACATTGCTGCGCGGGGCCATGGGCCGGCGGCGGAGCGGGGCCGCGGCCCTGCGGGTGACGGAAATCCTTTTTGACAGGAACGGGGTAATCAGATGACCGGTCTCTTCATCGACATGATGATCATGGCACTCCTTCTCGGCGCGATCGGCTTCGGCCTCGTGCTGGAGCGTCGCGTGCGCCGGCTGATGCAGGTCCTGCAGGAGCTGCAGCCGGCGGTGGACCAGTTCGCCCAGGCCGTGGACCGGACCGAGGAGACCGTGGTGGCGCTCCGCGGTCGCACATCCGGCCGCGAGGCCCCGGCGCCGCAGCCCGAGACCGCGGCCACGCGGCTCTCGCCGCTGCCGACCATGCGCAACCTGCGCAACCAGGCGGCGCGGGCGATGCAGGCCGGCACCGGCGTCGCGGCGGTCGAGGGCAAGGCCGACATGGTGCGGTCCTTCTTCGAGACGGCGCAGCGGAGGCAGTCGTGATCCGGCCCTCCCGGACGCAGATCCTCTTCGGCACGCTCGCCTGTGCCGGGATCCTGCGCGCGGCGATCGGGGCATGGTCCGATGCGCCCGGTGGTGGCGGGGACATGTTCGTGGGCCGGGCGGAGGCCGCCGATGTCGCGGAGGATCCGGCGCCGACGCAAACGGCTGACAGCGCCGAGGACGGCGGGCCGCAGGACGTGGGCGCGCTCGCCGACGAGATCCTCGCCCGCGGCTGCACCATTCCCGAGACTCTCCTGTCGGCGATCAAGACCGAACGCGGGCTCCTGGCCGCGCAGAAGGACCGGCTCGATGCGCGCGCGGCCGAGATCGAGCTCGCCGCCGAGCAGCTCGAGGTCGAGAAGGCGCGGTTCGAGGAGCTGCGCGCCGAGATGACGGGACTGCTCGAGCGGGTTGCCGCGGCACGGACCGCGGACGTCGACCGGCTGGTCGCGCTCTACTCGGCGATGAAACCCGACGACGCGGCGACCATCATGGACGACCTCGACCTCGAGACCACGGTCATGGTGCTGGGCACCATGCGCGAGCGTGACGCGGCCCCCATCCTCGCCCAGCTGAGCCCGGTGCGGGCGCGGGCGATCTCGAAGATCATCCTCGAACGGTCGCAGCTTCCCGGCGACCAGGACCTGACCGGCATCCGCCTGAAGTGACGGTTCAGTCGTCGCGCAGGCTCGACCCCGCGGGCGGCGCGCGCCGGATGCGCGCGCGGATGTCCATGACGTAGCGGATGATCTCGGCCACGGCCTTCCAATGCTCGGCCGGGATCGTCTGGTCCACCTCGACCGCGGCGTGCAGGGCGCGTGCCAGCGGGCGGTTCTCGATCAGCGGCACGTCGTTCTCGCGCGCGAGCTTGCGGATCTGCGCGGCGACGAGGTCGGTGCCCTTGGCGACGCAGACGGGCGCGGCGTCGCGGCCCGCCTCGTAGCGCAGCGCCACCGCGAAATGGGTGGGGTTCGTCAGCACGACGCTGGCGGTTGGCACGGCCTGCGCCACCCGCTGCCGGGCGCGGCGCCGCCGCACTTCGTCGCGCTTGCGCTTGATGAGCGGATCGCCCTCGGAATCCTTGTGCTCGTCGCGCACTTCCTTGAGCGACATCTTCAGCTTCTCGCGCCACTGGTAGCGCCGCCAGACGATGTCGACGATCGCGAGCGGCACGAGGAAGGCGGAGGCGCCGATCAGCACGCGCGACACCTCGTGCTGCAGGTAGCCGGGCAGGGCCTCGGGCGCGAAGAGCCGCCCCTGCCAGATCGCGGTCACCGCGTCCCGCGCGATCCAGACGCCGATGATGCCCACCACGGCGACCTTGGCGAGGTTCTTCGCGAACTCGACCAGCGTGTCCTTGGAAAAGAGCTTCTTCAGGCCCGACAGGGGGTTGATCTTGGACAGGTTGGGCTTGATCCGTTCGCCCGCGACGACGACCTCGCCCTGGATCAGGACGCCGAAGATCGCCAGCGCCACCATGACCGCGAAGGCCGGCGCGAGGATCATCGCGAGCGGCAGGCCGAGGCCGCGCATGACCCGGCCGGCCTCGTCGAGGCCTTCGCCCGCCTCGCCGATCTCGACGCGGCCCGCGCTCTCGATCACGCGCGACAGCGCCTCGGCCAACTGCGGCGCGGCGGCCGGCAGGATGAGCGCGGTCACCACGAAGAGCGAGAAGATGCTCATCAGGTTGCCGGTTTCCTTGGAACTCGGGACGTCGCCCTTCTTGCGGGCGTCGCGGATCTTCTTGTCTGTCGGCTCTTCCGTCTTGCTCGACTTGTCCTCGGTCTCCGACATCGTCGTCTCCTCAGAAGGTCAGCAAGCCGAGCCAGTCGGCGAAGACCGTCAGGAAACCCGACAGCATCGACGGCAGCGCCATGGTCATGACGAGGAGCCCCGAGGCCAGCAGGACCGGCATCGCGACAAAGAACACGGGCAGCGTCGGCATCAGGCGGTTGGCAAGCCCGAGGCCCACGTTGAGGACGAGACCCATGACATAGAAGGGGGCCGCGATCGACACGCCGACGTAGAAGCTCATGCCCGCGGCGCGCACGATCTGCCGCGCCATGTCGCCGGGCATGATGCCGCCCAGCGGGAAGATGTCGTAGGACATGACCATGGCGCCGACGATCACGTGGTGCAGGTCGGTCGCGAAGATCAGCGTCGTGCCCGCGAGCATCAGCGTCGAGGCGACGAGGGTCGCGCCCTCGAACGCGCCCATGCTGGGGGCGAGCGCGTTGGCGAGGCCCGAGGTCATGCCGATCTGGTAGCCGGCGAAGTTGAGCGCGTTCATGAGGATCCGCGCGGTCATCCCGAGCCAGAGCCCGAGCGTCGCCTCGGTGCCGAGAAGCGCCAGGATCGCCGCCAGTCCCGACAGCTCCAGCGGTCCGACCGGCAGGGCGGGGGACAGGGCGATGCACATCACGAGCGCGAGCGCGAGGCGGTGGCGGACCGGGATCGACCGTTCGCCGAAACCCGGCATGAACAGGAAGACCGTGCCGATCCGGGCGAAGATGGCGGCGACGCCCAGGAACTGCGCGGTGACGAAGGCGGTCAGGTCCATCCGCCTAGCCGCCGATCCGCCCGACCGTGCGCAGCGACGCCTTCCGGTGGATCTCGCCGTGCGAGATGATGGGTGTAGAGGGGCTGACGCGCTCGAGCATGGAGCGCACGTGCGGCCGGATCTCGGCCGGCACGAGGATCGCGGGCCAGCTGTCCGACTGCGCCTGCGCCTGGATCTCCTTGCGCGCGGCCAGCACGAATTCCTGCACGCGGTGCGGCGACATCAGGAAGCTCTGGTCGTCGCCGTTTGTGCGGATCGCCTCGAGCAGCTCGCGTTCCCATTCGGGCGAGAGCCCGATCACCGGCAGGTAGCCCGCGGCGTCCGCAAGTGCGGCGCAGATCTGCTTGGACAGCCGCTGGCGCACGTGCTCGGTCACGCGGGTGACGTTCGTCGTGGTGCGCGCGGCCTCCGCGATCGCCTCCACGATCAGCGGGGTGTTGCGGATCGACAGCCGCTCGGCCAGGAGCCGCTGCAGCACGTGCTGCAGCAGGATCGTGGGCGAGGGCACGTTCAGGTCCGCGACGAGCTTCTGGTAGTCGCGGTCCAGCCGTTCGACCGCGTCTTTGGCCGCGGCGTAGTTCAGCAATTCCGCCATGTGGTCCTTGACCACTTCGGTCAGGTGCGTGGTCAGCACGCTCTCGGGGTCGACCACGGTCAGGCCGTGTTCCTCGGCCCGCTGCGCGCCCGCCCGGTCCACCCAGAGCGCCTCGAGCCCGAACGCCGGGTCGCGAGCCTTTTCACCGGCGAGCTTGATCGTCATCTCCGGCGGGGTCAGCACCATGCGGCCGTTCGGGCGGATGTCTCCGCGCACGGCCTCGGTCCCCTGCACGAGGATGCGGTAGGTGTTGATCGGCAGCGAGGGTTCGTCGCGGATCCGAACCGCCGGCAGGACGAAGCCGTATTCGCGGGCGAAAAGGCCGCGCAGGCTCTTGATCTTGCCGGGAAGGGCCGCGTCGTCGCTGTCCGAAAGCGCCACCAGCGCCGCGCCGAGCTCGAGGCACAGGTCGTCGACGCGCATCGTCTCCTTCAGCGCCTCCTCCTCGGTCAGCTGCGGCGTGTCCTTGGCGCGTTTCTCCGCCACCGCCTTGGTGCGCGCATCGCGCCGGGTCTGCCGGTCGAGCAGGACGCCGGTGCCGGCCATCAGCGCCGCGAGCACCACGAAGACCGCGAGCGGAAAGCCGGGCAGGAGCCCCATCCCGAGCAGCAGCGCTCCGGCCATGTAGAGCGCCTTGGGGAAGCGGCCGAGCTGCGACAGGACGATCTCGTTCGCCGCGCCCTCGGTGCCGCCCTTGGTGACGATGAGGCCTGCGGCCATCGACACGACCAGCGCCGGGATCTGGCTGACGAGCCCGTCGCCGATCGTGAGCGTGGTGTAGGTCGCAGCGGCGTCCGACAGGCTGAGCCCGTGCTGGACCGTCCCGATCAGGATGCCGCCCAGGATGTTGATGAGGACGATGATGATGCCCGCGACCGCGTCGCCGCGCACGAATTTCGACGCGCCGTCCATGGCGCCGAAGAACCCCGTCTCCTCCTCGAGCTTGCGGCGGCGTGCCTGCGCCTCTGCGTCGTCGATGAGGCCGGCGCCGAGGTCGGCGTCGATCGCCATCTGCTTGCCCGGCATGGCGTCGAGCGAGAAGCGCGCGGACACCTCGGCGATCCGGGTCGAGCCCTTGGTGATGACGATGAAGTTGATGACCACGAGGATCGCGAAGATCACTATGCCGATCGCGTAGGACCCGGCCACGATGAAGCGCGAGAAGCCCTCGATCACGCCGCCCGCGGCCCCCGTCCCGGTATGGCCCTCGGACAGGATCAGCCGGGTCGAGGCGACGTTCAGCGACAGCCGCATCAGCGTCACTACGAGGAGGAGCGTCGGGAAGGCGTTGAATTCGAGCGGCGCCTTGATCCAGAGCGCGACCATCAGGATCAGCACCGACACCGACAGCGAGATCGCGAGCCCGAGGTCCAGGAGGAACGCGGGCAGCGGCACGAAGAGCATCGCGAGCACCAGCGTGACGCCGATGGCGAAGCCCACGTCGCGGTTGGCGAGACCCTTCGCCCAGACATCGGCGGACACGGTGCGGCTGGCCGACATGCGATCAGTTTCCCTTGCGCAGGTTGGGCAGGAGCGGCTGCAGCTCGCCCGCGGCAAAGAGCGACCGGCGCGCCGAGCCCTCGGCATGCGCGGCCGACCAGAACGGCCCCCCGAGCGGCGCCGGCGCCGGAGCGTCGGCCACATGGCGTGCGGCCCCGCCCGCCATCGCGCGGAAGGTGTCGATGCGCTGGTTGGCCACGCGGATGTTGCGCAGCACCGAGGCGCGGTAGATGGCCTGCTTCTCGGGCGTGCGGGAATGGTAGGCGCCGGCGGCCTCCTGCCAGTCGCCGGTCTCGGCATAGAGCCGCTTGAGGAAGCGTGCCGCGTAATCGGCGTTGACCTCGGGGCGGAAGCCGTCCCGCACGTCGTCGAAGGCGTCCGGATGCCAGCGCATGTTGATCTGCAGGCAGCCCACGTCGATCGAGGACACGCCGCGCGCGTGTTCCTTGGCGATGAAGTCGAGCGCGCCGTGCAGCGTGTCGAAATGGTAGCCCGCGCCCTCGGAATTCACCGCCCACGGCCAGACCGTGAGCTCGCCGTTCTGCATGAGCCCCGCCTCCTGCAGGCCGATCCCGAGAAGGATGTTGCCCGGGATGCCGTGACGCTGCTGGGCGTCGAGGATGGCGCGGATGCAGATGCCGCTGACCCCGCCGGACCGCGGCGCCTGCGCCGTCGTGCCCGCCGCGCCGCCCCCGCCGGCATAGAAGGATTCCCATCCCGTGGGCGCGGCCGGACCGGCCGGCAGCGCGGCGACGAGGGCCGCCGCGGCGAGGGCGCCCGGTCCCCTCATAACCCGCCGCTCGCGATCGCGTCGAAGCTGCGGTCCGAGAGGCCCTGCAGCATCGAGTAGATGAAGGGCGTGGTGGCGGCGACGCCGATCAGGATGACGACGATCTTCGGCACGAAGGTCAGCGTCATTTCCTGGATCTGCGTCAGCGCCTGGAAGAAGGCGATGATCAGCCCGACGGCGAGCGCGAGCGCGAGCACCGGCGCGGTGCCGATCAGCACCGTCCAGATCGCGTCCGTCAGGAAGTCGTAAACCTCACCCTCGGTCATGGTGCATGCCTCAAATCGGCATTCGCATGATTTCCTGGTAGGCTTCGACCAGCTTGTCGCGGATGGCGACCGTGACCTTCACGGTCGATTCGAGGCTGAGGGTGGCCTGCACCACGTCCTGCGTCGAATGTCCGCCCGCGAGGCCTTCGGTCATGACCGCCTCGGCGCTGCGGGCGCGCTCGACGGCATTGGCGCCGGCCTCGGCCAGCATGTCGGCGAAATCCGCGCCGGCGGGCCCGGTCGCGGGCGCCGCGCCCGGTTCGGTCCGCAGACCCTGCGACAGCCGGTAGGCGCCGAGGGCCGCGTTGGAGGAGACGAGACTTTCTGTCATCACCCTGTTCCCGTGTCAGAACGTCATTTGAGAAGGTCGAGCAGGCGCGACCGCATGCGGCGGCCCGTCTCGAACATGGTCAGGTTGGCTTCGTAGCTGCGCGCGGCCTCGCGCATGTCGGCGATCTCGAGCATGGCGTTCACGTTCGGCACCTTGACGAACCCGTCCTCGTTGGCGGCCGGGTGCGAGGGGTCGTGCACCAGTGCGAATTCGCCCGGCTCGCGGCCGACGGTCGATACCTCGACCATGCTGGCGCCGCTGGCGCGGTCGAGATGCTCCGAGAACGAGATGGTCTTGCGCCGGTAGGGATCGGCGCCGGGCGTGGTGCCGCGGGTGTCCGCGTTTGCCACGTTCTCGGACACGACGCGCAGGCGCGAGCCCTGCGCCGACATGCCGCTCGCCGCGATGGCGGAGATGGATTTCAACGGATCCATGCGGGTCTCTCCTTAACGGCGGCCGCCGATGGCCAGGATCATCATGTCGTGGCCCTTGCGGTAAAGGTCGGCGGCCAGGCGGTAGCTTTCCTCGGTATCGGTAGCGACGATCATCTGCTCCTCGAGCGCGACGGTGTTGCCGTCGATGCTGCGCACGCGCGCGTCGCGGTCGACATGCGTGGCATGGCCCGACGCCGCACGGCCCGCGCCCTCGATGTGCCCGGCCCGGGTGACGGCGAGCCCGGTGCGGGCCGGCGCACTTCCCTCGCCGATCAGGTCGTCGAAGGCGGCGACGTCGCGGGCGCGGTAGCCCGGCGTGTTGGCGTTGGCGATGTTCTGGGAGACGACTTCCTGCTTGGCGGCAAGCCAGCGCAGCCGCTCCGAGGCAAGTTCGAAGAAGGAAAGAGAACCGATATTCATACTATACCCTGCCCGTTTATTCATCTATTATCATGAATAAGTGGAGGCACCAAGGGAAACTATCCTTGCAAACCATCTTTTCGACCATGCGCGCCGCGGTGGAGGCGGTGCCGAACGCGCGGCGCGTCGGCCGGGTCTCGGCGGTGATCGGGCTGAGGCTCACGGTGACCGGGCTCGACCGCGCGCTCGGCATCGGCACGCGCTGCACGGTGCACGGCGAGGCCGGGCCGGTGCCGGGCGAGGTGGTGGGCGTCGACGCGGCCGGCGCGCATATCCTGCCCTTCGGGACCTGGGACGGCGTCGGGCCGGGCACGCCGGTCGAGATCGGCGGCGCCGAGGAGGGATTGCGTGCGGGCCCCGACTGGATCGGGCGCGTGATCGACGCGCTCGGCCGCCCGGTGGACGGGCGCGGGCCGCTTCCGCCCGCGGGACGCGCCCGCCCGGTGCGGGCGGCGCCGCCTTCGGCCTTTGCCCGCCGCCCGGTGGGCGCCCGGCTCGAGACCGGCGTCAGGACGCTCGACGTCTTCGCGCCGCTCTGCCACGGGCAGCGCATGGGCATCTTCGCGGGCTCGGGCGTCGGCAAGTCGACCCTGATGTCGATGCTCGCCCGTCGGGCCGAGACCGACGCGATCGTGGTGGGGCTCGTGGGCGAACGCGGGCGGGAGGTGCAGGACTTCATCCGCACGGCCCTCGGCGAGGAGGGGCTCGCGCGGTCCATCCTCGTCGTCGCCACGGGGGACGAGGCGCCGCTCCTGCGCCGGCAGGCCGCGTGGACCGCGACCGCGGTGGCAGAGGCCCTGCGCGATGCCGGCATGCGGGTCCTGCTGATGATCGACAGCGTGACGCGGTTCGCGCAGGCGCAGCGCGAGATCGGCCTGTCGCTGGGCGAGCCGCCGGCCGCGCGGGGCTTTCCGCCCAGCGTCTTTTCCGAGCTGCCGCAGCTTCTGGAACGGGCGGGACCGGGCAGCGCGGGGCAGGGCGACATCACGGCGCTCTACACCGTGCTCGTCGACGGCGACGACATGAACGACCCGGTCGCCGACGCGGTGCGCGGCACGCTCGACGGCCATCTCGTGCTGTCGCGTCGCATCGCCGAGCGCGGCAGGTATCCCGCCGTCGACCTCGAACGCAGCCTGTCGCGGATGCTTCCCGACTGCCACAGCGACACCGAGAACGCGATCCTCGGCGCCGCCCGTGCCGCCATCGCCCGCTATACCGACATGGAGGAACTGATCCGCCTCGGTGCCTATCGTCGCGGCACCGATGCCGAGGTCGACCGCGCCATCCTCTTTGCCGAGGCGGCGGAGAAGTTCCTGGCCCAGGGCCGCGGCGAGGCGACGCCCGCGGCCGATGCCTTCGCGGGCCTCGCGAGGCTTCTCGACGACGCGGGCTGGCCGCGGGGTCTGAGCGCTCAGCCGAGCCAGCCTGCGTAGTCGCTGACGAGCAGGTGCCGCGGCTCGGTGTCCTCCTCGATCGAGGCGAAGCGCCCGATCGGATCGCGGAACACGTTGTCGGTCTCGTCGTCGTTGACGGTCGACACCTCGCCCACCAGCACGTCGCCGCCCTCGCCCCAGAACGCGTGCCAGTCGCCCGGCATCAGGGTCACGCTTTCGCCGGGCGCAAGGCGCAGCTTCTCGCCCGCGGCGTAGGGCCGCGCGATGCCGTCGCAGAGCACGGTGCCGCCGCGATCCTCCGCGAAGCGGCCGGCATCGTCCGAGCCATAGAGTTCCACCACCAGCGTCGCGCCGCCGCGGTTGATGATATCCTCGGCCTTGATGACGTGGGTGTGCAGCGGCGACAGCTGGTCCTGCCGGGTGATCAGCAGCTTCTCGGCGTAGCACATGCCCCGCCCGCGCGAGAGGTCGTCCTGCCGCCCGTTGCGCAGGGTGAACAGGAAAAGGCCCATCTCGTCGAAGCGGCCGGCGCCGTAATCGGTGATGTCCCAGCCGCAGCGCGCATCGATCACGTGCCGGGCCTCGGCGGCGCGCGCGCGGAACGTCTCGGGGCTCCAGTAGGCGAAGGGCGGCAGGGTGAAGCCGTGGGCGCGGATCATCTCGTCCGCCGCGCCGAGGATGTCGTTGATCGCGGAACGCTTCATGCGGGTCTCCTGTGGGGCGGGATCGGGGCGACCCTGCCCCGGCGGGCGGGTCGGCCGCAAGCCCCCCCGGCTTGCTTCGCGCGGCCCGCGCCGCATCTCTACCGCAAGGCGGACCGGACGGAGGACTGCGTCTCTTGCGGCACGGAGCGAACGGGGACGATCGGCACGGGCTGTCGGTGGGCGTCTGGAACGTGCATCGCGGGCGCTGGAACGACGGGTGCCAGAACCCCGCAGGGACGGTCGACGTCTTCCTGCGCGAGGTCTGGCCGCGGGGGCTCGACCTCATGGTGTTCGTCGAGGCCGACGAGGAGGCGCGGCCGCAGCGCGGCGTCCTCGACCTGCGCGCCATCGCGCACGCGACGGGCCTCGTGCACGCGCAGGCCGATCCGGCCCTGCGCTGGGGGCCGCAGAGCCACGGGTTCCACGGCGTCGTGGTGCTGGCGCGGCCCGACATCGTCCTCGAGGGTGGCGCGCTCATGGACCTGCCGGGGCAGTGCCACCGGGGGGCCGTGGCGCTCGATTGCCGGCGGGACGGGAATCCCTTCCGGCTGATCGCCACGCACCTGTCGCTGGCGCAGCCGCTGCGCATCGCGCAGATGCGCACGCTCGGCCAGTTCCTGTCGCGGTCGGCGACGCGGCCGACCGTCCTCTGCGGGGACCTCAACGAATGGCGTCCCTGGGGCGGCCTCGCCTTCGCGCCGCGGGTGACGATCCGGCGGTTCGCGGGGCCTGCACGGCGCAGCTTTCCGGCGGGGCGGCCGCTCCTGCCGCTCGACCGCGTGCTCGGCGCCGACGGGGCACGGGTGACGGCATTCGAGGTGCTGGACGGCCCCGGCCTGCGCGCCGCGTCGGATCACCGCCCGGTGCGCGCAGAGGTCGTCCTCGACCCCGCGCCGGGCGGCTGAACGACCCGCGCGGGCCGCGTCCTCACGATCCTGTTGGCGGGCGCGGCCTTGACCGCTTGGCGGACCTCCTACCTGTGGACGCATGACAGATTTGCGACAGGACCCCCCGCCCCCGATCCGCGCCGCGCGCGCGCGCGTCCTGTTCGGGGCGTGCGAGGCGCAGCGCGACTTCGCCCTCTGCGCGCTCGGCGGGGCCGTGCTGATCGCGCTCCTGGCCAAGGCGCTCGCTCCGGGGATCGAGGCGCTCGCGGTCCTCGCGCTCTACGCGGTGGCGGCGACGGCGATCGTCACGCGGCTGCCCCACGACCTGCCCTATCCGGCGCTCGGCTGGTGCAACGTGGTCACGGCATTCCGCGGCGTTCTCGTCGCCTTCCTGGCCGTGCCGCTGCTGACGGGCACGGGCACGCCGTGGCTCGTCCCGGCGGTGGCGCTCCTCGCGCTCTCGCTCGACGGGGTCGACGGGTGGCTCGCGCGGACGCGCGGCATGACCTCCCGCTTCGGCGCGCGGTTCGACCTCGAGGTCGACGCGGCGCTCGCCTGCATCCTCGCCCTGCACGCGGCGCACGGCGTCTCTGCGGCGCTGGTGCCGGCCATGCTGGTGCTGGGCTTCCTGCGCTACGTGTTCGTCGCGGCGGCGCTGCTCCTGCCGTGGCTCGGCCGAGACCTGCCCGACCGGTTCTCGCGCAAGGCGGCCTGCGTCGTGCAGCTCTCGGCGCTGATCGTGCTGCAGGTGCCGGTCCTGCCACATGTGGCGATCGGGCCGGTGGCGCTCGGGGCGGCGGCGATCCTGTCGGCCTCGTTCGGCCGCGACGTGTTGTGGCTCTGGCAGCGGAGATGACTGGCAGGACAATCGCCCGGAGGGGCATCGCGCTGGCGCTCGCCGCGCTTGTTCTCGACCTCCTCCTGATCCTGCCGAACCACCCCGGCGCCATGACGCCCGGGGCACTGCGGCTCATTCCGCTGGAACTGCCCGCGATCCTTCTCGGGTTCCTGGCGCTCGGCCCCGGCCGCGCGGGCCGGATCCTGCGGGTCCTCGTGGTCGGGGCGCTCGTGGTGCTCGTCACGCTCAAGGTCGCGGACCTCGTGACGCAGGTGGCGTTGTCGCGGTCCTTCAACCCGGTCGCGGACTGGCCGCTGATCCCGGCGGGCCTGAACGTTCTGGCGGGGAGCCTCGGGACGCTCGCCGCCGTGGGCGCGGCGGTGGCGGGGATCGCCGCGGTCGTGGCGCTGACGGGGCTCGCCACCTGGACCACGGGGGTCTGGATGCGCAGCGGGGCCGCGCGGCCTGTGCGGCCGGTCCTCGGCGCCGCGGCCCTCGCCGCGGCGGGCGTTGCGGTCGGCGAGGTTGGCGAGGCGCGCGGCCTCTGGCGCCTGCCGGCCGAGCCTCCGGGCGCGGCCTTCACCGCACGCACGGGCGTCGAGAAGGTGGCGCTCGGGCGCCGCACGGTCGCGGCGATGCGCGACTTCGCGGTGCAGGCGCGCGACGACGCCGTGGCCGGGCGCGAGGGGCTTCTCGACGCGATCGACACCGATCTTCTCGTGATTTTCGTGGAAAGCTACGGCCGCGCGAGCCTCGACGGCGCCACCTATGCGCCGACGCACCGCGCGACGCTCGGCCGCGCCGAAGAGGCGCTCGATGCCGCGGGCCTTGCCTCGCGGTCGGGCCTTCTCGTCGCGCCGACGAGCGGCGGGCAGAGCTGGCTGTCGCACACGACCCTCGCGACCGGGCTCTGGGTGCCGGACCAGATGCGCCACGTGGCGGCGCTGCGGACCGGGCGGCGGACGCTCTGGCAGATCGCGGGCGGCGCCGGGTTCCGCAGTCTCGCGGTCATGCCCGGCATCACCATGCCCTGGCCCGAGGCCCGCGCGCTCGGCTTCGAGGAGACACGGGTCGCGGCATCGCTCGGATACCGCGGAGAGCCGTTCGACTGGGTCACCATGCCCGACCAATACACGCTGCGGCAGCTCGAGCACATCCTCGACGGCGCGGACCGCGCGCCCGTGGCGGCGCAGGTCGCGCTCATCTCCTCGCACGCTCCCTGGACGCCCATCGCGGAACCCGTGGACTGGCAGGCCGTGGGGGACGGCAGCATCTTCGACGGCAGCCGCCGCGCCGGTGACGCGCCGGCTGTGGTCTGGCGCGACCGCGACCGCGTGCGCGAGCAGTACCGCCTCGCGCTCGACTACGCGCTCTCGACGGTGTTCGAGTTCGCCGCGCGGCGCGGCGAGGCGGCGCGGCCGCCGCTGATCCTGATCCTCGGGGACCACCAGGCCGCGGGCTGGATCGCCGAGGATACCCGCCCGCACGTGCCCGCGCACCTGATCGGGTCGCCCGATCTCGTGGCCCGGGCCTCGGACTGGGGCTGGGAGGCCGGTCTTCTGCCCGGCCCCGCGGTGGACCCGCTGCCCATGGACCGCATGCGCGACCTGATCCTGCGCACCTTCAGCTCGCCAGACCGGCTTGCGGATGCCCGCGCGGCGGGTGCAGATGCGGCGGCAGCACCGCGAAAGGGACCGACCGAGTGAGCGCCACCGTGACCTTCGCCCTGCCGGGATCGCTCGACGCGCTGACCGGGGGCACGATCTACGACCGCCGGCTCTGCGAGGCGCTGACCGAGGCGGGCCGCGACGTGCGGCCGCTCCTGCTCGACTCGGGCTTTCCGGCCCCGGGCGCAGCCGGCATGGACGACGCGCTCGACCGGCTTGCGGCGGTGCCAGCGGACCACGTCCTGGTGGTCGACGGGCTTGCCTTCGGGGCGCTCGACACCGGGGGGCTCGGGCGGATCCGCGCGCCCGTGGTGGCGATGGTGCACCATCCGCTCGCCCTCGAGAGCGGGCTGCCGGACGCCGAGGCAGACCGTCTCTTCCGCAGCGAACGCGACAACCTCGCCCACGCGCGCCACGTCCTCGTCCCGAGCCCCCACACCGCGTCGATCCTTGGCGAGCGCTACGGTGTCGATCCGGGTCGCGTCACCGTCGCGCGGCCGGGCACCGACCGTCCCGCGCTGCGGCCCGATCCGGCCGAAAAGGCCGCACCGCCGCTGATCCTCGCCGTCGGCATGCTGCATCCGCGGAAGGGACACGACGTGCTCATCGACGCGCTGGCAGGAATAGCCGGCCTCGACTGGCAGGCGGTGATCGCCGGCGGCGAGCGCGCCGACGGCGAACGCGCGCGGCTCGTGGCGCGGGCGGAGGGACATGGCATCGCCGACCGTGTCCGCCTGCCGGGATCGGTGCCGCGCGACGCGCTTCTCGACCTCTACCGCCGGGCCACGGTCTTTGCGCTCGCCACGCGGTACGAGGGGTACGGGATCGTGTTCGACGAGGCGCTGCTGAACGGGCTGCCGATCGTCAGCTGCCGCGCCGGGGCCGTCCCGGATACCGTTCCGGCCGATGCCGGACGCGTCGTGCCGGTCGACGACGCGGACGCCTTCGCCGGCGCCCTGCGCGCGCTCCTGTCCGACGCGGATCACCGGGACAGGCTGGCGCGGGCCGCCGCCGCGGCGGGAGCCCGGCTGCCCGGCTGGGGCGACACCGCGCGGGTCGCGGCGCAGGTCTTCGACAGCCTCGTCTGAGCCGTCAGTCCGGCGCGGCGCGGCGGGTCACGAGCTTCGGCCCGCCATGGATCGGCTGCGCGGCTTCGGACGCTGCAGGCGAGAGCGCGCAGTCGAAAAGGACATCGGTATCGAGGCCGAAGACCCGGGTCTCCGGCCGGATCGCGTCCGAGAGCCGCGCGACCGGCGATTGTGTGGTCAGGCCCTGCGGGCCACCCCCGATCAGCAGCGGCGCCACCGCGACCTGCAGCCGGGTCAGCAGGCCCGCCTCAAGGAAGCTCGCGATGGTGATGCCGCCGCCCTCGATCAGGATCGACGAGAGGCCCGCTTCGTGCAGCGCCGACAGGATGTCGTGCGGATCGAAGCGCCCGTCGGCCCGCACCGGCAGGCGGATCACCTCGACCCGCTCCGGGCGCGGGCGATCCACTGCCTGGATCACGATGCGCCGCGCGTCGTCGTCGGCGGTCAGGAGGCCCGCGTCGTCGGGCAGGCGCCCTTGCGGATCGACCACGATGCGCGCGGGATTGCACCCGCTGCAGAGCCGCACGGTCAGCCGCGGCGCGTCGTGCAGCGCCGTGCGCACGCCGATCACCACGCCGTCGACCAGCGCGCGCATGCGGTGCAGGTGCGCGAGCCCGCCGGCGCCCGACACGTCGCGCGCGTCGCCGGTGACGGTGGCGATGCGCCCGTCGAGCGACTGGCCGATCTGGCCGATGGTCACCGGCCCGAGGTCGCGCCGCGCCATCGGCCCGTAGAGGTCGAGCGCGGCGCGTTCCGCCGGGCTCCAGCTGCCGCAGCAATGGCACGCCCGGGCAGAGCGCACGTTCAGGATGCGGTCCCAGACACGGGGAGTGACCTCTACGTTCTGCATGTGCGTGCTCCTCTTACCCTCTCACGTCGTCGCCGTCGGGGGCCGTGCGAACAGGTCGCGGTGACCGATCTCCGCGCGGCTGTCGGCGATGGCCTCCTGCCGCGCGGCATTCCACTCCGTCGCGTCGTCGCGCCCGGCCTCGCGCGCCGCGGTGGCGACGCCCTCGAGAAAGGCGCGCTGAAGCGCCGCCTCGTCCGGCCCGAGCCGCCAGGGACTCGGCGCCTCCGCCACAATATAACCTGCGCGGCGGAAAGGTCCTGCCGCGGCGTCCGCCGCACCGGGGCCGAGCGCGGGACCGAACCCCTTGTCGCCCGTCATGTGCGCGTTGAAGGCCGCGACCACCGCGTCGTCGCCCGGCCGCGGCGCCGTCCACCGCATGACGCCATCATAGGTCAGGGCCGCGTAGAAGGGCACGCCGCGGGCGGACAGGACGCGCGCCAGCCGCTCGAGCCAGTCCTCGGACACGAGGTCGAGAAGCGCCGAGGCGGTGACCAGCGACACGCCGTCGAGCGGCAGCGCCTCGACATCGTTCAGGTCGTGCCGGATGCACTCGACACGGTCGCCGCCCTCGGCCGCCGCCACGTCGAGCAGCGCCGGATCGCTGTCGAGAAGCCGCCAGCGCGCGTCCGGCAGGAGACCGTCGAAGGACCGCCGCGTCGACCCGGTGCCGCTGCCGAGGTCGAGCACCACCGGCGCCGGGCCTGCCGCGGCCGCGGCTTCGGCAAGGAGACCCGCGTCGCGCGCGGCGCGGTCGGCGGGTTCACGCAGGGCGAGCCAGTCGGCGGCGAATGCCATCGCTCAGATCTCCGCCTCGTACCACGCGCGTGCGGTATGGCTCTCGTGCAGCTGGATGCGCAGGCGCTTGACCCGGCCGCTGTCCTTGAGGTCGCCCGCGCGGACCCGCTCGGCCATCACCTTGAAGATGTGCCCGCAGAGGAACTCGGTCGTGGTGAACTTGCCCGCGAATTCCGGCACCTCGTCGAGGTTCTTGTAGCGCAGCGGCCCGAGCGCGTCGGTCAGCACCTCGGTCGCAAGGCCGATGTCGACCACCAGCCCGTGCTCGTCGATGTCGTCGGTGAAGAAGGCCGCATCGACGATGAAGGTCGCGCCGTGCATCCCTTGCGCCGGGCCGAAGAGCTCGGAGGGGAAGGAGTGGGCGATCATGATGTGGTCACGGACTTCGACGGCAAACATGGGTCTTCCTGTGTTCAGTTCGGGTAACGGATGCGGTGGCAGAGCGTCTGCGGGTCGTCGAGGATCGCCGCGTAGCGCCCGGGCAGGTCGGCAAAGCCGGTCTCGCCGGAGATCAGGACGTCAAGCGCCGGATCGGCAAGAAGTTCCAGCGCCTTCGTCAGCCGCCGGCGATAGGTCCAGCGCGGCGCGCGCAGTGGCGGCAGCGCGCCCACCTGCGAGCTGACGAGCCTCAGGCGCAGGCTGTGGAACGCGCCGCCGAGCGGCACCTCGGTGGTGCCCGCGCCATGCCAGCTCGCCTCGACCACGGTGGCCTGCGGTCCGGCGGCGGCGAGGGCAGAGGCGAGGCCCCGCGCGCTCGCGCTCGCGTGGATGACGACGTCGCAGTCGCCGGGCGCGTCGCCCGGTCCCGCGAAGCCGCAGCCGAGCGCCGCGGCCAGCGATCCCCGCTCGGGCAGCGTGTCGACCAGCGTGACCTCGGCCCCGGGCAGGCGCGCGGCGAGGTAGCCGACCAGCGCCCCGACGGTTCCCGCGCCCACGATGGCGACCCGGTCGCCCGCGCCCGCGCCCGAATCCCAGAGCACGTTGAGCGCGGTCTCCATGTTGGCGGCGAGCACCGCGCGTTCGGGCGGAACGTCCTCGGGCAGGGGGATCAGCGCATCCTCGGGCAGGCGCATGTGCGCCTGGTGCGGGGCCAGCGCGAAGACGTTCCTGCCCGCATGCGCGCCCTCGGTCGCGCGCGCAACGGCGGCGTAGCCGTATTTCACCGGGAAGGGAAAGTCGCCCTCCTGGAACGGCGCACGCATGCGCGCGGCGTCGGATTCGGGGACGCGGCCCTCGAAGACGAGCCGTTCCGTCCCCCGGCTGATTCCGGAAAAGAGCGTGTCGAGCGCGACCCCGTCCCCCTCCGCCCCGGGGCGAAGTTCGACCGTCCGCGGCCCGATGCACCAGAGCGCGTCCGTGGTCATGCGGCCGGGCGGTGCCACGCGCGGCTGCGGGTCGTCGGGCGCGATCCTGCGGCGCCCGCTTGGGTCGAGGTGTCGGCCGGCGGCATTCGGCGAGATCCGCGAAGTTTCTCAGACATTTCCCGCATCTAGTCCGGTGGCCGTGCGGACAAGCCCGAGACCGCAAAAATGCGCGTGATCGCGCCCTACCCGTCGCGGAGCAGCGCGGCGAAGGCGTCGAACACGCCCGGGGCGGCGGCCAGCACCGTGCCGCGGTCCTCGGGCCGTTCGGCGGGATCGAGCGCGGCCACGCGCACGCCGGCGGCGCGCATGATGACGAGGCCGCCCGCGATGTCCCAGGGCCGGAGCCGGCGCTCCCAGAACCCGTCGTAGCGGCCCGCCGCGACCCAGGCGAGGTCGAGTGCCGCGGCGCCCATGCGCCGCACGCCCGCGCATTGCGGCACGAGCCGCGCGATGTCGCGCGCGTGCGCGTCGATGTGCGGCATGTCGCCGAAGGGGATGCCGGTCGCGAAGAGCGCGGGCGTCAGGGTCGCGGTCGCGGCAGGGGCGATGGAGGTGCCGTTCAGCGTGGCGGGTCCCTCCGCGCGGGCGGCGAAGGTCTCGCCCCGCAGCGGGTCGTGCACCACGCCGAGGACGAGCTTCCCGTCCTCCTCGAGCGCGACCGATACCGCCCAGTGCGGGATGCCGCGCAGGAAATTCGTCGTGCCGTCGAGCGGATCGACGATCCAGCGGCGCCGTGCCGGCGCGCCTTCGCCCGTTTCCTCGCCGAGCCATCCGTCGTCGGGGCGCGCGGCGGCAAAGCCTGCGCGCAGGTGCCGCTCGGCGTCCATGTCGGCCTCGGACACGAAGTCGCCGGCGCGCTTGTCCTGCGGGGTCAGGCGGTCGCGGGCGCGCCAGTGATCGTCCAGGATAGCCCCCGCGGCGCGCGCGAGCCGCAGCGCCAGCGAGAGGTCGGTTTCGGTCACCGCGCCGGCGCTCATCCCGCCGGCCGCGAGGGCACGCTGCCCGGCCGCGCGCGCGCCAGCGTCGCGGTCACGAGGCCCGCCAGCACGGCCTTCAGGATGTCGCCCGGGATGAACGGCGTCGAGAGCAGCGTCGCCTCGGGCAGCGACTTGCCGAGGATCGCCGCCATGCCGAGGATGCCGGGGATGTACAGGACGAGGATGCCGCCCAGCACCGCGCCCGCCGCGGCCGCGGGGAAGGTCGGCCAGCGCTTCAGCCGCTCGGTCACGAGACCCGCGACGAAGGCCGCCGGGATCCAGCCCACGAGGAAGCCCACGGTGGGGCCGAAGAACACGCCGAGCCCGCCGCGGCCGCCGGCAAGGAGCGGCAGGCCGAGCGCCACGAGCACGACGACGAGCGTTGCCGCCAGCGCGCCGCGCCAGGCGCCGAGGACGGTGCCCGCCAGCATCACGCCCAGCGACTGCGCCGAGATCGGCACGCCCGAGATCAGTGTCAGCGACGGCACGAGACCCAGGATGGCGATGAGCGCCGCGAAGAGCGCGATGAAGGTGACGTCCCGTTCCATGTCAGGTCTCCTGTTCGTTCTGCGGGCTTCCGAGGCCTCCGCGGGCGCGGATCGCCTCGGCCACGTGCTCGGCGTCGTCGAGGGCGGCGACCGCCATGGGCGTGACCAGCCGCCATGTCGGACGACGCGGGCTCCGGGCCGCCCATGCCTCGCGCAATGCGCGACCGCGTGCAAGCAGAACCGGCGTGAAGCGTATGACGAGCGCCATGGCGAAGACCGCGACCTGCGGGTCGAGCCCGAGCCGGCGCAGGGGCGCCAGCGCCCGCGTGAGGAACGCCATCAGGTCGTCGAGCCGCGTGGTCATGGTGACGAGCGTCGCCATGGCCACCGCCGCGACGATGCGCCCCGACAAGGCGAGCCCGCGGTCGAGCTCGCCCGTCGCGCCGTGCCAGACGAGCAGCACCGCGACGAAGATCCAGAGCGGCCGGATCGCGCGCAGGCCTGCGCGCGCCGCGACGGGCCCGAGCGCGGCGAAGCCCGCGGCGGCGAACCCGAGCGGCAGCAGCATGAGCACCGGGTCCTCCACGAAGAACACCGCGAGGCTGAAGACCGCGAGCGCGGCCAGCTTCGGGCCGGGCGGGATCCGGTGCGCCCAGGTTTCGACCGGCGAGGTCAGCGCCAGCATCGCGGCGTCCTCCGGTCAGGCCAGGCGTTCGGCATCGGGCGCCTCCATCTCGGCGAGGTAGGCCGGCAGCACGGCGGCGGGCGGACCGTCGGCCCGCACGGTGCCCGCGTCGATCCATACCACCCGGTCGTAGCCGTCGATCGCGGCCGGATCGTGGGTGATCTGGATCACAGTCTCCTCGAGCCCGGCCACGAGCGCCCGCAGCGCGCGCGTCGTCGGAATGTCGAGCCCGCTGAACGGCTCGTCAAAGAGGATGACCCGGGGCCGCATCGCCAGCACCGCCATCAGGCAGACGAGGTGCCGCTGGCCCTGGCTCAGCTCCGCCACGGGCCGCCCGGCCCAGTCGGCGCGGCCGAAGCGCACCAGCATCTCGGCCGCCCCGGCCGGATCGCGGCCGAGCTGCCGCAGGCCGAAGGCGAGTTCCTCCTCCACCGTCGGAAAGATGATCTGGTGATCCGGGTTCTGGAACAGGATGCCGACGCTGCGCAGCGCGGCGCGCCTGTCGCGCGCCATGTCCGCCCCGCCGATCGTCACCCGTCCCGCCTCGGGCACGATCAGCCCGGCGATCGCGCGGGCGAGCGTCGACTTTCCCGACCCGTTGCGGCCGACGATGCCGATGCGCCGTTCGGGCAGCGACAGCCGGAGCGAGTCCAGCACCCGCCGTCCGCCCAGGCTGACGGTGACGTCTTCCACCTCGATCAAGGGATCCTCCCGGCCTGCGTCCTCAGGCGCCGCGCAGGATCATCCGGTATCGCATCTGGTCGAAGATCACCGCGAGGATCAGGAGCGCGCCCAGCAGAACCATCTGCATGTACGAGGAGACCTGTGCAAGGTTCATCCCGTTCTGCACGAGCACGATGAAGAACGCGCCGAGGACCACGTTCTCGACCCGGCCGATGCCGCCGCGGAGCGACACGCCGGCGATGACGCAGGCCGCGATGCTCTCGAGCGCGATCGTCCCGCCGAGATTGGCCTCGCCGGATTCCACGCGCGCGGTCAGCAGGATGCCCGTCAGCGAGGCGATGAGCGCGCAGAGCGTGTAGGCGATCATCAGCGTGCGCTTGGTGTCGATGGCCGACAGGTGGGCCGCCTTGATGTTGCCGCCGACAGCGTAGATCTGCGTGCCGAGCCGCGTACGGGCCATGAGCACCCACATCACGGCGATGCAGGCGAGCGCGATCAGCACCGGCACGGGCACGCCCCAGAGCCGCCCGAAGCCGAAGATGTTGCCGAACTCGAAGGGCAGGCCCGACACCGGCACGCCGCCGGTGAGGAACAGCGCGAGCCCCGCGCCCACGGACGACACGCCCAGCGTCATGATGAAGGGCGAGACCTCGAAATACGCGACGCCCACGCCGTTCACGAGCCCGAGGAGCAGCGCCGCCCCAAACCCCGCGGCCATGCCGATCAGGATCGCGAGGAAGACCGCGTCGGGAAAGAGGCCGCTCGCCCAGACCATCGCCAGCGCCGAGACGACCGAGGTCAGCGCGATGGCCGTGCCCACGGACAGGTCGAACCCGCCGGTGACGAGCGCCAGCATCTGCCCCATGGAGACGAGGACGAGGTAGACCGACTGCCGCGCCACGTTGACGAGGTTCTGCCCGGTCAGGAAGTTCGCGGAGAGCGCCGAGAAGATCGCGATGGCGCCCACCAGGAAGAAGGGCAGGACGCCGAGGCGCAGGAAGACGCGGCGCAGGATCGCCCCCGCGCCCCGCGGGCCTTGGTCGGTGCGGGCGGTGTCAGCTGGCATGGGATCGGTCCCCGTCCTCGAAGAAATGGCGCAGGATTGTGTCCTCGGCGATCTCGTCGCCGCTCAGTTCGGCGGTCACGCGCCCGCCCGCCATCACCATCAGGCGATGCGAGAGGTTCATGACCTCGGGCAGGTCCGACGAGATGACGACGACGGCGCGGCCCGCCTCGGCCAGGTCCTTGACCAGCCGGTAGAGCGCGGCGCGGGTGCCCACGTCGACGCCCACCGTCGGCTCGTCGAGGATGTAGATGTCGGCCGGCTGGCCGAAGCACTTGCCGAACAGGACCTTCTGCTGGTTGCCGCCCGACAGCTGCGTGACGTAGCGCGGGCGGTAGGCTTGCGGCAGCTCGACCCGGTCGGCGGTGGCGTCCACGTCGCGGCGCACCGCGCGCCAGTCGACCAGCGCGCCGCCGCGGCCCATCACCACGTTGAGTGCGAGGTTGTCGGCGGCGGACCGCACGAGGTCGAGCCCCTCGCCCTTGCGGTCGGGCGAGAGGTAGTAGAGCCCCCGCGCGATCAGGTCGCGCGTGGGCGCGCGGGTGACGTCCTCGCCGGCCAGTTCGAGCCGACCGCCGAGCCGCGGCAGAAGGCCCATCGCGGCCCGGAAGAGCCGCGACTTGCCGCAGCCCACGAGCCCCGCGACGCCCAGCACCTCGCCGGCGCGCAGCTCGAAGGATACCGGGCTCAGCCCCGGCGCGCGCAGCGCCTCGGCGCGCATCAGGACCTCGCCCGGGCGCCGCGCGATGGCGGGATAAATCTCGGACATGGCGCGGCCGGTCATCATCTCGACCAGCCGGTCCTCGTCGGTGTCGGCCATGGCGACGGTGCCGATCTTCGCCCCGTCGCGCAGGACCGTGACGCGGTCGGCGATGCGACGGAATTCCTGGATGCGGTGCGAGATGTAGACGATGCCGGTGCCGCGCGCCTTCTGCCCCGCGAGATAGGCGAACAGGTGGTCGACCTCGCGATCGGTCAGCGACGCGGTCGGCTCGTCGAGGATCAGGACCCGCGCGTCGCCATGATGCGCCTTGGCGATCTCTACCATCTGCTGCTGCGCCCGCGACAGGCCCGCCACCATGGCGCGCGGGTCGATGTCGAAGTCGAGCTCGGCGAAGATGGCCGCGGCCTGCCGGCGCATGGCGCGATGGTCGACGAAGGGGCCCCGCAGCGGTTCGCGCCCGAGAAAGATGTTCTCGGCCACGCTCAGCGTGGGGATCAGAGAGAATTCCTGGAAGACCGTGTAGATGCCGGCCGCCTGGGCGTCGGCGACGGAGGCGAAGCGGACCTCGCGCCCGTCCATGCGGACGCTGCCCGCGCTCGGGACATTGGCGCCCGCGAGCATGGAGATGAGCGTCGACTTGCCCGCGCCGTTCTCGCCGAAGAGCACGTGCACCTCGCCGCGCGCGAGGTCGAAGTCGACAGCGTCGAGAGCGCGCACGCCGGGATAGTCCCGGGTCAGGCCGCGCGTGGTCAGGAGCGGTTCGGGTGACATGGTGCAGACGCGCCGGAACGCGCGGCCTTCGGGGTGCGAAGGGTCGCGGGCTCCGGCGCTCTCCCTCTCAGCCGGCGTCGACCGAGAAGACCGGGCGGAAGTTCTCGGGCGGCAGGATGTCCTCGCGCGAGACCTCGCCGAGATTGTCCTGGTTCACCACGAAGATCTTCGGCCCCACATGCTTGATGTAGTCCTGCTCCTCGAGGATGCGCACCGCCTGGTCGACGGCGATGCGGCCCTGGATCACCATGGAATCCGCGGGCGCCGCCTCGATGAAGCCGCGTTCGATCCCCTCGTAGACGCCGGGCGTCATGTAGAAGGCGAGGATGCCGATCTGGTCGGTCAGCCCGCGCGAGCGCAGGAGACCCTGCGCCGCCTCGGCGGTCACCGCCGTCCCGGCGAGGTAGTCGACCTCGGGGTTCGCCTGCAGCACGTCCTCGACGAGCTTCAGCTGTGCCTCCTTGCCGGTGTCGCCGTAGCGCGGCTCGAGCACCTCGACCGCCGATCCTTCGATCGCCTCCATGAAGCCCTGGTGCGCGGCCTCGACCCAGCCCGCGCCCGCGGGACCGGGGAACCAGCCGACCTGCACCGGATCGCTGCCGGCCGGGTGCTTCCCGGCGAGGTAGCGCCCGGTCTCGGCGCCCATCGTGTGGAAGGACACGAGCGATTTCGCGGCGATCTGGTCCGAAGACACGCCGTTGATGACATCGATCACCGGCGTCCCGCCACCCGCGACCTCGCCGATCACCGAGTTGAGCCCGTCGAACGAGATCGCGCCGATGATCACCGCGTCGGCACCCGAGGCCACGCAGTCCTCGATCTGGCTGATCTGGGTGGCGAGCTCGGTATAGCCGCCGGCCTCGACCACGTTCAGGTTCACGCCGAGCCGCTTCGCCTCTTCCACGACGCCGTAATCGACGCCGAGCCAATAGGCGTCCTTCATGTGCGGGAAGGACACGCAGATGTTCCACGGCTGGCTCGCGCTTTCGAGCGGCTCGTAGGTCACGGCCGAAACCGTGCCATCGGCGGCGAAGGCGGGCGTCACCTCCTCGGCCTCGTAGGGATACCAGGCGTCCTGCGCCAGCGCCGCGAAGGGCAGGGCGGTGAGGACCGCGGCGAGCGCGGTCGTTCCTCTGTAGGTCATGGTCGTCTCTCCTGTCGGTGTGGTGGCCGGGTTGTCCCGGCTCGGTCTCACGGGGTGCGGCGCGCTCAGGCGAGCGCGCCGCGGATCTTGTCGAGCATGGCGACCTGGTCGCGCCGGGCCGCGAGCGCCTCCTCCATGTCCACGCGCACGAAGCGCACGGGCGTGTTGGGCTGCAGCTGGCCGATCAGGTCCATGTCGGCCGAGATGACGGCGCCGAGCGTGAAGTATCCGCCGCCCGACACCGCATCGCGGTGCAGAACGATGGGCTCGGTCCCGCCGGGAACCTGGATCGAGCCGTAGGAATAGCAGCCGTCCACGATGTTCGAGGGATCGGCACCCGCGCCGAAGGGCTGTTCACGCTCCACGAACTCGAGCGGCCGTCCACCCTTGAAGCGGTAGCCCATGCGGTCTGCTTCGGCCGCCACTGTCCATTCGTCGGCGAAGAAGCTTTCCTGCGCGGCCTCGGTGATGCGGTGCCAGTAGAGGCCCGGCAGCACCCGCAGCTCGGCCGGGCGGCCCGGCATGCGGCGCAGCTCCGGCGCGACGGTGCGCCCCGCCTTGCCCGTGCCCTGGCCCACCGGCAGCACGTCGCCCGCGGCGACCGCACGGCCCTCGATCCCGCCGAGCGCGCCGATCGGGTAGGTCGCGCGCGAGCCGAGGTCGGGCGGCGTGTCGATGCCGCCCGCGACGGCGATGTAGAGCCGCGCGCCCTCGGTCAGGAAGCCGAACTTGAGCGTCTGGCCCTTCTTCACCTCGAACGAGGTCCAGCCGTCGACCGCCGCGCCGTCGAGCGTCATCGGCATGGTCGCGCCCGCGACCGCGACGACCATGTCCGCGCCGAAGCGGATCTCGGGGCCCATGAACACCGCCTCGAGGCAGGCCGCGTCCTCGGGATTGCCCACGAGCAGGTTCGCCGCGCGCAGGCTCAGCCGGTCCATGGCGCCGCCCTCGGGGATACCGAGGTGGAAATAGCCGGGACGGCCCAGGTCCTGGATCGTGGTCGAGAGGCCGGGGGATACGATCTCAAGCGTCATCGAGCGCCTCCATCAGCTTCTTGTTCGTGTCCGCCATGTCCGCGTTGAACTCGGCGAGGTCGAATGTCACCTCGGCGGTCCGGGGCGACCAGGTGTTCGCCTCGACCTCGGCGGTGATGCGGTCGTACTCGGCGCGGTCGATCGGTTTCCACTTCACGATGTCGCCCGGACGGAAGAACACCATGAAATCGCGCAGGTAGGACGTCTGCTGCCGCGGGTCGTAGATCGGCATCGGCGTGATGCCGAACATCTGGTAGCCGCCCGCCCCGCGCACGGAATAGACGCAGGAGAAGCAGCCGCCGTATCCCACCGTCAGCTTCGGCGTGTCGGTGCGGGGCCGGACGTATTTCGGCACCTCGATCTGCTTCTCGCGCTCGACGAGCTGGTAAAGGAACGGCAGGCCCGACACGAAGCCCACCATCGACACGAACCACGGCGCGGAATGGTGCGCCTCGATGAAGGCGTCGACGCTGTCGTAGCCGTTGATCCGCGCCGCGTAGTCGAGATCGGTGCCCTGCGGGTCCTGGTGCCGCTCGCGGAAACGCATGAGCGTCTCGTGCGTCCAGGGATCGCGGTAGAACACCGGCACCTCGACGATGCGCGTGGTCATGCGCTTCTCGGCGTCCTCGGCCTTGGCCTCGAGCTCCTGGATGCGCTTCAGCATCTCGTCGGGATGCGTCACGTCGGGATCGAAGCGCACCTGGAAAGACGCGTTCGCCGGGCAGATCTCGGTCACCCCGGGGATCTTCGCATCCCGGACCGCGTTGCTCATGGACAGGGACTTGAAGAACGCGTCGAGCGACATCTCCTCGTCCATCTCGACGTAGATGTGCTCGTCCCCTCCGAACGTATACCGTGTCTTCACGATGCACCTCCTGTTGTCTGCGTTTCGAGCCCGCCGCCCGCGAGCCACGGTTCGAGCCATTGGGTGTGGAATGCGCCGGCCCGCACGTCCGCATCGGCCGCGAGCGCGAGGTGCAGCGGCACGGTCGTCCGGATGCCGTCGACCCGCAGCGCCTCGAGCGCCGTCTCGAGGCGCGCGATGGCGGCGGCACGGTCGGGCGCGTGCACGATGAGCTTGCCGACCAGGGAGTCGTAGAAGGGCGGAATCTGGTAGCCCTCGTAGAGGAAGTGGTCGAACCGCACGCCCTCGCCCTCGGGCACCGAGAGGCCGGTCACCTCTCCGGGGGAGGGGAGGAACTGCATCGCCGGATCCTCGGCGTTGATGCGCACCTCGATGGCGTGACCGGACAGGCGGATGTCCTCCTGGGCCACGGACAGGGGCGCGCCCGCGGCGACCGAGATCATCTCGGCCACGAGGTCGATGCCCGTCACCATCTCGGTCACCGGGTGCTCGACCTGGATGCGGGTGTTCATCTCGATGAAGAAGAACTGCCCCGAGGATTCCTCGTAGAGATATTCGAGCGTGCCCGCGCCGCGATAGCCCACCGCCTCGGCCAGCTGCACCGCCGACGCGCAGAGCCTGTCGCGGGTGGCGGCGTCGAGGCAGGTCGCCGGTGCCTCCTCCCAGACCTTCTGGCGGCGGCGCTGGAGCGAGCATTCCCGTTCGAAGCAGTGCACCGCGCGGGTGCCGTCGCCGAGGATCTGCACCTCGATGTGCCGCGGATCCTTCACCGCGCGCTCGACGTAGAGCCCGCCGTCGCCGAACGCGGCCTGTGCCTCGGCCTGGGCCTGGGGCGCGAGCTTGCGCAGGGACGCCTCGTCCTCGGCCACGCGGATGCCGCGGCCGCCGCCGCCCGCCGCGGCCTTGATCATGACCGGGTAGCCCACGTCGGCCGCGACCTGCACCGCCGCGTCGACGCCCTCGACCCGGCCCTTCGATCCCGGGACCACCGGCACGCCGGCCGCCTTGGCGGCGCTGCGTGCGGCGACCTTGTCGCCCATCCGCTCGATCGTGTCCGCGGAGGGTCCGACGAAGATCAGCCCCGCCTCCTCGACCGCCCGGGCAAAGCGCGGGCTCTCCGAGAGAAAGCCGTAGCCCGGGTGCACCGCGTCGGCGCCCGACTCGACCGCGGCCCGCACCACGCGGTCGACGTTCAGGTAGCTCTCCTTGGCCGGGGCTGGGCCGATCTCGACCGCGCTGTCGGCGAGCCGCACGGCCAGCATGTCGCGGTCCGCCTCGGAATGGGCCTGGACCGTCTCGATCCCGAGCGACTGCGCCGCACGGACGATCCGGACGGCGATCTCGCCGCGATTGGCGATGAAGAGCTTCCGGATCGCCATGGTCAGGCGTCGATCTCGGCCAGGACCGCGCCCGCCGTCACGGGCGACTCGTTGTCGGCGACGTAACCCTTGAAGGTACCGGCCGCCTCGGCCTTGACCTCGATGAAGGTCTTCATGACCTCGACGAGGCCGATCGTCTCGCCCGCCGCGACCGCGTCGCCCGCGGCCTTGTAGGGGTCCTGGTCGGGGGCCGGGCGGTGGTAGAACGTGCCCGGAACGGGGGCCTGGATCTCTGCCATGATGTCTCCTGTCGGTTCAGTTCGTGCGCTCGAGCACCGTGAGGGCGGGCGCGATGGTGATGCCGTTCTCGGTCAGCGCGCTGCGGATGGCGCGGCCGATCTCGACGGCGCCGGGCGTGTCCGAGTGGAAGCAGATGGATTCGAAAGCGATGTCGATGTCCTGCCCGCTTTCGGTGGTGACGCGGCCCTCGCGGCAGGCACGCAGGCATTTCTCGGCGACCGCCTGCGGATCGGGACGCGCGACCTTGCGCTTGAACACGATGGCGCCGTCGTCGCCGTAATCGCGGTCGGCGTAGAATTCGCGCACCACCGGCAGACCGTGACGGCGCGCGACCTCGTACGTGCGCGAGACGCCCATGCAGAACAGGATCGGGTCGCCGCCCACCTCCTGCAGCGCCTCGACGATCTTCGAGGACAGCTCCTCGTTCTTCGCGGCCTCCATGTAGAGCGCGCCATGCGGCTTCACGTGCTGCAGTGCGATGCCGTGCCGGCGGCCGAACTCGCGGATCGCGCCCACCTGGTACAGGATGTCGTTGACCAGCTCGTCGGCGGGCGCCGCGATGTTGCGCCGCCCGAACCCCTGCAGGTCGCGGTAGCCCGGATGCGCGCCGAGCCCGACGCCGTGGCTCTGGGCGAGCTTGACCACGCGGTTCATGGAATTCGGATCGCCCGCATGGAACCCGGCAGCGATGTTCGCGGACGAGATGATCTCCATCAGATCCTCGTCCGGCGCATCGCCGAGCACCCAGTGCCCAAAGCCTTCGCCCATGTCGCAGTTCAGATCGACGATATCGCGCATCGCTTTCCTCTGCTCCCGTTGTCATGAAAGTGTCGAGGAAACCGGCATGCGATGTAAATTTCAGATTTTTGTGGCCTCGATATCGGAAAAATCGAACGAGGACTTGATCCCGAGGGGCGTTTAGGGTGGGATTCCGTGGCGTAAGGGCCGCGTTCGTCGGTCACGGACGGCCGGCATTCGGGTTTTCCGAACGCGGGCCGCAACCAAGCGCGAAAGGCAGAAGGCAGCGCGATGAACCTCAAGCACCTGAAGTACTTCGTTGCCACCGCCGAGAGCGGGCAGGTCAGCCGCGCCGCGACGGCGCTGTCGATCTCGCAATCCTCGGTGACGAGCGCGATCCGCGGGCTCGAGGAGGACCTCGGCGCGGAGCTGTTCCTGCGCTCGACCAGCGGGATGGAGCTGACCGATGCCGGCCGCGAGTTCCTGAACTCGGCGCGCGACATCCTCGACAAGCTGGCGCAGGCCCGCAGGCTGACGCCCCGGCCCGAATCCGTGGCCGGCACGATCTCGATCGCGGCCACCTACACGGTCATGGGCTATTTCCTGCCCTTCCACCTCGACCGGCTGGCGCAGCTCTATCCCGGGCTCGAGATCCGGCTGAGCGAGCTCAACCGGGAAAGCATCGAGGAGGGCCTGCTGTCCAACCGATTCGACATGGCGGTCCTGCTGACCTCGAACGTCGCCAATCCAGACCTCGACTGCACGACGCTGTTCCGCTCGACGCGACGGCTGTGGGTAGCGAACGACCATCCCTTCAACCGGCGCGGCAAGGCCACGTTCGAGGAGATCGCGCAGGAAAACTACATCATGCTGACCGTGGACGAGGCCGCGCACACCGCCATGCGCTACTGGAGCCTCACGGGGCTGAGCCCGAAGGTGCGGCTGCGCACCTCGTCGACCGAGGCGGTGCGGTCCATGGTGGCGAACGGCGAGGGCGTGACGATCCTGTCCGACATGGTCTACCGGCCCTGGTCGCTCGAGGGCAAGCGGATCGGGACGGTCGCGACCGACCGCGAAATCCCGACGATGAACGTGGGCCTCGCCTGGCGCAAGGGCATGGTCCCGACCGGCCCGCTCGCCACCTTCCACGACTATTTCCGGCAGTACTACCTGTCGCCGCAGGGCGCCGTTCCCGCCTGACCTTCCGGCGGTTCCGGGCCTCAGGTCCGCGCGTGGGCGAAGGCCGGGTCGGCGCGCAGGCGGTCCGTGATGAAATCGACGAAGGCGCGGACCTTTGCCGGGGTTGTGCGGTTGCCGGCATGCACCACCTGGACCGGCAGCGGCGCCTCCTCGTGGTCCTCGAGGGTCAGCTGCAGCCGTCCGTCCCGCAGCATCGGCGCCACCTGGTAGGACAGCACGCGCGTAAGCGCCCAGCCTTCGGCGGCAATGCCGATGGCCGCGCCGTTCGTGCTGCAGCGGATGCGGGGCTGGACGCGGACGCTGACCTTCTCCTTGCGGCCGAAACGCCATTCGACGGCGGAATAGGCGCTCGTCACGGCGACGATGCGATGCCGGCGCAGGTCGTCGGGAACCCCCGGCACGCCGTGTTCGCGGAAATAGGTGGGCGCCCCCACCACCACCTGCCGCACCGTGCCGATGGAGGCCGCGCGCAGGCTCGAATCGGGCATTCGACCGATCCGCAGCGCCACGTCGATCCCCTCGTCCGCCAAATTGGTCACCCGGTCGACCAGCAGCAGCTGCACGTCGACATCCGGGTACTGGTCGCAGAACGCGGTCACCAGCGGCGCCACGTAGATCTGCCCGAAGAGCACCGGCGCGGTGATTGTGAGCGTCCCGACCGGCCGCGCCCGCACGCCGGCCGCGGCCGCCTCGGCCTCGTCGATGTCGGCGAGGATGCGGTCGCATTCCGGCTCGAACCGGGCACCAGCCTCGGTGAGCCGCACCGTGCGCGTGGTGCGCACGAAAAGGTCCGCGCCGATGCGGCTTTCCAGCGCGGCGACGGTGCGCGTGACCGATGCCGCGCTCATGTCGAGCTTGCGCGCAGCGCCCGCGAAACTGCGTTCGCGCGCCACCTCGAGAAAGACCCGCATCGCGTGGACCCTGTCCATCGCTCACCTCGTCGCTCTGCATCCCTGGATTGCGGGGCGGACCTTCATCATACGCCGCCGGCCGTCACAAGGCCGGCCCTAAGGTCACCGCGGCGATGCGCGGAGCGGAGCCTACGGCGCGGCTCGCATCGCCTCATTTGAGCCACGATCGGTTTTTAACCAAGGCATCGGGTGGCAGTAAACCGCCTACGCCGCGTGTATTGCGGCGTGTCTCAGAACGGGAGTGTTGGGTAATGGAACGTAACCGCGCGCAGGGACCGAAGCTCGCCACGGTCCTCGTATGGTGCAACGCGCTGATCCTCGGCGCGGCACTGGTCGCCGGCTTCGTCTGGCTTCAGAGAAACGCGGACCGCCACCATGTGCAGGTCCAGGAAGCCGCCGCGCTGCGCGGCGCCGAGGCGCTGAGCCTCGCCTTTTCGGAAGCTGTCGAACGCGAATGGCAGAGCTTGCGGGCCATTGCCGGCACGCTCGGGGACGCCACCCCCGAAGTGACCCGCGCCTTCATCGACGCGGTGGGCAAGGCCAGCCCCGCGATCGCCTGGGTCGGGCTTGCCGATCCGTCCGGGCGCGTGATCGCCGGAACGGGCGGCGCAAACGAGGGTACCGACGTCTCGGGACGCCGCTGGCACCGCGAGGGCCTGCGCGGCGAAAGCTCGGGCAGCGTCTTTGCCGACACGTTCGACGGCGCGGATGCCGGCCAGGAATTCGTGAACCTGTCGATGCCCGTGCGCAATGCCGAGGGCGAGGTGACCGGGGTCGCGGTCTACCGCCTGCGGATGTCGTGGGTCGACGACTACCTCAGCATCGCCGCCGACTCGCTCGACCTCGACGCCTTTCTCCTCGGCCGCGACGGCACGGTCGTGGCCGGCACCGCAGACCGCTTCGGCGCGGACCTCACGCGGGAGGAGCTGCTGCAGGCCGGGCTCCAGCCGGTCCGCGGCACCGTGGTCGACGGCAACGAGGAGCGGGGCTTCGTGTCGGCCTCGCTCGGTCGCGTCGCCGGACCGCACGTCCCCGATTTCGGGTGGAGCCTGCTGGTGCGCGTGCCCTCGGATCCCGCGGGCCGACCCCTGATCTCGTGGGACGTGGTCGGCATCTCGACCGTCGCGCTGATGATGGTCGTGATCGTCGCGCTGATGTGGGCCCTCAACCGCCATTTCGTGCAGCCGATCGAGGAACTGGCCGACTGTGCAACGGCGCTCGGCGACGGCAAGCTCGTCTTCCCGCGCGAGCGCGGCGCCTCGACCGAGGCCGCGGTCCTGTCGCAGGCTCTGGCGCGGATCCAGACCATCCTGCAATCGGGCAGTTCCGCCGACGGATACGGCCGCGGCGAGGATGGCAGCGGCGCCTGAGGCGTCCTGACCCCCACCGGCATCGAAGGGACCCGCGGGCGATCCGCGGGTCCCTTTCATTCGCGGCGCCGAAGGTCGGACGCGAGCGTCAAACCGTCGCTTGCCACGCCTCGCGCGCCGGGACGGCCTGCCATATCGCGCAGGACCAGGCCGCGCGGACGCGGCGCCCGAACGCAACGAAAGAGAATGCCATGTCGAAACTCGTCCTGACCGTGCAGTGCAAGACCGCGGTCGGCCTCGTCGCCGCCATCTCGGGCTTCCTTGCCGAGAAGGGGTGCAACATCACCGACGCGGCGCAATACGACGACCAGGCGACCGGGCGCTTCTTCATCCGCGTTGTGGTCGAGGCTCCCGAGGGCGTGACCGCCGACGGCCTGCAGGACGAGTTCGCCCCCGTCGCCGAGCGTTTCGGCATGGAGGTGCAGACGATGCCCGAGGGGCGCCGCATGAAGACGCTCATCATGGTGTCGCGCTTCGGCCACTGTCTGAACGACCTTCTCTACCGCGCGCGCATCGGCGCGCTGCCGATCGAGGTCGTGGGCGTGATCTCGAACCACCTCGACTACCAGAAGCTCGTGGTGAACGCCGACATCCCGTTCCACCACATCCGGGTGACGAAGGAGAACAAGGCCGATGCCGAGGCGCGGCAGATGGCCGTGGTGGAGGAGACGGGCGCGGAACTGGTGGTGCTGGCGCGCTACATGCAGGTCCTGTCGGACGAGATGTGCCGCCGGATGTCGGGGCGGATCATCAACATCCACCATTCCTTCCTGCCCTCGTTCAAGGGCGCGAACCCCTACAAGCAGGCCTATGCAAGGGGGGTGAAGCTGATCGGCGCGACGTCGCACTACGTCACCGCCGATCTCGACGAGGGGCCGATCATCGAGCAGGACATCATCCGCGTCACCCACGGGCAGTCCGCCGACGACTTCGTGTCGCTCGGCCGCGAGGTCGAGGCGTCGGTTCTGGCGCGGGCGGTGCACGCTCATGCGGGACACCGCGTGTTCCTCAACGGCGACAAGACGGTGGTGTTTCCCGCCTCGCGCGGCGCCTACGCCTCCGAACGGATGGGCTGACGCCGGCTGTCCCGCGATTTACTTTGGTGAATTGCGGGATCGCCCCGCCGCTCCGGGGCGTTCCACGCGGGAACGGCGGCGCATGTCCGCCGGGGTTCAGCCCGCAGGGACAGCATGACCGACCATCCACCGACGATCGATCCGGCGCGACACGCGCTCTTCCTTGATTTCGACGGCACCCTCGCCCCCATCGTGGCCCGTCCCGAGGACGCGCGGATGCCGCCGCAGACCCGCGCGACGCTGGGCGCGCTCGCCCGGCGCATGGACGGCGCCGTTGCCATCGTCTCGGGCCGCGCGCTGGCCGATCTCGAGCCGCTTCTCGACGGGCTCGACGTGGCGCTGTCGGGCTCGCACGGCCACGAGATCCGCATGCCGGGCGAGGAGACGGGCGAGGTCCCGCCGCTGGCGGAGCCGCTGCGCGCGGCACTCGGCCACCTCGAAAGCCTGGCCCGGTCGCAGAACCTGCGGCTGGAGGTGAAGCCCGGCGCGATCACGCTGCATTATCGCGGGATGCCGCATCTCGAGGACATGGTGCGCGACGAGGTCCGCGAGACGGCCGAGGCACATGCCGGGCTGAAGCCCATGCACGGCAACATGGTGAGCGAGGTCGTGCTCGACGGCGTCGGAAAAGGGGCGGCGCTCCGCACCTTCCTGAGCCACGCGCCCTTCGCGGGGCGGCGGCCGGTGATGATCGGCGACGACGTCACGGACGAGGACGGGTTCCGCGCCGCGCACGCGCTCGGCGGCTTCGGCATCAAGATCGGGGTCGCCGAGACCGAGGCGGCGTTCCGGCTCGGGGACGTGCCGGCGCTGGCCGACTGGCTCTCGGCGCTCGCTACCCGGTCGCCGGGCTGAGGCCCGCGGCGCTCGGACGCGAGGTCTCGAGATAGCCCGGGTCGAAATGGGCCAGCGCACTCAGCGCCGGGAAATCCGGGATCTCCACCCGCTTGCGCTGCCAGACGATCAGCGATTGCGCGCGCAGTTCCTGGACCGCGCGGTTCACGTGCGTGCGCGACAGCCCGAAGAGCCGTTCGAAATCCTTCTGCTCGAGCGGCATGTCGAAGCCGTTGTCCTCGACGAAGCCGATGATGTCGTAGCGCACGTAGAGCTCGCACAGGAAATGCGCGATGCGCTGCTTGGCGCGCAGGGTCGCGCCCGCGGCCAGCCACACCCGGTGCACCTTGGCGTCGATCAGGGTCATCATCCACAGCAGCCGCGTCAGCCGCGGATGGTCGCGCATGACCCGGTGCAGCGCGTCCTTGGGCACGAACTGCACGCGGCACTCGCCCTGCGCCACCACCGAATGGTCCAGCCGTTCGAGCACCAGCGCGTGCAGGTCGACGAAATCGCCGGGGATCTGCACCGAGGACACGATGCCCTTGTCGGTGAAGGCGGGCTGAACGCGCAGTGCCATGCCCGAGACCACGATGCAGCTGTGATCGGGTGACGGCCCTTTCGGGATGATCGTCTCGCCGTGGGCGAAGCGTTCGCTGCGCACCGGCAGGTGGGCGAGGACCGCGGCCTCCCGTTCGTCGAGCGCGGCGCGGCGTCCGATCACCAGGGACAGCAGATGGGATGTCTTGGTCATGTTGTCGGCCATGGTCTGGTATCCCTCCGTGTCGATCGAGCCGGCAAAGACATGCCGATGCCACGGCGGACCGCAAGTCTTCGCCAGTTCCGCGATTGCGGTAAGTCAATCCAGTTTCATGTCGAGGAACGCGCAATTCCGGCAAGTCGTTGCATCGCCAAGTGGTCCGATCGCCAACGTCCGCTCGTTCCACGGGAAAATCTCTTGTTTCGGAAAGCCAAGTCCCATGCCTGGAAAACTCGTCGTCGTCTCGAACCGGATCCCCACGGGCGCTGCGCCGTCGGGCGGGCTGGTCGTGGCGGTCCACGACGCGCTGCGCGGAAGCGGCGGCCTGTGGGTCGGGGCCCATCCCGATCCCGCGGGCCCCGGTGACGACGGCCTGACCGAGATCGCGCGCGACAGCTACACCCGCTGCGCCTTTCACCTGACCGAGGAGGAATACGACAACTACTACCTCGGCTTCGCGAATTCCGTGCTCTGGCCCCTGTGCCACGGGCGCACCGACCTCGTGGAGATCGAGCGCCGCTACGAGGAAACCTATCTCGCGGTGAACCGCCGTGTCGCCCGCCTGCTGGCTGACCGCATCGGCGACGACGACCAGGTCTGGGTGCACGACTACCATTTCCTGCCGCTGGCGCAGGAGCTGCGCAGGCTCGGGGTGGTGGCGCGCATCGGCTTCTTCCTGCACATCCCGTTCCCGCCGCTCGGGGCGTTGTCGACGCTGCCGACGCCAGACGACTTCGCGGCCTGGCTGTCGGCCTTCGACCTGGTCGGCCTGCAGACGCGGGGCGATACGGCGCGCTGCCTCGAGATGTTCCGCTCCGACCCGCGGGCGGAGTTCATGCGTGACGGCACCGTCAAGTTCCGCGACCGGGTGGTGGCGGTGCGCTCCTTTCCCATCGGGATCGAGACCGACGCCTTCGCCGAGCTTGCCCGGGCGCCGGAGGAGCAGGCCGCGCTCGGGGCCGACATGGGCGAGAAGCTGGTGATCGGGGTCGACCGGCTCGACTATTCGAAGGGCCTGCCGAACCGGTTCCGCGCCTTCGGAGCCTTCCTCGACGACCGGGCGCCGGACGCGCCGCGCGCAAGCCTCCTGCAGATCGCGCCGCCCACGCGCGAGCGGGTCGCCGCCTACCGCGCGATCCGGACCGAACTCGAGGAGATCGCGGGCCGGCTGAACGGCGCGCATTCCGAACTCGACTGGACGCCCATCCGCTACATCCACCACGCCGTCGACCGGGCGGTGCTGGCGGGGCTCTACCGGCGGGCGGGCGCGTGTCTCGTCACCTCGCTGGCGGACGGGATGAACCTCGTGGCCAAGGAATACGTGGCCGCACAGGATCCCGAAGATCCGGGCGTGCTGATCCTGTCGCGCTTCGCGGGCGCTGCGGAGGACATGACCGAGGCCCTGCTTGTGAACCCCTACGACATCGGCGAGATGGCCACGGCCATCGCGACCGCGTTCGACATGCCCCTCGAGGAACGGCGCGCGCGCCACGCCGCCTGCCTCGAGGCGGTGCGCGAGACCGACGTGTCGGTCTGGGCGTCGAACTTCCTGTCGTGCCTCAGCACCTGCGTCCCGACGATGCGCATGCCCGAGCGCCGCGCGTCGGCGGGGCCGGAGATGACCCGTCCCGTCGAGAAGGAGCCCTCGTGATGCCCGATCCGGATACCGAAACCGATCCCTCGCAGACGATCGCGAGGCTCTTGAGCGACGGCCCCGTCCTCGTCCTGACGCCGCATCCCGACGACGAGGTCTTCGGCTGCGGGGCGCTCCTCTGGCATGCCTTCGCGCGGCATGGCGCGCAGGTGGTCTGCATGGCCGAGGCCGCGCATGCGGGGCGCCATGGCGGCCACCCGGCGGCACGGCGGGGCGAGCTCGAGCTTGCCATCGCGCATCTGGGCGGTCGGCCGCACGACATCACGTCGCTCAGGCTCGCACCCGGCTGGGCGGGCCAGCGCGACACCTTCCGCATGATCGCGACCCACGTGGGCGCCGTCGCCCGCGCGATCGGCGCCCGGCGCATCTTCGCCACCGCCCAGACCAGTGACAACGAAGACCACCGCGCCGTCGCAGAGATCGCCGGGATCGCGGCCGGGATGTTTGACCTCGACCTCTGGCATTACCCGGTCTGGGCCACGTGGCCCGACGATCACGGCGCCCGCGGAACGCTCTACCGGCTTCCGGTGGGCCGGGCGGCGGCGGCCAAGGCGCGGGCGCTCGCGGCCTTCCGCAGCCGCTTCGTCACCCGCGCCCATCCCGAATGCGCCCTGCCCGAGCTTCTGCCCAAGGCCTATCGCGACCGCTTCCTGAAGGGTGACGAGATGTTCTACCAGCCTCTGGGCGCGACCGTGCAACCCGACGAGATGGCATGACTTTTCCGGTCCGTGCCGGACCGGAACATTTGCGGGGAACGCCTGTTTGACGGGCTCACCGGCGGGACTGAAAGGACTGCCATGATCTCTGTGAATACCCATGCCGTGATCGACTACGTCGTCGGCGTTCTTCTGATCCTAGCGCCGTTCCTGCTCGGCTTCGCCAATGGCGGGGCGGCGATGTGGGTGCCGATCCTCCTCGGGGCCGGCATCCTGCTCTACAGCCTCGTGACGGCCTACCGCTATTCGGTGGCCAAGGTGATCCCGCTGTCGGTGCACCTCGGCCTCGACGCCGCGGGCGGCCTGCTCCTGCTGGTCTCCCCGTGGCTGTTTGGCTTTGCGCAGCTTGTGTGGTGGCCGCACGTGATCGTGGGGCTGGCCGAGCTGGGCGTCGTCATGATGACGCAGCGCAACCGCGCGGCGGCCTGACAGGTCCGGCGCGCGCTGGACGGGCAGGGGCGGGCGTCCCTGCCCGGCCTTCCCTCCCGACGCTTCCGCGATCCGCCGCCGACGGGCGGACCCCCGTGGCCTGCCGCGCGGAACATTCCGCGGCAGCCGCTGTTGCCGAGGGTCCGCGGGATCGGGGCGACCGGGCCCGCAGCGTCCGGCATCACCAGCCGCCCGGCCGGGGCGGCCGACACGGGGCAGGCCGACGGCCCGCCGCGCGAGACCAGAAACCTTCCGCTCCCGCAAGGAGAGACCCCATGTTCCATCATTCCTCGAAACTGCAGTACAAGGTCCGGGTCGACACGCCCGACCCGCAATTCGCGAAATACCTGCAGCAGGCCATCGGCGGCGTCGAGGGCGAGATCCGCGTCGCCATGCAATACTTCTTCCAGGCCATGGGCGCCCGGGGCGACCCGAAGTACCGCGACCTCCTGATGATGACCGCGACGGAAGAGCTGTCGCATATCGAGTTCCTGGGCCACGCCGTCGCCCTGAACCTCGAGGGCGCGCCGGTGACGGTCCAGGACGAGGCCGCCAAGGATCCCGTGGTCAACGCCATCATGGGCGGCGCCAACCCGCGCCACATCCTGTCCTCGGGCCTTTCCGCCATGCCGGTCAACGCCAATGGCGTCCCCTTCGACATGAGCCACGTCTACGCGACCGGCAACCTCGCCGCCGACATGATGGCCAACGTCACCGCGGAATCCGGCGGCCGGGTGCTTGCGAGCCGGCTCTACAACATGACCGACGACAGCGGCATGAAGGACATGCTGTCCTTCCTGATCGCGCGCGACACCATGCACCAGCAGCAGTGGGCCGCCGTGGTCGAGGAGCTGGGCGGCTGGACCGGCACGTTCCCGATCCCGAACTCGACGCCCGAGGCCCACGAGGCGACCGAGCATTCCTACTATTTCCTGAACACGTCGCTCGACGAGCCGACGCCCGAGGGCCGCTGGACCTCCGGCCCCTCGCTCGACGGGCGGTCCGAGTTCAGCGCCCGCGACAAGCCCGAACCGCTTGGCCAGAAGCCCGACCTCGGCAAGGCCAAGCCGCATTCGGGGGCGCAGCGCGAGCAGACCTGACGACGACCGGGGCCGCCGGGCGGGCGACGCCCTGCCCGGCGGGGACGGGGATGGCGGATCTCACCGGGGGGGAGCAGCCACATCACAACACGCGAGGAACGCGACATGTCAGACACACACGACACCACCCGCAACGCGGGGCGCGAGGCCGGAGAGGACGTCCGGCGATCCGCCGAGCGGCTCGGGCACGACGCCCGGTCGGCCGCAGAAGACGTCGGCCGGCGGGCACAGGACCAAGCGTTCCGCCAGATGGAAAGCGCCAAGGGCGGCATCGCCTCGGAACTGGCGGGGCTTGCGCGCGCGCTGCGTGCCGCCGCGGGCGAGCTCACGCCCGGGTCCATCCAGGAACGCGGCTTCGACCAGATGGCGGGCGGTCTCGACAGCGCGGCCGACACCGTGCGCGACCGCGACCTCGGACAGCTCGCCGACGACATCAGCGGAATGGCACGGCGCAACCCGATCGGCTTTCTCGGCGGTGCGGCGCTGCTCGGCTTTGCCGCCACGCGCTTTGCCAAGGCGTCGTCGCGCCATGGCGGCACCGTGGACGCGACCGTCGACGCCCCGAGCCACGCGGGCGCCACGACCGAACCGGCGACCGTCCCCGCCGAACCCAAGCGACCGGGAGATCTGTGATGACGACCACCGACAGCCATGCGACCGAGCCGGCCGGCGGACATGCCGGCACGCGCCGCCAGGTGCGCGATACCGGAAACCTGCTGAGCGAAGCTTTGTCCTACGTGATGGCGCTCATGCGCGGAGAGATCGACCTCTTCCGCGCCGAGATCGACCGCAACATGAAGAAGGCCGGCGCCGCGCTCGGGATGATCCTGGGCGGGCTCGTCCTGCTGCTTGTCTCGCTGAACGTGCTCGCGGCGGCGCTCGTGAACGCGATCGCGAAATGGGGACTCGGCCCCGGGTGGGCGGCGCTTCTCGTGGGCTTCGTGCTGCTCGTGATCGCGGGCATCCTCGTGAAGAGCGGACAGAGCACCCTGAAACTGGCCTCGCTCGCGCCGACGCGCACGCGCCGCAACGTGATGCGAGACGCCGAGACGATGAGAAAGGAAGTCGGACATGAGTGACACCCGCACCCCCGACGAGATCGAGCGCGAGCTGGAGCAGAACCGCGAGGGGCTGCGCGACACGCTCGGCGCCCTGCAGAACTCGTTCTCGGCCGAAAGCGTGTTCCGCAGCATCACCACCGATCTCGGGCGGCACGGCGACGCCTGGGGCCGCTCGGCCATGGACGCCGCGCGCGGCAACCCGCTGGCACTGGCGCTGACCGGCATCGGGCTCGGCTGGCTGATGTTCGGCAGCGGTCCATCGGCCGACCGGATCGACCGCGCGGCGCGCGAGGCCGGCGATTTCGGCCATCGCCGCTGGTCGCGGCACGAGGGCCGGGACGACGAGACGCGCATCGACCCGCGCGAGCCGGTCCATGGCGCGTCGGAGCCTGCCTGGATGCACGATCCCGACCCGATGCCGGCGGGCGATCCCGAGGTGGGCGGCGTCGGCGCCGCGACCACGGGCACCGGCAGCGACCACCGCCGCCACCGGGTCGAGGCCATGCGCGCTCGGCTCTCGCACGGGACCGAGCGCATGAACGCCTCGGCCCGCGAGCGTGTCATCGCAGCGCGCGAACGGGCCATGCGCGCCCGCGACCAGACCCGCCGGCAGGCCGGGCGCGGCGCGCAGCACGGCATGGATTTCTTCGAGGACCATCCGCTCGCGGCCGGCGCCATGGCGATCGCCGCCGGCGCGCTCATCGCGGGCACCCTGCGCCACACGGAGACCGAGGACCGCTACCTCGGGGGCGAGAGCGACAAGCTCATCGCCGATGCCGAACGCATCTTCCGCGAGGAAAGCGACAAGGCGATGAACGTCGCCGGGGCCGCCCTCGACGAGGCCTCGGCCGCCACCCGCGAGGCGCGCGAGGAGAGCGGCGCGACCGTGCGCCACCTCAAGGACGAGGCCGACCGCAGGACGAGCGGCGAGGGCTCGGCGGCGGACGCCGCGGTAGAGCGGACAGAGGACGCGGTGCGCCGCGTCGCCGATGCCGCGGGCCGCAAGGCCGAGGAAGAGAACCTCGGCCGGCGCGACCGCGACCGCTAGAGACCCCCGCGCCGCCGCCCGGCAGGTTTCCGGGCGGCGGCGAAATCGGTGCGCTTGGCGCTTGACCTTCCAGCAACTGGAAGACCTATCTGAAGGGTCGGACCAGCAGCCCCGGAGGGATCCCGATGCCCGCGCCAGCCGATCACCAGTTTTCCGTCGAGGGCCTGTCCTGCGCCGGGTGCGTCGGGCGGGCCGAACGCGCGCTCGCGGGCGTTCCGGGCGTCACCGCGGCCGAGGTCAACCTCGCCACGGGGCGCGCGCGGGTGCGCCACGACGGCGCCGATCCCGCCGCGTTGAGCCGCGCGCTCGACGACGCGGGCTATCCCGCGCGGCGCGCACGCGTCACGCTCGATCTGGCCTCCATGTCCTGCGCGTCCTGCGTCGGCCGGGTGGAACGGGCGCTGAAGGCCGTGCCGGGCGTCCTGTCGGCCGAGGTGAACCTCGCCACCGGCCGCGCCGAGGTCATGGTGATCGACGGCACGGTCACGCCGCAGGCGCTGGCCGCCGCCGCGCGCGGGGCGGGCTATCCCGCAAAGCTGCACGCCCCCGACGCGCCGCCCCGCGACGACGCCGCCGAGCAGGGCCGGGAGGTCGCCGCGCTGCGCCGCTCGGTGATCGTCGCGGCCGCGCTGGCCCTGCCGGTCTTCGTGGTCGAGATGGGAGGCCACGCGGTGCCGGCCTTCCACCACTGGCTGGTCGCCACCATGGGGCAGCAGGCGCTGTGGCTCCTCCAGTGGGTCCTGACGACCGCGGTGCTCGCGGGGCCGGGCCGGATGTTCTATGTCCGCGGCGTGCCGGCCCTGCTGAAGGGCGCGCCCGACATGAACGCGCTCGTGGCGCTCGGGACGGCGGCCGCCTACGGCTACTCGGTGATCGCGACCTTCCTGCCCGGGCTTCTGCCCGAGGCCGCACGCCACGTCTACTTCGAGGCGGCGGCGGTGATCGTCGTGCTGATCCTGCTCGGCCGGCTGCTCGAGGCGCGGGCGCGCGGACGCACCGGCGCGGCGATCCGCAGGCTCGCGGGCCTCAGGCCGCGCACGGCACGGGTGGTTCGCGACGGAGCCGCGCGCGTGGTCGCCATCGACACGATCGGCACCGGCGACACCGTCGAGGTCCGGCCGGGCGAACGCCTTCCGGTGGACGGCGTCGTGACGTCCGGCCTGTCCTACGTGGACGAATCCATGATCACCGGCGAACCCGTGCCGGTCGCCAAGCGCACCGGCGGCGCGGTTACCGGCGGCACGGTGAACGGCACCGGAGCGCTGACCATCCGCGCGACGGCGGTCGGCGCCGACACGGTGCTGAGCCAGATCATCCGCATGGTCGAGGACGCGCAGGGCGCGCGGCTGCCGATCCAGGACCTCGTCAACCGCATCACGCTATGGTTCGTGCCCGCAGTGCTGGCCGCCGCCGTGCTGACCGTGGCAGCCTGGATGCTGTTCGGGCCGGCACCGGCGCTGACCCACGCCCTTGTCGCGGGCGTCGCGGTCCTGATCGTGGCCTGCCCCTGTGCCATGGGCCTCGCGACGCCGACCTCGATCATGGTCGGCACCGGACGGGCGGCCGATCTCGGCGTCCTGTTCCGCCGGGGCGACGCGCTCCAGAAGCTGCGCGACGTGGACGTTGTCGCCTTCGACAAGACCGGCACGCTGACCGAGGGCCGCCCCACGCTCGCCCGGTTCGCCGCGGCACCGGGCCATGACCGCGCGGCGCTGCTCGCCGCCGTCGCAGGGGTCGAGGCGCGGTCCGAACATCCGGTCGCGCGCGCCATCGTCGCGGGCGCCGAGGCCGAGGGCCTCGTGCCCGCGCAGGCCGAGGCGGTCGAGGCGCTGCCGGGCATGGGCGTGCAGGCGTGCGTGGACGGGCACGATATCCTGATCGGTGCGGGCCGACTGATGGCGCGCGAGGGCCTGTCGGTCGCGGCCTTCGCGGACGAGGCCGGGCAGCGCGCGGCCGAGGGGCAGACGGTGCTCTACGTGGCACGGGACGGCGCGGTCGCGGCGGTCGTCGCCGTCGCCGACCCGGTCAAGAGCTCGGCGCGGGCGGCGGTCGAGGCGCTGCGCGCCGAGGGTCTGCGCGTCGCGATGATCACCGGCGACGGCACGGCGACGGCGCGGGCCGTGGCGCGCCGGCTCGGGATCGAGGACGTGGTGGCCGAGGTGATGCCCGACGGCAAGGTCGCGGCGCTCGCCCGGCTGCGCGGGTCTGGCCGCATCGCCTTCGTCGGCGACGGGATCAACGACGCGCCGGCACTGGCGGCGGCGGACGTGGGCATCGCGATCGGCACCGGCACCGACGTCGC
>NZ_JAME01000015.1 GCF_000521865.1 Roseivivax isoporae LMG 25204
CCGCGCCCGCCCGCACGATGGCGGGCCAGGCCGCCACCGCGCGCGTCGCGATCGGCGCGAGGCGCAGGAGCTGCGCCTCGGCCTCCATCCGTCCGGCCCCGCGCAGCGCCGCCGCCGCGCGGTCCACGAGACCCGTGATGCCGCCGAGCGTCACCGCAGCGATGCGCCAGGTGCCGCCGACGAAATGCGGCTCCTCGGCATAGGCGCCCGGCGGCCCGAGCGGCTCGCCCGCGAGACCGTCGCACGAGAACCGCCCCGACCGGCTGTCCTGCATCCCGGCCATGTCCCAGGCGGACGCATCGTGGCGCGTGCGCTCGTCCGCCGCCACGAGGAAGAGCTGCTGGCCTTCCGCCGTCTCCGCCGTGACGAGCGCGCGCGCCACGTGCCCGAGCCCCGAGGCGAAGCGCTTGGCCCCCCGGAGCCGGCCGCGCGAGGCGCTCACCGGCGTGCGGTCATCCGCGCCCCAGACGCCGAAGAGCATGCCCCGCGCGGCCTCCGCCTCGGCCCGCGCACGCTGCGCGGGGCGCCCGTGCACCGCGATCAGCCGCAGCGCGTTGACATGTCCCTCGTAAAGCCGTCCCAGCGAGAGGTTCTCGGCCGCGACGTCCCGCAGCGACGCTGCCGGAAAGCCGTCCGCGGGATCGAGCCGCCCCGCGTCGCGCAGGCCGGAGAGCCGCAGCGCCATGCCGTCGGTGAGGTCGGAAAACGAGTCGAGCCCTGAATCCACGTGAGGTGTCCCGCCAGTAGGTGCCGCGCGGATGCGCGGACCTCCCAACCGCCGGAGGTCACGAAGGTTCCCGCCCCCGCGACCGGGGACGGGGCCCGGCGGGCGGAGGGCCGCCGATGCCGCCCGCGGGGCCCCGGGGCGGTGCCTGCCCGGTCGCAAGGTCGGGACCGGTGCGGAAGAAGCTCGCGTCGTTGGCAAAGACCGTGTCCGGCACGAGGCGGATCAGGCGGCCCGAGGGATCGTCGACCCGCGCGATCTCGTCCACGAACCACGGGTTCCATGCCTGCGGGGGGCCGAGGTAACGCGTCAGGAGGCGACGGAACAGCGCCGCGTCCATGGGCTCGACCGTCGCGCGGCCGCGCAGGCCCAGGTGCCGCAGGATCCCGGCCGCGTTGTCGTAGTCGACGATCTCGACCGCAACGCGCGGGTCGCGCGCCACGCGGCGGACCGATGCGCTCTCCGCGCTGCCGAGCATCCAGAGCGCGCCCGCCTCCCATGCGAACCAGACCGGCGCGTTGCGCGGGGCGCCGTCCTCGGCCAGCGTGGCGAGGTTCGCCATGAGCGGCAGGCGCAGGACGTCCTCGGGATCGAACGCGGATTTCATGCCCGCAGGCTGCACGCCCGTACCCGGCCGGTCAATCGCCGGCGCGGCGGCGATCGTCCCCCCCCCGTCAGTCCGCGGGTGCGAGACGCGTCCGCTCGTCCTCGAGCACGCGGGGCCTGTGGCGCGCGGACCCGAGCGCCGCGTCGAGCGCCACGCCCTCGACCGCCGCCGCGGCGATGCGGGCGAGCGCGTAGGTCGGCACCTGCGCCGCGCCCTCGAGCGCCGCGCGGCCGAGCGACTGCACCGCCAGCAGCGTGCCTTGCGCGCCGACGACGCCGGGCCCCCGGGCCGGCAGGCCGCGCGCCACGTCGGCGCAGGCGTCGGCGTCGGGCGAGACATAGGTGCGGCAGATCATCGGCCGCGCCTCGTAGACGCGGCAGGTGCGGGTCGCGGGGTCGAGCGCGGGGCAGGCGCGGTCGGACCAGGCGCGGCCGTCCGGCGCCCCGGCCAGCGGCGCGAGCGCCGCGTGCAGCTGCCGCGCCTCCGCCTCGAGGATCACGCCGCCATCCTCGCCCGCGAGGATGCAGCAGAAGGCGCAGCCCGGCGCGCAGGCCGCCTCGGAGAAGGCCGGCGCGTCCGCCTGTCCCTGCAGTTCCGCGCCGGCGATGCGCAGGGCCGGCAGACCCGCGCGCACCTGTCGCGCGATCTCGGGGAAGGGGACGCCGTGCCGCTCGGCCTCGGCGAGGTAGAGGTCGAGAAGCCGCCGGGCCCGCGCCACCTGCGGCCCGTCGCCGCCGCGCAGCCGCACCGACGCGACCCGCCGGCGCAGCCCCGACACGTCGCGTGGAGGCCGCCCCCCGCTCACGGCGCGATGAACCGGACGCCGGGCAGGCGCGCGATCGCCGCCACGTCCTCCTCGTAGCCCTCGGTCAGGTCGGACACGTAGTCCTCGTCCCAGCCGGGCAGATCCAGTTCCTCCTCGATCGCCTCGGCGCTCGCGTACTTGTCGAGGAAGGCGCTCATCACCCGGCGCTTGTGCGCTTCGGACAGATCCTGGTGCTGGTGCAGGTAGGCGCGGAACCGCTTCATGCCCTCGGGCGCCATGATCTCGGACAGGATGTCGAAGGCACCGCGGATCTTCCGCCCCGGGGCGAGCCCCGCCATCTCGCGCAGGACCTGCCCCCAGATGAGCGGCGTGTCCTCGTTGCACCAGACCGTCAGGGGCACGTCGGGATGCGCCGCGCGCAGCCGTGCCACGAGGTCCGACCAGAGGAACGCCATCGGGTCGAGCCCGTCCATCAGCGCCTCCGGCGTGGCCTGCGGCACGTCGCGGAAGAGCACGGGCAGGAAGGTCGCGGGATCGCGCAGCGCGAGGAACACCTCGATCCCGTCGCCGGCGAAGAGATCCTTCATCGCCGCGATGCGTGCCTCGGCCTTGGGATAGAGGATGCCGCCCTGCAGCGCGCGCTTCGGCACGCAGAGGAGGTTCGGGTGGCTCAGGACCATGCGCGCGACGTCCTGGGGATCCTCGGTCAGGATCGTCTCGAGCAGCACCTCGCGCGCCTCGGGCGCCGGGCGGCCCTCGTCGAGCGCGTGCACCGCCTCGGACAGGAGCCGCCGGTAGCGGCTGGGCCCCGGCACCGCCACGCGCTCGGCGCGCCAGTCGGCGGCGTTGCGGGCGAGGGTGCGCACGATCCGGTCGTCGTCGGTGAAGTGCGCGCCGAGGTGAAAGATGACCTGCATGGGGTTCCGAGCATCCGCGCTGCAACTGCCGCACCGGCCTAGCGCCCGGGCGCCCCGGCGTCAATTTTCGGGCGGCGTCCTAGCGGACCACGACCTCGTCCGTGCGCATGAGCCCGAGCACGTCGCGGGCCTGCTCGTCGAGGAGGTCGAGGTCGAGAAAATCGTCCGAAAGCCGGGTGGTGAGGTTCTCCATCTCGGCGACCTCGGCCTCGAGCGCGGCCAGCTCGGCCTCGAGCCGCCCGGCCTCCACCTCGATCTCGGCGCGCCGGAAGAGGCCGTAATCGCCCTGCACGGCGGCAAAGGTGAAATAGGCGCCCATCACCACCGCGCCGGCAAAGTAGAGAAGCGCCCCCAAGGCGGGGCGGTGTCGCATCTGGGTCATCGGGTTCCGGCTCTGCCTCGCACGCCTCTCGTCGGGCGCTGCCCGCCACTATGCCAGAGACCGCGGGCGCTGGGAATCCCCCATCTGACAGGATGTTGCGGGCCGGAACGCATGTCCGGCCCGTGCTCGCCTCAGCCGAGCGCGGCGACGCCCGGAAGGGTCTTGCCCTCCATCCATTCGAGGAAGGCGCCGCCCGCCGTCGAGATGTAGGTGAACCGCTCCGCCGCGCCGGACTTGTTCAGCGCCGCGACGGTGTCGCCGCCGCCCGCGACCGACACGAGCCGGCCCGCCGCCGACAGCTCCGCCGCATGCGCCGCGGCGGCATTGGTGGCCGCGTCGAAGGGCGCGATCTCGAACGCGCCGAGCGGACCGTTCCAGATCAGCGTCGCCGAGCGGTCGAGGACCTGCTCCACATGCGCCACGCTGTCGGGGCCGGCGTCGAGGATCATGGCATCGGCCGGGCAGTCCTCGGCCTTGACCACCTCGTGCGCGGCGCCCGCCTTGAACTCGCGCGCGACCACCACGTCGCGGGGCAAGAGGATCTCGCAGCCCGTGCGCGCGGCCTTCTCGGCGATCTCGCGCGCGGTTTCCGCCATGTCGTGCTCGCAGAGCGACTTGCCCACGTCGAGGCCCTGCGCCGCGAGAAAGGTGTTGGCCATGCCGCCGCCGATCACCAGCACGTCGACCTTGTCGACGAGGTTCGACAGGAGGTCGAGCTTGGTCGAGACCTTGGCGCCGCCCACGACCGCGGTCACCGGACGCCTGGGATCGCCGAGCGCCGCCTCGAGCGCCTTCAGCTCCGCCTCCATCAGCCGGCCCGCGCAGGCGGGCAGGAGCCGCGCCAGCGCCTCGGTCGAGGCATGCGCGCGGTGCGCGGCCGAGAACGCGTCGTTGCAGTAGACGTCGCCGAGCGCGGCCATCTCGGCCGCGAGCGCCGCGTCGTTGCTTTCCTCGCCCGGGTGGAAGCGCGTGTTCTCGAGCAGCAGCACCTCGCCGGTCCGCAGCGCGCCCGCCGCCGCCTCGGCCGCGGGGCCGCGACAATCGGCGACGAAGACCACCTGCGTGCCGAAGGCCTGCTCGAGCGCGGGCACCAGCGGCTCGAGGCTCATGCCGGGCACGACCTGGCCCTTGGGGCGGCCGAAATGCGCGAGCAGGAGCGGCGTGCCGCCCTTCTCGAGGATGTGGCGGATCGTCGGCGCCACGCGCTCGATCCGGGTCGCGTCGGTGACGCGGCCGTCCTCGACCGGCACGTTGATGTCGACCCTGACCAGCACCCGCTTGCCGGCAAGGTCCATCTCGTCGAGCGTCTTCCAGGCCATGCGTCGTCCTCCTGAGCTTTCGGCCCGAGGTTTGGCGGCTTGTCGCGCGGACGTCAATGCGCCCCGCCTTGTGGCCGCGCCACGGGAGGGCTAGCTAGAGGCCCAGTCACCGCAAGGGAGCGCCGCACATGGCCGAGATCAAGGACCCCGAGAACACCATCCTGATGGAGCTGAAGGACGGCACCGTCACCATCGAGCTTCTGCCCGACGTGGCGCCGAAGCACGTGGAGCGCATGAAGGAGCTGGCCCGCGCCGGCGCCTACGACAATGTCTGCTTCCACCGCGTGATCGAGGGCTTCATGGCCCAGACCGGCGACGTCGCCCACGGCAACATGGAGCAGGACTTCAACATCCGCCGCGCCGGCACGGGCGGCTCGGAGAAGCCCGACCTGCCGGCGGAGTTCTCGAAGCTGCCGCACGACCGGGGCACGCTCGGCGCGGCGCGCAGCCAGAACCCGAACTCGGCCAACTCGCAGTTCTTCATCAACTTCAAGGACAACCATTTCCTGAACGGGCAGTACACGGTCTACGGCCGCGTGGTGTCGGGCATGGAGCACGTGGACGCCATCACCCGCGGCGAGCCGCCCGCCAATCCCGACCGCATGATCAGCGTGAAGGTGGCCGCAGATGCGTGAGGCCCTTCTCGTCCTGATGCTGTCGGCGACACCGGCGCTCGCGACCTCCATCGAGATCGACGTCGCGGGCGAGGCGAACGGCACCGTGACCATCGACCTCTTCGAGGACGTGGCGCCCCAGCATGCCGAGCGCATCGCCACCCTCGCCGCCGAGGGCGCCTATGACGGCGTGGTGTTCCACCGGGTCATCGACGGTTTCATGGCGCAGACCGGCGACGTCGAGTTCGGCCGCGCCGGCGGCGACATGGGCATGGCCGGGCGCGGCGGCTCGGACCTGCCGGACCTGCCGGCCGAGTTCTCGGACCGGCCCTTCGAGCGCGGCGTCGTGGGCATGGCCCGCGCGCAGTCGCCCGACAGCGCGAATTCGCAGTTCTTCATCATGTTCGACCCGGCACCGTTCCTGAACGGCGAATACACCGTCGTGGGCGAGGTGGTTTCGGGCATGGACGTGGTCGACGCGATCAAGCGCGGGGCGGGCCCGAACGGCGCCGTGATCGGCGCGCCGGACGTGATGCAGGACGTGCGCGTCGTCGACTGACGCCCCGCGCGCGACCGGCGGGGGATGCGAGGGGCCAGCCCCTCGCGCTCCCCGGGATATTTCCGCCAAGAAGAAGGGGCGGGGCGGCCGCCATCCCGGCCGTCAGGTCCAGGCACGCGGCAGCCTGCGGGCGAGGGGCGCGAGGGCGCCGGCATGCAGCCAGGTGCCGCCCAGCCTGTGGGCCCGCGCCCCGGTGCCGAGCTTGAACCGCGCGAGGCCCGGCGCGTCGTCCGTGTTGAGCGTGCCGAGATCGAGCTGCGCGAGCCCGCGCGCCGCCGCCCAGAGCATCGCCCGCCACAGAAGGAGCGGCATGGCGCCGGCCTGCCGGCCCTCGGGACCGCTGACGCCGATCTGCCAGGTGGCGGAGCCCTCGTGCACGAGGAGGACGAGGCCCGCGAGGGGCACGCCCGCCCGCTCCGCCACGAAGAGCTGGGCGCCGCCCGGCGTCGCGGCGGCATAGGCGGCGGCGAGGCGCGGCGGCCAGCCGCGATAGCCCCGCGCCCGCGCCTGCCGCGCCTCGGCCGCGAGGACCCAGTGGTCCGGGTCGGGCGGCAGCGGCCGGCGCGTCACGCGCATCCCGGCCTCCTCGGCGCGCGCGAGCCGGTTGCGCCACTTGCCCGAGAGCCCCGCGCGCAGGCTGTCCGCGTCGCCCAGGGGCAGGAGCGCCACCGTGCCGGGCGTCAGGAGCGGCCACCATCCGGCGGCGCGCAGCGTGGCCGGATCGGGGCCGTCGGCGTTCAGCACCTTGAGCCCGCCCGGCGCCGCGAGCCAGTCCGCGGCCGCGCCGAGGGGGCCCCGCGAGACGAGCGCCACCGCGCCCATGCCGGGCAGGGTGCGGCGCGTCTCGACCCAGCGCAGGCCCGCCGCGGCGCGTTCGTGCACGGGCCAGGCGAGGCGTCGCGCGGCGCGCACGAAGGCGCGCGACTGCTGCAGGGGGACAGGCGGGGTCATGCCCGCCATTAACCGGATGTCAGGTGAAGACGCGGTAAAGCGCGCGCCATGAGCCGCATCGAGGGGCGCGCGCCCCGCATCCGCCCGACCCGCCACGCCGCGCTGCTCCTCGCCGGGGCGCTGTCGCTGCCCTGCGCGGCCGCGGCCCTCATCGAGGCCGTCCTGCGGGCCGTCCGCGCGCTCGGCTGAGGCGCGGACGGCGGGGGATCACCCGGCGAGCCGCACCAGCGCGTGGCGCTTCTTGCCGGCGGAGAGCCGCACCGGGGAGGAGAGCGCGCCCGCGTCGAGCATCATGCCCGGGTCGGTCAGCATGCGGTCGTCCATGCGCGCGCCGTTCTCGGCGATGAGCCGCTTCGCGTCCTTGCCGGATTTCGCGAGGCCCGCGCGCACCAGCACCTGCACGATGGAGATGCCGGCCGCGACCTCGTCGGCGCCGAGCTCGAGCGTCGGCAGGTCGTCGCCCGTGCCGCCCTTCTCGAAGACCTCGCGCGCGGTCGCCTCGGCCGCAGCGGCCGCCTCGGCGCCGTGGCAGAGCGTGGTGACGGCGTTCGCCAGAACCACCTTGGCCGCGTTGATCTCGGACCCGCCGAGCGCGCCCAGCCGCGCGCATTCGTCGAGGTCCATCTCGGTGTAGAGCCGCAGGAACCGGCCCACGTCGGCATCCGTGGTGTTCCGCCAGAACTGCCAGAACGCGTAGGGGCTGAGGAGGTCGGCGTTGAGCCAGATCGCGCCGCCCTGGCTCTTGCCCATCTTGCGGCCGTCCGACGTGGTCAGCAGCGGCGTCGTCAGCCCGTAGATCTGGGTGTCCAGCACCCGGCGCGTGAGGTCGATGCCGTTGACGATGTTGCCCCACTGGTCCGAGCCGCCCATCTGCAGCACGCAGCCGTAGCGGCGGTTCAGCTCGAGGAAGTCGTAGGCCTGCAGGATCATGTAGTTGAACTCGAGGAACGACAGCGACTGCTCGCGGTCGAGCCGCGACTTCACGCTCTCGAAGCTCAGCATGCGGTTGACGCTGAAATGCCGCCCGATGTCGCGCAGGAAGTCGAGGTAGTTGAGCCCGTCGAGCCATTCGGCGTTGTCGAGCATCATCGCCGCGTTGGGCCCGCGATCGTAGTCGAGGTACTTGGCGAAGACCTGCTTCATCCCGTCGATGTTGGCCGCGATCTGGTCCGGTCCGAGCAGCGGGCGCTCGTCCGAGCGGAAGGACGGATCGCCCACCTTGGTGGTGCCGCCGCCCATGAGCGTGATCGGGCGGTGGCCGCATTTCTGCAGCCAGCGCAGCATCATCACGTTCAGGAGGTGTCCCACGTGCAGCGACCGCGCGGTCGCGTCGTAGCCGATATAGGCAGTGACCATGCCGGCGCTCAGCGCCTCGTCCAGACCCTGGTAATCGGTGCAGTCCGCGAGATAGCCGCGCGACATCATCACGTGCATGAAGTCCGATTTGGGATGGTAGGTCATGGGTCTTCCCTCGTAGAATGACGCCCCGAGGCTATACTGCGGCGCGGCGCCACATCCAATGCGGATCTCGCGCGCCGGGACAGGCAAACGGGCGGAGTGCGGCACATGACACGCGGACAGGGATCCACGCCGGTCTGGGCGCTCGGCGCCATGTCGGGCACCTCGCTCGACGGCGTCGACGCGGCGATGCTGCTGACCGACGGGGAACGCATCCTCGCGTTCGGCGACAGCACCTACCGTCCCTACACCGCGGATGAGACGGCGATCCTGCGCGCGGCGCTCGGGCGCTGGCAGGAGGATGCGGGCCTCGGCCCCGCGCTCCGCGTGGTGCAGGAGGCCCATCTCGAGACGCTGTCGCGGTTGGCGGGGGCCGAGGTCGCGGGCTTCCACGGCCAGACGCTCGCCCACGATCCGCGCGGCCGCGGCACGCACCAGCTGGGCGACGGCGCGGCGCTGGCCGAGGCGCTGGGCATCCCCGTGGTCTGGGACTTCCGCTCGGCCGACGTGCGGCTCGGCGGCGAGGGCGCGCCGCTGGCGCCGTTCTACCACTTCGCCTGCGCGCGCCACATCGGCGCGACCGCGCCGGTCGCCTTCCTGAATCTCGGCGGCGTCGGCAACCTCACCTGGATCGATCCCGCCCGCGCGCGGCCCGAGGATGCGGGCGCGCTCCTGGCCTTCGACACCGGGCCCGCCAACGCGCCGATCAACGACCTGATGACCGAACGCCGCGGGCTGCCCTACGACCGGGGCGGCGCGCTCGCGGCGCGGGGACAGGTGGTCGACGGCGCGCTCGAGCTCTTCCTCGAGGAGGGCTACTTCCTCAAGACGCCGCCCAAGTCGCTCGACCGCGACGATTTCTCGCTGATGCTCGACCTCGTGCGCGAACTCGACGACGAGGACGCGGCGGCCACCATGACGGCGATGTCGGCGGCGGCGGTGATGCGCGGGATCGAGCACTGCCCGGTCCCGCCCGAACGGATCCTCGTGACCGGCGGTGGCCGGCACAACCCGGTGATGATGGCGATGCTCTCGGCGGGGCTCGACTGCCCGGTCGAGCCGGTCGAGGCGGCGGGCCTCGACGGCGACATGCTCGAGGCGCAGGCCTTCGCCTTCCTCGCGGTGCGGGTGATGCGGGGCCTGCCGACCTCGTGTCCCGGCACGACGGGCGTGCGCACGGCGGTCGGCGGCGGCGAGATCAGCCGCCCGGCCGGTGCGCGCCGGACGGCGACCTGACGCGGGCGCGCTACTCGGTGTCGGTGCCGCGCAGCGCCAGCACCGCGACGATGCCGAGCGCCGCGAGTCCCGCCACCGCGGCGTTGAAGGGGGCGGCGTTCGCCACGATGACCGCGACCAGCGCCCAGATCACCGTGATCCCGTATTCCGGCGCCCGGTGCAGGCGGTACTGCACGGTCAGCGCGATGGCGACCGCGAGCGCCAGCGCCGCCAGCGCCGCCGGGGTCTCGGACATCACGCCGTAGCCGCCCAGCATCAGGCCGACCGACACGCAGGCCGCCGCGGTCAGCCAGCCCGCGTAGATCGCGACGGGCGAAAGCTGCCACCAGCGGTCGGTGTCGCCGATCCGCCAGAGCGCGGCCAGCGCGGTCATGAGCATCCCCCAGATCAGGAGCGTCGCCGCCGGCACCGAGGTCTGCGCCACCGGCAGCCAGATCGACCCGAGCGCCAGCGACAGGAACAGCCAGGGCCGCGCCGGGTCCCAGTCCTCGTCGGTCGCGCGCATGAGGAGGCCGAACGCGGTGCCCGCGATCAGCCAGACGTAGATGAGCCCCCAGATGGCGAAGGCGTAACCCGCCGGCTGCACCGCGGGGTCGTCCTGCGGCACCGGGAACTGGCCCGGGTCGAAGCCGTTGAAGCCCTGGTTGAACAGCGGCGACAGCGCGAAGACCAGCGCCGAAACCAGCACCAGAAGCGCCCGCATCCTCTGCATCGTCTCGCGTCCCAGCTTCATTCTCCTTCCGCGACGGGGCGCCGCGACGCCGGCCCGGTCAGGCCAGCACGCCGTCGGCGCCGAGCCGCGTCTTGCCCCGCAACCAGGGATGCAACGCCTCGGGAAGCTCGACGGATCCGTCTTCCTGCTGACCGTTCTCGAGGATCGCGATCAGGCAGCGGCCGACGGCCAGCCCCGAGCCGTTCAGCGTGTGCACGTGCACGGGCTTGCCGCCGTCCGCGGGCTTCATCCGCGCGTTCATCCGCCGCGCCTGGAAATCGCCGCAGACCGAGACCGAGCTGATCTCGCGGTAGCGGTCCTGCCCGGGCAGCCAGACCTCGATGTCGTGGGTGCGCTGCGCGCCGAAGCCCATGTCGCCGGTGCACAGCACCACCGTGCGGAAGGGCAGGCCCAGCTTCTCGAGGATGCCCTCGGCGCAGGCGGTCATGCGCGCGTGCTCCTCGAGGCTCGTCTCGGGATGCGTGACCGACACCATCTCGACCTTCTCGAACTGGTGCTGGCGCAGCATGCCGCGCACGTCCTTGCCCGCGCTGCCCGCCTCCGAGCGGAAGCACTGGGTGTGCGCCACGTAGCGGCGGGGCAGGCTGTGCTCGTCCACGGTCAGCCCGTTCACGATGTTGGTCAGCGTGACCTCGGCGGTCGGCACCAGCCACCAGCCGTCGCTCGTGCGGTAGCTGTCCTCACCGAATTTCGGCAACTGGCCCGTGCCCACCATCATCTCGTCGCGGACGAGGACAGGCGTCCACGTCTCGGTCAGGCCGTTCTCCTCCACGTGGGTGTCGAGCATGAACTGCGCGAGCGCCCGGTGGATCCGCGCGAGCGCGCCCGACAGGACCACGAAACGCGCGCCCGACAGCTTCGCCGCCACCTCGAAATCCATCAGCGGCGCGACCGAGGCGATCTCGAAATGCTCCTTCGGCGCGAAGTCGAAGCTGCGCGGCGTGCCCCAGCGACGGATCTCGACATTGTCGCTCTCGTCCGCGCCGTCCGGCACGTCCGCGCCGGGCAGGTTCGGCAGGCCCATGAGTTCGGCCTCGAGCGCCGCGTCGAGCCGCTTGGCCTCGGCCTGCATCTCGGCGACCTCGGCCTTCTTGGCGGCGACCTCGGCGCGCAGGCGCTCGAACGCGGCCTCGTCGCCCGACGCCTTTGCGGCGCCGATCTCCTTGGCGGCACGGTTCTGATCGGCCTGCGCGGTCTCCGCGGCATGGATCGCCGCGCGCCGCCGCTCGTCCATGTCGAGCAGGCGCGGCGACACCGGGTCCATCCCGCGACGCGACAGCGCCGCGTCGAAGGCGGCGGGGTTCTCGCGGATGGCGCGGATGTCGTGCATCTTGCATGCTCCCGGATGGTGCGCGTTGGACAGGTCGAACCGGTCGCGGGGCCGGAGCCCGCGCGATTCCCGGGGCGTTATGCCTCAATCGGCGGACGAGGTGTAGGGTTCGGCGAGCCGCGCGCGCGCCCAGCCGTCGACCGGGACAACCAGCGCGCCGCCCTCGGTCCGGGCCGAGATGACCGCGACGACACGTCGCGCCGCACCGGTCCCGTAGATCACCGGCCCGCCCGACTGCCCGTGCTCGATGGTGCAGCCGACCCGCCAGAGCGTGCCGTCGGCGGTGCCCGCGCAATCCTCCGTCACGCTCAGCCGGTGGGGGCGCGACCGCGTGTAGCCGGCGAGCGCAAGCGGCCCCGCGGGTCCCGCGCTGCCCACCTCGAGCGTCGGCCCCTCGATCGGGCGCACGAGGTCGATCACCGCGAGGTCGTGGCGCACGTCGATCCGCCCGTCGGCCAGCGCCCGGGGATGCAGCGCCACCGATGCCGCCCGGGCCGCACCCGCATGACCCGCACCGTCCCAGCCCGCCACGAACACGATGTCCGACACCTGCCGCTCCCGCCCGTCGGGCCACAGCACGCAGTGCGCCGCGGTCAGCACGCGGCCGGGCGCGACAAGCGTGCCGGTGCACATGGACCGCGTGTCGAACCCGCCCGCGTTCACCCGCCCGACCGCGTCGTCGGCGCGCGCCGTCCCGGCGACGGGCGCCGCGAGGAGAAGGGCAGCGAGAAGGGGCAGGGCGCGCGGCATGGAGCCGAAGGTATGCCGCCCGCGCGGGCGCGCAAGGGCGCCGCACGGGAGCTGCAGGGGCGCCGCGCCGGGCCATGCGACAGCCATACCCATGCCATGCGCATGCCAGCCGCTTGCATCGCCCCCAACCGCACCATAGGTTCCGCCCAATCTCGCGGGGGCCTCCCCGCCGGTCAGCCGACCCGACGACTCGCCCACGACCCGCAAAGGAGCCCGGCCATGGAAGGCAGCGCGATCGCCCAGTTCATCCCGCTCATCCTGATCTTCGCGATCATGTATTTCCTGCTGATCCGACCCCAGCAGAAGAAGATCAAGGAACACCAGAAGATGGTGGAGAGCCTGCGCCGCGGCGACCAGGTGGTCACCCAGGGCGGCCTCATCGGCAAGGTCGTGAAGGTGAAGGAGAACAACGAGCTCGACGTCGAGATCGCCGAGGGCGTGAAGGTGCGCGTGGTGCAGTCCACCGTCGCGCAGGTCCTCTCCAAGACCGAGCCGGCCAAGGCCGAGAGCTGAGCTTCTCCCTCTAACGTCCCGTTTCAAGGCGGTTTTCCATGCTGCAGATCGATCTCTGGAAGCGTCTCCTGATCTGGGGCGTGGTGCTGGCGGGCGTGCTTCTCGCGACGCCGAACGTGTTCTACGGCCGCGTCGAGCGGCACAATGACGCAGTCGCCGCCATCGAGCGGGAGGGTGCGACCGAGGCGCTCCGGGAGGATGCAGCCGCCTGGCCGTCCTGGGCGCCCTCGGGGCTCGTGAACCTCGGGCTCGACCTGCGGGGCGGCGCGCATCTTCTCGCCGAGGTGCAGGTCGAGGACGTCTATGCCAGCCGGCTCGAGGCGCTCTGGCCCGAGATCCGCGATGCCCTGCGCGACCTGCGCGACACGGTCGGAACCGTGCGCCTGCAGGACGGCCCGGCCGACGAACTGCGGGTCGCGATCTCGGAACCCGCCGGCATGGCGCAGGCGCTCGAGGCGATCCGCGCCCTGGCGAGCCCCGTCTCGTCGTCCACGGCGCTGGCCCAGGGCGGCTCCAACGACATCGAGGTGTCGGGTTCGGACGGCGTCATCACGGTCACCCTGTCCGACGCCGAGCGCGCCGCGGTGGACGAGAGGACGCTGCAGCAAGCACTTGAAATCATTCGGCGCCGCATCGACGAGGTCGGCACGCGCGAGCCGACGATCCAGCGCCAGGGCGCCGACCGCATCCTGATCCAGGTGCCCGGCGTCGGCTCCGCGCAGGAGCTCAAGGACATCATCGGCACCACCGCGCAGCTGACATTCCAGCCGGTCGTGGGCCGCGCCAGCGATGCCGACGCGCAGCCCGGCGTGGGCGAGGAGGTGCTGCCCTCGATGGACGAGGAGGGCGTCTACTACACGCTCGACCGTTCGCCCGTGGTGACCGGCGAGGAACTGGTCGACGCGCAGCCCTCCTTCGACCAGAATGGCCGGCCGGCGGTCACCTTCCGCTTCGACGCGACCGGCGCGCGGCGCTTCGGCGACTACACCGCGCAAAACATCGGCTCGCCCTTCGCCATCGTGCTCGACGACGAGGTGATCTCGGCCCCCGTGATCCAGAGCCACATCCCGGGCGGCTCGGGCATCATCACCGGCAATTTCACCATCGAGGAATCGACGAACCTCGCCGTCCTCCTGCGCGCGGGCGCACTGCCCGCGGGGCTCGAGTTCCTCGAGGAACGCACCATCGGACCCGAGCTCGGCGCGGATTCGATCGAGGCGGGCAAACTCGCCACCGGCGTCGCCTTTGCGCTCGTTCTCATATACATGGCAGCGGCTTACGGGCTCTTCGGGATATTCGCCAACATCGCGCTGATCCTCAACATCGGGCTGCTGTTCGGGCTGCTGAGCCTGATCGGCGCCACGCTGACGCTGCCGGGCATCGCCGGGATCGTCCTTACCGTGGGCATGGCGGTCGACGCCAACGTGCTGGTGTTCGAACGCATCCGAGAGGAACTGAAGACCGCCCGCGGCCCCGCCCGCGCCATTGAGCTCGGCTACGAGAAGGCCCTGTCGGCAATCGTCGACGCCAACATCACCACGATCATCACGGCCATCATCCTGTTCGCCATGGGCTCGGGTCCGGTGCGGGGCTTCGCGATCACGCTCGGCTTCGGCATCCTGACCTCGGTCTTCACGGCGATCTTCGTGACCCGCCTGCTGATCGTCACCTGGTACGAGCGCCGCCGCCCCAAGACCATCACCGTCTGAGCTGAAGGACCGATCCCCATGCGCCTGAAAATGGTCCCGGACAACACGACGTTCGATTTCTTTACCCGCTGGAAACTCTGGCTCGGTATCTCGGCCACGCTGATCGTGGTGGCGCTCGCGTCTTTCGCGATCCAGGGGCTCAATTTCGGGATCGATTTCCGCGGAGGCACCACGATCCGCACGGAAAGCGCCGAACCGCTCGATGTCGGTGCCTACCGCACCGCGCTGCAGGAACTCGACCTCGGCGACGTGGTGATCTCCGAGGTGTTCGACCCGTCCTTCGGGCCGGACGAGAACGTCGCGATGATCCGCATCGCGCCGCAGGACGACGCCGAGGCGGTCAGCCAGGCGACGATCGACTCCGTGCGCACCGCGCTTGCCGAGGTCGCGCCGGACATCGAGTTCACCTCGGTCTCCTCGGTCGGCCCCAAGGTGTCGGGCGAGCTGATCCAGACCGCGGTCATCGCGGTGCTGCTCGCCATCGGGGCGGTACTCGTCTACATCTGGCTGCGCTTCGAATGGCAGTTCGCGGTGGGCGCGGTCGTGGCGCTGGTCCACGACGTGGCGCTGACCATCGGCATCTTCTCGGAGCTGCAGATCCGCTTCGACCTCGCGATCATCGCGGCGCTGCTGACCATCGTCGGCTACTCGCTGAACGACACCGTGGTGGTGTTCGACCGGGTGCGCGAGAACCTCATCAAGTACAAGCAGCGCCCGCTCAAGGAGGTGCTGAACATCTCCATCAACGAGACGCTGAGCCGCACGCTCATGACCTCGTTCACCACGCTGCTGGCGCTGCTGGCGCTGCTCGCGCTCGGCGGCGACGTGATCCGCGGCTTCGTCTTCGCCATGACCTGGGGCGTGATCGTCGGCACCTACTCGTCGATCTTCGTGGCCTCGGTCATCCTGTTCTGGCTCGGCGTCAAGCGCGACTGGTCGAAGCCCGATAACGCCGCGGGCAACCAGTTCGCCAACGTGGATGCCTGAGGCGCTGGCCCAGACGCTGGCGCTGCCGGGACTGGGCTGGATCGTTGTCGTCACCGTTGCGGCGGGGATCGTCTACGGCTTCGCGGGCTTCGGCTCGGCGCTGATCTTCATGCCGGCGGCGGCGGCGGTGATCCCTCTGCAGGTGGCGGTCGCGGCCTTTGCTGTCACGGCGCTGTCCTCCCTCGTCACCGTCGTGCCGGGTGCCTTCCGCGAGGCCGACCGCAGCGGGCTCTGGGTGCTGATCCCCACCGCCGCGCTCGGCGCCTGGATCGGTCTCTGGGTGCTGCAGACCGCGGATCTCCTCTGGCTGCGCTGGGCCGTGGTGGGCGTCACCGCCCTGACGCTTCTCGCGCTCGTCTCGGGCTGGCGCATGCGGACCGAACCCACGCGTGCGGCGCACGCGGGCATCGGCCTCGGTACCGGGTTCCTCGGCGGTGCCGTGGGGCTTCTGGGGCCTGTCATGGTGCTGTTCCAGTTGGCCGGGCGGGGCGGCGCGGCGCGGACCCGCGCGACGACGCTCGTGTTCCTGTCGGCGACGAGCACGCTGATCCTGCCGCTCATGGCGCTTCGCGGCATGCTGACGGTGCCGGCGCTGCTGACCGGTGCCGTGCTGATGCTGCCCTACGCCATCGGCTCGCGCATCGGCGCCATGCTTTTTCAACCTCAACGTGAGGGACTTTACCGCGGCGTGGCCTACGTGGTCATCGCGTGTGCGATCGCTGTCGGTTTGCCCATCCGGGACTGAAGGGGATGACCATGCGTCTGAACGAGATAACCTATACCGATGCGCAGCCGGTCGACGGCTACGGACCCGGCTTCTTCCGCATCGGCGGACAGGCCATCGACGGCCCGCTGTTCCTGTCCGCGCGCGGCACCCGCGCCTGGGGCGGGTTCGAGGATCCCGCACCGCTCATGGAAATGGCAAGCGAGATCGACGTGCTGTTCGTGGGCACCGGCGCCGAGATCGCCCACCTTCCGCGCGCGCTGCGCGAGGAACTCGAGGCGGCCGGCATCGGGGTCGAGGTCATGAGTTCGCCCTCCGCCTGCCGGACCTACAACGTGCTCCTGTCCGAGGGCCGGCGCGTGGCCTTGGCGGTGCTGCCGGTCTGAGGCCTCAGGGCCGCGCCATGCCGGCGGCCCGTCCCAGCACCACCGCGGCAAGGAGCCCGTTGCCCGACAGGTATCCGCTGTCGCGCGATCCCGAGACCCCGCAGGCCGCGCCGCCCGCGGCATAGAGATTGGGCATCGGCCGGCCGGAGGAATCCTGCACGCGGCCCGTACCGTCGGTCACGAGCCCGCCTTGCGTGTGGAACAGCGCGCCGGTCACCCGCACCCCGCAGAAGGACGGCGACAGCCGTTCGCCCCTCCACACCCGCCCGAACGCGTCCGCGCCTGCCTCGGGCACCGCGTCGAGCGTGTCGCGCAGCGCCGGTCCCGGCAGACCGAGCGCGCGGGCCAGCGCCTCGACCGTCGGCGCCTCGCGCACGGCGCCCTGCGCCTCCGCGTTGCGGAAATCCTCGAACTGGCGCGCGATCCGCGCGATCCGGGCGTCGAAGACGGCGAAGGCCTCGCCGCCCTCCTGCGCCAGGACCGCCCGCGCGGCCTCGGAATAGCCCTGGCTCTCGTTCCAGAACCGCGCCCCGGCGCGGTTCACCTGCACGCCGCCCGCGGTGATCACCGCCCAGGTGATCAGGATCCCGTGCGGGTGCGCCACGTTGCCATGACCCTGGTAGGCGCCCATGTGCCGCGTTGCGGCGCCGAGGGCCGCCCCCCAGCGCATGGCCTCGCCGCGGTTGCCGTCGTGGCCGAACCACAGCGCGTCTGCGATGGCGGGCATGTGCTCGGCCACCATGGCGCGGTTGCCGCCGAAGCCGTTGCAGGCAAGGATCAGCCGCCGGCAGCCCACGCGCTCGGTGCCGCCGTCCGGCAGGCGCAGGGTCACGCCGGTGACGCGCGGCCCGTCGTGGTGCAGCACCATCGCGCGGCGCCCGCAGATCACGGGGATGTCCTCCGCCTCGGCCGTGGCGCGCAGCGTGTCGATCAGCTCGCGCCCGGACCGCGACGGCAGGCCGTGCATGCGCCGCCGCGAATGGCCGGGATAGTCGAAGTCGCCGACAAGGGAGAAGTCGAGGCCGTGACGTTCCGCCAGCCATTCGACGGCGGGCGCGGCGCCTTCGGCCAGCGCCTGCACCAGCGCCGCGTCGTTCTCGCCCCCGGCCTTGTGCTGGATGTCCTCGGCGAAGCGGGCAGGGGCGTCGTCGATTCCCGCCTCGCGCTGGAACCTCGTGCCGGCGGCAGGGATCAGCCCGGCGGACAGTGCCGTCGATCCCTGCGGCACCGCGTCGGCCTCGGCCACCAGCACCTCCTGGCCCGCCTCCTGCGCGGCCAGCGCCGCGACGAGCCCGCAGGCGCCGCCGCCGACGACCAGCGTCTCGACCTCGAGGTCGAACGCGACGGGACCCTCCGCCGTCTCAGCCATCGCCGCGTTCCCAGCGCCGCCCCGCCTCAAGCATCGCGGGCGTGCCCACGACCTCGTTCAACCCGTCGAAATCGAACATGCGCTCCGCGAACGGGCGGTTCGACCCGTGCGCCCTGAGGCTCGCGTAATAGTCCTGCGCGGTCCGGGCCAGCGCCCGCACGATGCCGCCCGGGAAGATCACGATCGAGAATCCCATCGCCTCGAGGTCGCCCGCGGCCGAGATCGGCGTCGCACCGCCCTCGACCATGTTGGCCAGCAGCGGGATGCGCGCGCCGAAGCTGTCGGCCACGCGGCGCAACTCGTCCCCCGAGCGCGGCGCCTCGATGAACAGCGCGTCGGCCCCGGCGTCGATATAGGCCTCGGCCCGGGCGAAGGCGGCGTCGATCCCCTCGACCGCCACGGCGTCGGTGCGCGCCACGATCAGCGTGTCGTCCGAGGCGCGCGCATCCGCCATGGCGGCGATCTTGCCCGCCATCTCGGTGGCCGGGATCAGCGACTTGTCGGCGAGGTGGCCGCAGCGCTTGGGGTAGGTCTGGTCCTCGACCTGCAGCGCGGCGGCGCCGGCGCGTTCGTACATGCGCATGGTGCGCTGCGCGTTCAACGCGTTGCCGAACCCGGTATCGGCATCGACGATCACCGGCAGGGCGACCCGGTCCGCGATCAGCGCCATGGTGTCGGCCATCTCGGTCGCGCTCGTGAGCCCGATATCGGGCCGGCCGAGCCGCGTATAGGCGACGGCGGCGCCCGAGAGGTAGAGCGCCTCGAACCCCGCATCGGCGGCGAGCGCGGCGGTCAGCGCGTCGTAGACGCCCGGGGCCACGAGGATGTCGCGTCGGGCGAGCCGCGCGCGCAGGGTCATGACGTGCCCTCCGCCAGGACCTGCATGTCGGCGCAGGTCATCTGCGTGCCGAGCGAGCCGAGCGAGACCAGCGTTGCGTCGTGCACCTCTTGCCGGAAGGCGGCGCAGCCGTCGCCGAGGAGGATCGTGTCGATGTCGCGCAGATGCGCGTCCCTGACCGTCGAGGCCACGCCGCCATTCGTGACGATGCCGCCGATCACCAGCACGTCGATCCTGAGCTTGCGCAGGATGAACTCGAGCCGCGTCTGGAAGAAGGCGGAATAGGCGACCTTCTCGATCGTGTAGTCGGCCGGGGACAGGTCATCGACCAGCGCGTGGCCGAAGGCGCCGGGCGCGAAGTCGCCGGCGCCGAGGAAGGGACGCAGCGCCTTGAGGTGCGGCGCGATCAGGGGCGCACCGCCCGGTCCCGGCACCAGCGTGAACTGGGCCGAGATGTAGGGGCAACCCGCCCGGCGCATGGCATCCCGCAGCGGCGCGATGCGCGCGGGCAGCGCCGCGATGGCCTCCGCGCGTTGTCCGGCCCGGCCATAGGCGCCGTCAGGATGCAGGAAGTCGTTCTGCAGGTCGATGGTCAGGAGCGCCGTGCGCGCGGGGTCGAAGCTGTCAGGCGCCATCGCCGTTCCTCCGTTCGATGATCGTGTTGCCGAAGCGGTCGACGCGGGCCACGAGCCCGGGATCGACCAGCACGGTGGTGTCGGGCTGCTCGAGGATCGCGGGGCCCGCGATCTCCGCGCCGACGGGCAGGGCGAGCCGGTCGTAGATCGCCGTCTCGTGCCACGCATCGCCGAAATGCACCTGCCGGTGCCGCCGCAGCGCGGCCGCGAGGGTGCCGGCGGCCGGAGCGAGCGTGCCGAGGTCGAATTTCGGCCGGCGGCCGATCACCGCGCTCCGCAGGTTCATGACCCGCCGCGTGCCCTTGGGCAGGAGCCGGCCATAGGCGGCGCGGTAGGTGTCGTCGAAGGCGCGCGCGATGGTCGCCGCGTCCGGCGCCTCGGCCCGGCCGTCGGTGACGCGCACGGGGATCGGCACGGCGACGGTATGGGTCTGCCCCACATAGGCCATGTCGAGCTCGAACACCGTGTCGCGCGCCTCGAACCGGGTGGCGGCGGCGTCGAGCATCGCCATGCCGCGGTCGAGGTGATCATGCAGGAAGTCGGTCAGCCGCCCGGCATCGAGGTCCCCGGCCAGCACGTTCAGCGTCTGCACGAAATCCTGCCGCATGTCCGCGATCACGCAGCCCATGGCCGAGGTCACGCCGGGATAGCGCGGCACGATGGCGCGCCCGATCCCCACGTCGGCCAGCATGGCGCCCGTGTGCAGCGCGCCGCCGCCGCCGAAGGGCATGAAGGCGAACCGCTTGGGATCGAAGCCGCGCTCGATCGACACGAGCCGGATGGCGCCCGCCATGCGCGAGTTGGCGACGCGCAGGATCGCCTCGGCCGCCTGCGTGGTCGAAAGACCGAGGGGCGCGCCCACATGGGCGTCGATGGCGGCGCCCGCCGCCTCCACGTCGAGGCGGTCAAGCTTTCCGCCGATCGGGTTGTCGGGGTCGATCCGCCCCAGCACCACGTTCGCGTCGGTCACCGTCGGGCGCGTGTTGCCCTGCCCGTAGGCCACCGGTCCGGGGGTCGAGCCCGCGCTTTCCGGCCCGATGTTCAGGAGCCCGCCGCCGTCGACCCAGGCGATCGATCCGCCGCCCGCACCGATGGTCGTGATCTCGATCATGGGCGTCCGGACGACCATGCCGAAATCGATGGAGGTCTCGGGCGCGAGCATCGACCGCCCGCCCGCGATCAGCGACACGTCGAAGCTGGTGCCGCCCATGTCGCCGGTGATGATGTCGGGAAAGCCTGCCTCGGCCGCGATGAACCCCGCGGCGATCACGCCGGCGGCGGGGCCGGACAGCGCGGTGCGCACGGGCCGCGCGCAGGCGGTCGCCACGTCCATCACGCCGCCGTTCGACTGCACGATCATGAATTCCGACCCGAAGCCGCCCGAGCGCAGCGCATCCTCGAGGCGCTTGAGGTAGCCCGAGACCTCGGGCTGCAGGTAGGCGTTGAGCGCGGTGGTCGAGAACCGCTCGAATTCCCGGATCTCGGGCAGGATCTCGGACGAGGCCGAGACGTGCGGGTTGGGCCAGAGCGCGCGGAGCGCCTCGACAGCCCGAACCTCGTTCTCGGGGTTCGCGTAGGCATTGGCGAAGAGGACCGCCACCGCGGCGCAGCCGTCCTCCAGCAGCTGCCGTCCCGCCCTGCGCACCGCCTCGACGTCGACGGGCACGCGGATGGTCCCGCAGGCAAGCGTCCGCTCGGGCACCTCGATCCGCCGCTCGCGCGGAACCACGGGGTCGAAGTCGCCGCGCAGGCCCCATGTCCGGGGCCGGTCGCGGCGGCGCATCTCGAGCACGTCGCGCAGGCCTTGCGTGGTGATGATGCCGATCCGCGCGCCCTTGCGTTCGAGCAGCGCGTTGGTGCCCGCCGTCGTGCCGTGGATGACCGCGGACACCTGGCTCAGGTCTGCGACCTCGCGCCCGATCCCGTCGAGGAAGCCGCCCGATTGGTCCGGCCGCGTGGTCGGGACCTTGGCCACGCGCGCTGTGCCGGCGCCCTCGTCCAGCACGAAGACGTCGGTGAAGGTCCCGCCCACGTCGACGCCGATGGTCACCTTGCCGCTCATGTCCGCGCCTCCCGCCATGCCGTGCCGTAGGCCCGGTCCGCCGCCTCGGCGCCGAGCACGCCCCGTGCCACGTCGCGCGCGACGTCCGCCGCCGCCCGTGCGCTCGCCGAGCCGTAGCCGCCGCCCCCCGGCGTCTCGAGCCGCACGGCCTGTCCCTGTCGCAATGTCAGCCCGCGCATCTTCGACACCATGGCCGGGGTCTGCCAGCCCTCGGGCGTCTCGTAGAAGAAGGCGTTGACCGCGGCCTCGCCGCCGCCCGCGACGCCCTTCGGCGCGAAGCGCCCGCGTTCGCCGAAGAGAAACACCTCGGCGCCGTTCTCCTCCAGCACCTCGATCTCGTAGATGGCGCCCAGCCCGCCGCGGTGCCGCCCGGCGCCGGCGCTGTCGGGGCGCAGCGCCCATTGCCGGAACATCACCGGGTAGGCGGCCTCGAGGATTTCCATCGGCGGGATCGTGGCGGTCGAGATCGGCGCGTTGCCGTGGTTCAGCCCGTCGCTCTCGACCGAGGCGCCGTGCCCGCCGCCGTAGAACGAGAACATGACCCAGGGCCGCCCGTCCGACCGCCGCCCGGCGAGGGACAGCGCGTTGATGGTGCCGTAGGCGTTGGCCACCACGCGGTCGGGCGCGGCCTGCGAGGCGGCGCAGAAGATCACGTCGATCATGCGCAGGATGGTCTCGGTGTAGCCGCCCACCGGAGCCGGGAACTCCGCCGCGAGCAGGGAGCCCTCGGGGATGCGCACGTCGATGGCGCGCATCACGCCGGCATTGGCGGGCAGGGCGGGAAAGATGTGCTTGATCGCGACATAGGCGGTCGCGACCGCGGTCGGCAGCGCGATGTTCACCGGCCCCTCGCAGCGCGGCGCGCTGCCCGCGAAGTCGAGCACCATCCGGTCGCCCGAGATCTCCAGGGCGACGCGGATGGGGAGGGGCGTGTCGGTGATCCCGTCATTGTCGAGGAAATCCTCGGCCTCCCAGCGCCCGTCTGGCAGCGCGGTCAGTTCCGCCCGCATCAGGGTGTCGGCGCGGTCCGACAGGGCCTCGAGCGCCGCCGCGACCGTGTCGCCACCGTATTCCGACAGAAGCTCGTCCATCCGCCGCACGCCGAGGTCGAGCGCGCCCAGCTGGCCGTTGAGGTCGCCCTCCGCCGATTGCGGCAGGCGGGTGTTGCGCATCAGGATGTCGATGATGCCGCGGTCGATCTCGCCGGCCCGCGAGAGCCGTACTGGCGGCAGCACGAACGCCTCCTGGAAGGCGTCGCGGGCCGCGGGGTTGTAGTTCCCTGGCGCGCCGCCGCCGAGGTCGTGCCAGTGGCCCACCGAGGCCAGCCAGCAGAACAGCTTGCCCTCGTGAAAATACGGCCGCACGAGCCGCATGTCGTTGAGATGCGTGCCCCCGAGATGCGCGTCGTTGAAGATCCAGATGTCGCCATTCTGCGGTTCGCCGGTCTCGGCGACCTTGTCGATGACCGCCCGCACGGCAAAGGACATGACGCCCACGAAGATCGGCAGCCCGGACTTTCCCTGCACCAGCGTGTCGCCGGTCGTCGCATGGTAGAGCCCGTGGCTCGCGTCATGCGCCTCGGCGATGATGGGGTTGAAGGCGGAGCGGAACAGCGTCGCGTCCATCTCGTCGGCGATCTGTTCCATGCGGCCGGCCAGCACGGCCAGCGTGATCGGGTCGATGTCGCTCATGGGCGGACCTCCGCGATGTCGTTCCAGACGTCCTGCCGGGTGATGAGGCCGTCCTGCAGCTCGAACCGGTCGATGAAGCGGACCCCCTCGAAGCTGTCGCCATCGGGCCAGGCCCCCGAGAGCGTGCCGCGCGCGTAGACGGTGACCGGGCCCGGCGACGGGCAGACATCCATGCCTTCGTAGGTCTTGGTCACGTGGCGGTAGCGGGGGCGCGACCAGGCGACGAGTTCCGCGAGGTCGGTCATGGGGCCCGTGCCCGGAAAGTTCATGGAAAAGCGCGGCCCAAGCATCGCGCGCGCCGCGTCGAGGTCGCGCGCCTCCATCGCGTCGAGATAGCGGCGCACGGTGGCGCAGGGATCGGGCAGCGGGGCCGCACCCTGCCGGGAGATGCGGCCGCGCATGTAGTTCGCTGCCGGCACGTCCTCGATCATCACGGTGACGGCGTCGGGATCGGCAGGGATCACCGTGCGCACCGCGTCCGTCAGCGCCTCGCCGAGCCGCCGCTTCGCGGCCTCGTCGTATCCGTCCAGAAGATGCACCCGCACGACCGGCATGGCCCGGACCTCCTGCTCACCCTCGTTCAAACTGTATCTTTTGTAATACAGCATATGCTCTGTCGAAAGGTCAAATAATCGCGCGACCATTAGCCAAGTTTCTTGCATTTCGGGTTGGACCGCCTAAGCTCGTGGCGGGAATCGAGGGATGCCATGCGCGATCACGTGCGATCCAACCTGCCGGAAGGCGGCAAGGCCCGCAGGGTCTATCTGCTCCTGCGCGACGACATCCTGTCGGGCGTGCACCCGCAGGGTTCGGTGATTCCGGGCGAACAGAAGCTGGCCGAGACGCTGGGCGTGAGCCGGGTCACGGTCCGCCGGGCGCTCGACGCCCTGGCGGAGGATGGCCTGATCGAGCGGCGGGCCGGCAGCGGCACGCGCGTGCGGGCGGGCGAGGGGGGGCGGACCATGTCGGCCGACCTGACCACGCTGATCCCGCAACTGGTCGAGATGGGGCGCCATTCGGCGCGGCTCCTGTCGTTCTCCTACGGTCCGGCCCCGGCGCAGGTCGCGCAGGCCATGGGGCTTTCCGACGGCGACCGCGTGCAGATCGCGGTGCGCGTGCGCCTCGCCGACGGCGAGCCGTTCTCGCACCTGACGACGCACGTGCCCGAGGACATCGCCAGCAGCTATTCCGAAGCCGACCTTGCCGGAACGCCCCTCTACCAGCTGCTCGAACGATCGGGCGTGACGGTCCAGGACGCGCACCAGTCGGTGAGCGCGACGCTCGCCTCGCCGCAGGTGGCCGAGGCGCTGGGCGTGGCCACCGGCACCGCGCTCCTGTCGCTGCGGCGGGTGGTGCGCGACGATTCGGGGCGCGGGGTCGAGCACCTGCAGGCGCTCTACCGGCCCGACCGGTTCGAGCTGAACATGGCGCTGGCGCGCGTCGGCACGGGCGACGCGCGCCACTGGGAACCCGCGATCGGCCCGCGGCCGGAGACGGCACCATGAGCCGGACGCTTCTCGACCGGCTGTGGGACGCGCACGAGATCGTGCGGTCCCCCGAAGGCGCATCGCTTCTCTGGGTCGACCGGCACCTGGTGCACGAGGGATCGCACCACGCCTTCGCCAAGCTTGCCGAGCGCGGACTGCCGGTGGCCGAACCCGCGCTGACCTTCGGCGTCGCGGACCATTACGCGCCGACGCGCGGCCGCGACCGCATCGGCGACCCGGCCATCGCAAAGATGCTCGACCGTCTGACCGAGAACACGCGCGCGCATGGCGTGCGTCTTTTCGGGCTCGACGATCCGCGGCAGGGCATCGTGCACGTCCTGGGGCCGGAGCAGGGGCTGACGCTGCCGGGGCTCCTCGTGACCTGCGGCGACAGCCATACCTCGACCCACGGCGCCTTCGGGGCGCTCGCGTTTGGTGTCGGCGCGACGCAGGTGGCGCATGTGCTGGCGACGCAGACCGTCTGGCAGACGAAGCCGCGTGCCATGCGCATCACGATCGAGGGCACGCTCGGCCCCGCGGTCACGGCCAAGGACGTGGCGCTGCACTGGATCGCGGCGCTCGGCACCGGCGGCGCCACGGGCCACGCGGTCGAATATGCCGGCAGCGCCGTGCGCGCGCTGTCGATGGAGGGGCGGATGACGCTCTGCAACCTTTCGATCGAGGGCGGCGCACGTTTCGGGATGATCGCCCCCGACGAGACCACGCTCGCCTATGTCGCGGGCAGGCCGTTCGCGCCCGAGGGCGCCGCCCTCGACCGTGCAGCCGAGGATTGGGCCGCGCTGCGGTCCGACCCCGATGCGCGCTTCGACCGGGACGCGCGGTTCGACGCGGCCGACATCGCGCCGACCGTGACGTGGGGCACGACACCCGAACAGGCGCTGCCCATCACCGGCACCGTACCCGATCCCGCCCGCCTCGACGGGGCACGGGCAGAGGCGGCGCGGGCCGCGCTCGACTACATGGGGCTCGTGCCGGGGCGCCCGCTCGACGGCACGCCGGTCGACCAGGTGTTCCTCGGGTCCTGCACCAATGCGCGGATCGAGGACCTGCGCGCGGCGGCCCGCGTGCTGGAAGGCCGCCGCGCCAAGGTGCCGGGCACGGTCAGTCCCGGATCGATGCTGGTGCGCGCGCAGGCCGAGGCCGAGGGACTCGACCGCGTCTTCCGCGCGGCAGGGCTCGACTGGGTGGCCTCGGGCTGTTCCATGTGCGTCGGCATGAACGGCGACACCGTGGCACCCGGAAAGCGCTGCGCCTCCTCCACCAACCGCAATTTCCGGGGCCGGCAGGGGCGGGGCGCGCGCACCCATCTCATGTCTCCCGTCATGGTCGCCGCGGCCGCCGTCACCGGCACGCTGACCGACGTGCGTCCGCTCCTAGAGGGGCGCGCGTGATGGCGGGGTGGGTCGAACACGAGGGCCGGGCGGTGGCGCTGCCCCGGAGCGACATCGACACCGACCAGATCATCCCCGCGCGGTTCATGTCCGCGAGCAGGTCCGAGGGCTATGGCGGCTTCCTGTTCGCCGACCTCCGCGAGGGTGACGCGGCCTTTCCGCTCGACCGGCACCCCGGCGCCTCCGTGCTGGTGACGGGCCCAAACTTCGGCTGCGGCTCCTCGCGCGAGGCGGCGGTCTACGCGCTTGTCGATGCGGGCATCCGTGTCGTCGTGGCCGAAAGCTTCGCCGACATCTTCGCGGGCAATGCCGTGAACAACGGGCTCCTGCCCGCGCGGGTGGCCGAGACGGGGGCGATCCTCGACGCGCTGGGCACCGGCACCGCGCCGGCACGCGTCGACCTCGAGCGCGGGACGCTCACCGTGGGCGGGCGGGACCATCCCGTCGAGCTGCCCGACATCTGGCGGCGCAAGCTCATCAACGGCTGGGACGACATCGATCTCACCCGCGCCCATGCAGACGACATCGCGGCCTTCCGCGAGACGCGCGCGGCCCGGGCGCCCTGGGCCATGCCCCGCGGCGCCTGAGCGGCGGACCGAAACCATAACAAGAACGACACCGAAAAGACCGACAAGGAGTGACCACATGAAGATGACGTTCAGGGCTCTCGCCGGCTCCGCCTGCGCGGGATTTCTCTCGCTCGCCTCCGCCGCCCAGGCGCAGGACACGCTGACGGCGGTGCACGCCTTTCCCGAGACGCTGATCTACACCCAGAGCTTCCTCGAATTCGTCGACAAGGTGAACGAACGCGGCGAGGGCGTCGTCCAGATCGACGTGCGCGGCGGCCCCGAGGCGATCGGCATGTTCCAGCAGGCCGACGCGGTCCGCAACGGCGTGGTCGACATGGTCTACACGCCGGGGTCGTTCTACGGTGGCGCTCTGCCCGAGAAGGACGCGCTCGTCGCCTCGAACCTGACGGCCGTGGAGACGCGCGAGAACGGCGGGATCGAGCTGATCGACAGCATCCACCAGGAAAAGATGGGGGTGAAGTATCTCGGCTGGTTCGATTCGGGGGTCTGCTACAACCTCTGGACCCGCAACGCGCCCGAGCTCGACGCCGACGGCAATCTCGACGTGACCGGCCTCAAGCTGCGGGGCAACGCGGTCTACAACGCCTTCTTCACCGACTATCTCGGCGCGCAGGTGATCGACCTGCCCACCACCGACGTCTATTCCGCGCTCGAGCGGGGTGTCGTCGACGCCACCGGCTGGACGCAGATCGGCCTCATCGACCTCAAGTGGAACGAGTTCCTGAACTACCGCGTCGAGCCCTGCTTCTTCTCGACCGATCTCGGGGTGATCGTGAACCTCGACGCCTGGAACGGCCTCTCGGAAGAGGCGCGGACCGTCCTGCAGGAGGTCGCGATCGAGCACGAGGCCGCATCGGTCGAGGCGCTCAAGGAAAAGCGCGACGCGGACTTCGCCCAGCTCGAGGAGCAGGGGATGCAGGTGGTCGAGCTCGAGGGGCAGGCCCGGGCCGATTACCTCGCCGCCGCGCGCGAGAAGACCTGGGCGCGCATGAAGGGCCTCATGGAGGAGCACCCGATGGGCGCAGGCAACTACGAGGCGCTGATCGAACGCTTCTACGATCCCGCCGCCGACGCGCAGTGACCGCGTCCCGTTGACCGCAACGGCCGTGGCGGACACCCCGCCACGGCCCGTCGAACCGGAAGGCCCGCCCATGCGCCCCCTTGTCCGTGCCTACGAGGCCGTGCTGACATCCATGGCCGTCGTCGCCGGCAGCATGCTGGTCTGGCTCATGGTGTCGATCGTGTGGTCGGTCACCATGCGCAATTTCGGCATGCAGCCGCCCGCCTGGCTCTTCACCTCGTCGGAATACGCGCTGCTCTACATGACGATGCTGGGCGCGCCCTGGCTCGTGCGCGAAAAGGGGCACGTGCATATCGAGCTCGTCACCGCCGCGCTGCCGGAACCCGCGCAGCGCGTTGTGAGCCGCACGGTGGCCGCGCTCTGCGTCGCGGTCTCGCTCGTCCTCGCCTGGAAGGGGGCGGAGCTCTTCCTCACCAATGTCGAGAGATCGGATTACGACGTGCGCGCCTACTACACGCCGAAATGGATCCTGACGATCGCCTTCCCGGTCAGCTTCTCGCTCATGGCCGTGGAATTCGCGCGCTTCGTCATCGGACCCGAGCTGTTGCATTCGGGCGAGGCCGGGGTGCACGAGTGATGGAATGGTACGGTGCGCTCGCGGTCCTTCTGGGATCGATCATGGTGCTCATGGCCGTCGGCATGCCGGTGGCGCTGGCCTTCCTCGCCGCCAACATCCTCGGCGCTTGGATGTTCATGGGCGGCGGCGCAGGGGTCACGCAGCTTCTCAACAACGGCTTCGGATCGCTGACGAGCTTCGCGCTGGTGCCGATCCCGCTCTTCCTCCTGATGGGCGAGATCTTCTTCTTCACCGGGCTCGGCGCGCGGATGTTCAACGCGATCGACAAGCTGCTGGGCCGGTTGCCCGGGCGGCTCAGCTACGTGACGGTGATCGGCGGCACGGGCTTTTCCACGCTGTCGGGCTCGTCCATGGGATCGACCGCGCTCCTCGGCTCGCTGATGGTGCCCGAGATGATCCAGCGCGGCTACAAGAAGCACATGTCGATCGGCCCGATCCTCGGGACCGGGGGCCTTGCCATCATCATCCCCCCCTCGGCGCTGGCAGTGCTCCTGGCGACGCTCGCGCAGATCGACGTGGGGGCGCTGCTCATCGCGGGGATCGTGCCGGGGCTGATCCTTGCGGGCCTCTACATCGGGCTCATCTGGCTGCAGACGCGGCTCGATCCCGCGGCCGCGCCGGCCTACGAGGTGACGCCCCTCGGCGCCGGAGAGAAGGTCATGCTGATCCTGCGCGACGTGGTGCCGATGCTGTCGGTCATGGTGCTGACGGTGGCGGGCATGATCGGCGGCATCTTCACCCCGTCCGAGGCAGCGGCCTTCGGGGCGCTGGGCGTGCTGATCCTCGCCGTGCTCTATGGCGGGTTGACCATGGATGCGTTGCGGAAGTCGATCACCGGCGCGCTCAAGGTCACGCTGATGGCCTACCTGATCGTCTTCGGCTCGGCCACGTTCTCCCAGCTTCTCGCCTTCTCGGGCGCCTCGCGCGGGCTCATCGACTGGGCCACGGGGTTCGAACTCGCGCCGGTGGCGATGCTGCTCGTGATGTTCGCGGTGCTGCTCGTGCTCGGCATGTTCATGGAGCAGATCTCGATGATGCTGCTGACCGTGCCGATCTTCTTTCCGCTCGCCACAAATCTCGGCTTCGATCCGGTCTGGTTCGGGCTCATCATGCTGCTCGCCCTCGAGATCAGCTTCACCACGCCGCCCTTCGGGCTCCTGCTCTTCGTGATGAAGGGGGTGGCGCCGCCCGAGACGACCATGCGTGACATCTACACCGCGGCCTTTCCCTTCATCCTCTGCTCGCTCGTGCTCGTGGCTCTGCTGATCGTGTTTCCCGCGCTCGCGCTCTGGCTTCCGGGCCGGTGAGCGCGGGCGCGCCCGGTCAGCGGGTCTTGCGGGTAAAGACGAGCGCCATGGAATCGCGCAGGACGATCGGGCCCGAGAGGTAGTCCTCGCCGATCCCGGGAGAGCGCAGCACGCATTCCCAGCCGAAGCCGTCGATGCCCGGCACCTTGAGCCTGAGCGGGTCGAGGTCGCCGGTCTCCTTGCCCTCCATGTGGATGACGCAATAGACCTGTTCGCCGTCCGGGCCGTGCCGCAGTGCGGTGAACACCGTGCGGCCGTTCAGTGGCTCGATGTAGCCGAAATGGTCTTTCGGTCCGTAGTTGTTCCGCAGCCACGGCCGCGCCGCGCGGAACTCGCGCAGCGCGAGGGTGTAGGCCGACTGTACCGGGTCGAGCGAGCCCAGCGAATGGCCGATGTTGCAGTAGTCGTGCATGTCGTCCATCCACGCCCGCGCCACCTCCTTGAGGTTCGCGACGGTGTAGCGCTCGGGCCCGGCCAGCTTCGGATCGGTGGCGTTCAGCAGCCGCGCGATGTCCTCGAGATCGTATTCGGTCACGTCCACAAGGGCCGGAAGGAACGTGCAGAACCGCGCAAGGTCCGCGCGCGTCTCGAACCCGAGCGATTTCAGCCGGGTAAAGTTCGCCGGGATCGAATAGGAATACTCGTCCACCTGCCAGCGCAGCGAGATCGCCTCCTCGGCCACGACCTTGACGCCGTAGCGGTCGTCCTGGTTGCGGATGAAGCCCCAGGACGCGCGCGCCATGGCGTTGAGGAAATCCATCGGCACGCCCGGCAGCGCCGCGTAGGTCAGCGTGTGCGCGGCGGGATTGTCGTAGGCCTTGTCGAGGATCTCCATCCGCGTCTGGCCGAGGCGGGTGTTGATGTTGAGCTCGGGGCTGACCTGCGTGCCGCGCCGCAGCGTGTCGTGGTTGGAGGTGCCCATGATCCAGTGCGCGCCGACCGAGAGGCATTCGCGGATCCGCCAGTACTTCGACAGCCAGTAGGTGTAGAGGAACGGCGTGTTGTGCGCGAAGGTCAGCGGCCCCCACTGGAACACGTCGTCGTCGCGCTGGTGCTCGGTCACCCAGCGATAGGTCGAGCTGAGCTCCCAGTCCTCGTCCGGCCAGGGGCGGCCGTCCTCGAAGATGAACCAGGGCCGGTAGCGCGTGCCGGCGACCTCCTGTTCGACATCGGCCATGGATTGCAGGTAATCGTCGTCATGGCGCAGCATCTGCGCGCCGGAATCCCAGTACTTGAAATCCTGCGCGCCATCGACGCGCACGCCGTCCGCGCCGAAATCCACCTTGCGCCGCTGCATCTCGAGCAGGATCGCCCGCACGGCGGGGTTCTGGTAGTCGAGGTTCTGCCCGTACATGTTCGGCCCAGCGAAGAAATGGCCGTTCAGCGCCCGCAGGCCCTGGTTGTCGGAATGGCCGTAGACCACGTCGAAGATCAGCTTCTTCGGCTTGCCGGGAAAAGAGTGCAGGACGCTCGCGAGGTCGACGAGTTCGTCGGGCCGCCCGCTCTCGAGCAGGACGGGGTTCACCGTCGCCATTCCCGCGATGACGTTGTCGTAACCCCAGTTCGTCGTGTCGGGGCGCAGCAGCGACACCGTCACGCCGGTATCGGACGCATCGGTTTCCTGCCAGAAATCCGGGCCGGCCTCGTAGACGGTGGTCGGCTCGACCGGCAGGGGCTGCACCGCGTCGTACCCGAGAAAGAGCTGGTCGGCCGGTTCCATCGGCAGGTTGCGGCTGACCCGCTCGGCCAGGCGCTCGAACTGGCGGGTCAGCGCGGCGATGGTGCCGCCCGAGGTCGCGGTCGGGATGTGGATCTGCAGGATGTTGGTGACCGGGCCGAACTTGTGCGGCGTCTCGCCTCTGAGGCTTTCCCAGTATGACCGGTCGCCGCGCTGGGCCTGCATGGCGGCCACGTCGTAAAGCTCGGCCGGCGCCATCGCGCCGAATGGGAGCGACATGGCGAGCGGGTCGAGGATTCGGTGCCAGGTGTCCTCGGCGTCGCGGTACACGAGCGCGTAGAAGTCGCCGATCGTCTCGCGGGTGCCCGCGCGCATGCCGCGCACGCAGGCGAAACAGTGGTTCTCGGTCCGGATCACCGGGACGAAGGCGCGGTCGAAGCGCACGTCCTGATGTGCGCGCGTCAGGTCGAGCGGTTCCGAGGGCCGCAGGATCTCGAGAAAGATGTCGCCCGACGGCACCCGCAGGTCCTGCAGTTCCGGCACCCAGAAGCCGAAGCTCGCCAGTCCGTCCGCGTCGACCTGCCCCCCGAGCGTGCGGGCGATGGACTGCTCCGCCTCGAACCGCGTCTGCGCGGTCATGAGCGCCTCCTCGCAGGCGCGGGCGCGTGCTTCGGCGGCGGTTTCCTCGATGGCGATCAGGTCGGCAAGGGGCATCGTGTCTCCTTCCGGGGATGGGGCGGGCCGGACGGCCGGGGATGATGGGGTCCCCGGGGCCGCTGCCTGCCGGGGCGCGGTCTTCCGGGGTCGCCGCGCTGCGCGCGGGTGCGGCGTCAGGTGATGACGTCGGGGCGGCTGCGGCCGGTGCGTTCGGCCAGCCCCGTCAGCGCGTCGGCGGCCCGGATCACCGGGGCCAGCGCTTCCTGCGGGTCGTCGTCGACGGCGGTGGGATCGGTCTCGACCCGTTCCAGGTAGACCCGGATCGTCGCGCCCTCGGTGCCCGTGCCGGACAGGCGGAACACGATGCGCCCCCCCTCGCGGGTGGTGACGCGCAGGCCCTGCGCCTCGGCGCGGCTGCCGTCGACCGGGTCGTCGTAGGCGAATTCGTCCGCGGTCTCGACGGTCTGGCCGGCGACCTCCTGGCCCGGCAGGTCGGCCAGCCGCGCGCGCAGGTCGTCCATGAGCGCGTTCGCCACGTCGGTGTCCACGGCCTCGTAGTCATGCCGGCTATAATAGTTGCGGCCGTAGGTCTTCCAATGATCGGCCATGAGTTCGGCCACCGGGATCTTCCGTTCTGCCAGGATGTTGAGCCAAAACAGCACCGCCCAGAGCCCGTCCTTCTCGCGCACGTGGTCGGAGCCGGTGCCCGCGCTCTCCTCGCCGCAGAGCGTCGCGCGGCCCGCGTCGAGCAGGTTGCCGAAGAACTTCCACCCCGTGGGCGTCTCGTAGCAGTCGATGTCGAGCTTCTCGGCCACGCGGTCGAGCGCGCGCGACGTGGGCATCGACCGCGCCACGCCCGCTAGCCCGTCGGCATAACCCGGCACCAGCGTGGCGTTCGCGGCCAGCACGGCGACGCTGTCGGACGGCGTCACGTAGCAGTTGCGCCCCACGATCATGTTGCGGTCGCCGTCGCCGTCCGAGGCCGCGCCGAAATCCGGGCCGTCGGCGGAATGCATCGCATCCATCAGGTCCTTGGCCCAGATCGGGTTCGGGTCGGGATGGCCCTCGCCGAAATCGGGCGAGGGGGTGCCGTTCACCACCGTGCCGGGCGCGGCGCCGAGCGTGTCCTCGAGGATCGCCTTCGCGTAGGGGCCGGTCACCGCATGCATCGCGTCGAACCGCATGCGGAACCCGCCGGCGAAGAGCGCGCGCAGCTTGTCGAAGTCGAAGATCTGCGCCATCAGCTCGGCATAGTCCGCGACCGGGTCGACCACCTCGATCTCCATCCGGCCGAGCGACGTGGTGCCGAGCGCCGACAGGTCGACGTCCTGGGTTTCCATGATGCGGTACTGCGTCAGCGACTTTGTCGCCTCGAAGATCTTCGAGGTGACGCTCTCGGGAGCCGGGCCGCCGTTCGCGGTGTTGAACTTCACGCCGAAATCGCCGTCGGGTCCGCCGGGATTGTGCGAGGCCGACAGGATGATGCCGCCATCTGTGCCGCGCGAGCGGATCAGGTGCGACGCGGCCGGCGTCGACAGGAGCGCGTTCTGCCCGACGATCATCCTGGATGCGCCCGAGGCCGCGGCCATGCGCAGGATGACCTGCGCCGCGCGGTCGCTGAAATACCGCCCGTCGCCGCCCAGGACCAGCGTCTTGCCCTGCACGCCGCCGATCCCCTGCCAGATGGCCTGCACGAAGTTCTCGAGGAAATGCGGTTCCATGAACGTGCGCGTCTTCTTGCGCAGGCCCGAGGTCCCGGGTTTCTGGCCGGCGATCGGCGCGGTGTCGACGGTGATGATGTCCATGGGGCTTCCTATCGTCCGTTCGCTCTCATGATCTCGGCGGTCCGCGCGAGGCGGGGGTCGTCGGGCAGGGCATCGACGCCCTCGGTCAGCCGGCGGCGCCAGTTCGGGTATTCGTAGACGGTGCCGGGCAGGTTCGGCTGCTCGGCCATGTCGAGCACGTTCTCGACCTGCACCGCAACCAGCCGCGATCCTGCGCGCGCCAGCATCGCGTGCATGCGCCGGGCGCTGCCGGCCTCGTCATCGGAGCAGGCGGCCGTCGCGCGGTCAAGCGCCGCCACCTCGGCCGCGCGCTCCTGCAGGGCCTGCGCCTCGTCCTCGGGCGTCAGGTGGTCGAGCCGGGCGCGGGCGCGGATCTCGCTCCCGGCCCGCCAGCCCGCCCAGGTGGGCAGGTCGTGGGTCGAGAAGCTCGCGATCGCCGCCTCGCTGTACGCTTCGGGGGCGCGGAACGCGCCCCCCTCGGACCAGTGGCGCTCGAACATCATGACGCGGCAGCCGAGGATGCCCGCGGCGTCGAGCGCGTGGTGCAGCCCGTCGGGTATGTTGCCGAGATCCTCGCCGATGATCGCGGCACCGACGCGCGACGCCTCGATCCGCGCGACGGCGAGCATCGCCTCGCGCGGCATGGCGACATAGGCACCCGGTGCGCCGTCCTGCGGCACCCAGAACGCGCGTTCGAAGCCGAGGATGTGGTCGATCCGCAAGAGGCCGGAGAGCTGCAGCTGGCGCGCGAGCGTCTCGGCCAGCGCGGCAAAGCCGGTCTCGGCCAGCCGCGCGGGGTTGAAGGGCGCGAGGTTCCAGTTCTGCCCGTCGGCCGAGAACGCGTCGGGCGGCGCGCCGAGGCTTGCCCCGAAGGCAAAGCTCGCGCGGTCCTCCCAGGTCTCGGCGCCGTGCGGATGGGTGCCGACGGCGAGGTCGAGGTAGAGGCCCTGCGCCATCCCCGCGGCGCGGGCGCGGTCCTGTGCGCGGCGCAGCTGCCGCTCCGCCTCCCACTGCGCCCACATGTGAAAGCGCAGGCGCGGCCCGAGATCCGCCTCGGCCGCGAGGGCCGCAGGGCTGTCCGGGTCCTGCAGGTCCGCGGGCCAGGCATCCCAGTGCGTGCCGTGGCGTTCGGACAGCGCCTGGTAGAGCGCGAACCGCCGGAGCGGGGTGCCCTCGCGGGCGATCCACGCATCGAGGTCCGGATCGCCGCCCGCGTCCTCGAAGGCCGCGTGCATCGCCTCGAGACGCGCGTTGTGCGCGGGGATCTCGGACGCGTAGTCGATGAGAGGGCCGGCCGAGCCCGTCTCGAGCCCCGTCGTGATGTGCAGCGTCGACAGCCGGCGGCGGTGCGATGGCGTGTAGGGCGAGACCGCGCCGGCATCGGTCGGAAAGCCCGCGTGCACCGGGTTCAGCCCGACGAAATCCGCGCCCTGCCGGCCGAGCCCCTCGGCCAGCCGCGCGAGGTCGTCATAGGTGCCGATCCCGCCCTCGGCCGCGGTCCTGAGACCGTAGAGCGGCACGATCAGGCCCCAGCCGCGGTCGGGCAGGGGCAGACGGGCCGGGGCGGCGAGGATCCAGCACGTCTCGTCCCCCGCCTGCAGCCGGTGCCGCCCGAGCGGCAGCGCGGGCAGGGGGCCCGTGCCCTCGGTCTCGGTGCCGTCCTCGGCCGTGAGCCGCCAGGGCCCCGCGGGCGCGAGATCCGGCGCGGTGCCTGCCTCGGCCACGATCCATTCGGGCAGCGCGCGCTCCGGCAGGGCCGCCACGTACTCCGCGGCGGCCACTTCGGTGTGCGGCAGGCCCATCGCGGCGAGGAGCGCCGCGCGGGTCTCGTGCGACGTCTCGCGGTGGGTCCCGGTCACGTCGGTATAGGCGGGCAGGATCCCGGCGCGGTCGGCGAGGCGGGCCAGCGCATCAGCCATCTTGGTCCTCCAGCGGTTCCAGCACGAACACGAGCACGGAATGCGCCGAAAGCGTCGTTGTTCCGCCGGCCCGCTCGGGCGGGGCCTCGGGGGCGGCGGTGTCGATGTCGCGCGTCCACGCGAACCCGGCGGGCGGGGCGGGCAGGGTCAGGGTCAGCGCGGGGCCGGAATTGAACGCCAGAAAGATCGCGTCCTCGCGCTGGGCATAGGGGGGCGTGCCCGAGGCCATGCGCATCTCGGCGCAGCAGACGCGCCGGTCCGGGTCGGTCCAGTCGTCCGGCGTCATCTCCTCGCCGTCCTCGCGCCACCAGAACAGGTCCTCGAGCCCGTCCACGAGCCGCTCGCGGGCATGCAGGAAGCGTTTCTGCCGCAGGATCGGATGCGCCTTGCGGAACGCGATGAGCCGCCGCACGAAGGCTGTCAGGTCCGCGTCGGCGCTGTCCCAGTCGAGCCACCCGATCTCGTTGTCCTGGCAATAGGCGTTGTTGTTGCCGAGCTGCGAATTGCCGAACTCGTCGCCCGCAAGCAGCATGGGCGTGCCCTGGCTCAGAAGGAGCGTCGCCAGCATGTTGCGCCGCCGCTGGAGCCGCGCGCCGCGGATGTCCGGATCGTCGGTCGGCCCCTCGATGCCGAAGTTGTCGGAATGGTTGTTCCCGTGGCCGTCGCGGTTGCCCTCGCCGTTGGCCTCGTTGTGGCGCTCCACATACGAGGTGACGTCGGTCAGCGTGTATCCGTCATGGGCGGTGATGAAGTTGACCGACGAGGTGGCGGGGCGGCCGGAATGGTCGAACTGACCCGCCGAGCCGCAGATGCGGGTGGCAAGCTCGGCGGCGGTGCCCGCGTCGCCCCGCCAGAACCGGCGCACGTCGTCGCGGAACTTGTCGTTCCACTCGGCGAAGGGCGGGGGAAACGCGCCCACCTGGTAGCCGCCCGGACCGATGTCCCATGGCTCGGCGATGAGCTTGACCCCGGCCAGAACCGGGTCCTGGCGCACCGCGTCGAAGAAGGCCGCGCCGGGATCGAAGCCCGCGGCGGTCCGCCCGAGCGTCACCCCGAGGTCGAAGCGGAAGCCGTCGACGCCCATCACCTCGACCCAGTAGCGCAGCGAATCCATCACCATGCGCAGGACCATCGGATGGTCCAAGTTCATGGTGTTGCCGGTGCCGGTGTCGTTGATGCAGTAGCGCGGATTGTCCGCCAGCCGGTAGTAGGAGCGGTTGTCGAGCCCGCGGAACGCCAGCGTCGGCCCTGTCTCGTCGCCCTCGCCGGTGTGGTTGTAGACCACGTCGAGGATCACCTCGATGCCGGCCGCGTGCAGCCGCGCGACCATGTGCTGGAACTCCCAGAGCCGCCCCTGCGACAGGTAGCGCGGATCGGGCGCGAAGAAGCCGAGCGTCTGGTAGCCCCAGTAGTTCGACAGCCCCTTGTCGACCAGGAAACGGTCGTCGAGGAAGGCGTGGACCGGCAGCAGTTCGAGCGCGGTGATCCCGAGCCCGGTCAGGTAGTCGAGCATCGGCTCGGAGGCGAGAGCGAGAAAGCCGCCCTTGGGGCCGGCCGCCGGGTGGCGCTGGGCGAGCCCCTTGACGTGCGCCTCGTAGAGGATCGTCTCCTCCATCGGCCGGTTCGGCCGCCGCGCGGAGCCCCAGGTGAAGCACGGATCCTCGACCACCGATTTCGGCATGTAAGGGGCCGAGTTCCGGGTGTCGAAGGACAGGTCGCCGTCGCGGTGGTCGGCGCGGTAGCCGTAGAGCGCGTCGTGCCAGACCGGATGCCCGGTCAGACGCTTCGCGTAGGGGTCGATCAGCAGCTTGTTGGCGTTGAAGCGGTGCCCCTCCTCGGGCGCATAGGGGCCGTCCGCGCGGTAGCCGTAGAGCTGGCCCGGCCTTATGCCCGGCAGGTAGCCGTGCCACACGTCGCCGTCCCGTTCGGGCAGGTCGATGCGGTGGGTCTCCGTCAGGCCGTCGTCCGAGAACAGGCAGAGCGTCATCCGCTGGGCGTGCTGGCTGAAGACGGCGAAGTTCGTGCCCTCGCCGTCGAAGGTCGCCCCCAGGGGGTGTGCAAGCCCGGGACCCGGAGCGGCAATGTCTGTCATGCGGTCTTACTGAGGCTCGCGTAGAGGTCGGCATAGGCGCGGGCCGACACGTCCCAGCCCACCGGATGTGCCATAGCGTTGCGCATCATCTTTTGCCAGAGCGCGCGGTCCGCCCAGAGGGTGGTCAGCTTGACCAGCGCCTGCGTCAGCGTGTCGGCGTTGACCGGGTAGAACTGCAGGCCGGTGGCCGCGCCGGCCGCGAGACCCGCGGGGCTCGCGTTGATGACGGTGTCGGCGAGGCCTCCGGTCAGCGCCACGAGCGGCAGCGTGCCGTAGCGCAGCCCGTAGAGCTGCGTCAGGCCGCAGGGCTCGAACCGCGAGGGCACGAGGATCGCGTCGCCGCCGGCGAGCATGCGCCGCGACAGCGCCTCGTTGTAGCCGATGCGCACGGAGACGTGCGGGTGCGCGGCCGCAAGGTCGCGGTAGGCCGACTCGAGCCGCGTGTCGCCCGAGCCCAGCAGTGCCAGCTGGCCGCCGCCGTCGAGCAGTGCCGGCAGCGCGTCGAGCAGCATGTCGAGCCCCTTCTGCTCGGTCAGGCGCGAGATGACGACGCAGAGCGGCCCCTCGCGCTCGGGCAGGCCGAACTCGTCGCGGAGCGCGCGGGTGTGCTTGGCCTTGCCGCGGGCGTTGCGGTAGGGCGGCGTCCACGCCTCCTCGTCGATGCCGTTCAGGATGCCGCAGAGCTTCGACTGCCGGCTGCGCAGCAGCCCGTCGAGGCCCATGCCGAAATCCTGGGTCAGAAGCTCGCTGGCATAGGTCGGGCTGACGGTGTTGATGGCGTCGGCGTAGACGAGCCCGGCCTTCAGCGCGCTGATCTGGCCCCAGTACTCGAAACCTTCGGGAGTGAACCCCGTGCGCGGCAGGCGCAGGACATCCATGAGCGAGGCGGGCGCGAGGCCCTGGAAGGCGACGTTGTGGATGGTGACGAGCGTGGCGACGCGGGCGGTCGCGTCCATCTCGGACAGGTAGACCGGCGCGAGCCCCGCCTGCCAGTCGTGCAGGTGCAGCACGTCGGGCCGCCAGTCGTCGGTGCCTTCGGCCGCGAGGCGTGCCGCGGTCATCGACAGCGCGGCGAAGCGCTGCGGGTTGTCCGGCCAGTCGCGGCCGTCGGGACCCGCGTAGATCGTGCCGTCGCGGTCGTAGAGATGCGGCGCGTCGAGCGCGTAGAGCACGGTGTCGCCGAGCCGCCCCTCGACGAGCCGCGCGGGCCCGCCGAAGAGCGATCCGAGGTCGCGCGCGCGGCCGCCGTCCGCCTCCGCCATGACCGCGGGATAGCCGGGCAAGAGCGTGCGCATCTCAACGCCGTGCCGTGCCAGCGCGCCGGGCAGCGCGCCCGCGACATCGGCGAGGCCCCCGGTCTTGACCAGGGGCACGCATTCCGACGCGACCGAGAGGACCTTCATCAAAGCGCCTCCGCCCGCTTGTCGAGCATCGCCTGCGTGATGAGCGTCACGCCGCCGTCCGAGACGCGGAACCACTTCGCGTCCTCCTCCGGGTCCTCGCCCACGACGAGCCCCTCGGGGATGTGCACGCCGCGGTCGATGACCACGTCCTTGAGCCGCGCGTGCCGCGACACGTAGACATAGGGCAGCACCACCGCACGCTCGAGCGAGGAGAACGAGTTGGTGTGCACCTGCGTGAAGAGCAGCGATTCCCGGATCTCTGTGCCCGAGACGATGCAGCCGCCCGACACCAGCGAGGACACGGCCGATCCGCGGCGGTTTTCCTCGTCGTGGATGAACTTTGCGGGCGGCACGCTTTCCGAATAGGTCCAGATCGGCCAGTCGCGGTCCCAGAGGTCGAGCTCGGGCGCAAAGTTGGTGAGGTCGATGTTCGCCTTCCAGAACGCGTCCACCGTGCCGACGTCGCGCCAGTAAGCCGTCGCCTCGGTGGAGCTGCGCACGCAGGACTTCTCGAACCGGTGCGCCTGCGCCTTTCCGTTCTTGACGATGTCGGGGATCAGGTCGTTGCCGAAATCGTGGCTCGACGACGGGTCGTCCGCATCGCGCTGCAGCAGGTCGCGCAGGAAATCCCAGCGGAACACGTAGATACCCATCGAGGCGAGCGTCACGTCCGGGTTGTCGGGCGTGCCCGGGGGGTCCTTGGGCTTTTCGAGGAACGAGGTGATCACGTCCTTCTCGTCGATGGCCATGACGCCGAAGGCCGACGCCTCGGCGCGCGGCACGGTCAGGCACCCGATCGTCACGTCTGCACCCGAGTCGACGTGGTGCTCGATCATCTTCTCGTAGTCCATCTTGTAGATGTGGTCGCCGGCGAGGATGAGCACGTAGTCGACGCCGTAGCTGTCGATGATGTCGATGTTCTGCGCCACGGCATCCGCCGTCCCGCGGTACCACATCGCCTCGTCGGTGCGCTGCGACGCGGGCAGGATGTCGAGGAACTCGTTGCGCTCGGCGCGGAAGAAGTTCCAGCCGCGCTGGCAGTGGCGGATCAGGCTGTGCGCCTTGTACTGGGTGGCGATCGCCATCTTGCGGATGCCCGAATTCAGGGCATTCGACAGCGCGAAGTCGATGATCCGGGTCTTGCCGCCGAAATACACGGCCGGCTTCACCCGTCGGTCGGTCAGTTCGCGCAGGCGCGAGCCGCGACCGCCGGCCAGCACGAAGGCCATGGACCGGCGCGCGAGGCGCTTCTTGTTCGGGTTCATCGCTTGTCCTCCCGTTGCGCGGGGCCTCGAGACCCCGTTCCGCGGCCGAGTGTGGCAGGCCGCCGTCACTGAGACTAGGGGGCGCGCGCCGCTCAGCCAGCGCGCCGGCGCAACGACGGATCGCGCGCGAAAGGCGCGGAACTTTCGATGCCTCCGTTCGTTACAATCGACCATAAAGGTGATGCCAAGGGGGAAGACATGGCCGAGGCACGAGTGAAGGACGCTGATGTCCAGGGTGCGGAGACACGCATGAAACGGGATACCGAGGCGCTGGCCGCCCAGATCGACACGCTCCGCAATGACCTGTCCGAGGTCACGAGCCTGCTCACGGAGATGGGCCTGCGCCGCCGCGACGAGACCGTCGCCGCCGCGAAGGAGCGCGTGGACGCCCTGCGCCGCGAAGGCAGCGAGCGGCTGCACGATGCGCAGCGCCGTGCCACCGACGCGCAGGACCAGGTGCTGGAATCGATCCGCCGCCAGCCCGGCACGGCGATGGGCATCGCCGTCGCGGTCGGCTTCCTCGCGGGACTGCTGACAAGCCGTCGCTGACATGGCGCTTCTCGCGCAGTACGAGGCGATCCTGCGCCGCAAGGCGCAGGCCGCGGCGTTTTCGCTGACCGGGATCGTGTTCCTGGGGCTCGGCACCGTGTTTCTGACGGCCGCGCTCTGGATGGTCCTCGCGGAACTCCGCGACCCGAAATTCGCGGCACAGGTGATCGGCGCGGGCTTCGTCGCGCTGGGCTTCCTGTTCCTCGGCATCGGCCGGATCATCGGCCGGCGACGGGTCGTGGTGGCGCCGGTGACGACGGGGGCGGCCGTGGCGCTGCCCATCGCGCAGATCGTGGAGGGCTTCGTCCTCGGGATGAACGCCGGGCGGCGCACGCGCCGCGGACGCGGGTCCGACCGGGACCGCGATTGAAATCCGGCACTGCCGGGCTTCACAACCCGGCGGGGGCCGGGTCTCTAGAAACGGGGGCATTCCACGATGGCGACATCGTCTGCGGGGTTACGCACCCCGCTTATCATCATCGCGACCGTCCTGTGCGGCGCGGTGCTCTGGATCGCACGCGACGTCGCGGCGCCCATCACCCTTGCGATCGTGATCGGGGTGATCGCGGCGCCACTGCTCGACCTTTTCAAGCGGATCCGCATCCCGGAATCGTACGGGGCGCTGGTGATCCTGCTTGCGACGCTATTGGGCTTCGCGGCTCTGATCCTCGCACTCGAACCGCTGGTCTGGCGCATCGTCGACCAGATGCCCAGCATCCGGCTCGAGCTGCGGTCGCTCGTCTACGAGTTCCAGGGCGTGATCCGTGGCCTCGACGACATGAACGAGCAGATGAAGGAGGCGCTGGGCGCCGCCAAGGAGGCCTCCGAGGAGGAGGCCGAGGGCGGGGCGCAACTTCCGACCGTGACCGACGCGCTCTTCGTGGCGCCGATCATCATCGGGCAAATGCTGATCTTCGCGGGCACCTTCTACTTCTTCCTCGTCAACCGCAGCCGCGTCTACACGGCGCTGGCCGGCCGGCTCGCCCAGAAGGGCGAGGGCGCGGTGCTGCAGGCACGGTTCCGCCGTGCGGAATACCTCGTCTCGCGCTACTTCGCGACCATCTCGATCATCAACTTCGCGCTCGGCACCGCGCTCGCGGGCTATCTGGGCCTCATCGGCCTGCCGCTGCCGGTGGTCTGGGGCGTCGGCGCCGCGCTGATGAACTACGTGCTCTACGTCGGCCCGGCCTGCGTCGCCGCCGGACTGCTCTTGGCCGGCATCATCAACTTCGAGGGGCTGATGGTGGTCGCACCCATGGCGGGCTATCTCTGCATCAACATGATCGAGGCGCAGTTCGTGACCCCTTCGCTCGTGGGCAAGCACGTGTCGATCAACCCGCTCGCGGTGTTCATCGCGCTGGTCTTCGGGCTCTGGTTCTGGGGACCGATCGGCGGCATCGTGTCGATCCCGATCATGGTGATCGTGATGGCGCTGCTGGACGATCCGGCGAGCCGCGCGGCGGATGTCCCGCCGCCCACGCCCTCGCCGCGCTCGGCGCGCGCCTGACCAGCGGGGTCCGTCATGTGCGGCAACTTTGCATGACACCGGCGGACCCCTTGCAAATGTGACCTTCCGCGGATTGTCGATCCCCCCCGACTGTGGCACAAGCCATCGAGGGAGCCCGGAACGGAAGAGCAACGGCACATGGCTGATCAAGCAACGCGCCGCCGGATGATGGTGGACACGCAGGTTCGCCCCGCGGACGTCACCAAGTTTCCGATCATCGCCGCCCTGTTGAAGATCCCGCGCGAGGCGTTCCTGCCCGCGGATCGCAGCGAGGCTGCCTATATCAGCGAGAACGTGCCGCTTGCCGAGGGTCGCGTGCTGCTCGAGCCGCGTACCTTCGCCAAGATGCTCGACGCCCTGGCGATCACGCAGGACATGCTCGTCCTCGACGTGGGCGCGGGCATGGGATATTCCTCGGCGGTCATTGCGGAACTGGCCGAGGCCGTCGTGGCGCTCGAGGAGGACGAGGACCTGGCCAAGGAGGCCGAGTCGCTGCTCGTGGAGCACCATGCCGACAACGCCATCCTGCACCGGGGGCCTCTTGCCGAGGGCGCGGCCGAGCACGGTCCCTACGACGCCATCATCATCGAGGGCGCGGTCGAGACGGTGCCGCCGGCGCTGATCGACCAGCTCAAGGACGAGGGGCGCATCGCGGTCCTCTTTCAGGAAGGACGCCTGGGCGTCGTGCGCATCGGGTACAAGCTCGACGGGCACGTGTCGTGGCGGTTCGTCTTCAACGCCGGGGCGCCAGTGATCCCGGGATTCGAAAAAGAGACATCATTCGCGCTCTGACCGGTCGCGGAGCCGGTCCGGGTCCGGACCGGGGACGGGCAGGGCGGCGCAACACGGGGCAGTGAGCGAGATGGCAGCACGGCGGATCAGGACTTGGCTCGCGGCAGGCGCCGCGGCATTGGCGCTGGGCGCGCCGGCAATGGCGGACACGCTGGCCGACGCGATGGTGGGGGCCTACCGCACGAGCGGTCTTCTGGAGCAGAACCGCGCCGTTCTGCGCGCTGCGGACGAGGACGTGGCCCAGGCGATCGCCGAACTGCGGCCGGTGCTGAACTGGACCGCGGACATCACCCGCCAGTTCCAGACCTCGCGCAGCTCCCAGACCCTGAACACGGTGCAGGGCAGCGTCACGAATTCCGGCTCCATCGGGCTGTCCGCCCAGTGGCTGCTGTTCGATTTCGGCCGCACCCGGCTCGGGATCGACGTGGCCAAGGAATCCGTCCTGGCGGCCCGGCACGGGCTGGTCTCGGTCGAGCAGCAGGTCCTGCTGCGCGCGGTCCAGGCCTTCTGGGAGGTGCGCCGCGCCCAGCAGACCGTCGATCTGCGCCAGAACAACCTGCGCCTGATCGAGCAGGAGCTGCAGGCCGCGCGCGACCGCTTCGAGGTCGGCGAGGTGACCCGCACCGACGTGGCGCTCGCCGAGGCGCGGCTTGCCGAAACGCGAAGCCAGCTCGCCATCGCGCAGGGCAACCTCGTCATCGCGATCGAGGAATACCTGGGCGCGGTCGGCCGCCGGCCAGGCGACCTCGTGGTGCCGCGAACCGTCCCGTCGGTGCCCGCCACGGTCGACCAGGCGACGCAGACCGCGCTGCGCCTGCACCCCGACATCATCGCCCAGCAGCACGCCGTGACGGTGGCAGAACTGTCCATCAAGATCGCCGAGGCGGCGATGAAACCCACCGTGAGCCTCGGCGGCACGCTGGGCTACACCCGGAACCTCGACGATTCCGACGTGTTCAGCCGCTCGGGCTCGGTCGGCATCGAGGCCTCGGGCCCGATCTACCAGGGCGGCGCCCTGTCCTCGCTCGTGCGCCAGTCGATGGCACGCCGCGACCAGGAACGCGCGGTCCTGCTGACGACGACGCGCCAGGTGCGCCAGAACGTCGCCAACGCCTATGTGCAGCTGCAGGTCGCGCGCTCGTCGATCTCGTCCGGCAACAACCAGGTCAGCGCCGCGCAGGTCGCCTTCGATGGCGTGCGCGAGGAGGCGACGCTCGGCGCGCGCACCACGCTCGACGTGCTCGACGCGGAGCAGGACCTGCTCGACGCCCGGACCCTGCTGATCTCGGCGCAGGTCGACGAGTACATCGCCGCCTACACCGTCATCGCGTCCATGGGGCTGCTGACGGTCGAACAGCTGGATCTGCCGGTGCAGCGCTATGACCCTTCGGTCTACTACAACCTCGTGAAGGACGCGCCGACCCTGTCCTCGCAGGGCGAGGATCTCGATCGTGTCCTGCGGGCCTTGGGAAAACAGTAGAATCCTCACCATCTGTTGTGCGGAATTCCGCCGCGGTCTACACTCGACGCCAGAGGTGAGAGTGGTGCGGCAATGACAAATCACGTGAAAAACGTGGACATCGAGGATGTGCTGTCGTCGATCCGCCGTCTTGTGGCGGAAGACGGCGGTCTCGGGCTCGACCGTCCGCGCGCGGAGCCACGCGCAGACGCGCGGCCCGAAGCGCCAGAGGCGCTGATCCTGACACCGCAGCAGCGCGTGCCCGAGGACGAGCCGGACGCGACCGAGGACGCGCCGGCGACGCGCCGCGACACGAATGAGGGGTCCGATGCCGACGGGTCGCGCGAGGCCATCGTGTCCGGGCTCGGCGGCATGGTGCGCGAGGAGTTCGAGTTCCTGCTGAAGCGGCTCGAGGCCGACGAGGCCGCCACGACACGCGGAGCGCCCGGAGTCGCGGGCGCCGAGGCGCCGACGCCGCCAGCCCGCGATCTGCCCCGCCCGACGCTCGTGGACCTGCCCGACACCGCCGCGCCGGAGGATGAGGAGGAGGCCGATCCCGAACCCCTGCGCCTTCTGCGGCCGGCGCTGCGCGTCAGGGACGAATCCGCGCCAGACGACGTGCCCGAAGCCGAGGCGCCCCGAAGCGCCCGCCGGCTCGAGCAGAAGATCGCGGAGCTCGAGGCGATGATCGCCGAGACCGACGGCGACTGGGAACCCGAACCGCTCTCGCCGGTGGCCGAACCCCTGCGCCCCGCGGAGCCGCCGCGCCCCGCAGCCGCCGCCCCGCGCGAGGAGCCGAAGCCACAGCCGCAGGCACGGGCCGCGAACGACGACGCCCCCATGTTCGACGAGGACATGCTGCGCGAGATGGTCGCCGAGATCGTGCGGAGCGAGCTGCAGGGCGCGCTTGGCGAACGCATCACCCGCAATGTCAGGAAACTGGTCCGGCGGGAAATCCACCGCGCGCTGAACGGCCAGAGCTTCGACTGACGGGGCCGCTTCGTGCTTCGTGCATCGCGGCAGGCAGGGCGCGCAAGTGCGCGATCTCCCATAAGAAAAGAGCGCGCCCCTCGGGGCGCGCTCTTTTCCCTCCGGCAGTGCCGGACATGATCGCTTGTCGTCAGGCGGCCTCGGCGGCCTCGGCCAGCAGCGCGGCATTGCGGCGCTCGCTCTCCTCGCGCGACAGCGCGACGGAGGTGCGGACACCCTTGGCCACGAATTCCATCAGGCCGGACACGACCCGCTCGTTGGGGTCGATCCCGGCGCAGGACAGCACTTCCCGGCCGTCCCGCGAACGGGCCCAGCGGGCGATCTGCTCGGGGCCGTTGCCGTACTTCTTGTCGTCGGCAATGGCATCGTCCAGAGCGGCGAGAACAACGGCAGCGAACAGTTTGCGGGCACGATTGCCCTGTTCGGCGTTGAACGCCGTTCCATCCACGAAATCTCGCATCTTTCGTCCTTGTTTTATTGGTCTTGTAATTCCGGGCGTGAGGGGCGTTATGAAGTATTCGGTTCGATTCGAACACCCCGAACTTGCATGTCTCCGTTGCACCAGGTGCATGGCTCGGGTTCCGGTAACCACGAGATATGGTGATCTTGCAGGGTCGTCAGAGCCAAGATATAGGAGCGGGCGAATTCCGGTCAACCTATCGCCAGAGTGAAGCCACATGCCCAAGATCAACGGTAACGAGATCCGTCCCGGAAACGTCCTTGAACATGACGGCGGCCTCTGGGCCGCGGTGAAGGTCGATCACGTCAAGCCCGGCAAGGGCGGCGCGTTCGCCCAGGTCGAGATGCGCAACCTGCGCACCGGCACCAAGCTGAACGAACGCTTCCGGTCGGCCGACAAGGTCGAGCGCGTCCGGCTCGAGCAGCGCGACATGCAGTTCCTCTTCGAGACCGACGGGATGCTGACCTTCATGGACGCCGAGACCTTCGACCAGGTCGAGCTTCCGGCGGACATCCTCGGCGAACGGCGCCCGTTCCTGCAGGACGGCATGACCATCGTCGTGGAATTCCACGACAGCGAGGCGCTGAACGCGACGCTGCCGCAGAAGGTGACCTGCACCATCACCGAGACCGAGCCGGTGGTGAAGGGCCAGACCGCGGCGAACTCGTTCAAGCCCGCGGTGCTGGACAACGGCGTGCGCATCCTCGTGCCGCCCTTCGTCGGCCAGGACGAGCGCATCATCGTCAACACCGAGACGATGGAATATTCCGAACGCGCCTGATCGCGGGCGTCAGGGGGGCGCAGCCCCCAGCACCGCGTCGAGCGTCCCCCGCGCGTGATCGAGCAGCGCGCGCGAGTCGTCGAAGAACGGCTGCACGATGATGTCGCCGGTATTGTTGCCGGTGGCGATCCGCACGCCCGCGGCGGACGGCTTCACGTCGAGCGCGTTCAGGCTCTGCTCGAACCCCGCGTATTCGAGGAAGGGCTCGCCTGTCGCGGCATCCCAGACGATCATGCGCTCGTCGGCCGATACGGTGACCGCGTGTCGGCCCGAGGGCGCGAAATGGATCGCGTCGACCGCCGACCGGTGCCCTTGCTGCACGGCGGAGCCTGTCAGGCGCACGACCGCGCCGGTCGCCGGCGTCCAGAGGCTGCCGGTCCAGTCGGCGGAGGCCGCGGCGACCATGCTGCCATCCGCCGAGATGTCGAGCGCGGTGATGTTGCCCACGTGGCGGTCCATGAGGCGCGGCGCGTCGTCGGGCGCCGCCACGTCGTGCAGCCGGACGGTGCAGTCGTCGCCGCCTGCCGCCAAGAGCCTGCCGTCGTCGGAAAGGGCGAGCGCCGTAGGGCTCGCCCGCGCGCGGCAGGCATCGGGGGCCGGCGCGTCGGCGGCGAAGCCGATATAGGCGATATGGGCGCCGGGCGCCGTTCCGCAGAGCGCCGCGTCTACCGCGCAGACGAGAAAGCCGCGCACGTCGGGGGCCAGCACCTCGACCGCGTAGCGCGCGCCGTCCGCGGCCACCGCGATCAGGCGGCGGCTGAGGTTCCCCGCAGCCCCGTCGAGCGTGATGACGCGCCCGTGCCAGGCGCCGTCCTCGCCGCGCTCCCAGGCGTGGACCTCGGGGCCGCGCATCGCCGCGAGCAGGATGTCGCGGCCTTCGGGGGCGGCAAGCGCGCTCGGCGGCCCGGCCTGCGCGGTGGCCTCCGCCGGCGCGCCGGTCAGGACGAGACGGCCACCCTCGTCGGGCGGGGCTCCCTTGCTGACCCCTGGCGCGGGCGCCAGCACGGCGAGCGGCCCGCCGCGCGATTTCAGCCAGATGGTCCGCCGGTCGGTCGCCGCGACCCAGCCCGCGTCCCGGCCAAGCGCGACCGAGGACAGGATCCCCGGCGTCTCGCGTCCGAGCCAGGTCTGCGCGGCGAGCCCGTAATCGGACAGCCGCGATGTGAACGGCGACCAGAGCCGCGCGGTGTGGTCGAGCGAGCCCGTCAGGATCTCGCTGCCGCCCGGCGCGAAGGCCACGGTGCGCAGGGTCTGCTCGTGCCCCCGCAGAGTCCGGAGCGGGCGCCAGCGGTCGGTGCGATAGACCTGCACCGTACCGTCCCACGTGGCGGTCGCCACAAGCTTGCCGGTGTCGTCGTAGGCCACGTCCCAGAGATCGGATTCGTGCCAGAGCACGGCGGGCGACAAGTCCGGCTGCGGCATCTCGAGCCCCGGCCGCCACGGCGCGAGGGACCAGATGCGCAGCGTGTCGTCGTTGCCGCCAGAGACCAGCGTGGTGGCGTCAGGCGAAAAGGCCAGGGCCTTGACCGGCGCGTCGTGCGCGCCGCTGCGGCAGGCGGCGGCGTCGGTGCGCGTGGCGAAGACGCAGACCCGACCGTCACCGAGGCCCACCGCCCCGCGCGCGCCGTCCGCGTCGAGCGCCACGGACCATGCCGCGAGCCCGTTGTCCGACAGCACCTCCTGCCCGTCGCTGGGCCGCGCGCGGTCGGCGGGGTCGTTCGACAGGAGCGCGCGGGTCGTCAGGATGCGGTGCGCGCCCCACGCACCGTCCGGCCCGCGCTGCCAGAGATGCACGTGCCCGGTGAGCGAGGAGGCGGCCAGCGTCGCGCCGTCGCGCGAGAACGCGATCTTGCCGATCGTGTCCCGCGCACCGAAACGCGCGCGGCCGGGATAGAGTTCGCCGAGACGCGGCGCGGCCCCGCCGGACAGCCCCTCGGCGAGGAGGAGCGCGCCGCGCTCGGTGCCCACGGCGACGGTGCCGTCCGGTCCGACCGCCATCGCGCGGGCGTTCCGCGCCGCGCTGTCGGTCTGGACCTCGGCCAACTGCACGGTGCGGGGCGCGCCCGCCTGCGCGCGCGTGTCCCAGATCGTGAGCGTGAGGTCGCGCGCCAGCACCGCGACCTCGGTGCCGCCGGGCAGGAAGTCCGCGGCGTAGACCTGCCGCGCCGCGCCGGGGCCGAGGTCGAGGCGGCGCAGCTCGTGGGTGAAGTTCAGCGCGCGCACGGTGGTCGCGCGGGCGAGCGGTTCCCGCGGCACGGCCTCGGCGAGGACCTGCGCCAGGACCTCGGTCGCGTCCCGCGCCACGGCCACCGGGGCGGCCGCGCGCGGGGAGGGGTTGAGCGACGCCAGCCGCTCGGCGATCTCCTGCCGCGCCTGCGCCTTGGCGCGGTCGCGCTCGGCCTCGGCGCTGGCGATGCGCTTGTTCGTCTGCAGGGTCACCGTCAGTGCGACGAGCCCCACCATGACCAGCGCGACAGTCGCGAGGCCGACGCGCTTGTAGGTCAGGAAGCGGCGCGAATCCGCGACGAAGCGTTCGATCCGGGCAAAGGTGCCGCCGGTCGCCGCCGCGCCCGCGGCGCCGCGGTCGAGGTAGCGCGCGGCCCAGGCCGCGTTCGGGCGCCGCGTCTTCCACCACCGCGAATAACGGTCGAGGGTCGGCCCGCTCAGGAGCCCGCTGCCGAGAAGTTTTTCCAGCGGGCCGCCGCGCAGGTTCTCCTCGCGCTCGAGCGCCCGCTTTGCGAGAAAGCGGATGTCCTCGGCAGCGCGCTCCTCCTCGGGCAGCCATTTCTCCTGCAGGCTGCGCCAGAGCCGCAGCACGCATTCGTGGCTCACGTCCACCGTGTCGCCCGCGTCGATGCCATCATGTTCGCCGACGATGCGCAGGTAGCCTTCGGACCCTTCGCGGAACACCTCGATCACCCGGACGAGGTCCTCGAAACCGCAGTCGAGCACCGCCTGCGCCTCGCCCAGCCGGACGGGGCGGCGGATGTCGCGGTCGCGGCTCTCGGTCGTTGTCAGCGCGCAGAAGAGCCCGCGCGCGATGCGCCGGTCCGCCGAGGGCATGCGCCGGTAGAGCGTGTCGAGCCGGTGCGACAGCGACATGCGCAGAGCATCGTGGCTGCCGGCGCCGGCAATGGACGTCCCCTGAGGGATGTCGAAGGCCTCGAAGAAGTCCTCGAGCGCGATGGTGACGTGTCCCGTGGGCTGCCGGTCGCGTGCCTTGCGGTAGAGGATGCGCAGCGCGTGCTGCATCAGCGGCAGCTTGTCGAGCTGCTCCTCGAGCCCGTTCAGCATCCATGCCGAAAGCCTGGGGTCGATCGTCGCGTCGTGCAGCACCGCAGGCCCCTCGATGGCCTCCTGCATCTGGAAGCGGTCGAGCGTGGGCGTCAGGAACTGGCTCTCGTTGATCGCCCGGGCGAGCCCCGCGTAGCGGGCGCACTTGGCCAGCTCGTCGGTGCGGATGGTGATGACCACGTAGACGTCGCCCCGCGCCGCCGAGGTGCGCAGCAGCACGTCGACGAAACGCGACGCGGCCTCGGGGTCGTCCTGCGCGTAGCGGAAGATCTCCTCGAACTGGTCGATGAGGATCATGATCGGCCGCCCGCCGATCAGCCGCACCTTGTCGAGCGCCCCGGTCAGATCGCTCGACCGCTCGGCGATGTGGTTCTGGAAGAGCGTGGCGAGGTGGCCGATATCCTCGGTCTGCTCGTGATCGGGATCGGGCGCGCCAGCGCCGCTTTCGCCCAGCACGATGGCGGTCGCGAGCGCATCGCAGAGCCGGTCGAGCGGATCGGTCTCGGGATGCATGTCGCAGAAGATCCAGTCCGACCCGCGTCCCGGCAGGAACCCGGCCTCGAGCGAGTTGAAGAGCCCCGTGCGCGCCAGCGAGGACTTGCCGCAGCCCGATGGGCCGGTCACGCAGAGAAAGCCGTGGCGCGCGAGCTTGGCCAGCATGTCGGCGACGTGGCCCGTGCGTCCGAAGAAGATCGCGAATTCCGAGCGCCGGAACGAGCGCAGGCCGGGATAGGGCGCGTCGCGCGACGGATCCCCGACGGTCATGCGACCCGCGCGGCCTCGCCCCGCAGCTTGGCGAGGAACGCCTCCATCGACGCGCGGTCGATGTCGTCCCCGATGCGGATGATGTGCACGTTCGGCCCCTTGGGGCAGGGCTGCGCGGTCACCGGCGACGCGTCGCCCACCGCGATCTCGAACCGCTGCCGGGCGCTGTTCCAGATCGCCGCGCGCGATTGCTGGAAGATCTCGAAATGCGCCTTGGCGCGTTTCTGGCCAGCGGGCTTGTCGCCGTAGACCAGCACGATCGCGTTCTTGTTGCGCATGGTGTCGGTCAGCATGGCATGGTCCACGTCGTCGTCGATGCAGGTGACGTTCACGTGTTCGGCCAGCGCCGTCACGATGCGGTCGCGGAGCACCGCGTCGCCCGGGTCTGCGTCGATCGACACGACCGGCGCGAAATAGCCCGTGTCGGCGTCGACGGAGGCCAGGGGCGGCGGCGCGCGCCGCGTCTCGATCATGGGGATGCTGTACTGCTCGAAATCCTCGGCGCTGGCGCTCTGCGCGGCGATGCCCGACAGGAAGGCGGCGTAATCCGCGTCGACCTCCTCGGGGTCGAGCTCGAGCGGCGTCCAGACCAGGGTATCGAGGCCCGCGGCGACCGCGGCGTCATGCTGGGCGATGGCGCTCGGCCGGTCGCCGAAGGCCGGCAGCCGCTTTCCCGCCACGGTGCCGAGGACCTGCACGAAGACCGCGCCGCGGGTCAGCGCCGCGTCGAGCGTCCCGGGCGTCATCTCGCCCGGCAGCCGGTCGAGCCGGCGGACGACGAAGCCGTGCGCGACATAGCCGTTCTCGAGCCTGTCGGTGCGCAGCACCGCGTCGCGGGTGGGGGCGGCGAGGATCACGTCGACCTCGGTCTCGGGCGCGCGCTCCCCGGCCACGACCGGCGGGGCGGCGGCCTCGGGTGCGGGCAGCTCGTCCGCCGCGTCGATGATCTGCGCCGCGAGTCGCTCCAGCGCGTCCGTGAAGTCGGCCTTGGAGTCTCCCTTGGCGGCGCTCGGAACGGGCGTGCCGAACAGCCGGACGGTGCCGCTGTCCTCGGCCCAGAAGCGGCAGGTTAGGATCTTCTTCACCCGCTCGCGCAGGTCCTCGAAACGCGAGGTCTTCTCGCGGTCCCAGAACGGGTCCAGCTCGACGATGCAGAGCCGCTTGCCGAGCGCCAGGAGCTCGCGCAGCTCCTTCTCGCAGCTCTCGGATTCGCAATAGGCGCGCGACAGGAAGATCAGCCCGATATCCGCCTCGCGTAGGTGCTCTCCGATGCGGTCGTCGATGACGTCGCCCACCCGCAGCATGCCCTGCTTGTCGAGGAGGAAGCGGAAGCGACCGTAATCGTTGTCCGCGCCGAGCTTGTAGGCGAGCTTTTCCATCAGTTCGGCGAGCCGCGAGGTGTCGAGCGCGCGGATGGGCGCGGTGTCCCTGTGGGAATAGCTCACGAAAAGGGAAAGACGTCGCGCCGCGCCGGCCGTCATAATGCAGATCCGCTTCGAGAACTTTGAAATAAAAACTTTCGCCCGAGAGTTGCAGGCTACTGAACAAAGGTCCGCGGATCAACGACAGCGTTACGCAGGGTAAGGCTAACCCGTCCCCGCGTCAGATTCCGATCTCGTCGAGCAGCCCCGCGATCATCGCGTGGTAGCCGCCGCCGAAGAGGCGCAGGTGCACCATGGCCGGCCACAGCTGGTAGACCGGGCGGCGTTCCTCCCAGCCGGGCTCGGGCTTGCCGTAGCCGCGCCAGAACGCGGTGTCGGGATTGCCGAAGAGCGTCAGCATGGCGAGGTCGACCTCGGAATGGCCATAATAGCTTGCCGGGTCGATCATCACCGCGCGGCCGTCGGTGAAGTGGATGTTGCCGCCCCAGAGGTCACCGTGCAGGAGCGAGGCCTTGGGGGCGCCGGGCAAGAGGTCTGCGGCGCGCGCTGCGAGCCGCTCGACGCGCGGGCGGAGGTCCGCCGGCAGCGCGGCGGGGTCGGAGAGGAGCCGCCGCTCGGCCCAGAAGGACGGCCAGTCGTCGGTGGCCGCGTTCGGGATCGGCACGGACCCGAAGGCGTAGTCCTCGTTCCAGCCATAGGTGCCGCCGTCCCAGCCGTGCATCTGCGCCAGCGCGGTGCCGAAGTCCCGCCACGTGCCGGACGTGGGCGCGACCTCCGGCAGGTGTTCGAGGCAGAGGAGGCGATGCTCGACATGCACGACCTGCGGCACCGGCGCGTGCAGGAGCGCCATGGCCGACAGCATGCGCGCCTCGACGTGCACGAGCGGCCCGGTCTTGACCACCATCTCGCGCCCGTCCTCGAGGCGGACGAACCTGACCTCCGACAGATCGCCCCCCGACAGCGCGCGGGTCTCGGCGATCTCGGAGCCGAATGTGTCGAGCAGCGGGCGGGGCAGGGCGTCGCCGTCGGTCATGCCGAAAGCCTCAGCCGCGCGTCGCCAGCGACCATGTCGCCGGCGGCGCGGTCAAAGCGCAGGTAGGCGATGCCGGCGCCGCCCGCCTGCGTGTAGAGCGTGCCCGCGGCCTTGCCGTCCGCCTCGATCGGGGTGCCGACTGGCACCGAGCCGGTGACGGCGACCCGCGCGAGGCCCTTCTTGAGTTCGGTCTTGTGCTTCATGCGGGCGGTGACCTCCTGTCCCACGTAGCATCCCTTGCGGAAATCGACGCCGTTCAGACGCTCGAAGCCCGCCTCGAGGATGAAGGTGTCCGGGGTCAGCTCGATGCCGCTTTCGGGCACGAGCTGCGCGACCCTCAGCGCGTCCCAGTCGACGCCCTGCTCGGAGGGGCGGCCGTCATAGGCCCGCCAGCCCATCGCCGGGTCGCGCGGATCGGCGAACGCGCCCTCGGGTGCGGGTCCGAGCCCGCGGGCCACGCGGATGTCCGTCGGCTCGAGCGTGACGCGGGCGCGCAGCTTGTACAGGGACAGCGCCTTCATCAGCCCCTCGGCGAGCGGTGTCGCAACGTCGAGAAGGATGTCGTGCCCGTCGGGCGCCATGAAGAAATCCGCCCGGTACTTGCCCTGGGGCGTCAGGAGCGCGGCGTAGACGAGGCCTTGGGCCACGCGCTCGACATCGTTCGTGACCAGTCCCTGCAGGAAGTGGCTCGTGTCCTCGCCCGAGACGCGGATCACGGTGCGCGCGTCGCTGGCAGTACCGTCGGTGCTCATGCTGTCTCCGGTCATCCCTGTCCTCGGCCGTCGCTGCCGGGCCCCGACTATAACATCTCGTCCGCCGGACGACAGGGGGCGCCGGCCCGCGTTTCAGTCGTCGGCGAATTGCAGGCGGTGAAGGTCCGCATAGGCGCCGCCCCGAGCCAGCAATTCGTCGTGGGTGCCCTGGTCGACCACGCGGCCCCCGTCCATCACGACGATCTTGTGCGCGTTGCGCACCGTCGAGAGCCGGTGCGCGATCACGAGCGTGGTGCGCCCCTCGGACAGCTCGTTGAGCGCGGCCTGCACAACCGCCTCGCTCGCCGCGTCGAGGGCCGAGGTCGCCTCGTCGAGCAGCAGGATCGGTGTGTCGCGCAGGACCGCGCGCGCGATCGCCACGCGCTGCCGCTGGCCGCCCGACAGGTTCGACCCGCGCGGCCCCACGGGACTGTCGAGGCCGTCGGGCAGGCGCGGCAGGAAATCGGTCACGTGCGCCGCGTCGAGCGCCGCCTGCAGCCGGTCCTCGGGCACGTCCTGCCCCAGCACGATGTTCTCGCGCAGGGATTCGTCGAAGAGGAGCGCATCCTGGCTCACCACCGAGAAGAGGCGTCGCAGATCGGCCAGCCGCATCTCCGCGACCCCGGTGCCGCCGATCTCGACCCGGCCGCTTTCGACTTCGACGAGGCGCGTCAGGAGGTTGAACACCGTGGACTTTCCGGCGCCCGACGGTCCGACCAGGGCGGTCACCTGGCCGGCTTCGGCGGTGAAGCTCGTGCCGTTCAGCACCGCGGTGTCGCCGTAGGTCACGTACACGTCGTCGAGCACCACCTGGGGCACGCCCTCGGGCGCGGGGCGCGGGTTCTCCGGGTCGCCGATCGCGGGGGTCGTGTCCATCAGTTCCTTGATCCGCTCGAGGCCCGCCGCCGCGACCTGCAGGACGCCCGAGGTCGCGCCGAGACGGCGCAGCGGCTCGAAGGCGAGCCCGATCGCGGTGAAGAAGGCCATGAAGTCGCCGACCGTCTTGCCGCCCGACAGGATCTCGCCGCCGCCGTAGAGCAGCACGCCGGCGAAGCCGAGACCGGACATGAGGTCGATGAGGCCGGGGATCGACGCCTGTCCGGCAGAGGAGCGTATCTCGGTCCGGATGCGCTCGCGCGTCAGGCGGCGGTAACGCTTGGCCTGGTAGGCCTCGAGCGTGTTGAGCTTGACCGGCACGATGCCGTGAAAGATCTCGTTCAGCCGCACCGAGAGCCGCGCCGCGAGGTCGCGGGCATGGCGTGCGTTGCCGCGCACGTAGCGTTGCACGATGAGCGCCGGCGCGACCAGGAGGGGGGCGCCGATGAGCGCGATCAGCGTCCAGCGCCAGTCGATTGCGAAGGCCACGCCGAAGAGCGAGACGAGCGCGATCACGTCGCGCCCGGCGCCCGTGATCAGCGCGCGCCAGACCTTGTTCACGCTTTCGACGTCGCCCTCGATGCGCTGCATCAGGTAGCCCGGCGGGTTCAGCTGGTGGAACCCACCGTCGAGCGACATCAGGTGCGCCACGAGGTCCTGCCGGATATGGGACACGCTTTCCTGGCTGACCTTGGACAAGACCACCTTCTGCACCACGCTCGCGACCGCCCGGATCGCGAAGATTCCGAAGAAGGCCAGCCCGACGATCGGCAGGAGCTCGGCCGAACCGCCGACGAAGACCCGGTCGAACATCGGCTTCATCATGTAGGAGAGCGCGCCGAACATGGCGCCCTCAAGCGACATGAACAGGACGGCCACGAGGATGAGCGGCCAGTGCCGCCGGAGGTAGTTCCGCCAGACCCAGAGGATGAGCGCGGTGCGCTCGCCCGCGGTGCTGTCGGGACGGTCGATTCGGTCGACGTCGTGCGTCATTCCGGGCTCTGGGCCGACTGTGCGGCAGGGACGGGGACGCGCACCGGGTCGGCGCCCTCGGCCAGGGACCGCGCGGCCTCGGCGACGGGCGTGCGGGCGTCGAAGGCCGCCTGCAGGCGCTTGGCCGCGTATTCGGTGCGGATCCACTGCTCGAAGCCGATCTCACCCAAGGCCTGGCGCGCCTCGAACACGTCGATGATGTAGTCCTGGACGCCGGTCGCGGTGTGGCGCGAATGGAGGTACTTGAGCCCGAGCTGGCGTCGCGCGACCGAGATGGGCGCGTTCTCGAAGATCAGCAGGTAGAGTGCGCCCACGAACCCGGTGCGGTCCGCGCCCGACTTGCAGTGGAAGACAAGCGGCCGTTCGGCGGCGCGCAGCGCGTCGATCACGTCGGTGATGCGGTCGCGACTGGCGGCCTTGCGCGCCATGAGCTTGGCATCCACGAGTTCGAGCCCGTACGCCTCGCAGGCCTCCTTCTCGAAGAGGTAGTAGGAATACTTGTCCTCGCCGCGCAGGTTGATGACCGTGCGGATGCCGCGTTTCGCCGCCATCCGCGCGAAGCGGAACCGCGTCGGCTGGTTCGAGCGGTAGACCTCGGGCGCGACCTCGTAGAAGTTGGTCCAGAACGTCCGCAGGAATGCGTGGTCGAACACGTGGTAGTGCACCCAGGCCAGCGCGCGGCCGATCGGCGTCGCGATGTCACGACCGAAGGAGCGGCGGAAGCGCCGCTCGGCTTTCTCGATCCGGGTCCAGAGGGTCGCGAGCATGGGGTCGGGGTCCGGGTCTCTCGTGGTCGTCATGTGCTGCGCCGGGACATGTCCCGGCTTGGGGTGGTCTAGAGCGGTTGGCGCCCGGTGGAAACCGTTTTCAGGCCCCGGCCGGCCACATGCCGCCGCGCGCCGGATCGCGTTGACGCCGCATCGGAGCCGGATAGGTTGGGCGCCGCGCCCGCCGGTTCAAGGGGCGCGGCCATCCCGGAGTTCCCGCATGTCGCTTGCCCACGGCCGTCCGTACCTCGCCATTCCCGGCCCGTCGGTGATCCCCGACGCGGTGCTGGCCGCGATGCACCGGGCCTCGCCCAACATCTACGAGGGCGACCTCGTCGACATGGCCGCGGGGCTGGTGCCGGACCTCAAGCGGGTGGCGCGGACCGAGGGCCACGTGGCGATCTACATCGCGAACGGCCACGGCGCGTGGGAGGCGGCGCTGGCCAACACCGTGGCGCCGGGCGGGCGGGTGCTCGTCTGCGCGACGGGCCGCTTCGGCCATGGCTGGGCCGAGATGGCGGAGGCCATGGGGATCGCGACCGAGATCGTCGATTTCGGCCGCAAGACCCCCTTCGAGCCCGCACGGCTTGCCGAGGCCGTGGCGCGCGATGCCGGACAGGAGATCGCCGCGGTGCTGGCGGTCCACACCGACACCTCGACGTCGCTCCGCAGCGACATCGCCGAGATGCGCCGCGTGCTCGACGAGGCCGGGCATCCCGCGCTCCTCATGGTCGACTGCATCGCGTCGCTCGGCTGCGACGTCTACGAGATGGACCTGTGGGGCGCCGACGTCACGGTCACGGGCTCGCAGAAGGGGCTGATGGTGCCGCCGGGGCTCGGCTTCGTCTTCTTCAACGACCGCGCGGCCGAGGTGCGCCGCCGCCTGCCGCGGGTCTCGCGCTACTGGGACTGGGCGCCGCGCGCCGACCCCGAGGCGTTCTACCAGTATTTCGGCGGCACCGCGCCCACCCACCACCTGTTCGGGCTGCGCACCGCGCTCGACATCATCCACGCCGAAGGCATCGAGGCGGTCTGGGCGCGACACGCGACGCTCGCCCGCGCGATCTGGGCCGCGGCCGAGGTCTGGGGCGAGGGCGGGCCACTCACGCTCAACGTCGCCGATCCGCGCCACCGCAGCCACGCCGTGACGGCCATGCGGCTCGGCACGCCGCACGGCGCGCGCCTGCGCGAATGGACCGAACGCGAGGCCGGCGTGACGCTCGGCATCGGGCTTGGCATGTCCGAGGAGGGCGATCCGCAGGGACGCGGCTATTTCCGCTTCGGTCACATGGGACACGTGAACGCCCACATGGTGATGGGGCTTCTCGGCACCGTCGAGGCGGGGCTCGCGGCGCTGCAGATCCCGCACGGGCGCGGCGGCGTCATGGCCGCGGCCGAGGTGATCGCGGGCGGCTGAGGCTCAGGCGCGCCGCGCCGCGAGCGCGTCGATGCCGCGGTTGAGCGCGAGCGCCACGAGCACCACGACGGGAAGGCCGAAAAGCGCCCAGATCAGGCCGAAGATCCACACGAGGTTCACAAGCGCCATCGCGAGCGTGGCGTTGGTGTAGTCGGGCGCGGGACGGCGCGGGTCTGTCTGCATCGCTGGGGTTCCGCTGACGGCAGGTCCGCGCGGAAGAATAATGCCGAATCGGCGCGTGCAAAGGGGGCTCAGACGGTCTCCGCGCCGCGCGCTTCCGCCAGCGCCTCGGGCAGCGCCGCCTCGAGCGCATCGAGCTCGGGCGACGTGCCGCAGCTCAGGCGGATGCAGCGGTCCTGCGGCGCGCTGAACGGCATCCGCACGAAGATGCCGCGGGCGAGCAGCGCCTTCAGTACCGCGCGCGCGAAGGTGCCGTCGCGCCCGCAATCGACAGTGACGAAATTCGTGGCGGAGGGCAGCGGCGCAAGACCGTTCGCGCGGGCGATGGTGCCGATGCGCGCACGCGCGGCCGCCACCTCGGCGCGCACGCGGTCGAGCCAGGCATCGTCACCGAGTGCGGCAACCGCGCCGGCCTGCGCGGGACGGTTCATGCCGAAATGGTCGCGCACCTTGTCGAAGGTCCGGATCAGGTCCCGGGCGCCCACGCCGTATCCCACCCGCGCACCTGCCATGCCGTAGGCCTTGGAGAAGGTGCGGAAGCGGATCACCCGCGGATCCTCGGGGTCGATCTCGGGCGCGGTGCCCTCGGGCGCGAACTCGACATAGGCCTCGTCGAGGATCATCAGCGTGCCCTCGGGCATCCGGTCGACCATGTCCCGCACCGCGGCGGCCGGGTGGTGGCTGCCCATCGGGTTGTCGGGGTTCGAGAGGTAGACGAGCTTTGCCCCCGTCTCGGCCGCGCGGGCCAGGAGCACGTCCGGATCCTCGCGGTCGTCCGCCCGGAACGGCACCTTGTGCAGCACCCCGCCGAACCCGTTCACGTGGTAGTTGAAGGTCGGGTAGGCGCCATCGGTGGTCACCACCGCGTCGCCGGGCGCCACCACCATGCGCACGAGATTGCCGAGAAGCCCGTCGATCCCGCTGCCCACGATCACCTGGTCCGGGCCGCACCCCATCCGTGCGGCGAGCGCGACGCGGAGCTCGAGGTTCGTCGCGTCGGCGTATTTCCAGACATCGGAGGCCGCGCGCGCCATCGCCTCGGCGGCGCGGGGCGAGGGGCCGAAATTGTTCTCGTTGGCGCCGATCCGCGCCGCGAAGGGAAAGCCCTGGTCGCGCTCCATGCCCTCGGGGCCCACGAAGGGCACGTCTGCGGGCAGGGCGGCGACGATGTCGGTATAGCGCGGTCCGGTCATGCCCCGTGACTATGCGCAAGCCGGCCGTCGCCGCAAGGGGCGCGACCGCCGCGCCGCGGCGCCGGGATGCGTCAGCCGCGCCGGCGCCGGCGCTGTTCCACCGCCATCGCGTGGCGCATGCCGAGTTCCGCGATCCGCGTCATGAGCCGGGCCTTTTCCTCGGAGTCCTCGGCGCGCTGCCAGGCCGCGCGGGCCTCCTGCAGGGCGCGCGCGAGACGCACCTCCTCGGGCACCGCTCCCGCCTCGGCCATGACCCGGTAGCCGAAGGCCGTCACCGCGTCCTCCTGTCCCGCCTCGGGGAGGTTCAGCGGCTTGCCCGAACCGGGCAGGTTGTCGAAGACGCCATCCTCCTGCGCCTCCTGGATGCGCTGCTCGGTGAGGAGGGGAAAGAGCGCCAAGGCCGTGTCCGCCTCAGCGGGTCAGGACCGGCGCCGCGCCGACGAGACTGTCGTCCTCGGCCGCGCGGATCAGGAAATCAGCCACGTCCGCCCGGCTGATGAGGCCGAGCCGCCACTCGTCCGGGTTCGTCAGCACGCGGTAGCGTCCGGTGAAGCCCCCGTTCGTCAGGATCACCGGCCGCGCGAAGGTCCAGCGCAGCGACGAGGCGCGGATCATCTCCTCCTGCCGGGTCTTGTCCTGATAGGGCTTGCCCAGCACGACGGAATGGCCGAGCCGCTCGATCCGGCTGAAGGCGCTGACGCTCTCGCCGGTGCCGATCCCCGTGAGGCAGACCAGCCGGTCGACGCCCGCCGCCTCCATCGCCGGGATCAGCGCACGGGTCGCATCCGAAAAGAGCGTGACCTCCTTCCAGAGCATGGCGACGCTTTCCTTGATCCCGAGCGTCAGGATCACCGCATCGATCCCGTCGAGCGCGCGCTTCAGGTCCTCGGGGTTGGTGGCGTCCCCGGGGAAGGGCGCGAAACTTGGGTCGGCGATGTCCATCGACGCGGCCGAGCGCGCGAAGCCCCGGATGCGGTGGCCGAGCGCCAGCCCGCGCTTCACGGTCTGCAGGCCGATGCCCTTGCTTGCGCCGATCACGAGGAAATGAGCCATGGCGGGTATCCTTTCGTGCGCCTTCACGTAAGCGCGGCGGACCGGCGTTCAACACCGGCAGGACGTCGCGGGCCCTGCTTGCATCCCGGGCCGGGCCGGGTCACTTATGCGCCCGGGCCGGCGGCCACGTCCGGCCCCCTTGTCCAGAGGCAGGCCATGACCCGACCGACGACCCGGCGCACCGCGCCCTTCGCGCCCTTCGAGTGGATGATCGCGTGGCGCTACCTGCGCGCGAAGCGCGCCGAGGGAGGGGTCAGCGTGATGACCTGGATCAGCCTCGTGGGCATCACGCTCGCGGTCTTCGCGCTGATCGCGACGCTCGCGGTGCGCTCGGGCTTCCGGGCGGAATTCGTCGACACGATCCTTGGCGCAAACGCCCATGTCACGGTGTACACCGCCGGGGTGCGCGACGCGGGCACCGGAATCGTCGACCGTTCGATCCCCGAATATGCCGAGATGGCCGAGAGGGTGCGCGCGGTCGAGGGCGTCGAGCGCGTGGCGCCCCTGGTCAAGGGCCAGGTCATGGCCACCGCGAACCAGCGCAATGCGGGCGTCGAGGTGCACGGGATCGCGCCAGAGGATCTGGCCGGCATCCCGCGCATCGCGGATCCCGAGACCGCGCAGGGCGCACTCGAGGATTTCGGCACCGCGGACGGCATCGCCATCGGGTCGGGCATCGCGCGCGAGCTGCAGCTGGAACTCGGCGACCAGTTGCGGCTCATTTCGCCCGACGGGGTCAAGACGGCCTTCGGCACCTCGCCGAGGGTCAAGGCCTACGACATCGTCTACATCTTCACCGCCGGGCGCTACGACATCGACCGGACGCGGGTCTACATGCCCTTCGGTGAGGCGCAGCTCTACTTCAACCGCGACGCGGCGGCGGACGAGCTCGAGGTCATGGTCGACGATCCCGAGGCCGTCGACACGATCGTGCCGCGCATCCTGCAGGCGTCGGGCGAGAACACGTATGCCTGGACGTGGATGGACGCGAGCGGCAGTTTCCTGCGCGCGCTCGAGATCGAGGACAACGTGATGTTCGTGATCCTCTCGGTCCTCGTGCTGATCGCCGCCATGAACATCGTGTCGGGGCTCATCATGCTGGTCAAGAACAAGGGGCGCGACATCGGCATCCTGCGCACGATGGGCCTCACCGAGGGCTCGGTGCTGCGCGTCTTCTTCATCTGCGGGGCGTTCACCGGGCTCATCGGCACCGTGGCGGGGGTGATCCTCGGCTGCCTGTTCGCGATCTACATCGACCCGATCTTCAGCCTCGTGAACTACCTCTCGGGCGGCGGGGTCTGGGACCCGGCGGTGCGCGGCATCTACGCGCTGCCCGCCAAGCTGCAGGCGGCGGACGTCCTGTCCGCGGTGGCGCTGTCGCTCGGGCTGTCGTTCATCGTGACCATATTCCCTGCGCGCCGTGCCGCGCGCATGAACCCCGTGGAGGCGCTGCGCTATGAATGACGCGGGTTCCGCCGTCCTTCGGCTCTCTGGGGTATCCAAGAGCTACAACAAGGGCTTGCCGGGCGAAATTCATGTCCTGCGCGGGGTCGACCTGACGCTGGCTCCGGGCGAGGTGACGGCGCTCGTCGCACCTTCGGGGGCGGGCAAGTCGACGCTCCTGCACATTGCGGGGCTTCTCGACACGCCCGATGCGGGCATCGTCGAGATCGCGGGCGAGGACATGACCGGCCGCCCCGACCGCCGCCGCACCGCGGTGCGGCGCGAGGCGGTGGGCTTCGTCTACCAGTTCCACCACCTTCTCCCGGAATTCACCGCGGTCGAGAACATCGTTCTGCCGCAGCTCGCGAACGGCGCCACCCGCGCCGAGGCCGAGGACCGGGCGCGCGCGCTCCTCGACAGCGTCGGGCTCGCGCCCCGCGCCACGCACCGTCCCGCGGCGCTGTCGGGTGGCGAGCAGCAGCGCGTGGCGTTCTGCCGCGCCATGGCGAACGCGCCGCGGCTCCTTCTCGCCGACGAGCCGACCGGCAACCTCGACCCCGAGACCTCGGGGCGGGTGTTCGACGCGCTCATGACGCTGGTGCGCGAGACCGGGCTCTCGGCCCTGATCGCGACCCACAACCTCGAGCTGGCCGCACGCATGGACCGGCAGCTCCACCTCGACCAGGGAAACCTGCGGGAGGGCTGAGCGCACGCCGCCTCACGACAAGGTGGCCGGCGCGGGGCGCACACCGCGCTACCCTCGGACGGTCACGATCCGAACGGAGGTTTCCCGATGTCCCGTGCGCCAGCCAACGCCTGCGCGATCCTGTCCTGCCTGCTCCTGTCCGCCGGTGGCGCCGCGACCGATCCCGTGCCCTTCGACGGCGCGTGGAAGACGCAGCGGCTGACGCTGTTCGGCCCGCAGAACGATTACGGCTTCGGCGGCGACACGCTGCGCGTCACCTCGCAGGACGCAGTGTCGCTCGCCTACCGCGAGCTCGACCCGTCGCTCTGGGGCGCGCGCCGCGCTGCGTGGTCCTGGGCCGTCGATGCGGGCGTGCCGCCGACGGATCTCACGCGCAAGGGCGGCGACGACCGGGATCTCTCGCTCTACTTCATGTTCCTGCCCGAGGACCGGGCGCGCGAACTGCGCGGCGCCAACGCCACGGCGCTTCTGAACGAGGAGGCGGCGCGCATCCTCGTCTACGTCTGGGGCGGCGACCATGCGCCGGGCGAGATGCTGGAGAGCCCCTACCTGAACGCCCGCGGGCGCACGGTGGTGCTGCAGCCCGCGGGCACAGGCAGCGCGGCGGCAGAGGTGGACCTCGCGGGAGACTACGCGCGCGCCTTCGGCGGCGCTCCGGAGGCGCTGGTGGGCATCGCCGTCTCGGCCGACAGCGACGACACCGACAGCCGCATCGACGCGCGGATTTCGGACCTCAGGGTCGACTGACCCGCAGCCGCCCCTTGCCAGAACGCCCCCGCCGCGCGACACAAGGAGGGAGAACGGGCCGGAACGGCCGGACAGAGGGAGCAGCGCAGAATGAGACCCTTGCGGACAGCCGTGATGGTGGCCGGGTGCCTTGCGGCACTTGCCGCCTGCGACGAGACGGGACGCGGCGCGGCCGGCGGGGACCCCGCGGCGATGCCCGCGGCCTCGGACGGTGCCGGCCTCTACGCCGAGTACTGCGCGGCGTGCCACGGGGCCGGCGGGCGCGGTGACGGGCCGCTCGCCCGCGCCATGTCGAAGCCGCCGAAGGACCTGACGCTGCTGGCGCTGCGCCACGGCGACACCTTCCCGACGGCCCGCGTGCTCAACATGGTCGACGGCTACGCCCGGTCAGACCTCGACGGCCCCGGCATGCCCGAATTCGGCGAGCTTTTGGCCGGCGACCTCGTGCCCTACGATTCGGGTGACGGGATCGCGACGCCCACGCCGCGCCGGATGGTGGCCATCGTCGAGTACCTGCGCACGATCCAGCAGACCCGCTGAGGCGCCCTCAGGCGGATACCGCGCGGCGGACCATGTCCCAGTGCAGGCGCTCGACCTCCTCGAGGGTCAGCCGCCCGTCCTCGCGGAACCAGACGTTGACCGCGTTCAGAAGCCCGATGACCGCGAAGGTCGCGATGCGCGTGTCCTCGACCGAGAAGGCGCCCGTGGCCTGGCCCGCCTTCAGCACCGCCTCGAGCCCGGCCTCGTAGCGGTCGCGCAGCCGGCCGATCTCGGCGAAATGCTCGGGCGTGAGGCTGCGCAGCTCCATGTAGGAGATGAAGACCGCCTGCGGTCGCGCCCGGTTCTGCCGGATGTGGAAGCGGCAGAACGCCTCGAGCCGCGCGACCGGGTCCTCGGGCACGGGCTGCGCCGCCTGCGCGGCCAGGAGCCCCTCCATGTGTTCGTGCAGGAGCGAGAAGAGCAGGTGCTGCTTGTCCGGCGTGTAATTGTAGAGCGCGCCGGCCTGCACCCCCACCTCGGCCGCGATCTGGCGCATCGACACCGCCGCGTAGCCGTGTTCCGCGAACAGCCGCAGCGCCGCCTCGCGGACCTTTGGCCCGGTGATGTCGGAATGCGATCCCTGCGTGCGCGCCATGTGACCTGTTTCCAGCGCCGGGGCGGGGGGCGCAAGCGCAAAGCTTGTGTCGCGGGGCGCGCTCGGGCACACCCTTCGGCAACATCCCTCGCGGAGGGCCGCCATGCGCGCCGCAATCCAGAGCCTGATCGCCGCAGCCGCGCTCGCGGGCTGCACGCAGTTCCCCGAGGTCGACGCCACGGCGAGCCCCGACATCGCGTCGGCGGACTACCCGGACCTCCTGCCGCTCGAGGATCTGCTGGCCGCGGACGCGCCGCAGGCGACGCCCGCGATGCGCGACGATCTCGAGGCGCGGGCCCGCGCGCTCGAGGCGCGGGCGGGACGGCTTTCGGGCCCGGTGGTCGACGCGCCGACGCGCACGCGGATGGACGCCGGCGTTCCGGCGGGCGGCGGCGGCTGAGCCCGGGCCTTCGCCGTTGCAGCGGGGCGGCGGACCGGCTAGGCAACGGCGCGACCCATGCACCCCTCGGAAAGGAGCTCCTCCCATGACGACCCCACTGCGCCTCGGAATCGCGGGTCTCGGAACGGTCGGGGCGGGCGTCGTCAAGATCGTGCGCCAGAAGGCGGCGCTGCTGACCGAACGCACGGGGCGCGAGATCACCGTCGTCGCGGTCTGCGCGCGCCACCGCGAGCGCGACCGCGGCGTGCCGCTGACCGACTACGCGTGGGAGGACGACCCGGTGGCGCTCGCCACCCGCGACGACGTGGACGTGTTCGTCGAACTCATGGGCGGATCGGACGGCCCGGCCAAGGCCGCGACCGAGGCGGCGCTCGACGCCGGCAAGGACGTGGTGACGGCGAACAAGGCGATGCTCGCCCATCATGGCCAGGCGCTCGCCGAGCGCGCCGAGGCCCGGGGTGCGGTGCTGCGCTTCGAGGCGGCGGTCGCGGGCGGCATCCCGGTCATCAAGGCGCTGACCGAGGGCCTCGCCGGCAACGAGATCACCCGCGTCATGGGCGTGATGAACGGCACCTGCAACTACATCCTGACGCGGATGGAGACCGGCGGCCTGACCTACCGGGAGGCCTTCGACGAGGCTGACGGCCTGGGCTACCTCGAGGCCGATCCCGAGCTCGACGTGGGCGGCATCGACGCGGGACACAAGCTGTCGCTCCTGGCGGCCATCGCCTACGGCACGCAGGTCGCCTTCGACGCGGTCGAGCTCGAGGGGATCGGCAAGGTGTCGATCGACGACATCCGGCAGGCCGCCGACATGGGCTACAAGATCAAGCTGCTGGGCGTCAGCCGCATGACGGGCCGCGGGCTCGAGCAGCGCATGGCGCCCTGCCTCGTGCCTGCGACCTCGCCGCTGGGGCAGCTCGACGGCGGCACCAACATGGTGGTGATCGAGGGCGACCAGGTCGGCCAGATCGTCATGCGCGGCGCCGGCGCGGGCGAGGGGCCGACCGCGAGCGCGGTCATGGGCGACGTCATGGACCTTGCCCGCGGGTTCCGCATGTCGACCTTCGGACAGGCGGCGGCGTCCCTGCGCCCCGCGACGCCCGCGCGCTCCGCGACACCCGCGCCCTACTACCTGCGCATGGCGCTGATGGACAAGCCGGGCGCGCTCGCCAAGGTGGCGACGGCGCTGGGCGAGGCCGGCATATCAATCAACCGGATGCGCCAATACGCCCATACCGACGACGCGGCGCCGGTCCTGATCGTGACGCACCGCACCACGCGCGCGGCGCTCGACAGCGCCATCGCCGCCATGCGCGCGACGGGCGTCGTCGCGGGCGAGCCGGTGGCGCTGCGGATCGAGAACGTCTGAGCCGCCCGTGCCCGACATCGCGGCGGCGCTGGCGGTCGTGGTCCTGGAGGGCCGTGTCCCGCTGGTGCGCCGCCGCAACCGTCCCGATGCCGGCCGCTGGGGGTTTCCGGGCGGCAAGCTGGAGCCGGGCGAGACCGCCGAGGAGGCCGCGATTCGCGAGTTGCGCGAGGAGACGGCGCTGCACGCCCGCGCGGGGTGCCGGATCGGGACGCTGCGCGTGGTGACGCCCGGGCCGAGCTACGTGCTGACCGCCATCCTCTGCCGCGACGCGACAGGCACGATCCGCGCCGGCGACGATGCCGAGGAGGCCGCCTGGTTCCCCGTCGCGGACGTGATCGCCGGGCGGCTCATCGCGAGCCGCGACGTCGACCGGCTGGCGCTGCGCGCCGCGGCGCGGCTCGCGGGGGAGGCCCCCTGGGGACGCCCGGGCGGCGCGACCTTGCGCCCCGCCAAGCGCAGCCTGTAGGAGTGCTGGCGACACGTCCCGCCAACGGAACCGGAGCCCCGACATGGCCGCACCCACGGATTTCAACGACCGCATGCTTTCGCTCGGGCTCGCCCGGGTCGCCGAGCAGGCGGCCATCGCCTCTGCGAAGCTCATCGGGCGCGGCGACGAGAAGGCCGCCGACCAGGCCGCGGTCAACGCCATGCGCGAGCAGTTGAACAAGCTCGACATCAAGGGCGTGGTTGTGATCGGCGAGGGCGAGCGCGACGAGGCGCCGATGCTCTACATCGGCGAGGAAGTGGGCAGCGGGAACGGCCCGGGCGTCGACATCGCGCTCGACCCGCTCGAGGGCACGACGCTCACGGCGAAGGACATGCCGAACGCGCTGACGGTCATCGCCATGGGGCCGCGCGGCTCGATGCTGCACGCTCCCGACGTCTACATGGACAAGCTCGCCATCGGCCCGGGCTACGCGCCGGGGGTCGTGACGCTCGACATGTCGCCGAAGGACCGCGTAGAGGCTCTGGCCAGGGCCAAGGGCTGCGGGCCGCAGGACATCACCGTCTGCATCCTCGAGCGGCCGCGCCACGAGGCGATGATCGAGGAGGTGCGCCGCACGGGCGCCGCGATCCGGCTCATCACCGACGGCGACGTGGCCGGCGCCATGCACACCGCCGAGCCCGGCACCACCGGCATCGACATGTACATGGGGTCGGGCGGGGCGCCCGAGGGCGTGCTCGCGGCCTCGGCGCTGAAATGCATGGGCGGGCAGATTTACGGCCGGCTCCTGTTCCGCAACGACGACGAGAAGGGACGTGCCGCCAAGGCGGGGATCAGCGACCTCGACAAGATCTATTCGCGCGACGAGATGGTGACCGACCACGTGATCTTCGCCGCGACCGGCGTGACGAGCGGCTCGCTCCTGCCGGGGATCAAGCGCGAGGTCGGCTACCTGACCACGGAGACGCTGCTCATGCGCTCGAAGACCGGGTCGGTCCGGCGCATGATCTACCGCAACCCGACGCACTGACGGACCGGCCGGGGGCATACGTGCCGTGCGGGAGCGAGGGGCGTGCCGCCCCTCGCGCTCCCCGCGGATATTTCCGCCAAGAAGAAGCAGGGTGGACAGAGGGGAAGAGGTGCAGGACGGGCCGTATCTTGGGGTCGCGGCGTCGCTGACGGGGCGGCGCTGGGTGGGGCCGGACGTGGGCCGCACCCGCGCGGCCGAGGCGCTCGCGCAGGCCACCGGGCTCGGGCCCGCGCTCTGCGCCACGCTCGCGCGGCTGGGCGTGCCGGCCGAGGAATGCGCGGGTTACCTGGAACCCACGCTGCGCGAGCTCCTGCCCGACCCGCGGTCGCTGCGCGACATGCAGGCGGCGGCGGCGCGGGTCCTGCGGGCCGCGCGCGGCGGCGAGCGCATCGCGATCTTCGCCGATTACGACGTGGACGGCGGCGCCTCGGCGGCGTTGCTCATCGACTGGCTGCGGCAGATGGGCCGCACCGCCACGCTCTACATCCCCGACCGCATCGACGAGGGCTACGGCCCGAACGAGCCCGCCATGGCCGAGCTCGCGGCGGGCCACGACCTGATCGTCTGCGTGGATTGCGGCACGCTTTCGCACGGGCCCGTCGCCGCGGCGGCGGGCGCGGACGTGGTCGTGCTCGACCATCACCTGGGCGGCGAGACGCTGCCCGACGCGCTGGCCGTGGTGAACCCCAACCGGCAGGACGAGGACGGCGCGCTCGGCCATCTCTGCGCCGCCGCGGTCGTGTTCCTGATGCTGGTCGAGGCGGGGCGGCAACTGCGCGCGGCGGGCGCGCGGGGGCCCGAGCTCATGGATCTCCTCGACCTCGTGGCGCTCGCGACCGTGGCCGACGTGGCGCCCCTGCGCGGAGTGAACCGCGCCTTCGTGCGGCAGGGCCTCAAGGTCATGGCGCGGCGGGAACGGCCGGGGCTCGTGGCGCTGTCGGACGTCGCCCGGCTCGACACTGCGCCCACCTCGTACCACCTGGGCTACGTGCTGGGTCCGCGGGTCAACGCGGGCGGGCGGATCGGGCAGGCCGACCTCGGTGCGCGGCTCCTGGCCGAGACCGACCCGACCACCGCGCGCGCCATGGCCGAGAAGCTCGACGCGCTCAACACCGAGCGGCGCGAGGTCGAGGCGGCAGTGCGCGCGGCGGCCGTCGCGCAGGCCGAGGCGCGCGGGCTCGACGCACCGCTCGTCTGGGCGGCGGGCGAGGGCTGGCATCCCGGCGTCGTGGGCATCGTCGCCTCGCGGCTCAAGGAGCTGACCAACCGCCCGGCGATCGTGATCGGGCTCGACGGCGACACCGGCAAGGGGTCGGGGCGGTCGGTGGCGGGCGTCGATCTCGGGGCGAGCATCCAGCGGCTCGCGGGCGAGGGGCTGCTGCTCAAGGGCGGCGGCCACCGCATGGCGGCGGGGCTGACGGTCGCGCGCGCGGCGGTCGAGCCCGCCATGGAGCGGCTCGCCGAACTGCTGGCGCGGCAGGGCGCGGGGCAGGGCGGCGCGGCGGATCTCCGGCTCGACGGTCTGCTCATGCCGGGGGCGGCGGACGTGGAGATGATTCTCGCCCTCGACCGTGCGGGGCCCTTCGGGCAGGGCGCCGCCGCGCCACGCTTTGCCTTCGGCGACATGGGCATCACCTTCGCCAAGCGCGTGGGCGAGAGCCACCTGCGGATCGGCTTCGGCGACGGAACGGGGCCGGCGCTTGGCGCGATCGCCTTCGGCGCCTTCGACGGGCCGCTCGGACCGGCGCTTCTCGACCATCGCGGGCGGCGCTTCCACCTCGCCGGGCGGCTCGAGCTGAACGAATGGCAGGGCCGGCGGTCGGTGCAACTGCGCCTCGAGGACGCCGCCGTTGCGTCATCCTGAGGCATTCGAAAAAAACGTGAAAACCCCTCTTGCAGCCGTCTGCAGCTTCTTTTAGGAAGCGCCTCACACCAAGAGTGGCCCGTTCGTCTATCGGTTAGGACGCCAGGTTTTCAACCTGGAAAGAGGGGTTCGATTCCCCTACGGGCTGCCACTTCTCCCCCCACCCAGCATGATGGTCGACCGTTCCCTTGATGGGTGAACGCGTGCGGGACTCTGCCATGCCGGTCCGGCCAAGCCGCGGGGCGGGGTGCACCCGAGCCCTTCGGCGGGGTCGTCACGGGGCGCGACCGCTCCATCTTACCGACTTTCAGACCTGCCGCGCGCGGGCTAATGTCCGCGTCGACCGAGTGCAGGCATCAGGGAAAGAGGGAGGAAATCGCATGGCGACCACGATCGCAGACCTGGTCGGGGCCCATCCCGACGACGCACCGGCCATCGGTGCGCCGGGCCGGGAGTGGATGAGCTACGGCGCATTGCGCGCGCAGGGCGCGGAGGTGCGCAAGGTTCTGCGCGGCGCGGGAGTCGGTGTGTCGGACCGCGTGGCCATCGTGCTGCCGAACGGGCCCGACATGGCGGTGGCCTTCGTGACCCTGGCGCAATGCGCGACGACGGCGCCCCTGAACCCGGCCTACCGGGAAGAGGAATTCGCCTTCTACCTCGAGGACCTCAAGGCGCGGGCGATCGTGGTCGAGGCCGGCTATGACGGCCCGGCGCTGGCCGCGGCCAGCCGGTTCGGGCTCGTCGTCATCCGGCTGACCTCCGACCCGGCGGCGCCCGCGGGCACCTTCACGCTCGCGGCCGAGGGCGGGAGCGCTGCGGCGGACGACGCGATGCCCGGGCCCGACGACGTCGCGCTGATCCTGCACACCTCCGGCACGACGTCGCGGCCGAAGATCGTGCCGCTCCTGCAGTCGAACGTCGCCGCGTCGGCGGAGAACATCCGCGCCTCGCTCGCGCTCACGGCCGGGGACCGCTGCCTCAACGTGATGCCGCTCTTCCACATCCACGGGCTCGTGGCGGCGGTATCCTCGTCGCTGGCGGCTGGGGCCTCCATCGCCTGTGCGCCGGGCTTCGACGCGCTCAAGTTCTTCGGCTGGCTCAAGGAGGTCGACCCGACCTGGTACACCGCGGTGCCGACCATGCACCAGGCGATCCTGAGCCGTGCCGGCCGCAACGAGGAGATCATCCGGAACGCGCGCCTGCGCTTCCTGCGCTCGTCCTCGTCCTCGCTGCCGGGGCCATTGATGACGCGGCTCGCCGAGACCTTCGGCGCGCCGGTGGTGGAGGCCTACGGAATGACCGAGGCCGCGCACCAGATGTGTTCGAACCCGATCGCGCCGGGCCGGCAGAAGCCGGGCGCGGTGGGCCTCGCCGCGGGTCCCGAGGTGCGCATCGCGCACGAGACCGAGGACCGGCTCGTGGAGGGCACGGGCGAGGTGGTGATCTCGGGCCCCAACGTGACGCCGGGCTACGAGGGCAATCCGGACGCCAACCGCAAGAGTTTCTTCGAGGCGGAGGGCAAGCGCTGGTTCCGCACCGGCGACCAGGGCGCGTTCGACGACGAGGGTTACCTGAGCCTCACGGGCCGGCTGAAGGAGATCATCAACCGCGGTGGCGAGAAGATCAGCCCGCTCGAGGTCGACGGCGTGATCTCGGACCACCCGGCGGTCGACCAGGTGGTGACCTTCGCGCTGCCGCACGACAAGCTCGGCGAGGAGGTGGCGGCGGCCATCGTGCTGAAGGAGGGCCAGGAGGCGACCGAGCGCGAGATCCGCGACTTCGCCGCCGAGCGGCTCGCCGATTTCAAGGTGCCGCGAAAGGTGCTGATCCTTGACGAGATCCCGAAAGGCGCGACGGGCAAGCTGCAGCGCATCGGGCTCGCGGAGAAGCTGGGCCTCGCCGAGAAGGCGTGAGGCGCACGGCGCAGGACGGGGCCCGGGATGCGGGCCCCGCACGGAACGACAGGGGGACGACATGAAGATTTGCGTGTTCGGCGCCGGCGCGATCGGCGGCTACATGGGGGCGAAGCTCGCCCAGGCGGGCGCGAATGTGAGCCTCGTGGCGCGCGGCCCGCACCTCGAGGCCATGCGCGAGAACGGCCTGCGCCTGATCGAGGAGGGGGAGGAGACCACGGTCGAGGTCACCGCGTCGGAGGACCCCGCCGAGCTCGGCCCGCAGGATTACGTGATCGTCACGCTCAAGGCGCATTCGGTGCCGGGCGTGGTCGACAGGATGCAGCCGCTGATCGGGCCCGAGACCACCATCGTGTCGGGCGTGAACGGGGTGCCGTGGTGGTATTTCCACAAGATCGGCGGCGCGCACGAGGGTACGCGGCTCGAATCCGTCGATCCCGGCAACAAGCAATGGGACGGGTTCGGTCCGGACCGGGTGCTGGGCTGCGTGGTCTACCCCGCCGCAGAGGTGATCGAGCCGGGCGTCGTCAAGCACGTGGAGGGCAACCGCTTCTCGCTGGGCGAGCCCGACGGGTCGAAATCCGAGCGCGCGCAGGCCCTGTCCAAGGCGCTGACCGCGGCGGGGCTCAAGGCGCCGGTGCGGCCGAAGCTGCGTGACGAGATCTGGGTGAAGCTCTGGGGCAACCTGTCGTTCAATCCGATCTCGGCGCTGACCCATGCCACGCTCGACGTGCTCTGCACCGACGAGGGCACGCGCCAGGTGGCGCGCGGCATGATGCTCGAGGCGCAGGAGATCGCCGAGAAGCTGGGCGTGAAGTTTCCCATCGATGTCGACCGCCGTATCCAGGGCGGGGCAGACGTGGGCGCCCACCGCACCTCCATGCTGCAGGACCTCGACCAGGGCCGGCCCATGGAGATCGACGCGCTGGTGGGATCGGTGCAGGAACTGGGGCGGGTCACCGGCACGCCCACGCCCACCATCGACACGGTGCTGGCGCTGGTGAAGCTGCGCGCGCGGGTGGCGGGCCTCTATTCCTGACACCGCCTGACCGGTGGCGAAGCGGTCCGCCCTGATTGATCGGGGCGGGCCGTTTCTCATTCCGCGGCGGCGGGTTTCCGGCGGCGCAGGTATTTCAGCGCGGGCAGGAAGATCAGGATCAGCGCGATCACCGTGATCGGCCCGGCGATGGGCCGGGTGAAGAAGATCGAGGGATCCCCCGAGGACAGGAGCAGCGACTGCCGCAGCGTCGGCTCGGCGATCGGGCCGAGCACGATGGCAAGGACCGCGGGGGCCAGCGGGTAGTCGAACTTGCGCAGGAAGAACGCGCCGAGCCCGAAGATCACGATCAGCCAGATGTCGTGCATGTCGCGCGTCGCGGCGTAGCCGCCGGTGATCGACAGCACGAAGATCATCGGCGCGAGGATCGTGAACGGCATGCGCAGCATCCACACGAAGAGCGGGATGAAGGCGAGGTTGATGATCAGCGCCGCGAGGTTCGACACGTAGAACGACCCGATCAGGCCCCAGACGAATTCCGTCTCGGTCGTGAAGAGCCGCGGGCCCGGCACGAGGCCCCAGATCACCATGCCGCCGAGCAGGATCGCCGTCGTGGGTGACCCCGGGATGCCGAGCGTCAGCATGGGCAGCATCGCGCCCGTCGAGGCGGAGTTGTTCGCGGCCTCGGGCGCCGCGACGCCGTCGGGATTGCCGCGGCCGTAGGTCTCGGGGGCGCGCGACACCATCTTGGCCACACCGTAGGACATGAGCGACCCGGGCGTCGCGCCTGCCGCCGGCAGCACGCCCACGAAGAAGCCGAGGAAGGACCCGATGGTCGTGCCCTTCCAGCCGCGCGCGAGCGCCTCCTTGGTGTCCGCGAGCATGCCGGACACCGTCATGCGCGGCGTGGTGGTGGTCACCTCGCCGCGGGTCTGCTCGATGGTCCAGAGCATCTCGCCGATCCCGTAGACCCCGATCGCCAGCACGAGGAAGCCGATGCCGTGCAGGAAGCCCGAGATGTCGAGGAGCACGAGGCGCGGCGCGCCCGAGATCTGGTCGTAGCCGACCGAGGCCAGAACGAGCCCGAAGCAGATGGAGAAGACGGTCTTGGCGATGTCGTCGCCGCCGAGCCCCACGAAGGTCGCGAAGGCCAGGAGCATGAGCGCGAAGATCTCGGGCGGCCCGAAGGACAGGGCGAGCGTGGCGAGGACCGGGGCGAAGAGCGTGAAGAGCACGTTCGCGACGCTGCCGCCGATGAAGGACGCGATGGCCGCGGTCACGAGCGCGAGGCTCGCGCGGCCCTGCAGGGCCAGGGGCCTGCCGTCGAAGGTGGTGGCGACCGCGGTCGAGGCCCCGGGGATCCCGAGGGTCACCGACGAGATCGCGCCGCCGTACATTGCGCCGTAATAGATCGCCGCCAGAAAGATGATGGCCGAGCCGGGCGGCACCAGGAAGGTGACCGGCAGCAGGATCGCCACCCCGTTGACCGAGCCGAGCCCGGGCATGGCCCCGATGAACAGACCGACCGAGACGCCGATCAGGATCAGCATCAGATTCAGCGGCTCGAGCGCCATCAGGATGCCGTCGGCGAGAAATCCCAGAACTTCCATTGCTGTCCCTCGGTGCCCGCGCGGGGGCTAGTAGATGATCTCGTAAAGCACGTCGAAGACCGGGGCGGTGAAGGCCATGCCCTGCGGCATGGTGATCTGCATCGCGCCCTCGAAGAAGAAGAACATGCCGAGCGGTGTCAGGAGCGAGATCGCCAGTGTCAGCGGCCAGCCGTGTCGGCCGAGGAACCGCAGGTAGTAGAGCAGGAACACCGCGACCGCGCCGTACATCGACACCACGTTCACGAGGGCCACGAAGCCGATGATCCCGCCGCCCACGAGGAACAGCGTCCGCCAGCCGTAGCCGTCGAGCAGCGGCTCGTCCGACCGCGAGGCGGGGCTCTTCCCGCGCCACCAGTTGAGCGCGATCATGCCGCAGGACAGCAGCATGATCAGCGAGAGCCAGAAGGGCCAGGCGCCGCCGCCGGGCCCTTCGCCGCGGATGTAGCCCACGGGCAGTTCCATGCTCTTCCACATGAGGTAGAGCGAGAACAGGGCGAGAAGGCCTGCCGTCGTCAGTTCGCCCTTGCGCATGCGCGTCCCCTTCGTCCCGTGGGCCCTGTCCGGCCGGTGTCAGCTGTCGATCTGCGCCAGCAGCGCGCGGTGGTTCTCGACCTGCTTCTGCCAGTAGGCGCGCTGTCCGTCCGCATCCATCCAGAGCGGCGACAGGCTCTCGGAGACGAGGTAGCTCTGCCATTCCTCGCTCTCGTAGACCCGGGTGAAGAGGTCGCGGTAATAGCTGGCCGCCTCCTCGGACATGCCCGGCGGGCCGACGATGGCGCGCTGGTTGTAGTACGAGAAGTCGTGCCCCATCTCCTTCAGGGTCGGCACGTCCGGATAGCTCTCCATCCGCTCGTCGGAGAAGGCGAGCAGCGGCACGAAGTCGCCCGAATCGTAGAAGCCCTTGGCCTCGGCCGGGTTGTTGACGGTCGCCATCACCTGCCGGCCGGCGAGGTCCTTGGCGACGGCGCCGCCGCCGTCATAGGGGATGTACTTGATCTTCAGCCCGTAGGCGCCCGCCATGTAGGCGATGACGATGGAATCCTCCTGGCCCTTGCCGGTGCCGCCCATCACCCATTCGCCGTCCGCGGCCTTCACCTCCTCGACGAACTGGTCGAAACTGGTGATGCCCTGGTCCTTGTGCACCCAGAGCACGAAGGGATCGACGCCCATCATGGCGATCGGCGTGAAGGTCTCTACGTCGATCCCGAGGCCCTCCTGCCGCAGCGGCGTGGTGAAGAACGAGTTGAGCGTCACCAGCAGCGTGTGATCGGTGTCGCGGACCTGCGACATGTGCAGCAGCGCCTCGGCGCCCGATCCGCCGCCCTTGTTGTTGGGCACGAGCGGGCGGGACGTCATGTCGTTCTTCTCGACCACCGACTGGATGAACCGCGCGATCTGGTCGGCGCCGCCGCCCGGACCGGCCATGATCACGAAGTCGATGGGCCGCGACGGTTCCCACTCCTGGGCCAGCGCCGGCAGGGGTGCGAGCGCGAGCGTGGCGGCCGCGGCAGCACCGAGGAAACCCCTCTTGGTGAAGTGCATGTCTCTTTCCTCCTCTGTTAGCCGGCCCCTCGAGGTCCGGAGCACCGGGCCTCCCCTCCCGGTGTCGCCGGATCCATGCTCCGACCCGCCACGTAATTATATTGCGCAGCGAAACTTGCAAGAGTTGTTTTGTTATTTTAATCCGAAGGGATCAGTGAACAAGCACCACGGGAATTTCCGCGTCATCCACGACCGTCCTGGTGTTCCCCCCGAACAGGCTCTCGCGTTCCTCGCTGTGGCTGTAGGCCCCCATGATCAGGAGGTCGCCACCGATCTCGCCGGTCTTGCCGAGCAGCGCCGCGCCCGGGTTCCGCGCCTCGAAGTGGACGATTCCGGCGGTGATCCCGCGGAGCGCGTAATAGGCGACGAGCTCCTCGGTGGTGGCGCCGTGGGGCTCGCCCTTGCCGCCGGCGAGGATGCTGACCGTCTCTGCCGCGGCGACGATGTCGAGCGTCGAGGCGACCGCGCGTGCCGCCTCGAGCGACCCGTTCCAGCCGATGGTGACGTGCCGCCCGAGCGTAGCGGGCGGTGCGCCGTGGCCCGGGCACATGAGCACGGGCCGGCCGGTGCCGTAGAGCGCGGCCTTCAGCGAGTTGTAGCCGAGGCTCCGGTCGCGGTCGGGCTTGGCCACGACCACGAGGTCCGACAGGCGGCCGTGGTGCTTGATGACGTCGGCCATGCGCCCCGGCTCCTCGATGAACTCGCAGGTCGCGGCCGCGCCGGGACGGGCGGGTCCCTCCTCGAGCCCGAAATCGCGGGCGAGCTGGTGCAGGATGCGGCGCAGGTGCTCCTCCTGCCGGTCGGCGAGCTCGTGCGCCTGCTTGAGGATGGTCTCGCGCGCGAAGGCGGGCAGCGGAACGCCGAAGGGCATGAGGTCCGCGGCCTGGGCGCGGCAATGCGCCACCACCACGTGGGCCCCGTGGCGCCGCGCCACCTCGGCTGCATGCCCCAGCACGGTTCCGGTCATGCCGTCGCCCCGCACGGGCACCAGGATCTTGCTGAGCATCTGCGTCCTCCCCTGTCGCGCTCGCTCCCGGGCCCGCTGTGGGCGCGCCCGGCCGGAGGGCACTATAGCTTGCTTCCCGCCGCCGGCGCCGGTTTTTTTGACCAATGGTCACGCGCCGCCCGCCGCCCCGGTCGCCGGACGGAGGGCCCGCATCCGTCGCGCGCGGGCCGTCCGTCGAATCGTGGGGGCAGGGCGCTCGCGCGGGCCGCCGTGCCCCGCCGTGCCGTCACCGCCGCGCCGCGATGCCGGTTCGTTTCGTTTCCATTTCAAGGGTTTGGCCCGACCCGCTCCCCGCGCCGCCCCGGCGTGGAATTTCGCCTTGTATATCCTGAGCTTGCACCGTTATACGGGTCAACGGAGACGTGGCCGAGTGGTCGAAGGCGCTCCCCTGCTAAGGGAGTAGGCGGGAAACCGTCTCGAGGGTTCGAATCCCTTCGTCTCCGCCAGTTTTCCCGGTTTTGTGCCGGGCGGGCGCCAAAATAGCCCACATTTACTGGATTTTGACAGGTTTTCATCAACATCTGGCCCCAATCCTCCCGCAGAAAATGTGGGACGGAATGAGGGTCGAGATATGGACGGGTCATCCTTTCCTGAATCAGAGCGGCGCGTGAAGTCCGGACCGCACGTCGAGAAGAAGCTGAACGCAGCGTTTGTCCGCAAGGCCGGTCCCGGTCGGCACGCCGATGGGGGCGGCCTATACTTGAAAGTTGATCCGTCTGGGGCCCGGCGATGGATACTCCGGACGGTCGTTCGCGGACGCCGCCGGGACTTCGGACTTGGGTCGGCAAATCTGGTGTCGCTCGCGGAAGCGCGCGAGAAAGCATTCGAGCTTCGCCGGATCGCTCGCAGCGGTGGCAATCCGAAAGTGCGGACGCGCGAGGATGAGGGCAAGGCAACGACATTTGAGGAGCTTGCCCGGCAAGTTCACGAAAGGAAGTTCAAGGACAACGCCAACAACGGCAAGCATATCGCGCAGTGGCTTCGGACGCTCGAAACATACGCCTTCCCGACGCTGGGCAACCTGGCCGTCTCCGAGATACACCAAGACGATATAGAAACGGTTCTTGACCCCATCTGGACATCCAAGCCGGAAACCGCCCGCCGGGTGCTGCAACGCATCTCGGCGGTATTCGACTTCGCCTGCGGCAGAGGGTATCGCGCAACAGGCAATCCGGCGTCGGGGATGCTCGGCTCTATGCGTCCTCAACGGCAGAAGCCAGAGCATTTCGCGGCGCTGGACTATCACGACCTTCCCGACTTGATGGAGAAACTGAATGGGTCGAACGTGGTCGGCGCGCTCGCTCTTCGCTTCACAATCCTCACGGCACTGCGGTCTGGGTCGGTCCGTTTCGCGGAGTGGGAACATTTCGATGATACACTTACAGAATGGACGATCCCTGGCAGTTTGATGAAATCCGGCGAAGAGTTTGTGGTGCCGATAACGACACACGCACGCGACATCCTGATGGTCGTGCGTGAGCACCGGACGAAGTCCAGTCCACTCGTATTCCCATCGCCGAGCAACCCGAGAAAAGCGATCTCGGAAAATACGATGCGCAAGCTGCTCCAAAGCCACGTGCAGGGGGTCACAGTGCACGGAATGCGGGCGGCGTTTCGGACCTGGGCGCGGGAAGACGCTATGGCACCGGACGATGTGGCTGAGATGGTCCTGGCGCACGCAATCGGCTCCAAGACGGTTCAAGCATACAACCGAGCGAAGCTCGTTCACGAACGCAGAAAGCTTCTGGAAAAATGGGGAATGTGGGTAATGGGCGAAGCCTACAAATACAATGATTTAGCGGACTTGGATCGGGAAGCGGGTCGCCGCGCAATAAAGATGTATGCCGACGAATAAGATGCGTCGGCATACACACTTCCAATTTACCTTTCCGACTTAGTATCCTCGACGCCCTTCAAAATTACCGAATGCATCGCGCCAAGACCTTGCTCATTCAAATCCTCCAGCCGCTCTCTGGCTTCGATCGTTGATTTCATTTTGTTCACCAGGGCGTTGAAAGTAGAAATGTCCGAGGGCATTGGTATAAGCATATCCCGGATATGCTGTGGCTCCAAATGTTGCTGAATAGCGCCATACTCGTTTCGCGCCATCTGATTTTGCGCAAACTCCGTCTGCAAGAAGCCAAAGATGTAATACCTCAGATCCTCATCCGGAACCCTAACTCTAATAAGGTCATCGCTCACAATCGCTCCGTCATACTTCTTAGTAATGAATGAGACGCGCCCAATAGAGCCAGACCTGGTGATTACGATTGGTGTCGCCATTGGAACAGTAACTGCACAACCGTCGTTGTCGGTGCCAATCGTCAACCCCGATAGTTTGAATGGCAACGCGCCGAGTTCTTGGGCGTTTTTCTGTTTCACAGCGTTGAGCAGGACAACCTTGCCAGACCCGGCGACCGATGCCTTGTTGAGCAAACAGAGGCAATCGACGTTGCCGTGGAAAGCGGAGGAACCGCGGGGGCGATCCGGATTCCCGTTTCCAACGTGATGAACGAACACGACAGCGGAGTTGGTTGTCTGTGCAATGGATGTTGCACATCCAACGACAGCGCCCATCGCGCTTGACGAGTTCTCATCGGCCTCGCCGATACACCGGTTCAGCGTGTCGAAGATCACGAGCGCCTGATCGCATCCGTGTTCGGCCTGCTTCATCGACACGAACCGAGCGACCTTTTCTGGGGTCTCGGGGTTCAGAAGATTGGGCGCACCGTGGACGACGTAGAAGGGGGCGTGGGCGCAGGCAGGATCGCGCATATAGGGATGCGCCCGGCACAAGACCCCGTAGGCATCTTCTGCTGCGTAATAGATCACCACCGCGTTCCTGACGGGGAGCCCACCGAAGTTGCGCCCTTGAGCAGCGTGAGCTGCTATTGCGGCGGTGATCGTCGATTTGCCGAGGCCCGGCGCACCGGCGATCATCCCGACTTCACCCGGCTTGAAGAGGTTCTTTACAACGAACGGGGCGTTGATCATTGGCCGAAACTCACCGGCTTTGGTAATGGTAGGTGCGGAGTTATATTGATGGTGGAGGGGCGTGGTAGTCATAGCGTGTCCTTCGGTTGTGGTAAGTCAGGATCGGCACCGCGCCTCTCCCTTCTTCACAGGACATTGTTCCGAAGCTGACCGGACAAAAACAAAATCAACAGAAAAGTTTCGGACGGACGGACACCCCCACCGCCCCTTAAGGGGCGGGGTGTCCGTCCGTCCGAAACGTCCGTCTTGTTGCTTGAACTTGACCGACCGAGGGCACGGAAGAAATGTGGGGCAAAATGTTGGCTGAATATTGAAGTAAGAAGAAAAGTTTGTCTATTTATAGGCTCTTAGGCCAGAAGTTGTTTAGCCCTTCGTCTCCGCCTATAACGGCGCAATCGCGGCCGGAGCCCTGATTGGGGGCGTGATCGTCGATCATTCCGGACCCTGGTCGGTCATGCCGATCTCGGCGCTCATTGGCATTCCCGCTCTGCTGATCGCACTGAAACACGCCCCGGAATGAGCCGGCAGGGGTGCGCGTCGATCGTCTTCGGGCGGTCGTCGCGGCGCCGGGAAACGCTCGCTCATGCCGTCTCGCAGAACCTGATCCGGTTGCCGAAGGGATCGACGACCTCGACCTGAAGGCCCCACGGCAGGCGTTCGAGCGCGGGGCGGTTGGCGGCGTAGGGGCGGGCGAGGATTTCCCGGTGGAATGCCCGGATGCCCGTCATTCTGATGAATGCGGTACTGCCGGGCGTGGCGTCCCCGTGATGTTCGGTGAGGTGGAGCGCGAGACCTGTGCGCGCGAGGCCCATGTAGAGCGGCGCGTCCGGCGAGAACCGGTGCTCGAAGGTGACCTCGAAGCGCAGCCAGTCGATGTAGAAGGCGCGCGCCTTCGCCTCGTCGAAGATGCGGAAGACCGGTGCCGTTTCGAGGAAAGAGGCCTCCGTCATGCGTCGTGTCCCGTGCTCTGGTCCCGCCGGAGGATGTCGGGACCTGCGTCGTACCCGTCAAGCGACCAGCGCTCGTCACGGGAGCTCGCGGTCGACCGGGCGGGCCGACAGGTCCGGGGCCGCCGCCAAGGTCTCGGCGATGGCGCCGGGGCGGGCGTCGTGCTAGGGCGGCATCCGCACCCGAGGCCCCCGCGACGCGCGTCGCCGTCCGCGCGCGGCCGTGCGTGCGGGTGCGACGGGGACGGGGGCGCAGAGTGACCGAGGCCGACTTTCACGACGATCCCTTCGCCGGAGACGACGATCCCGAGCTCGGCTACAACCGGGTGTGGTTCAACCTTCTGCGGGTTCAACGGAGCCTCGGCCCGAGGATCGCGCGGGTGTTGCGGGCGGAGGGCCTTGAGGACCCGGTGTGGTACGAGATCCTGCTCGAGGTCGAGCGTGCCGGGCCCCAGGGGATCGCCATGCAGGACCTCGAGGAGCGGCTCTTCACGCCGCAATACGCGCTGTCGCGGCATGTGAAGCGTCTGGCCGAGAAGGGCTGGATCGAGCGGACGCCGCGGGCGGGCCGCGGGCGCGGCCTGCTCCTGCGGCTGACGGCGGACGGGCAGGGGGTAGAGGCGCGGATCTGGCCCACATACGAGGCGGCGATCCGCGAGAGCCTCGGCCGGAGGCTCGGCACCGACGAGGCCTACGCCATGGCCCGCTTCCTGATCCGGCTCTATCCCTGACCGCGCCATGCCTGGCCGGTCAGAACCGCGCGACGGCGGTCAGCGAGATCGTCCGCCCGGGTTCGCCGAGCGTGGTCAGGCTCGGAAACTCGCCGCCATAGGTCGCGCGATCGGCATAGTCCGCGTCGAAGAGGTTGCTGACCTCCGCGCGCAGCGTCAGGTTGCCGAACCGTGGCGGCGCGTATTCCGCGAACACGTTCACCACGCCGTAGCCGTCGAGATCCGTCGTCGGTTCGGCCGGGTCGTCGTCGGGAATGTCGTAGTCGAGCGCCGCGTCGATGCCTCCGCCCACGCGCAGGCCCCCGAGCCCCGTGTCCTGCTCCACCTCGAAGGCGAGGACGGTGCCGAGGGGCGCGCCGAAATCCTGGGTCTCGAAGCCGGTCGTGCGGTCGCCGTCGATGGTCACGTCGCTTTTCGACAGGGTGGCGCGCAAGAAGCCCGAGGCCCAGCCATAGGTGGCGCCGATGTTGAAGCCGCGGCTCTCGAAGTCGAAATTGTCGCCGGAATCGCGGGCATCGTCGATCCGCGTGGCGAAGAGTTCGCCGCCGAGCGTCAGGCCGCCGAGCCGGTAGTCGAAGCCGAGCGTGGCATTGCGGGCGCGGCTCGGATCGAGGTCGTCGTAGTCGAACGCGAAGCGGTCATAGAGGAAATTGTCCTCGATATCGATGCCGCCGAAGACCGACGAGATGCCGCCGCGCAGGGTGAAGGTATCGGTCAGCGCGTAGCTTGCCGACAGGTTGCCCGAGGCGCCGGAATGGGACACGTCCTGCCCCGAGACGCCCTCGAACTCCTGCCAGTCGTAGCGGGCGCCGAAGGACAGCTTGAGCCGTTCGGTGGGCGACAGGCGGGCCTGCACGAAGATGCCGGTGTTGCGGCTTTCCTCGGTGAAGTAGTCAGAGAAGAGCGGGCTGTCGTATTCGCCGAAACGGTTCTGGAAATCGATCCCCGCGACGACGGTGTCGTCCCCGCCGAGATTGAAGGTGTTCTGGAACGTCGCGGACTTGGTCCAGGACAGGCCGTTGCTGTCGAAGGGCTCGGAGACGACGATGTCGCTTTCGGAGTAGCCGAGCTTCACCAGCGGGTCCCACAGACCCGTGGCCTGCGTGGTCTCGTAGCTCAGCGCGTAGCTCGTGCGGGTCGTGTCGTAGACGCGCAGCTCGTCGGTCGGCCCGACCGGCCCGCCGAAATTCGCGCGATACTGGCGCAGCGCGTCGTCCCGGAGCCTGAGGCCCGAGAATTCGACCCGGTGGCCGGCGTCCGTTTCGTAGGCGACCTTGCCGAGGAGGGAATCGAGATCGGCCGCGGTGCCGCCGATCACGTCGCCGTCGCCCGTCTCGTAATCCTCGCCGGTGGCGCGCTTGGCGTAACCGAGCCAGGAAAAGCCGCCGGTCCGCCCCGCCGCGGTCAGCGCGCGCTGGAACGTCTCGCCGTTGTCGCCGTAGCTCAGCCGGACGTTGCCGCCGAAGCGGTCGCCGTCGGCAAGCAGGTCCTCGGCATCGAGCGTCTCGAACACCACCGATCCTGCAAGCGCGTAGGGGCCTGCATCGGCCGGGGACACCGTGGCATCGGCGCGCACCTCCTTGAGCAGCCCGGGGTCGATGGCGTTGGCAGACACGTGGTGGAAGGCGCGGTTGTTCTGCGCGGCGCCATCGATGGTCACCCCGAGGTTCAGCATGTCGACGCCGTTGACGAAGATCTTCTGCGCCAGCGGGATGCCCCCGCCCACCGACACCGACGCGATGCCGGCGAAGACGTCCTTGAGGTCGCCGGTCCGGGCGCGCTCCAGTTCGAAATCCGAGACATACATCGACGTCGCGCGGTCGGCGGCTCCGAAGAAATCGTCGCGGGATTCGACGATGATCGGGTCGAGTTCGTAGACGAGGTCCTGGGCCTGGGCGGAGCCTGCGGCGACAAGCGCGGCCAGGCTGACGGACGAGAGGCGGAGGGCACGGTTGTGCGGCATGGACGATCCCTGTCGGCTTGAGGTCTGGCTGGGGATCGCCCTGGCTGCTGGGCCCTGCTTCTAGGCGGATGCCGTTTATCATGCAAGCGCATCTAATGATGCGCGGCCCGCCGTCACGACCAGTGGAGCGGCTGCGGGTCCTCGCGGAAGGCGAAGCGCAGGAGGTGGCTCTCGACCGTCTGCCGGACCTGCGCCAGGCCCTCGGCCGCGTCGCTGTCGATGCGGATGTCGAGACCGGTATCGTCGGCCCGGAGCGTCGCCGTTCCCATGTCGAAGGTGCAGGTCCCGCTGCGGCCCTGCTGCGCCGTCGGGATCCTGTGCGCGAAATGCCTCGTCAACTGGACGAGATATCGGTCTGCGGCCTCGGTGGCGAAGCGGGCGGTGGACTGTGGCATGGCGGTCTCCCGAGGCATCGGAGCCCGACGGAAAAGGCCGCCGGACGCATATCCGAGTGTTTTTATCGGATACTTGACCCGCGTCAAGCCGGGGTGGCGCACCCGCCACTGGACCTCGCCATGCTGATATCTTATCGGAATGGTCAGGAATAGACCTGCCGCCCCGAAAAGGAGAGATCGCCCCATGCGTCACCTGCTTCCCGCCCTTGTCGCGGCGATCCTCGCGGCAGCGCCGCTCCGCGCCGATACCGTGGAGATCGAAACCGCCCTGGGCCGCGTCGACGTGCCGGCGGCGCCGGCCACGACCGTGGTCTACGACATGGCGGCGCTCGACACGCTCGACGCGCTGGGCGTCGCGGGACTGCACACGATCGGCACCGTCTACCTCGAGCGGCTTGCGCCCTATGCGGGGGATGCCGGAACACTCTTCGAACCCGACATCGAGGCGCTCTATGCGATGCAGCCGGACCTCGTGGTCGTCGGGGGCCGGTCGTCCGAACAGCGGGATGCGGTGGCGGAGATCGCCCCGGCCATCGACATGACGATCTGGGGCGACGACGTCCTGGGGCAGGCCAGGGCGCGGATCGCGGCCTACGGCGCGCTCTATGACAGGTCCGACGCCGCGCGTGCGCTCGTGGCCGAGATCGATGCGGCAGTGGACCGCGCCCGCGCCGCGGCCGAGGCGCGCGGCGACGCGCTGATCCTGCTCACGAACGGACCGAAGGTTTCGGCCTACGGTGCCGCGTCCCGGTTCGGCTGGATCCACGCGGCGACCGGCCTGCCCGAGGCGGCGGACGGCATCGACGGCGCGACCCATGGCGAGGCCGTGTCGTTCGAGTTCGTGCGTGACGCCGATCCCGACTGGCTCCTCGTCATCGACCGCGGTGCGGCCATCGGCGCGGAAGGGCAGAGCGCGCGCGCCACGCTCGACAACCCGCTCGTGCGCGAGACGAAAGCGTGGCGCGAGGGGCAGGTGATCTATCTCGACGCCGCCGAGACCTACATCGCGAGCGGCGGCGCGCGCGCCACGCTGAACACGCTCGAGACCGTGACCCGCGCCCTCGAGGACGCGGGGCGGCCTTGAGGCGTGGCACGGTACCGCTCGGCGCGCTGTTGCTGCTGCTTGTCGCGGCGAGCCTCGCGATCGGGGTCGGCACGCTGCGTGCGGATGCAGAGGGGCTCTGGCTCGTCGCCGTCAGCCGTGCGCCTCGCACCGCCGCCGCGCTTCTGGCCGGCGCGGGTCTGGCGGTCGCCGGCGTGATCATGCAGATGCTGGCGCGCAACCGCTTCGTCGATCCCTCGACCGCCGGCACGGGGCAGGCGGCGGCGTTGGGGCTCGTCGCGGTCACCCTCGCCGCGCCCGGCGCCGCGCTCTGGGTCAAGATGCTGGCCGCCCTCGCCGCGGCGCTGATCGGGACCGCCGGGTTCCTCGTGCTGGTGCGCCGGCTGCCGCCGCGCGAGCCGCTTCTCGTCCCGCTGACCGGCATCGTCTACGGCGGAATCCTCGGCGCGGCCGCGACCTTTCTCGCCTACGAGCGCGACCTGCTGCAGCTCGTCGACATCTGGATGAGCGGCGAGTTCTCGGGCGTCATGCTGGGCCGCTACGAGTTCCTCTGGATCGCCGGGGCGCTGACCGTCCTCGCTTTCGCCTATGCCAACCAGTTCACCATCGCGGGGCTCGGCGCGGACATGAGCACCGCGCTCGGGCTCGGCTACGGGCAGGTGATGGCCCTGGGGCTTGCCGCCGTCGCGGGCATCACCGCGGTGACGGTGGTGACCGTCGGGCTCGTGCCCTTCGTCGGCCTTGTCGTGCCGAACATCGTCAGCCGCCTGCGCGGCGACAACCTGCGCGCCACGCTGCCGCTCGTGGCGCTCTCGGGCGGGGCGCTCGTGCTGGCCTGCGACATCCTCGGACGGCTCCTCCGCTACCCGTTCGAGATCCCCGTCGGCACCGTCCTGGGCGTCGTGGGCGCCGGCATCTTCCTGTGGCTCCTGCACACGCGGCCCGCCCGTGGAACATAGGCGCCTCGTCCTCGCGGCGGCGGCCTTCACGCTGGCGTCGGTGCTGTTCCTGACGCTCGGCGCGCGCGGCAACTGGAGCTTCGCGCTCATGTTCCGTGCCGAGCGGCTCCTCGCGCTCGCGGTCGTCGGCACCGCCGTCGCCTGGTCGACGATCGCGTTCCAGACGGTGACCGGCAACCGCATCCTGACGCCGTCGATCATGGGGTTCGACGCGCTCTACCTGCTGATCCAGACCATGCTTGTCGCCGCGCTGGGCGGGCTCGGGGCCGCGACGCTCGGCGCCCTGCCACGCTTCGGGATCGAGACCGGCCTGATGATCGGCGCGGCGCTCGTGCTCTTCGCCGTCCTGCTGCGCCGCGGCGCCGACCTCACCCTTCTCGTGCTGACCGGCATCGTCTTCGGCATCCTGTTCCGCTCGCTCGCGGGGCTCGTGAACCGCCTGATCGACCCGTCCGAATTCGCGATCGTGCAGGGCGCGGCCTTCGCCCGGTTCACCACGGTGGACGACCGCCTGCTGTGGATCGGCACGGCGGCGACGGCGCTTGCGGCCGCGCTGCTCTGGCGCCGGCGCGACAGGCTCGACGTGGTGGCGCTCGGGCGCGAGACCGCGATCGGGCTCGGGATCGACCATGACCGCGAGGCGCGGCGCCTCCTAGCACTGGTCGCGGTGCTGGTGTCGGTCTCCACCGCGCTGGTGGGGCCGGTCGTGTTCTTCGGCCTGCTCGTCTCGGCGATCACCCACGGCATCGCCGGTACCTGGCGGCATGCGACGGTGCTGCCGCTCTCGGGCCTCGTGTCGGCGACCATCCTCGTGGGCGGACAGACGCTGTTCGAGCGCGTGCTGGCCTTCGAGACCTCGGTCTCGGTGGTGATCGAGGGGCTGGGCGGGCTCGTCTTCCTGTTCCTGATCTTCCGGAGGTCCGCGCGATGATCGAGATCGACGAGGTCAGCGCCACGCTGGGCGGCACGCGGGTGCTCGACCGGGTGAGCGCCCGCATCGCGCCGGGGCGCGTCACGGCGCTTGTCGGGCCGAACGGCGCCGGCAAGTCGACGCTCCTGGCGGTTATTGGGCGCCTGCTGAAGCCCTCGAGCGGCACCGTGCGCCTCGACGGCCGCGAGATCTCGGCGATCCCCTCGCCGGATCTGGCCCGGCGTCTGGCGATCCTGAGGCAGGCGACACAGATCGCGCCGCGGCTCACGCTGCGCGACCTCGTGGGCTTCGGCCGCTATCCGCATTCCGGCGGGCGGCTCGGCGACGCCGACCGTGCCATCGTCGAGACCTGCCTCGCCGAGCTCGATCTCGCCCCCTTCGCCGACCGCCATCTCGACTCCGTGTCGGGCGGCCAGCGCCAGCGGGCGCTGATCGCGATGACGCTGGCGCAGACGCCCGGGGTCCTGCTGCTCGACGAGCCGCTCAACAATCTCGACCTCGGGCACGTGCGCCGGACGATGGACGTGCTCGCCGCCCGCGCCCGGGCCGGCACCGCCGTGGTCGTCGTCCTGCACGACCTGACGGTCGCCGCGCGCTTCGCCGACGACCTCGTGGCCCTCAAGGCCGGCCGCCTCTTCGCGTCCGGGCCGCCCGAAGACGTGCTGACGGCCGATACCCTGAGCGCGCTCTACGAGACCGACATCGCGGTTCACGACGTCGCCGGCACCCGTGTCGTCATGGCGTGATGCGGGCGCGCGATCGTCCCGCAGTGCCCGGCCGGACGGCGGTCAAGCCTTGTGGAGGGAGTGCCCTGGTATCATCTAAAGATGCGACTTTTCCCGAGTTACATACTTAAGAATGTAGACCTCTGCGAGAAGGATGGTATGTAATGGCGACGAGAATGTATCACGACTCGCGCCACGTCTGCTGAATGCGGTCCCTCTGGCGCGGGCAAGGAGCGCGCCAAGGTGGTGTCCAGCGGGGAAAAAAGGGAAACCTCTACGCGCCATGCCGCGCAGGAGACGGTGCGCGCCCCGGACCTCGACCTCAGGCTGCGGGACGGCCCGAATGGGCGCGCTGACGCCGCGCCGTCCGGCATCGCCACGGCCGCGGCAAGTGCCATCGGCATGGGCCTCGCCGCGCAGAGCGCGACCGCGGACGGACAGCAGGCGCTGCGGGACGTCGCCGACGCGGCAAAGGCGAACGCCGGCGAGCGCGAGGCGACCGAGGCTGCAGGTCCGGGCGAAACGCTGGTTGCGGGACCTGCGCGAACCGGCGAGGCGGCCGATGCGGCGCCGCCGGAGGCCGATGCAGCGGCTGCCGTGGGTCCCGTGCCCGTGGCCGATCCCGCAGCGGCGGGGGGCGATGCCGGCCCGCCTCCCGTCGAGATCGACGTCGCTGACGGCACCTTCCCGTTTCCCTCCCGCGCGGCCGAGGAGGCCCCCGATCCTGTCGAGGTCGCCCGCGCGGGAACGACTGCCGCAATCCAGGCCGCGCCCTCACCCTCCGTGAACGTGTCCGCGCAGGACGCCGGTGCCCCGCCGCTCGCGTCCGATCCGGGCTTCGAGGAAACCGCCCCGGAGGACGCGCTCGACACGGGTGTGGCGGATCGCCCGGTCGACGACACGGCCAGCGAGGACGGCGTGCTGGGCGACGTCCTCGATCCTGTCGTCGCCGACGAAGGCCTGCTCGACAGCACGCTCGACACGGTCGTGGGGGGGGACGGCTTGGTCGATGGCGTGCTCGGGGATGGCGGTGTCGTCGACGAGGTCCTCGATACCGTTTTGGGTGAAGGCGGCCTCCTGGACGGCGTTGCCGGCGAAGAGGGCCTGCTCGATGGCGTGCTGGGCGAGGACGGCGTGGTGGACGACGTCCTCGACACGGTTGTGGGCGAGGACGGGCTTCTCGACGGCGTGGTCGGCGAGGACGGCTTGCTCGACAGCACTCTCGACACGGTCGTGGGCGAAGAGGGCCTGCTCGATGGCGTGCTGGGCGAGGACGGCGTGGTGGACGACGTCCTCGACACGGTTGTGGGCGAGGACGGGCTTCTCGACGGCGTGGTCGGCGAGGACGGCTTGCTCGACAGCACTCTCGACACGGTCGTGGGCGAGGATGGCCTGGTCGACGGCGTTCTGGGCGAGGACGGCGTGGTGGACGACGTCCTCGACACGGTTGTGGGCGAGGACGGGCTTCTCGACGGCGTGGTCGGCGAGGACGGCCTGCTCGACAGCACGCTCGACACGGTCGTCGGAGAGGAAGGCCTCGTCGATGGCGCGCTGGGCGAGGACGGCGTGGTGGACGACGTCCTCGACACGGTCGTGGGCGAGGACGGGCTTCTCGACGGCGTGGTCGGCGAGGACGGCCTGCTCGACAGCACGCTCGACACGGTCGTCGGAGAGGATGGCCTGGTCGACGGCGTGCTGGGCGAGGACGGCTTGGTTGGCGGTCTTCTCGGTGGCCTGCTTGGCGGCGGATCGGAAGAGGCCGGGTCCGCTGTCGATGCCGGTGACGCGGCCGACGTGTCGGGGGAGGTCGGGGATACGGCCGACGTCATCGCAGACATGGTGGACGAGGGCGTCGCCAATGATCGCACCCTCGGAACCGTCCTTGGCGATGAAGGTGCGGTCGACGCCGTCCTCGGCGACGGCGGTGTGGTCGAAAGCGCACTCGACGCGGTTGGTGCTGGGGACGGCGTGGGGGATCCGCTCCTCGGAGAGGGCTCGGTCACCGATGATGTCGTCGAAGCCGTGGCCGGCGATGACGGCCTGTTGGACGCGGTCACGGGCGACGACGGTGTGCTTGACGATACGCTGGATGCGGTCACAGGCGACGCGGGCGTCATCGAGAACACCCTCGATACCGTCGTCGGTGAAGACGGTGTTCTTCATGGTGCCGTGGACGCCGTGTCGGACGGGGATGGGCTGATCGGGGGGCTGGTCGGCGGATTGCTGTCGCGCGGGGCACGCGACCCGGCGCAGGCCGTCAGCGACGAGGTCGAGAGCGAGGAAGCGTCCGCGGAAACGACGGCCGCAAGTTCTGCCGAGGAGGCGGAGGGAGAGGCTCTGGCGGGCCGAGACGCGAGCGCGGCCCTGGTCGAGGAGACCGCCGTCGACGCGGGCGCGACTTCGGAAGGCGACCCGGACGATGCGGGCGAACCCGCCGGCGAACCGGTCGCCGGCGACATGCCGGAGGCGACTGCACCGTCCGCGGGTCCCGAGCCGGAGCCGTCGGACGCCGACGCCACCGACCCTGCCGCCACCGATGGCGTTGCTCCCGACGCGGGTTCCGGCGAACCACTGGCTGCAGACGCCGGAGAGGCGCCGGATGACGAGGACGACGGGTTCCTCGAAAGCCTGTTCGCCTCGGGAGACGGCGATGGCCTGCTCGACGGACTGCTCGGCGAGACCGACACCTTCGGCCTCGACGTCGTGCACTCGGTGGGCGACAGCGCCGACGACCTGCTCGGCGCGCTCGGGATCGATGGGCAACTTTCCGGCACGTTGGTGGATGACGGCATCATCGGCGGTGACGGCGATGCAGGCGCTGACGAGGTGGACATGCTGCTGTCGCGGATCCTTGGCAGCACCGTTGACGGCGATCTCTTTGCTGGCGGCCAGACCGCGCTCGACGCGCTGCTCGGGGGCGATGACACGCTGGTCGCCGAGGGCGACGACAGCCTGCTGGGCGAGGCGGCCATCGACGACGCCGTGGATGCGCTCTGGGGCGACAGCGGCGACGGCGGCGGACTGATCGGCGGCCTCTTCGGCGGGGCGACAGAGGAAGAGGGCGGCTGATGCGTGGAATGGAGCAACCCGTTGGCAGTATGGACTTTCCGTATGGCGCGTCCGGCCAATTCACGATGCGGGCCATGTGCTTGGAAACATCCCAGACGCGACGGTGAAGGTGCAGGGCAGCCGGGTGCGGGATCGACTTTCGGGCGCGTGACCTCGCGCTTTCGTCGATGTGCGGGAAGCGATTCGCCGCGGCGCGGAATTCCCATGCCCTGGTGCGAGACGTCGAGGCGAGGCGTGATGGATCGGGATTCGAGCGGATAATTCTGTGGTTATGGATTCGTGTATCGACCTAAATCCAGGTTGACAGGCGTTCCGTGCATATTCATATTTCGGATACTCTTCAAACATTACCTACATGTATCTGAAAATGTTAAATTTTTTAGTTTATGTGCAAACATGTTTTCAAATGCAGCCAGAAATGCCGAAGAGCGGAGGACCGCTGCGCGGCGCTCGGGACGGCCTTTCGAGACTTGCGGATCCGGAATGCGGGACGCCTGAAGAGAATGAGGAGAATCTAGGGAGAAAGTATGGTTCGACATGCATTTCGGGAGGGTTCTGAGCAAAATTTTATCACCGGATGATCGTGTCAAGATTGCAATTGATCCGATAGGACTTTGCCGATAGACCGAAATGATGTGGGCATCACGCACCTTTCGCGCCTGTCCACGTGTTGCCCCGCCGGCGAATGGGGTGGTGAGTGTGGGCGTGGTTTGCCCGGAGTTCGGCAGAGGCCGTCGTCACCGAAAGTAATGAGGAGCCGGGCGAATGAGCATTGAGGTCGTCGTGCAACCCGCGGGGGGAGACGAAGTCCCGTCCCGCCTGTCCGGGTCGCGCCTGATGCTCAATGCCGCGACGACTCTCACGCTGCCCGAAACGACCCCGCCGATCTCCGAGACGCTGAAGGTGGGCGCCGATCTCAGGATGTCCTTCGAGGATGGCCGGCAACTCTATGTCGAAAACTTCTTCTCGATCGATGAGCAGGGCAATTTCAGCACGCTCCAGACCGCCGATGGCCGCACGGCCGTATCGGGACTGAGCGCTCCGGAACCTGCGGCTTCGGATCTCTCCGGGGCGGCGGACCTGTCCGGGGACGCCGTGCCGACCGCGGCTGCTGCAGCTTCTGATGGCGACGCCGGAGGCCTTGTTGCGGAGGACGCCGGGGGAGGCGGGGACGCCCAAGGCTGGTCGAGCACTGCGACGCTTGCCGGCCTGGGCCTCGTGTCGGGGTTCGGATCGACGAGCCTGCTGACATCCGACGGCGGCGGGGGGGATGGCGGCGAAACCGGGGCACCGACACCTGCGCCTGATGCCGCGACCGCGGTTGCCGCGGGGGCGGCTCCGGACCTGGGCGACGACGTCGATGCGCTGCTGACCCTGATCGAGGATGGCGCGGGCGACGCCCAGTTCGCCGCGGACATCGCCGCGCTTACGGGCGGGGCGCCGCACGCGCAGGACGAGGCCGGCGTGACGTTTCGCAGTTCGGCGGATGCAGCCCTCGCGCACTCCGACGCGCCGCCCACGGTCTTCGACATCGATCCCGCCACTGTCACGGAGGGTGAAGGATGAGAGCAGCGTTCCGAAGCATTCTCGTCATGGCCGCGTGCGCCTGGATGATGCTTGGCTCCGCCGCGCTGGCCCAGATGGCCCTGCCGCAAGCGGCGCGGCTTGCCACCGAGCTTGATCCGAACGTGACCTCGCTGCGCCAGCAGGTTGCCAGCCGTTCTCTCGACGTTCAGGCGGCGCGGGACGAGTATTACCCAAGTGTCAGCGTTTCCGCGGACAGCAACACCACGGACGCGAATGGCCCCGGCCTCACGCTCACGGTGTCGCAGGTCCTGTACGATTGGGGGCTCATCCGCAGCAAGATCAGGGCTGCCTCGCAGGTGCGGGTGCAGGCGGTGTCGGACCTCAAGATGGCCGTGGAGGACCTGTCGCTGCGCGTCTCGGAGGCCTTTCTCGACGTCGAGGTCTTCGAGCGCAAGATCGCCCTCACGCGAGAATACATGGACTATGCCGGACGGCTCGCCCGGCAGGCAGAGGACCGCGCCCGCGCAGGGCTCGGAGACAACGGCGAGGTGGCGCGGGCCCGGCTCGAGATCGCCCGTGCGCAGGACCAGCTGAACAGCCTGCGTTCCGATCGCGACATGGCGCTGACACAGATCTCTTTCCTCACGGGGCGCGCGCCCGGGGGCGTGCTGCCGCCGCCCAATCTCGATTTCCCGGAACAGTATGGCACCGATGCCGCGATCCTATCTGCCGTGCGCATCGCCCCCGACTACATCGCCGCACGGGCGCGCGCCGCCGAGGCCGAGGCCGGGGTCGCGCGGGCCCGCGCGTCGCGGCTGCCCACGATCAAGTTGCAGGCGCAAGGACGCACCGATCTGAATGGCGGGCGCACGCGCACGGCGGTCGGGGTTTCGGCGGGCGTGGACCTCAACGCGTCGAGCATAGGTGGACGCGCCATCCAGGTGGCACAGGCGGATTTCGAGGCGGCGAAGTCTTCGCTGCGCGCCGTCGAACGCCAGATGTCCAATACCGCCCGCACCGCGCTGCAGCACATTTCGGCGCTGCGCGCCACCGAGGCCGCGCGCGGCGTGCAACTCGACCAGGCCGAAAGGGTGCTGGAGAACTACGAACAGCAGTTCATCGCGGGTCAACGCGAGCTGATCGACGTGCTGACGACGGGGCGCGATCTCTACGACGCGCAGATCGATCAGGTGGATACGTACGACGAACGAAAACGCACGGAATACGAGGCCGCACGAGATCTCGGCGTTCTGGGCACGCTGATCCTCTCGTCGTCGCCGACCTGACGAAGCGAGGAGCTTGTAATGAGTTGGAGTGTCTTCAAATGTCCACCTTAGCTCATTCAGATCCCTTGGTTCTCGGCCTCGTGGAGCTCTGCCGGGCGCAGGGCGTGTCCACCTCGGCCGTGCGGCTGACGGACGGGCTCCCGGTGTCGCGAGAGACCGGGATGCAGGTCGAACTCGCCCCCGCGGCCCTGCGCCGCATCAACATGAGCTGCCGGGTCTGCCGCGACCCGCTTTCCAGCTTCCCCTCCCACAGCCTGCCCGTGCTGCTGTTCCTGAAGGACGGCGGCACCGCCGTGCTGGAGCGGCAGAGCAAGCTCGGCGCGACGGTGATCCTGCCCGAGACCGAGGGCGGGCGGGTGCGCTGGACCCAGCAGGAACTGGCGGAAAAGCACGACGGCCGCGTCCTTGTCTCGAAACCCATCGACATCGTGACGGACAGGCTCGACGAGCCGAGCCCCAACCGCCAGCATTGGATCCTCGGACCGGTGCTGCGCAACTGGTCGATCTACCGGGATGTCATCATCGCGTCGCTCGCGGCCAACGTCCTGGCCGTCGCGACCGCGCTCTTCTCGATGCAGGTCTACGACCGCGTGGTGCCGAGCAACGCCTTCGACACGCTCTGGATTCTCGCGAGCGGTGTGGCCCTCGCCATCCTGCTCGAACTGGTGCTGCGGGTGAGCCGCGCCTCGCTGATCGACGTATCGGGGCGCGATCTCGACCTGAAGCTCTCGTCGCAGCTCTTCGACCGGGTCGCGAACATGCGGCTCGCGCACCAGCCCGCGTCGACCGGCGTCTTCGCAAACCAGGTACGCGACTTCGCCACCGTGCGCGAGTTCTTCACGTCCGGCACCGTGACCGCGCTGTGCGACATCCCTTTCGTCCTGGTGTTCGTCGCGGTGATCTGGTTCATCGGCGGGCCCATCGCGCTCGTCACGCTCGCGGGCGTGGTCCTGACGGTCGTGCCGGGTCTGCTGATGCAGAAGCGCCTCGCGCGCGCCTCCAGAGAGAACGCCCGCGAGGCGGCGGCGTTGAACGGGCTGCTTCTCGAGACCATCACGAATCTCGAGACGGTCAAGGCGGCACGGGCCGAGACCCGTCTGCAGCACACCTATGCCCAGCTGTCCGCCACCATGGCGGGGACCGCGGTGACCACGCGCAACCTCACGAACGTGATGACCCAGCTTGTGAGCGGCATCCAGAAGATCGCCTATGCGGGGGTCATCATCACGGGCGTCTACCTGATCAGCGCCGGCGAGCTCACCGTCGGCAGCCTCATTGCCTGCACCATGCTCTCGAGCCGCACCATGACGCCCATGGGGCAGGTGGCGGGCCTGCTGGCCCGCTGGCAGCAGGTGCGCGCCGCGATGGAAGGCCTCGACCGGATCATGGAGCTGCCGGTCGAACGTCCCGCCGACCGGCACTTCGTGCGTGCGGCTTCCCTTCAGGGGGAATACCGGCTCGAGGACGTCGTCTTTCGACATGACCCGGCGGCGCCTCCGGTGGTCAACATCCGCGAGCTGAGCATCGCGCCTGGCGAACGGATCGCGCTGCTGGGGGGCAACGGGGCGGGCAAGTCGAGCTTCATGCGGCTGATGGCAGGGCTCACGGATCCGCAGCAGGGGTCGGTCCTGCTCGATGACCTCGCCCTCAGCCAGATCGACCCGCTCGATCGGCGTCGCCAGATCGGGTACCTGCCGCAATCCGTGGCGCTGTTCCAGGGTACGCTGCGCGACAACCTTCTGCGCGACCATGGTCTGCATTCCGACGAGGACCTTCTGCAGGCGCTCGACGCGGTGGGACTCGGCAGTTTCGTGCGCCGTCACGTGCGCGGGCTCGACCTGCAGATCCATGGCAACGGCAACGTGTCGGGCGGTCAGCGGCAGGCCATCGGCCTGGCGCGCATCCTGCTGCAGGATCCGAGGATCGTGCTGCTCGACGAGCCGACGGCGGCGTTCGACCACATCACCGAGGCGAACGTCATCGCGCATCTCAAGACGTGGCTCGAGGGGCGGACCACGATCATCTCCACCCATCGGCGCGAACTGCTGGCGCTGACGCAGAGGACGCTGGTGCTGAAGGACGGCAAGATCGCGCGCGACGGGGATCTCATGCAGATCCTCAACGCGGCGCGTGCCAAGACCTCGCAGGTGAAGGCGGTGACATGAGCAGCAGTCCTGACATCTTCGACCCCACCCACGTCGACGGAAGCTATCGCCGGCAGACGCTCGCCCGTTCGCGCCTCGTGATTCAGATCGTCGTGCTGTCCGTCGCCGCGGCCATCGGCTGGGCGGCAGTGGCGCAGGTGAACGAGGTGACGCGCGGCGACGGGACGGTGATCCCCGCCCGGCGGATGCAGAGCATCCAGAGCCTCGAAGGCGGCATCCTGTCCGAGCTCCTGGTGCGCGAGGGGGATATCGTCGACCCCGGCCAGGTGGTCGCACGGCTCGATCCCACGCGGTCCCAATCGGCCTTCCTCGCCGCGCAGTCGCAGATCGTCGCGCTCACCGCGGAAGTGGCGCGGCTCGAGGCCGAGGTGCTGGAACACCCTGACCTCGACTTCGGTCCCACGCCCAACGAGGCCGAACGCACGGAACTCCGGCTCTTCAACGCGCGCCGGACAAAGCTCGAAGCCTCGCTGCAGGCGCTCGAGAGCGAGCGCGCCACGGTGGCCGAGCAGATCGCGATCACCGCTCCCCTGGCCGAAGCGGGGTCGGTCAGCCGCATCAACCTGCTGCAGCTTCAGCAGAAGAAGGCCGAGCTTGACGGCAAGATCGGCGATGCCCGCAACGCCTACGTCCAGGACGCCTACAAGGATCTCGCGCAGCGGCGCGCCAAGCTCGCGACGCTTCAGGAAGAGGTCGTGCAAAAGCAGGACGAACTGCAGCGGACCGACGTGCGCTCCCCGGTCGAGGGGCGGGTCAACAACATCGCCATCACGACACTCGGCGGCGTCGTCCAGCCGGGCGAGCCGATCATGGAGATCACCCCGATCGACGACCAGCTCGTGATCGAGACGAAGGTCCTGCCGCGCGACGTGGCCTTCATCGCCCCGGGCATGCCCGCGAGCGTAAAGATCACGGCCTACGACTTCTCCACGTACGGCGACCTGCGCGGCACCGTGCTGCAGATCTCCGAGGACACGGTCGAGGAAGAGACGCGGCAGGGACCCCAGGACTTCTACCGCGTGATGGTGGGGACCGAGCGCAATTTCCTTGAACGTTTTGGGCAGAAATACTCCATTCGCCCGGGCATGGTCGCCCAGGTGGACATCGAGAGCGGCAAGCGCTCCGTGCTGAGCTACCTGACCCGCCCGCTGCTCAATGCCCGCCTCTGGTGAGCCGCCCTTTTCCAGACCATGACGAAGCAAGGAGGTCACGTGCCTGACCCCACTCTGCGCAGGGTGCGCCGGTGCGCGTCCCGCCATTTCGCCGGTGCACTTGTTGCGATCGCCGGGACGACCTGCGGCGCGAGCGCCGCGGCCGACGTGTTCCGGCAGGTGGAGGTGCGCGGCGCCGAATTCATTCCCGAAGCCGACATCCAGATGACATGCGGAGCGCAGGCGGGCGTGGATTATTCGGTATACGAGATCGAGGCCATCGAGGACTGCCTGATGAGCACGGGCGTCTTCGAGGCCGTTTCGGTGAGCGGCGAGGGCGAGACGCTGGTGATCGCGGTGTCCGAGATCGACGACAGCCCGGGCCGGATCGAGGCCGCGGTCAACTACGTCTCGGACGACGGCTTCTTGGCCGAGCTATCGGCCGAGAAGTACAACCTTTTCCCCGATACCTACGGTGCCTTGCGACTGAGCGCCAACGCGGATGTCCGCGCGCTCGAAGCCAACCTCTATCGCGCCGATCAGTGGGGCGAGGACTGGGATCTCGGGCTGGACGTGATCGCGCGCGAGGCGAAGCCGGAGGATGCCGGCTATTCCGAACGCGGTCTGCGGATCGAGCCGTTCGTGGCCTGGACGCCATCGGAAGACCTGCGCCTCGAAGCGGGGCTCGGCTGGCGCGACTACCGTCTGGCGGATGTCGACAGCGAGGCGAGCGCCCTCCTGATCGCCGAGGAGACGGGCAGCATCTCGGCACCCTACCTGCGGTTCGGATTGAGCTTCGGGCGAAACGTCGACCTCGGGGACAACCCGTCGGGCTGGGCGAAGGCCGGATACATGCTGCGGCTGGACCAGTTCATCTGGAACATCGGCAGCGGCGAGGCGCTGTCGGATACGCGGTTCGACCTGACCACGCAGCTGCCGTTGGGCGAACGTATCCGGCTGCTGACCGGTCTGCGCGGCGGTGCCGTGCGCGGCCTCGATGGGAACGACACGCGCGCAATCGACCGGTACTTCCCAGGGGCGGACACGTTCCGCGGATTTGCGCCGCGCGGGGTCGGTCCGCGCGACGAGGGCACCGCGCTCGGCGGCAACACCTACGTCGTTGGGTCGCTCGAGGCGCAGCGGGATCTCGGGCGTGTGCTGCGGCTGCCGATGCGCGCGGGGATCTTCCTCGACACCGGGGCGAGCTGGGATCTCGACGACGATCTGGGCGGACGCATCGATGACGGCTGGTCGAACCGCAGCAGCGTGGGCCTCTCGCTCACCTTCGAGGTGTCCGAGACCCCGGTGTCGCTGTATGTCGCGGGGCCCGTGTCACAACGGCCGGGCGACGAGACGCAGGCGTTCGGCATCTCCTTCGCGGCACGCTTCTAGGAAACGCCGGCCCGCGCCGCCCTGTTGTCCATGGCCTGCCGGAAGAGCCGCATGTAGCGCGGCGCCACCGCCTGGAGGCCGAACTGGACGCGCGTGAGCGCGCGGGCCGCGGCCCCGAGCCGGTGGCGCCGGGCAGGGTCTCCCGCGAGGGCCTCGATTTCGGCAAGCCAGGCGTCATCGTCGTCCGGCAGCAGCACACCCGACACGCCGTCCTGGATGAGTTCCGAGGCATAGCCGCGATCCGGCGCCAGAACGCAGCCGCCGCGCCCGAGGATCTCGACCAGTCCCCAGTTCGCCACGCCGAACTTCAGGGGATAGAGGAAAAGGTCGATCGCGGAGAGCCGCGCCGCGAAATCCTCGTAGGGAAGCTTGCCCGGAAACTCGATGACATCCGCCGCCCGCGGATACATCCTGAGCAGGTGGTCCCGGAAACTTTCGACCTCGCCTCCATAAGTCCGCTCCACCCATTGGTCCTCGTAGCCGTAGGTCGCGCCGGTGGCGCCGCCGAGCGCCACGAACCGCGCCTCGAGACCACGCTCGACCAGCCGATCGACGAGCCGGACGTAGGTTTCGAACCCCTTGGAGCTCGACAGGTCGCGGGCCGAGAAGCCGATGGTGACCGGGCCGGACGCCTGCTCGGGCGGGGGCGTGGCCTCGAAGCGGAAACCTTCGAGCTGCACCTCGATGTTGCCCTGCAATGTCTTGGGAAACATGCGCTTGGCGTGATGGCTTGGGCAGATCACCAGGTCGCTGCGCACTGCCTGATGCAGGTTCAGCATCTCGGTGTTCTTGTCCGCCATGCGCTGCGCCTGGTCGGGCGGATATGCCGGGTCCCATCCATGAGCGCGGTAGCTCGGAAACTCGATGTAGCTCACGATCGCCGCGTCGATCTCGTCGTAGAGGAAATGCGGAGCGCCCCACAGAGAATGGGCCACCACGACGTCGATCTTCTTCTTCGCCTCGAAGGCCTGCAGCGCCTTCAGAAGCCCGCGTCCGATGCGTGCCGACCGCTCGACCTTTGCGGAATAATAGTAGCTCTGCGGTCCCGTCACCGCGCCGTCGGGCTTGAACCCCAGGATGTGCGCGCCGCGGTGGGTGTTGCGGCTGCGGTGGCCGGGCGTGGTCAGGAAATACGTCTCGGCCTGGCCGGTGTGCCGCAGGTAATCGCAGAGATCCCCGAACTGGCCGGGATAGACGGCACCCACAAAGACGATGACGGGTTTGGCCAATGTACCCTCCGTTCTTCTGGCAGGCGCAGCATCCGGCTGCGCACTCGGCCATACCATAGATAGCTGAAGGGGGAGGGTATATATGCTTTCGGCGGTTTCCGACCTGTCCCTGCGGAGAGTCAGATCAGCTCGAGGTCGCGGGCGACGATGACCGCCTGCGTTCGGTTGCTGGCCTCCAGCTTCGTGCAGATCGACTTGACGTGCATCTTGATCGTCGCCTCCTTGAGCCCGAGGGCAGCGCCGATGGCACTGTTGGACTTGCCCACGGCGAGCTCCGCCAGGACCTGCATCTCGCGCTCCGAGAGCGGCACGTCGCGTTGCTCGCGTGGGGGCACCCGGCGATGCTCGATGAGCTCGACAGGAATGTAGCGTCCGCCGTTCGCCATGAAGCGGATCTCGTTGTAGAACGCGCTGAGAGACGTGGTCTTGAGGACGAAGCCGGCTCCGCCCATGGCGAGCACCTCCGGCACCAGGTGGGCGGGCGGATTGCTGGTGAGCAGGGCAACCGGCTTGCTGCCATTGCGCGCGATCGCCTTTCCGAGTCCCTCGAGACCGTTCATTCCCGGCATGTTGAGGTCGACCAGCACGAGGTCGAACGGTCCCTCGCTGTCGATAAGGGCGAGCGCCGCGTCGAGATCGGGTGCGGTCGTCGCGGTGACGTCCGGCAGGTTCGAGATGAACTGCGCGAACATCTCGAGCACCATCGCGTGGTCGTCTGCAATGAGAAGCCGAACCGGTCCCTGGTCCTGAGCTGTCATGGTCTTTCGCCTGTTCTTGTCCTCAGGATCCCGCCGCCGCGCGCCTTGGTGCCGCGGGCAGCCGTCGTTCCGAAGTCCCTGCATCTTCCTGCCGCTGTCCGGCGGGCAGTATGGCAAAGCGCGCCGCCGAGAGCCAGATGTCGTTTTGCGGCGGGACCTAACCCGCCCATGCCACGACGGCGGCACGGGTATCCTCGATGACGGCAGCGAGGTCGGTAAGTGTGGCGGCCCCGGGATCGCCCCCCGCCTTCACCCTGTCCTCAAGCGCGCGCAGATGTCGCTCCACCCGCGTCAGGCCGGTAAGTCCGCAGGCTCCCGTGGCGGCGTGCAGCATGCAGCCGGACCGGTCCGTCACGCCCTCGGCGCGCAGCCTGTCCAGCGCGGCTTCCGCTTCGTTCAGGGCTCGTGTCATGAAGCGAACGGCGCCCTCCCGCCCGAGCTCCGAGCCGAGTTCCGACACCACTTGCGGATCGAAGGAGTCACCGGCGTCCTGCAGCGCAGGCGGCGATTCCAGTTGCTGCGGGGCGGGCAGGGGCGCCTGTTTCAGGATCTGGTGCAAGGCGTCGCAGAGCTGCAGCGGTCGGATCGGTTTCTCGAGCACCTTGACCATTCCGGCCCTGTGGCAGGCGTCCCGGATGCGGTCGTCCACGTGGGCGGTGAGCCCGACCACCCGGAGCCCCGCCGCGAAGCGGCCGCTGCGCACGCCGTCGCGGATCCGATGCGCGAGTTCGACCCCGGTCATGCGCGGCAGCGTCACGTCCGACAGAACGAGAGAGACCGCGCGCGCGTCCTCCGAGCCGAGAAAATCGAGGGCTTCCGCTCCGCTGCCCGCCACATGCACCGTGGCCCCTGCCCGACGCAGCACGTGCGCGACCCATTCCTGGCTCGCCGCGCTGTCTTCGACCACCAGCATGTTCGCATCGAGGAGCGGGGGCGCGTGCCGGACCGCGGCCTCCGGTACATCGGGGGTCACGGCGTCCTCGGCGGCGCGGGGCAGGCTGAAGGTGGCCCGCAACCTCGTGCCGATCACCGTCCCGTCGCCGCCGGGGCCCCCGTGCCGGTCCTCGATCTCGAGGCGCCCGCCGAGCTGCCGGAGCGCATGCGCCAGGACATTGAGGCCGCCCGAGGGGCGCTGGCGTGCGCTCGTATCGGTGCTCGAAGGCACGGCCTGGGCCTGCGCCTCTCCCAGTGCGACTTTCAGCCGGCGTTTCTGCGCGTCGGGCAGGCCGCCGCCGAGATCGGCCACTTCGAGCGTGACGCCCATGCGTGCCTCCGCACCGTCGGCGTCCAGCGTGTCCTTGAGCGGCGCGAGTGTCAGCGTCACGTCGATCTCGCTGCCGCCGTGCTTCACCGAGTTGTCGATCATGTTCTGAAAGAGCGCGCGCACGAAGCGTACCGGTCCCACAAGCCGCTCAAGCCCGTCGGGCGCACTGACCCGCAGCGTCGCGTCCCGTGCCTCCGCGAGCGGGCGCAGGATCTCGATGAGCGATGCCAGTTCTCCGGCAGGCGCGAAGGCCTCGTCGGGCTGAAGCCCGCCCGCTGCCTGCTCTCCCTTGATCACGGCGAGCACGTTGCTCACGTGTTCGAGGGACAGATCCGCCGCGCGGCGGAACCGGGCGAGTGCCGCCGTTTCCTGGCTGCCGTCTCCGTTGTCCCGGACCAGAACCTCGGCGGTGGCGACGAGGGACTGGATCGGGGTGCGCAGGTCATGGGCAACGCGCAGCAGCGTCGCGGCGCGGGCGCGGTTTCGCAGCCAGGTAGATTCCGCGTCCGTCTCGGAAAGCCGGAGGAAATATCCCGAGGCGCGACCCAGCGCCAGATGCACGAGCTCGCCCTCGACCGCCATGTCGCCGATCGACGTCGATACCGGCGCGCTGCCGGCACGCCGCGTCCGGGCACAGAGCTGGGGCCAGCGCAGCTGGTCGTGCAGGGTGGCCGTGTCCAGACCGAGGCGCTTGGCCGGGGCGTTGATCAGGAGGATCTCGCCGCTCTCGCTTGCGAACAGGACTGCCCGGCGGTCGGTCGCGATCAGCCGCGCGATGATCTGCAGGGCAAGCCGAAAGGATTGATGGTCCTCGTCGGCTTTCGCAGGGGGCGTGCTGGAAGGATGGTCCGCCATCGATGCCCGGCGCTCCTCGAGAGATCACGGCCGCTTCATCCGGCCCGTCAGGTTCCGCGACCTTAGCGAGACGGGCAGCGCATTTACACACAAAAGGCGATCCGCCGGTGAGGGATATGCGCATCAGAATTTGCGTCCCGCTCAAAAACATACTTTAGTTTATAAATAAAACATACGAAAGTGTGGCTATTGCGAACTTGGGAATCCGCTTCTGGCGCCCGCATAGACAGGACACGAACATGGCAACGACCGAATTGAACGCCGGCACCTCCGGCACCGTGACGATCGCGGCGACACAAGCCGACATCCAGGGATACTCGCGCGCCGGCACCGACCTGATCGTGGCGCTGAACTCGGGCGACACGATCCGCATCAACGACTTCTACAGCACGTCGACGGATACCCCCGTGAACCGTCTCCTGTTCCAGGATGGCACCTATTCCGGTGTCGACGGCACGCTTTCGGAAGAAGAGATCGCCGGGCTCGGTCTGGCCATTCCTCAAGACGTCGCCGCCGGCATCGGTGCGTCGCTGGCCGGCATCGGACTTGCGCTCAGCGCAGACGATTCGGACGACTCCGACGATGATGCGAACGCGCCGACGGACATGACGGACGGAACGGACCCGACCGACGGCACCGACCCGACCAATGGAACGGATCCGACCGACGGGACGGATCCGACAGATGGCACCGAACCCACGGACGGCACGGAGCCCACGGACGGGACGGAGCCCACGGACGGGACGGAGCCCACGGACGGGACGGAGCCCACGGACGGGACGGAGCCCACGGACGGAACGGAGCCCACGGACGGAACGGAGCCCACGGACGGCACCGAACCTACGGACGGCACCGACCCGACGGACGCCACGGAGCCTGAGGCCGGGCTGCTCGATCCCGTGATCGCCGACGAGGGCCTTCTCGGTGACCTCACCGGCAATGACGGCGTCCTCGGGCCCGTGACCGGCTCCGAGGGGCTGCTTGGGGATCTCGTGGGCGAGGACGGCGTCCTCGCGCCCGTCACGGGGTCGGACGGTTTGCTGGGCGACCTGCTCGGTGACGGTCTGCTCGGCGACAGCGATGGCTCGGAACCGCTTCTCGACGGGCTTCTCGACCCGGTCCTGGGTGATGACGGGCTCGTCGCCGAAGTTGTCGGCGAGGATGCCGGTCTCCTCGATTTCGCGCTTTCGGACGAGGGCCTGCTCGGGGACGTCACCGGCAATGACGGCCTCCTGGGAGACGTCACCGGATCGGACGGGCTGCTCGGCGACCTCGTCGGAAACGACGGTCTGCTGGGGCCGGTCACCGGCTCCGACGGGGTTCTGGGCGACCTTGTCGGGGCGGGCTTGCTCGGCGACGGTACCGGCGACGACGGTCTCGCTTCCGATCTCCTCGATCCGCTGCTCGGCTCCGAAGGTCCCCTCGGCGATCTTGCCGGTCAGGACGACGGCCTGCTCGACGGGGTGGTCGCCGATGAAGGGCTCCTCGGCGAGCTGACGGGCAACGAGGGGCTTTTGGGCGACGTCACCGGTTCCGAGGGTCTGCTTGGCGATGTCGTGGGTGACGACGGCGTGCTGGCCGACGTGACGGGGGCCGAGGGGCTGACGGGAGACCTGCTCGGCAGCGGGCTTCTGGGCGACGGGCAGGGGAACGACGGCCTCGTGTCCGACCTCCTGACGCCGGTGATGGATGCGGCCGATCCGGTCGTCGGTCTCGTTGCCCCCGGGGATGACGGCCTTCTTGACGCGGTCTTGGCTGACGGTGGAGTCCTCGGCGACGTGACTGGCAACGAGGGCGTGATCGGAGAGGTCTCGGGCTCGGACGGCCTGCTGGGCGATCTCGTGGGCAACGATGGTCTCCTCGGCGACGTGACCGGCTCCGACGGACTCGTGGGTGATGTGCTTGGAGCCGGTGTTCTGGGCGAGGGGCCCGCATCTGACGACGGCCTGCTCTCGGGCGTCCTGGACGGGGGGCTCGTGGGAGGACTTCTGGACGGCGAAGCCGACGGCCTCCTCGGCGGGGTGATCGGGGGCGACGGCCTTGCGGACACGCTCCTTGGTGGATCGGACCTCCTTTCGGGGGTATCCGAGCCGCTCGACGCCGTCTGAGGCGTAGCGCGTCGGCATTCCGGGACGTGTTCTCCCTGTGGGCCCCGCTTCGGCGGGGCCTCGTCTTTTCCGGTTTCGGACGGGTGGAACGCATCCTGCGCTGCCGCGGGCAGGGGCTGCTGCACGCTGCCGTCCGAAAATTGCGGCAACAGTTCATCTTGAGATTGACGAAACATACTTTAGTGATAAGCATACATACGAAAGATATTCGTGCGGCCGTCCGGACGGTTGTCCCGGCCAAAGACTTGAGAGGGACGGTAAATGGCTGAACAAGTTATCCAGGCAGGGCCAGAGATCGGCATCCGCATCGATGCGATGCGGGAAGACATCTCGCGGTTCTCGCGCACGGGGGAGGATCTGATCGTCGATCTCAGGAACGGCGATCGCATCCTCGTGCGGGATTTCTACACGCCTGCCGAGAACAATTCCCTGCACAGCCTGATTCTCGGTGACTCGACCGAAGCCGGCGTCGTCGGCACGCTCGACGACGCGGACTCCACCTTCGGCCAAGAAGAACAGATTGCCCTCGCCGGTCTCGGCGCGGCGGGCCTCGGCCTCGCGCTGAGCGGCGGTGACGACGGGGGAGACGATGACGACGGAGCCCCCCTTCCGACCGACCCGACGGACGGCACCGA